>NZ_JBFBHE010000006.1:0-160080 GCF_040685055.1 Paenarthrobacter sp. NPDC089307
AAAACCAACACCTGGTTCAACAAGCCCCTGAACCGGACCTTTTCACATGAGGCAACGAAGCCGACTTCCCGGACCTATTGACGTGAGGCAACAGGGCACCGTTGCCGCAGGCACCCAATGAAGGGAAGAAGGGGTGGCGGAATGCCCGGCCGGCCACGATCGTTGAATGGTTAGGCCGACGCAAACCCCGCGATAGCCTAGCTACACCACTCCCGGATCGGAAGAGAGACCATGAGCAACTCCGCTGACGACAATGACGTTGTCATCCTCGCCGCCTCCCGCACCCCGCAGGGCCGGCTGAACGGACAATTGGCGGGATTCACCGCCGTCGAACTTGGTGCACACGCGATCAGCGTCGCCCTGGCGGCAAGCGGCGTCAAAGCCGAGCAGGTGGATGCCGTCATCATGGGCCAGGTCCTCCAGGCAGGCGCCGGACAGAACCCCGCCCGCCAAAGCGCCATTGCCGCCGGCGTCGGCTGGAACATCCCGGCGGTGACCATCAACAAGGTGTGCCTCTCGGGACTCACGGCTGTCATTGATGCCGCGCGCATGATCCGCAGCGGTGATGCCACCGTGGTGGTGGCCGGTGGCCAGGAATCGATGACGCGGGCTCCGCACCTGCTCCCCGGTTCCCGTCAGGGCTGGACCTACGGTTCCATCCAGGCCCTGGACGTCGCCGCCCATGACGGCCTCACGGATGCCTTCGACGGTCAGTCCATGGGATTGTCCACGGAAACCAAGAACGTCACGCTGGGCATCGACCGCCGGGCCCAGGACGAAGTCGCAGCGGCCTCGCACCAGCGCGCCGCTGCCGCGATCGCAGACGGAATTTTCGACGTCGAAATTGCTCCGGTGAGCGTCAAGCAGCGCAAGGGCGACCCCCTTGTACTCTCCACGGACGAAGGCGTGCGGCCCAACACCACTATTGAAACCCTGGCCCCCCTGAAGGCGGCGTTCGCCACGGACGGCACCATCACGGCGGGCAACTCTTCGCCATTGTCCGACGGCGCCTCCGCACTGGTGCTGACCAGTCGCCGCTTCGCCACGGACAACGGCTTGGAATACCTGGCTGTGGTAGGGAAACCGGGCCAGGTTGCCGGGCCGGACAACTCGCTGCACTCCCAGCCATCCAACGCGATCGCACAGGCACTGAAGCGTGCAGGCTGGACCGCGGAGGACCTTGACTTCATTGAAATCAACGAGGCCTTCGGCTCGGTGGCTGTCCAGTCCCTCAAGGACCTGCGCTATCCGCTGGAGAAGTGCAATGTCCATGGCGGCGCCATCGCCCTCGGGCACCCCATCGGAGCCTCCGGCGCCCGTTTGGCCCTTCACGCTGCGCATGAGCTCAAGCGCCGGGGAACCGGCAAGGCAGCGGTTTCCTTGTGCGGTGGCGGCGGCCAGGGCGAAGCACTGCTTCTGTACCGCGACTGATGGCAGGCGAAATGACCGAAGGGGCGGAACGCTTTCTGGCCGACGCCGCGGCCCGCGGACTGGACGTCGACGTCGTCGAACGTCCTGCTGCGCGCAGCCTGGAAGAGGCAGCCGGCATTCTGGGGATCAGCCCGGCCGACATCGTGAAGTCGTTGGTGGTCAAGCACCGGGATGGCAGTTTCCTGTTCGCTTTGATTCCCGGTGACCGCCAGATTTCCTGGCCGAAGCTGCGTGCGTTGGTGGGCGTCAACAAACTATCCCTGCCGCCGGCAGAGACGGCTTTGGAGGCCACTGGCTACGAGCGCGGCACCATCACTCCCCTGGGCAGCACCACCCCGTGGCCGGTCTACGCCGATGCCACCATCTCAGGCCGCCGGATTTCCATGGGTGCCGGAGCCCACGGGCGCAGTGCTTTCGTTGACGCAGATGCCCTGACAGCCGCGCTCGGAGCAGTAGTCGCGGACATCAGCGAACCCAACTAGGTCGCGGTTCAGGTCGTTTCCAGCACTGGGAACGACCTCAACTGCGACCCGGTTGGAGTGCTTAAACAGCAGGAAGCCCCGCCCGGCGAACCGGACGGGGCTTCCCAAGCAAGACGAGTTACTTGAGGGTAACCGTTGCGCCAGCTTCTTCGAGCTGAGCCTTTGCCTTCTCTGCGGCTTCCTTGTTGGCGCCTTCGAGAACAGCCTTCGGTGCGCTGTCAACCAGGTCCTTGGCTTCCTTGAGGCCGAGGGAGGTGATGGCGCGAACTTCCTTGATCACTGCGATCTTCTTGTCGCCAGCAGATTCGAGGATGACGTCGAAGTCGGTCTTCTCTTCAGCAGCTTCAGCGGCACCGCCGGCAGCGGGGCCAGCAACTGCAACAGCAGCAGCCGTAACTTCGAAGGTCTCTTCGAAGAGCTTGACGAACTCGGAGAGCTCGATGATGGTCAGTTCCTTGAAAGCTTCAATGAGCTCTTCGTTGCTGAGCTTCGCCATGGTGGCGTCCTTCCATTAGTTGGCGCAGGTCCGGACCATGCAGGTCCGAGCGCCAGAGTTTGTTTGGGGGGAGAACTTAGTTCTCTTCGGTTGCAGCTTCGGCAGCCGGTGCTTCTTCAGCAGCCGGAGCTTCCTCAGCAGCAGCCTCTTCGGCCGGGGCTTCGTCAGCGGCCGGTGCAGGTGCGCCGCCCTCTTCTTCAAGCTTGAGGCGCAGAGCGTCGATGATGCGTGCAGCAGCAGATGCGGGAGCCTTGAGGACACCAGCAACACGTGCGAGCTGCAGTTCGCGGGACTCGAGGGCTGCCAGTTCGGCAACTCCTGCTGCGTCCAATGCCTTGCCTTCGAAGACGCCGGTCTTGATAACCAGCTGCTTGTTGGCCTTGGCAAAGTCCGTCAGGCTCTTGGCAGCAGCAACAGCGTCACCCTTGATGAAGGCGATTGCAGTAGGGCCGGCAAGCTGATCGTTGAATGCTTCAACTCCAGCTTCCTTGGCTGCAATGGCGCTCAGGGTGTTCTTGACGACCGAGAACTTGGTGTCCTGGCCGAGCGCAACACGCAGTTCCTTGAGCTGTGCAACAGTGAGCCCGCGGTATTCGGTCAGGACAGCCGCGTTCGATTCCTTGAAATCGTTGGTGATCTCCGCAACTGCGGAAACCTTGCTAGGCGTTGTCATAACCCTCCTTCCGGGGAATAAAGCCGGTCTTCCGGGTCCCCACTCACAAGAGCTAAAACTAAAAACGCCCCGCGCAGATGCACGGGGCTTGGCTCAACACAGATGTATCCGTGGAGTTAGCTTCGTTCACCTGCGCCGGCCGCCCTATGTTCAGGGTCCTTCGTCAAGGAATTCACTTGGTTCTCAGGGGCGTGGCTGCAGAATTGAGCTGCGCTCGAAAGAGTGGATTCCCATCAACCGACGGTCTTTGGTACTTCAAGGTTACGGGACAGCGTTCAGCAAACCAAATCGAAGCAGCGCTAGTCGGAAACCGTCGGCCCTTCATCCCGGCCCGGAAGCTCCTTTTGCCACAGTCCGGTGACACCCGCCGTCGTAAATCCCAGCTGCTTGTTGACTGTCAGGAGGTAGCGGTTTTCAGGGGCGTTCCAGGTGTAGATCACGCGGGCATCGGGGAATTGCTCGCTTAGCCTTTCCATGTTGGCCACCTTGATGAGCAGCCCCAGTTTGTTTCCCCGGTGCTCCTGCAGGACCAAGGTGTCGTCCTGGAAAACCACGTCCTGACGGTGCGCAAGGACACTGATGGTGGTCAGGCCCACCAGCTTGCCGCTTTCAACATGTTCGACGGCGGTGACCACCGTACGTCGGCCCTGCGCCAATGCGGCGTCCTCGGTTTCCCTGAGGATCGCGGTGTCGAAGACCATGCCGCTCGCTTCAACCTCCGGCGCGTCTTCGGCGGCGTCCTCGCGAACGACCTCGCCGGCGGCATTTTCCAGCGCTGCCACAGCTTCCAGCCACGCCTCCGGGCAACGGTCGGTCCAGTGGTGGAGGGTATACCTGCCGCCGTTTGCTTCCTCTGCCTCAAGCTGGAGGTCGGCAACCAGCTGGGAGTCAAGGGGCAGGATGCAGGAGCTGAACTGCTCGATGTGCTGCAGGGCGTAGCCGGCCTTCCTGGCGAAGTCCACCTCCCTGCTGCTCACGGGAACAAAGCCGGCACCACTGCCGGGAATCATCTGGTCCTCGGGAACCTCCGTCAAAGAAGTCGCCGGGTGGTTGGTGTCCACCAGGATCATGGTGCGGCCCTCGGCCCGGGCCAGCTCTTCGGCAGCCTCAAGCAACTGCCGCCCCACCCCTTGTCCTTGGAACTCGGGAAGGATGTCCAAAGTGAACTCGGCCAAGTCCATGTTGTCAGCCAGTGGCAGGGCAATATCCACCACACCCACGATGACGCCGTCAACTTTGGCCACCAGAATGATCTGGCGCTCGTAGGGATCCGAGAACTCCAGCAACTTTTCCAAGGGCGTGTAGGCGAGGTCGTCGCTCCCCCACGTTTCCATCCGCACCCGGCGCCCGACTTCCACGGCGTCCAGGAAATCGGCAGCCTCCGGGCTGTCCAGGGTGTCAGGCACCCACAGCTGCTCGACCTGAACGGTACCTGCCTCGTCTACAGTCATCCCAGCCGTTTCTGCCATTCGCCTTCAAAGCCGGACGGCTTGAATCCAAGGGCGATATTTATGGCCAGCATATGCTGGTTTTCAACAGCGTTCCACGTCATCACCAACGTGGCGCCAGGCCAGAGTCCCTTGGCCCGGCGCAGATTGGCGACTTTCACCAGCATGCCCAAGCCATGCCCCCTGTGCCCTGGAGCCACCAGGGTGTCCTCCTGATAGATCACTGCCGGCGCTTCTTCCCTGTGCGTCAGCACTGTGTAAGCCGCCAATTCGCCGGTCGCGTCGTGGCGTGCAACGCATACTGCGGCGTCCACGCTGCTTGCCCGCCAGGTGGCCTCCTCCCTCCGGACACGGGCCGCGTCCCAGACCTCGCCTTCCCAGGCCATGCCCGCGATGGGAACCTCGGTGCTCATCAGGCTCTTGAGCCGGGCGAAGGCGTCCACCAGGGGGTCGGGACAACGGTCCTGCCAGCTGATGACGCTGTAACCCGCGGCCCGCTTCATTGCCTCGTCCTCAAGCTCTCCGAGCAACGCTTCCGGCCCGGGGAAGGCGAGCGTGCTGTTCGTTTCCACTTGTTCCAGCGAATACCCGTGATGGAGGGCGAAGCCTGTGGACGCCGCGGCCAACGGCACACCGCCTGAGCCGGATTTCGCCTCGAGGAGCTCTACGCCGGCTTCAACGGGCGCAATCGGCTCACCGCAGTAGGCGTCGAAGGACACCCGCCCGCGTTCGGTGGCCAATTCCTCAAGCACCATCAGGATCCGCGACCCAAAGCCGCGACGCCGGAAGTTGCCGTCAACCAGCACGTCCACACCCGCCGTCGTCGTGTTTTCGCTCAGGGGCAACGTGAGCGTGCCGCAGCCCACCACCTTGCCGTCAAGGCGCGCGAGGAACACCTGGCGTTCTTCGTATTCATTGCCCTGCCAGAAAAGGACGGCTTCGGCCATGGTGGCGCAACGGTCCAGGTTGCCCCACAGTTCCAGCGCGTGGGCTACGTTCAGCTGGTGGAAGGCCTGAAAATCCGAGGCTTCGGCTGCGGCGTCGGGACTTGCGGGGACCTGGATCCGCGCCACGGTCAGACCGGCAGTCCCGGAAGAGTTCGACGACGTCACGCACCACAGCCTACGGCCCGCCGCCCCGCCGCGAACAGGGCGATGGATGAAAAAGGCGGCCGCCGACAAGAAGGCAGGCAAGACGGCAGACAAGAAAAAGGACCGCCCGGCAAAGCCGGACGGTCCTTTTCAGAGCAAGTGCTCCCGAAGCTTACGCGTCGGTGAGAACCTTGGTGACGTTCGGGTCAACGGTGATGCCCGGACCGAACGTGGTGGCAACGGTAGCCTTCTGGATGTAGCGGCCCTTGGAAGCGGACGGCTTCAAGCGAAGCACCTCTTCCAGTGCAGCTGCGTAGTTCTCAGCCAGCTTCTGGGCGTCGAAGGACACCTTGCCGATGATGAAGTGAAGGTTGGAGTGCTTGTCGACGCGGAAGTCGATCTTGCCGCCCTTGATGTCGTTGACAGCCTTGGTGACGTCCGGGGTAACCGTGCCGGTCTTCGGGTTCGGCATGAGGTTACGCGGGCCGAGGACCTTACCGAGGCGGCCAACCTTGCCCATGAGGTCAGGAGTTGCCACTGCGGCGTCGAAGTCGGTCCAGCCGGCTGCGATCTTTTCGATCAGGTCATCGGAACCAACGAAGTCGGCGCCGGCAGCGATTGCTGCTTCGGCCTTGTCGCCCGTTGCGAAAACGAGGACGCGGGCAGTCTTACCGGTGCCGTGGGGCAGGTTGACGGTGCCACGAACCATCTGGTCAGCCTTACGCGGGTCAACGCCCAGGCGGAATGCGACCTCAACGGTTGCGTCGAACTTGGAAGGGTTGGTGTCCTTCGCGAGGTTGATGGCCTCGAACGGGGCGTAGACCTTGTCTGCCTCGATCTTGGCTACGGCTGCCTCATATGCTTTGCTGCGCTTTGCCATGCTGCTGTTTCTCCTTGTGCAGTTGTGGTCTGCGGACCGCGCTGGGCCCTGCCACAAGTCGTGGATCCGGCAAGGATCCTGCGACATTTTAATGTTTCAGATGCCGGTTGCCCGGCGGGTGAAGGCCGCGATTGGCCTTCGAGGGTTCTAGCCTTCGACCGTGATGCCCATGGAGCGGGCGGTGCCGGCGATGATCAGGGCAGCAGCCTTGATGTCGTTGGCGTTCAGGTCTTCCATCTTGGTGGAAGCAATTTCCTCGACCTGTGCCTGGGTCAGCTTGGCAACCTTGACGGTGTGCGGGGTAGCCGAACCCTTGGCGACGCCTGCAGCCTTCTTGATGAGCTCTGCAGCCGGCGGGGTCTTGGTGATGAAGGTGAAGGAACGGTCTTCGTAGACCGTGATTTCAACCGGGATAACGTTTCCGCGCTGGGATTCCGTTGCAGCGTTGTACGCCTTGCAGAATTCCATGATGTTGACACCGTGCTGGCCAAGTGCAGGACCGATCGGCGGAGCCGGGTTAGCGGCACCTGCCTGGATCTGCAGCTTGATGAGGCCGGTGACCTTCTTCTTGGGAGCCAATGTAGGGTCCTTCTCTCAATAGCTTCCTGGGGCACAGGAGCGCGTCCCAGGTTGTTGGCCGCCATGGCGAGGCGGCCGGCCGCTCCCGGACTGCTAAGCAGGCAGCACCGGAGCGAAATTTTGGAATCAACTAGATCTTGGTGACCTGGTTGAAAGCGAGCGTCACCGGAGTTTCGCGCTCGAAGATCGAGACCAGCACCACGAGGGTCTGGGACTCGGGCTTGATTTCGGAAATCGTTGCCGGGAGGGTCTCGAACGGACCTTCCTTGACGATGACCGACTCGCCGACCTCGAAGTCGACGGCCACGGGAGCCTGGTTCTGCTTGTTGACCGGCTTGCCCTGCTCTGCCTGCTCTTCTTCGAAGACCGGGGCGAGCATGGAGAAGACCTCGTCAAGGCGGAGCGGGACCGGGTTGTGGGCGTTGCCCACGAAGCCGGTAACACCGGGGGTGTGGCGAACGGCGCCCCAGGAGGCGTCGGTCAGGTCCATGCGGACCAGGACGTAACCGGGAATGCGAACGCGGTTGATGACCTTGCGCTGCGCGTTCTTGATCTCGACGACCTCTTCCATGGGCACCTGGATCTCGAAGATGTAATCTTCCATGTCCAGGGTCTGGATGCGGGTCTCAAGGTTGGCCTTTACGCGGTTTTCGTAACCTGCGTAGGAGTGGATGACGTACCAGTCACCTTCCTGGCGGCGCAGCTTGGCCTTGAACTCTTCGGCCGGGTCAGCGGGTGCTGCAGCAGCAGCGGCAGCCAGCTGGTCGCCGTCGGACTCTTCCTCGGAGTCGACGTCGGCGGACTCACCGGACGCGTCGTCGGACTCTTCGTCAACGTCGGCTTCGAAGTCCTCTTCGGAATCGTCGGCGTCGACGTCGGCAGATTCGGGCGCAGCAGAATCGACCTCGGACTCTTCCGCAGCCTCAGCTGCAGCGCCCTCAGTTTCTTCCAGCTCAGTCTCGTTTACCTCGAGCTCCTGCTCAGACACTTGGTCTCCTGCTTCCTCATTGCCTAACATGCCTATTTAAATGGCTCAATTCCGCAAACCCCGCAAAATTCCTGGCGTACTGAGGAATCCCACGCAGTTTACGGACAGATCCGCTTAGCGGTCCGTGGCGCCTGACCCACCGAAGACCCAGCTGACTCCCGTGCCGAAGGCGAGGTCCAGCAGGGTGACAATGACCATCATGATGACCACGAACACCAGCACCACGAGCGTGTAGTTGATCAGTTCCTTGCGGGTGGGGGCAACGACCTTCTTCAGTTCGCCAATGATCTGGCGTACGAAGAGTGCAATACGGGCGAAGAAGCCGCGTTCGGCTTTCTTGGCGGGACGGCCCTTCGAGCTGCTGGCAGCTGTTTCGGTCACCTGGTCCTCACTCACCTTGCAAAGTCGTTGACCCGACTCTGATCAGAGCCATGGTTGCTGCGCGTGTCCCGGCGTTTCCGCCGGAACAGCTTGCGCAGGGCAGACAGGACTCGAACCTGCAACCTGCGGTTTTGGAGACCGCTGCGCTACCAATTGCGCCACTACCCTATGGATCGAATCCATGTTTCAGGCCGCACTTCAGCCTGTGATGCTTTTCAACACCGGTGAACCAGTCTACGCAAGAATTTCACGATAGTCGAACCGGCCTGTTTCGGGCCTCCCAGTCCCCTGAATGGGCTGTGACCAGCATTATCAGTCACAAACCCGGAAGGGCACGCGGGAGCTCCGCAGAACAGCATAAGGTAGTTTACGTCGAATCCCATCATCCAGCCCACGAGCTGCCTGCGAAGAACGGTACATAGATGTCTGCCGGAACAACTACCGCCCGCATTTCACAGCGAATTTCCGCCATTGCCGAGTCCGCCACCCTTGCCGTTGATGCCAAGGCCAAGGCACTGAAGGCCGCGGGTCGTCCCGTGATTGGTTTCGGTGCAGGCGAACCCGATTTCCCCACCCCCGACTACATCGTCCAGGCAGCAATCGAGGCAGCCAGCCAGCCGAAGTACCACCGCTATTCCCCTGCGGGCGGCTTACCTGAACTCAAGAAAGCCATTGCGGACAAGACCCTCCGGGACTCGGGTTACAAGGTTGATCCTGCCCAGGTGCTGGTGACCAACGGCGGCAAGCAGGCCGTGTACAACACCTTCGCCACGTTGGTGGATCCCGGCGACGAGGTCATCATCCCCACCCCGTTCTGGACCACTTACCCGGAGGCCATCCGGCTCGCCGGCGGCGTGCCGGTTGAGGTTTTCGCCGGTCCGGAGCAGGGCTACCTGGTCACCGTGGAGCAGCTCGAAGCCGCTGTCACCGACAAGACCAAGATCCTGTTGTTCGTGTCCCCCTCGAACCCCACCGGCGCCGTCTACAGCCCGGAGCAGGTGGCGGAGATCGGCAAGTGGGCCGCGTCCAAGGGCCTGTGGGTTGTCACCGATGAAATCTACGAACACCTCACCTACGACGACGTCGAGTTCACGTCCATTGCCACTGCCGCTCCTGAACTTGGCGACAAAGTAGTCATCCTCAACGGCGTTGCCAAGACCTACGCAATGACCGGTTGGCGCGTGGGTTGGATGATCGGCCCCACTGACGTCATCAAGGCCGCAACCAACCTGCAGTCCCACGCCACGTCCAACGTCTCCAACATCATGCAGGTCGCGGCCGCCGCTGCCCTCACCGGTCCGCTGACCGCCGTCGACGAGATGAAGGTAGCCTTCGACCGCCGCCGCAAGGCGATCGTCGCCGGGCTTAACGCGATTGACGGCGTTGAATGCCCGACGCCGACCGGCGCCTTCTACGTATACGCCGACGTCCGTGGCCTGCTGGGCAAGGAATTCGAGACCTCGAACGGCCCGGTCCGCCCGGAGACTTCCGCTGAACTCGCCACGCTCATCCTCGACGAGGTTGAGGTCGCCATTGTCCCGGGTGAGGCGTTCGGCCCCTCCGGCTACGTTCGGCTTTCTTATGCACTGGGCGACGACGACCTCGCCGAGGGTGTCCGCCGCATCCAGGAATTCCTGGGCAAGGCCAAATAGCTGCTTCTTGAGAAGCGGGATGTCGCTTCCTGACCTTCTTTGGATCGGGATCAGCCCCCAGGCAACCGAACAGGTTGCCTGGGGGCTGATTTGTTATCCGGAGCGGGAAGCCGAACCCGGGGCGCACCCACGTTAGCCGCGTACCGCCGTCGACAGTTCATGGCGGGCCTGGGACGTGAGCGAGCGTCCGGCCCAAGCACCCGGAACGTGACCGAGCGTCCGGCCCAAGCACCCGGAACGTGAGGGAGGGTTAGAGGAGGCGGCGCTCGGCGGCCCACTTGGTCAGTTCATGCCGACTGGAAAGCTGGAGTTTCCGCAGCACGGCGGAGACGTGGGTTTCCACCGTCTTGATGGAAATGAAGAGCTCCTTGGCCACTTCCTTGTAGCTGTAGCCGCGCGCAATGAGCCGCATGACTTCGAGTTCCCGGGCCGAGAGCTTGTCCAGTTCATCATCCGCGATGTCGGCAGGAGCCGTGCCGAAGGCATCCAGCACGAATCCCGCGAGCCGGGGCGAAAAAACCGCATCGCCGTCGGCTACCCGGATGACGGCATCGGAAATTTCCTTACCGGAAATGGTTTTGGTGACGTAGCCGCGGGCTCCGGCCCGGATCACTGACACCACGTCCTCGGCGGCGTCCGAAACACTCAAGGCCAGGAAGCTCGTGCTCCCCAGCAACGCAGCAGATCCTGCGATGACTTCCCGGCCACCACCGCCCAGCCCACCGGGAAGGTGAACATCCAGCAGCACTACTTCCGGGCGGGTTTCGGCGATGACCGCGATGGCCTGCTCCACCGTTCCGGCCTCGCCCACCACGTCCATGCGGGCGTCGAGGTCGGCCTTCAAACCGGAGCGGAAAATGGTGTGGTCATCCACGATCACCACCCGCACTTTGCGCACAGTGCCACCGTCGGGATTGATTGTCATTGCTTCGTTTCTCCATTCCGGGCTTCACTGTTCCGGGTTTCACTGTTCCGGGCTTCTACATTCCGGGCTTCGCCAGGGTCCGGATTTGCCGCCGGAAGACCCAACCGCACTTCAGTTCCGTCACCACTGCTGTTGATGACCGCGGTGCCGCCATGCCTCTTCATGCGACCGATGATCGATTCCTTGACGCCCAGCCTGTCATCGGGGACTGCGCCGGGATCAAAGCCGGGCCCGCGGTCCTTGATGAAGATCTCGGTGCCGGCGTCAGTGCTCTCCATGTACACCGAAACCGTGCCGCCGGCGTGCCGGGCCGCATTGAGCATGGCTTCCCTTGCTGCCTGGACCAAGG
This sequence comes from Paenarthrobacter sp. NPDC089307, assembly GCF_040685055.1. Classification (NCBI taxonomy): domain Bacteria; kingdom Bacillati; phylum Actinomycetota; class Actinomycetes; order Micrococcales; family Micrococcaceae; genus Paenarthrobacter; species Paenarthrobacter sp. NPDC089307. Next base: position 11,376 of record NZ_JBFBHE010000006.1, read on the forward strand.
CTTCGTGCCTGTCCGACATATCCGAATCACCTACGGCGACAACTTCCACGGGATGGCCGTGGGCGTCCTCCACCTCTGCTGCCACAGCTTTGATCCGTTCTGCCAAAAGACCTGACTCCTTGGCCGGATCACTGAAGAGCCAGGTCCGGAGTTCGCGCTCCTGGGCCCGTGCCAGGCGGACCACGTCCTGCTCAGAGCCTGCCCTGCGCTGGATAAGTGCCAGCGTCTGGAGCACAGAGTCGTGCAAATGGGCCGCAATTTCGGCGCGCTCGGTTTCCCGGACGCGCCCGGCCCGCTCCGTCTCCAGGTCTTTCCAGAACTTCAACCCCCAAGGCAGCAGCACAAGGGCAACACCGCCAAGGACAGCTACAGAGGCCAGCAGGGCAAGCCATGTCTGTTCCCACGATCCCGAACCTGACACCATCACCAGGACGCCGGCCACCACCAGCGCCAACCCAGCCGCCAACCGGACCCACCCACCGGCTTGGTCGGCCTTCGTCTTGTCCACCAAACCGGCCCTGCGGGTTTCGTCGAGCTGCATCCAGGCGATCGCCGCTCCCCCGAGGATCGCCGCGGCGGGAATGAGGGTCCCCAACGGTACGTCAACACCAAATTGGCGCGCGACCAGAATGGCGGCCACCAGGAGCAAAGCCGCGCCCAGCAGGATCTCCTTGCCGTATTGGATCTTGCGGAACGAGAACCAGGATCCCAGCGCGTTGCCACCCCACCAGGCATCGGCGTTCGCAGCATTGAAAGAGCGCCCGGCGTCAGCGCCTGTTCCGGTGCCAGCGGGGCCGCCAGCCGCGGAGCCGCTGTGCGCCGCCGGTTCGGTTCGCGACGCCGGTCCGGGCCCGGCGTCGTACGTTTGCTGCGGCCGGGCCGGGCCGACGCCGGTGGCGGGCACCGGCGGCAGGCTCACGGCTGGAGCAATGGGCGACGCCGGTCGGCGGGCATTGCGCTTGGCGTTCTCATCCGCGGTGGGAACCATGGTCCACAGCCACGCGTAGAAGGCCACGCCGGCACCACCGGCAAAGCAGGCCAGGACCATGCCAAGCCGCACAAACTTGACCGGCCACCCCAGGTGATCGGCCAGCCCGCTGCAGACGCCCGCGATCATGCGGTCGCTGCTGCGGACCAGCGGGGGGCGTTCAACGGCGGTTGTCATGTACCAATCCAAGCACGGATCAGGGTTCCCCGGACCGGATTCCGGCAGGGTCAGGGGGCCTCTCAGGGATCATTCAGGGTATCCCCCAGTAGAGGGCGGGCGTGCCCGGACGGCAGGATCTAAGTATGAACGCGAACAGCATGAACCCAGAGGAACCCGGAACGCCTGGCACCGCCGGCACGTCCGGCTCCAGCGCCGCCAATGGCGCTTCCACCGGTGGCCCCGACTCCCCTTCCGGGGCCTCGGACCAGTCCGCTTCCGGCGCGTCTGCCGGCAGTGGCGGAGCCGGGAGTGGCCCGGCCGCCGGTACCTATGTGCCATCGGGCGATGCCCCCGCAGCTTCGCAACAGAACTTCTTTGACTGGATCCGCAACCAAGGCATCCGCCGCGGGCCTGACCGCTGGATAGGCGGAGTGGCCAGTGGGATTGCGCACCGGTTCGGCATCGATCCGTTGATCGTGCGCGGCATCTTCATTGTCCTTGCGCTCTTCGCCGGCGTCGGGGTTCTGCTGTACGGCATCGCCTGGGCGCTCCTGCCGGAACCGGACGGCCGGATCCACGTGCAGGAGGCAGCGGCGGGGCGCTGGTCCGGAGGAATGACCGGTGCGCTCATCACTGCCATCATCGGCCTTCCAAGCCTTGGCCGCGGCTTCTGGGGATGGGGTTGGAACGGTCTTCCGGGCTTGTTCTGGACGCTGTTCTGGATGGGTGGGGTCATCTACCTCATCTACTTCCTGGTGCAGCGGAACAAGGCCCCGAAAGCTCCCATGGGAGCCCACAACTACGGGACCACTCCGACACCGACCGCCGCCTATGGCGCCCCGACCTCCTACCCGGCCACAGGGACCAACACAGGTGTCCCCGTCTACGGCGCCGGCATGCCGGCAGGCACCAAGCCAGGCGCCGGCTACGGATCCGGCGGATACGGCTCAGGGCCGGTGCCCCCAACAGGTCCTTTCAACTCCCCGCGTCCATCCGAGCCCTCCGGGCCGCGTCCGCCATACGGTCCCACTCCCCCGCAGGACTGGAATCCGAAACCGGCTGGGCCCAAGCGCAAGGGGCCGGGGGCCGCGATTGTGGCAGTCACAGCTGGTGCAGCCCTGCTGGCCGGCGGCACCCTCAAAGCACTCGACGCCGGACACGTCATTGATCTGGGAAACACCGCCAACGCCGTGGTGTGGGCTACGGCCGCTGCAGTGCTGGGCCTGGGCATCCTCATTGCAGGGCTCCGGGGAAGGACGTCCGGGTTCCTCGGGTTCCTGGCGATCGTTGCCCTGGTGATCGGGGGAATCTTCAATGTGGTTCCACGCAACGGTGACCGCTGGACGTTCCACGACGTCAATTGGGCTCCCACAAGTTTGGAGCAGGCACGGCAGGGCATTGACGTAACCGGGGCCAAGGGCACTGTGGACCTGAGCGATGTCGCCTTGACGCCGCCGCTGATCTCCGAGGTCCTGGTCCCCGTGGATGCCACCGCAAGCAACGTCACGGTCATCATCCCCAATGACGTTCCCGTGGAAGTCAGGGCGGACATGACCTTCGGCAACTTGAACGAACGTGGAGCCGACCGCGGAGGCCGCCTGCAGGACGACCGGACCCTCTACAACACAGGAAAACCCGGGGCCAACCTCGTAGTGCAAATCGACGGCACCTTCAGCAACGTGACCATCAAGGAAGGAAACTGACATGAGCACGAACGAGCCAGGCAACTTGCCCGAGTCCCAGCACACGGAGCCTTTGCCAAAGGGAACCCGCCCCACCGAAGCGTTGCCGAAGCCCCGGCTCCAGCAAATCCCCCTCACGCCGCCCCTGGAGCCAAGCTTCCGGGTGGAAAAGGCAGCAGAGGACGAACCACGGCAGGCCCGCATCGGAACGGTGGTGTGGGGGCTGATCGTGATTGCACTGGCAGTCTTGATCGTCATCTCAACCCTTGGCTGGGTGACGTTGAACGGCACGTATGTGCTGATAGGCCTGATGATCGGAGCCGGTGCGGCCCTGGTGGTGGGCGGACTGCTCGCAGCCCGCAAAGGTTCGGCGAAATCAAAGAACCCCACGCCGTGAACCATGCAATCCACGTGACAAAGCAACCACAACAGGGAAGGGTGTAGCCATGGACAAGTTCTTCAGCATCGTCAGGGGCCTCGGCCTGAAGCGCGGACCGCAACGCTGGCTGGGAGGCGTCTGCGGAGGAATCGCCGCGAAGCTCCGGGTGGACGTGGCCTACGTCCGGGTGGCATTCCTGCTGTTCTGCCTGCTTCCCGGGCCCGCAGTGGTGGTGTACATCCTGGGCTGGCTCATCCTGCCGGACCAGAACAACAAGATCGCCCTCGAATCATTCATCAGCCAGCGGTCCCGGTAACCATTTGGACCAACAGGAAGCGCTCCGCCCGTTGGCGGGGCGCTTTTCGTTGATTTCAGCCACATTTCCACTAGCGCACAGACGGGTCCAAAAGTAACCGTTTGTGTCGCACCCCACATGCCCGTCTACAATCATGGGGAGCTCAGCGTGGCGCTCTTGCACGTATTCCTCCAAGCCATGAGTGAGCAAACATGAAAATTGGCATTCTTACCAGCGGTGGCGACTGCCCCGGACTCAACGCAGTGATCCGGGGATCTGTCCTCAAAGGCATCGCCATCCACGGCCAGGAATTCGTGGGTTTCCGTGACGGATGGCGCGGCGTGGTCGAAGGCGACATCATCGACATCCCCCGCACCATGGTCCGCGGCATCGCCAAGCAGGGCGGCACCATCCTCGGTACGTCCCGCACCAATCCGTTCGAAAACGGCGGCGGCCCGGATGTCATCAAGGCCCACATGGAACGCCTCGGCATCGACGCGATCATCGCCATCGGTGGTGAGGGAACTTTGGCTGCGGCCAAGCGCCTCACGGATGCAGGCCTGAAAATCGTTGGCGTCCCCAAGACCGTGGACAACGACCTCGATGCCACTGACTACACCTTCGGCTTTGACACGGCAGTCCAAATCGCCACCGAGGCCATTGACCGCCTCCGCACCACCGGCGAATCCCACCACCGTTGCATGATCGCCGAGGTCATGGGACGCCACGTCGGCTGGATTGCCCTCCACGCAGGCATGGCCGCGGGCGCCCACGCCATCCTGATCCCCGAGCAGAAGGCAAGCATCGAACAGATCACCGAGTGGGTGCAGGAGGCCCACGATCGTGGTCGCGCACCGCTGGTGGTTGTTGCTGAGGGCTTTGTCCCGGACCACATGGAATCCCCGCACTCCGAACGCGGTCTGGATACTTTCGGGCGGCCCCGCCTGGGAGGCATCGCCGACCAGTTGGCCCCCGAGATCGAGGCCCGCACCGGCATCGAAACCCGTGCCACGATTCTTGGACACATCCAACGCGGCGGCGTTCCGACCGCCTACGACCGTGTCCTGGCCACCCGTCTTGGCATGGCCGCCATCGATTCCGTGGTTGAAGGACGCTGGGGCACCATGGTGGCCCTGAAAGGCACCGACATCTCCCACGTTGGCTTCGAAGAAGCCCTGGGCAAGCTGAAGACCGTGCCGCAGCACCGTTACGACGAAGCGAGTGTGTTGTTCGGTTAGTCGGCTAGGCTGAATCCATGACTCTGGAGCCCACGTCCGCTGCCATCATCCAGCTGGCGTGGGCTCGCCATTTGGGGCTCGACGACGACGCTTTCGCCGGCGCAGCTGCGGCACTCGCCACTGAAGGGTCTGACCCGGGCGACCCGACCACCAGGATTACCCGCGTTGATGAATCAGCGCGGGCGTTGGTGTTCCTGCGGTTGTTCGGCGTCTCGGCCCTGGTAGGTCCCCAGTGGGCGCTGGACGCAGCCGAGGCGATCCCCGATACCGAGTTGGCCCAGCACGTCACGCTGCTGACACTTACCCGTTCGCACGGTGGGCACGGGCTCGGATCCTCGGCACTGTTTTTCGCCGACGACCTTCCGCTGCAACAGCCCTCCGAAGACCTCACCGTTTCGCACGGCAATCCCGAGGCCATCACCCTGGAAGGGCTCTGTCCACCGGACGACGTCAATGAAGTGGGACTGCAGGGTTTGGAGCACCGCTTCACCATCATGCATCCGGAAGAGGAGCAGCCCACTCCCGTGGCGTGTGGAGCCTACGCCGAGTGGGAAGGCATCCTGGCCAACATGGGAGTACTGGTGGCTCCCCCATGGCGCAGGCGCGGGATCGGGACCTTGGCCGCTTCCATTGCCGCCCACGAAGCGCTTGCCGCCGGACTGACCCTTCAATGGAAGGCCGATGTCAGCAACACCGGAGCGCTCGCGATGGCCCGCAGCCTGGGCTTCGCCACTGGCGGGCTTCACGCGAGCGTACTCCTCGGCTAACCCCCCGGGAGTTTTTGTACAGCTAACGCCCTTTAGAAGGCCTTTTAGCGGCGTTAGCTGTACAAAAACTCCATCGGCTAGCGCTGGACTTCGACGTCGGCTGCCTCAGCTTGGGCTGGTGCCTTGGCGCCCCAACCTGATACGGCCTTCGGCTTACCAAAGAACAAGGCGACGACGGCACCCAGCAGTATCGCAAAGGCGGGCAAAAGGATTGACTGGCTCATCGCCGTCGAGAATCCCGCGTGCAGGAACTCCGGCAAGGTGCCGCCCACTGATGCCTCACCGACGGGCGCGCCGGCGGGTGCTGCCGGGAGTTCGGCGGCCAACCGTGACTGGATCAAGGCAGCAATGGCGGCCGAACCCAGCACGGCACCGATCTGGCGCGTTGTGTTGAAGACACCCGATCCGGCGCCAGCCTGGCGCGGTTCCAGGTTCCGGGTGGTGGCGTTGGACACCGGCCCCCAAATGAAGGCATTCGCAACACCCTGGAGGGCGCTGGGCAGCAGGAACATCCAGATGGGAGTGTCCGGACCCAGCAACGAAGCCGTCCAGAACAGGGCCCCGGAAAGGCAGACAAGGCCGAACGAAGCGAACCACCGCGGGTTTGCCCGGTCAATCAGCTTGCCCACGACCGGCGCCAAGGCACCGGAAATAACGGCCATGGGGATCATGAGCAGGGCGGACTGTGTGGGCGTCAGGCCCCGCACAGTCTGGTAGTAGAAGATAGTGGGCAACGGGAATGCTGTCACCGTGAAGCCCACGGCCATGATGGTGGTGTTGCCCAAGGAGAAGTTCCGTTCCTTGAACAGGCCCAGGGGAAGCAGCGGTTCTCCGCCACGGCGTTCCAGGATCCACTGCCAGAGTACAAAGACCACCAGGACGGCAAGGCCGGTGATGATCAGGCCCCACACGGAGATGAAGCCGGTGACGGTTCCCCATTTGTAGGTCTGGCCTTCCTGGATTCCGAAGACCAGCAGGAACATGCCCACGGCGGAAAGCAGCACGCCCAGGACGTCGAAGGAGTGGCTGTGCGTGGTCAGCTTGGGCACGAACCGGGTCACCAGGATGAAGGCAACAAGCCCGATCGGGACGTTGACGAAGAAGATCCACTCCCAGCCGAGGCTGTCCACCAGCACGCCGCCCAGGATCGGGCCAACGAGGACTGCCATGCCTGCGGTGGCTCCCCACAGACCCATGGCCGCACCGCGGCGGTCCGGCGGGAAGATGCGCGTGATGACCGCCATGGTTTGGGGAGTCATCATCGCGGCGCCGAGGCCTTGCACAGCCCTGGCTGCGATCAGCAAGGTCACATCGCCGGAGAGGCCGCACCAGAGGGAGGCCAGCGTAAAGACGACCAAGCCGATGAGGTACAGGTTCTTGGGGCCGAAGCGGTCACCGAGCCTGCCGGTGATGAGAAGGGGTACTGCGTAGGCCAGCAGGTAGGCGCTGGTGACCCAGATGACGGCGTTGATGTCGGTGTTCAGGCCCTCCATGATCCGCGGATTCGCGACCGACACGATAGTGGTGTCGATGAGGATCATGAAGAAGCCAACCACGAGCGACCACAGCGCGGGCCACGGCTTAGCTATGTTTTCCAAGGGGTTCCTTTGGCTTGTTTGAAAGTTCGGTGAGGGCAGGGCGGGGTTCGTCCCAAGGCAGCTGCCCGGTGCCCAACTCCTCCAGGAGACCGCGGATCCACGCGATCTCGGTTCGAAGCATGGCTTGCTGATAGGTGATGTCAATCCAGTACTTGCGGTCCAGGCCCTTGGCCGTCACAGCCTCCTGCGCACGGACCAGGAAGTCGAGCTCGGCATCCAAAGCAACCACCCGGTCTCCCAGGAGGCCGGTCACCACATCCGCGGGGAGGTGATGGGCTTCGGCTATGGCATGCGGAAAGACGGGGTACTCGTTGACCGGAGTGGCCAGCATGGCTTGGAGCCGGGCGTCCAGGGCGGCATGGCCTGCCTGAGTGATCCTGTAAGTGGTGCGCTCGGGACGGTTGCCTTCACGCCCTGTCCCTGTCGCCTCCACGAATCCGCTCTCCTCAAGGCGGCCCACTGCGTGATACAGCGTGCCCGGGCGGACCTTGACCAGCCGGTCCTCATGACGGGCCATCAGCAACTGGTACATCTCATAGGGGTGCATGGGCTGTTCAGCGAGAAGCGCCAACGATGCAACGCCCAACGGCGTCAGCTCAGCACTTTTGGCCATGGTCAGCCCCTCCAAAATCGATGTTATTCCACGACAACTATTCCACGTGGAATAATCGGGCGCAAGTAACCCCGGCTGCGCCTGCAGCCGGGGTTACTTGATAAGCCTGCTCAGCCCAAGAGGGCCAGGATCTCCGCCCGGGCAAACATCGTGGCAGCGTCGCGCGCGCTGGGCGTCCCGGCGTCGGGATCCGCTCCCGCATCCAGCAGCGCCCTGGCTACCCCGACGTAGCCCTTGAAAACGGCCCCCGCAAGCGGGGTCTGGCCGCGATCATTGGCTGCGTTGACGTCCGCACCATGGTGGATGATCAACTGCACGGCGTCCTCGTGCCCGTGGTAGGCGGCGAGCATCAGAAGGGAGTCCCCTGCCGCGTTGGTCAGGGTGGCGGGAGCTCCGGCATTCAGGTAGCCCCGCAGCAGCTCCGTATCCCCTTCGCGGGCGGCGTCGAACAAAGCGTGTGCCAAGGCCAACGTCTCTTCGTCGGGGCCGGTCTCGGGGTTTGTGGCTGCGCCATCGCTTTGGTTCATCGGTGGGGTCCCTTCAGGAATCCGGTCTGGCGCCCGACTACCTGTCCGGCATCGGGGGCGACGATCACTTCCTGGGCTGCGACGTAAGGCTCCTCGCCGTCCATCACCGTCAAGGTTTCCTCCGCCGAAACGGATCGCTTGATGACGGCCAAAGCCACAGGCCCCATCTCGAAGTGCTGCGCCACCGATGTCAGAGTACCTACCTTGCGTTCCCCGGCAAAGACAACACTGCCCACAGCGGGCAGGGTGTGCTGGGAACCATCAAGTTGCAGGAACACCAAGCGCCGTGGAGGGTGTCCAAGATTGTGGACGCGGGCAATGGTCTCCTGGCCCTTGTAGCAGCCCTTGTTCAGGTGCACCGAGGTACGAAGGAGGTCCAGCTCATGCGGAATCGTCTTTTCGTCGGTCTCGGCTCCCAGCCGCGGCCGCCATGCGGCAATCCGCAAGGCGTCAGCCGCCATGGCACCGGCCAGCGGAAGGCCCTCCACAGCGTCCTCAAGCCCAGCAGCAGGGACCAGGTACTCGAACCATGGCCGCTCCAAGCCTGGATGTGATTCCTCCGGGACAATGCTGTAGGCGTAGCCGCCGGGTCCGACATGCGGCCAAGGGTCTTCCCAGACCAGCCGGGAGGCGAACTGCTCCAACCGTTTGGTAGCTCCAACCACAGCCCATTGCTCCGAGACGTCATCGATCTCGACCCGCAGCATGAACTTCATCTTGTTCAGCCATTCAGCCAAGGGCGCGGCTTCAGCGGCCTCGACGATCAGCCAGGTGGTCCCGCCGTCGTCAATAACCCGGGCATCGAACTCGATGCGGCCCTGGACACTCAACAACAGAAGCTCGCTGGAGACGCCGGGCTGGAGGTGGGTCAGTTGCTGGGAGGACAGCGTGTTGAGCCAGCTGAGGCGGTCCGGTCCGGTCACGGTCACCACGCCGCGGTGGGAAAGATCCACGACGGCGGTTCCTGCCGCCAGGGTGCGCTGTTCGCGCAGCGGTTCGCCGTAATGGGCCGCGACGCCGGCATCCAGGCCGGTATCTTCGACGGCGCCAGGGCGCGACAACAGAGGGCTCTTGTAAGTCATATGTAGTAGAAGTCCTTGCGGCTCAGGGGTATTCCGGATGCGGCGATATTTCAGTTCAGCGGTATTCCGGGTTTTCAAAATCGAAGCGGGTGCCGGCTTTCCATTCCGCCGGCAGGTTTCCGTAGGCTGGAATGCCGCCGGCATCGCGCAGGAGCTTGGCCATATGCAGCAGGTTCCAGGTCATGAAGGTGGTGTTCCTGTTAGTAAAGTCACTCTCCGGGCCGCCGGATCCTTCGTCCAAATAGCTGGGTCCGGGACCCACGGCACCGATCCACCCGGCATCGGCCTGGGGTGGAATGGTGAAGCCGATGTGCTGGAGGCTGTAGAGGACGTTCATGGCACAGTGCTTGATGCCGTCCTCGTTGCCGGTGATCAGGCAGCCGCCTACCTTCGGGTAGAAGGCCCACTGCCCCTTGCTGGTCAACTCACCGGAATGGGCATACAGCCGCTCAATGAGTTTCTTGGTCTGCGAGGAGTTGTCGCCCAACCAGATGGGACCGGCAACCACCACAATGTCGGCCTCGAGGACAGCGGGATAGAGGTCCGGCCATTCGTCCGTCTTCCAGCCATGCTCACGCATGTCCGGGTATACCCCGCTGGCGATGTCGTGGTCCACGGTGCGGATAAGGCGCGTGGCGACGCCCTGTTTCTCCATGATGTCCCGGCTGATCCGGATCAGGCCATCGGTGTTGCTGAGCTGCGGGGAGGGCTTCAGTGTGCCATTGAAGAAGACCGCTTTAAGGCCCTCGTAGCCCCCTGGCTTGGGATGGTCGGTCACTTTCTGCTCCTTCTGCCTGTTGCTTCATGGAACGTACCGTGAACCAGGGCTCAGGAAACCTTGTGCAGGAACGCCGATGCGTGGGCTTCGAGGGTCTTGCCGTTGGCTGCGACATCCCAACGCCACAGGAGATTGCCGTCCACCAAACCGAAGATCCGGGTGGCTGCAGTGTATTCCTTGGAGTGGCTCCCGCGCATCACCATATCGGTGCTCAGTTGGATCTGGGGACCCTTGATCTGACCGTAGTAAAGCTCGGTGATTCCACCAGGGTGGGCGATCGAGACGGAGATATCGAAGCCGCCGTCCTTGTTGCGGCGTTCTTCCACTTCATCGGCTGTCTTGAGTACCGGGACGATGTCCGCCGGGATCAGTCCGGGGCCGCCGTCGCCTTCCTCAAGTTTCCGTTCCAGCGCCCAGAATCCCGTCTCAACGGTCAACGGGCGCAACTTTGCGCCGGCGTCGTCGCTGATCCAGGTTTCGGCCCGGTACTGCAGGTACGGCAGGCCGTTGTGGGTGAAGGAAACATGCTGGACGAAGTGTTCCGAATCCTCGTCGCCGCTGCCGAGCCGGCCACGGCCCTCCCACTCACCAATGAGCCAGGAAAGGGGGACGAGTTCGGGCGTCAGATCTGTAGGGATCTCAATAGGCACAACGGTTACCTCAGTTGGGGTGCAGAACCGGAAGGGTTACTTCTGGCCCTTGAAAAGGCGGTAGACGACAAATCCCGCAAACCACGCCATGGCGACGCTGGCCAGGCCAAGGAGAACGAGGAAGAAGATTTCAAATGCGAGTACAGACATGATGCCATCCTAACCGTTAGTAGATGAGTAGTTTGTCTATGAAGTAAGCCAACGCACCCACGGCCCAGACCGGGGCTACGCCCATGCCAAGAGCGGCCGGAAGGTTCAGCCTCCCCCGGCGCAGGGTGGTCATGCGGCGGAAACACACCAGCACAGAACCGACCACGACGCCCACCAGCGCCGCGGGCAGGACTGCGATGTCAGAGAAAACCAGGCCCGCCAAGGGACCCATGAGGCCTGCCATGACCACGCCCAGCGGAGCAACAATCCGGTCCGGCCAACGAATGATGCCCACCAACAAAGCAACTGCCGCGCTCAGGCCGGCAACCAGGACCATTTCCTTGACGCCGTTGAACCTTGCCCCTGCTATCCAGCCTGCACCAAGGCAGTTCAAGAGCACGCCGGCACTGCAGCCCAGGGTGGACTCCAAGCGCTGGGCCTGTCCCGTGCCGCGCACGAGCTGGACAATGAACACGGCCATGACGCCAAGGGCGACGAAAGCCGGCGTCCCGTCAAGGAAGCCAGGGGCGGGGAGGTAAGCGGCCGCAACAGCCGATCCCGCGCCGGCCAGTCCAATGACAGCCGCCAGGGTCTTCTTGGCAGGGACCCCCAGGAAGTGGGGCCAGCCGATGCCAACGGCTGCGGACGCCGCGATACCCACGTCCACCATGACTTCCCGGGAAACGAAGGTGCTGGCCACGATGGCCGCGAGCGCCACGAGTCCGAATACCCCGATGCTCCAAGACTTCACTGTTGTGCCCGACCTCAATCCGATGCGCCCTCTACGGCCTCTCGACAATCCTGCCTCATACCGGCCCAATATGTCGTAATTCCCCCGCCAGCCCGTCACGAATCCATGTGTCGCAGGGCACTGATGGGTATACTCAGACTTCAACAGCGCACTGTCCTGGCCCCGATCCCGTCACAACGGGCAAAGGCCAGAAGGCGCTGGGACCGACCGGTGAAACTCCGGTTTCGACGCCCGATGATGCGCGTACAGCCCATTGGAGGAACTATGTCGCACATCCTGCTCCTGACGAACAGCACCGGCTCTTCGGTGGACATTTTGCCTGCCTTGGAGTTGTTGAACCACCGCGTGCACATCCTCCCGGCAGAACCAACCGCCCTGCTTGAGACCGACCCCACGGACATCGTCTTCCTGGATGCCCGCAAGGATCTTGTCGGAGCCCGCTCTTTGACGCAATTGCTCAAGGCGACTGGGCTCAGCGCCCCCTTGATGCTGATCCTCACGGAGGGCGGCATGGCTGCCGTTTCTTCCGCGTGGGCTGTGGATGACATTGTCCTCGACTCGGCTGGACCCGCAGAGGTGGAAGCCCGCATCAGGCTTGCCATGGCGCGTGCCGTACCCGGCGAAGAGGAGACCCAGACGGAGATCCGGGCTGCCGGCGTCGTTATTGACGAAGCAAGCTATACCGCACGCGTCAGCGGCCAGCCCCTGAACCTGACCTTCAAGGAGTTCGAGCTCCTGAAGTACCTGGCACAGCACCCTGGCCGCGTATTTACCCGCCAGCAGCTGCTGACGGAAGTCTGGGGCTATGACTACTACGGTGGTACACGCACCGTGGACGTCCACATCCGGCGCCTGCGCGCAAAGCTGGGCGTGGACCACGAAAACCTGATCAGCACCGTCCGCAACGTCGGATACAGGCTTACCCTTGTGCGCTTGCCGGACGACGAGCTCTCCGAAGCCTGAGCCTGCTTGTTTGACGAAGAAAGGCCGGGATCCACACGGATCCCGGCCTTACTTTGCACTGCATTTGTGGAGGACATACGGGTCGAACGTATCGAGGCCACCCCACTGGTGGATCCCCCCTGTACCCGGCCAAAGCCGAATGAGATAACGACACTACAGCCGTTGGGCCGAGACATCAAATCACGGGCTTGCCCCGGGCGTATAGCCTTGCATCATGAGTCAAGCGCACCCGGAGAACTGGCCCGTACTGATCATCAAAGGCGCTTTGGACGCCGAACTGCTCAAGGATTTCACAACCCTAACCGCCGCGGCCGGGGAATCCGACGGGAATCCGCCGTTGTCCGAGCAGACGATGGTGATGTTGCGAGGCGCAGATGCGGGTGATCACTCGGTGGTCTCCTTCGCGCTTTATGCCCCCGACGAGGATTCGGATCCGTCGACAGCCGAAGACCTGGCGGGGATCGCCGTCGTCGTTGAAGCTCCGGACGCGAGCGGCGTGCTGGAGCTGGCAGTCCATCCCAGTTACCGCAACCAGGGCGTTGCCGGACGACTCCTGGGCGCCCTCCAAAACCATCGGAGCCTTGAGGGCCTGAGTGCGTGGTCGCACGGCAACCACGAAGCCGCGGCCCAGCTGGCCACACGGTTCGGTTACGGACCAGTGAGGGAACTGTGGAAGATGCGGTTGATGTCCTCGACGTCGGCGCTGCCCGACGCCGGTCTCCCGGACGGTGTCTCGCTGCGCGCCTTCGTACCGGGACAGGACGAACAGGCGTGGCTGGCGGCCAACAGGGCCGCCTTTGCCCACCACCCTGAACAGGGTTCCATGACGCTGGAGGATCTCGAAGCGCGCAAGGCCGAAGACTGGTTCGATCCCGAGGGCTTCCTCCTGGCTGTCAACGCCGCCGGTGAACTCCTGGGATTCCACTGGACGAAGGTCCACCCCCGGCAGGGCCCGCACCCGGCAATCGGCGAAGTCTACGTGGTGGGCGTGACTCCGGCTGCACAGGGTTTGGGGCTCGGTAAAGCCTTGACGGTGGCCGGAATCAAGCACCTCCAGGACAAGGGCCTCCACGCCGTGATGTTGTACGTGGACGCGGACAATGAGGCAGCCGTGGCCCTATACCAGAAACTTGGCTTCGTCCGCTGGGACACCGACGTGATGTACGGTCCTGCAACGAAAAATTAACCTGGTGGGATCGCCGCAGGGAAAGGCGGCGACTCTTTGGATTCGGACACCGCGATTGCTTGTAATGTAGGAGACAAACCCAGTCCTGAGCTTAGGAGAGCCCCATGCAGCCGGACCCCGTCGGCATCGCCGGATCCACCTCTAAGGGGGCCACACTGCCCCCGCGCTTCGGATCGTCGGAAGTGCCGGCCTCGCGGGCCACCCAGGACCGCATCGACATTCCCGAATTCGCGCCGAGCCTGGAACCTGAAGGGGACATCTCCCCGGACCGCTTTTTGGACCGCGAACTCAGCTGGCTTGCCTTCAACTCCAGGGTGCTGGAACTTGCCGAGGACCCCGACCTGTTCCTGCTGGAACGGGTCAACTTCCTCTCGATCTTCGCTTCCAACCTTGACGAGTTCTTCATGGTCCGCGTGGCCGGCCTCAAGCGGCGCATCGCTACCGGACTCGCAGTGCCCTCCCCCGCCGGTCTCAGCCCCATCGAGGTGTTGGAACAGATTGGCGAAGAGGCCCACAAGCTGCAGGAACGTCATGCCCGGGTCTTCGCCGAGCAGATCCGGCCTGCCTTGGCCTACGAACACATCCACCTCATGCACTGGAATGAACTGGATGAGGACGCGCGCCAGCGGATCAGCGTCATGTTCCAGGAGAAGGTCTTCCCCATCCTGACTCCCCTGGCCGTGGATCCTGCCCACCCGTTCCCCTACATTTCCGGGCTCTCCTTGAACCTGGCAGTGATTGTCAGCAACCCGATCAGCGACAAAGAGCTCTTTGCCCGCGTCAAGGTCCCGGACCAGCTGCCCCGCCTCATCTCCGTGGACGGACCGCGCGCAGGTGCCATTCCCGGCCGTGTTGCCAGGTTCATTGCCTTGGAAGAGGTCATCGCTGTCCACTTGGACAAGCTCTTCCCGGGCATGGAAGTCCTTGAGCACCACACCTTCCGCGTCACCCGCAACGAGGACCTTGAGGTTGAAGAGGACGACGCCGAGAACCTCCTCCAGGCCTTGGAGAAGGAACTGCTGCGCCGCCGTTTCGGCCCTCCCGTGCGCCTGGAAGTGACCACGGACATCAACCCGAACATCAAGGCCCTGCTCATCCGCGAACTTGGTGTTGAAGAGTCCGAGGTCTACTCCGTGCCCGCCCCGTTGGACCTGCGTGGTTTGTCCGCGATCAGCGGGATCGACCGCGCCGATCTCCACTACCCCAAGCACGTCCCGCACACCTCGCGGTACCTCAACGAATCGGAGACCTCAAAAGCGGCGAACGTCTTTGCGGCCATGCGGCGCCGGGACATTTTGCTGCACCACCCCTACGATTCTTTCTCCACGTCCGTCCAGGCGTTCCTCGAGCAGGCTGCTGCGGATCCGAAGGTCCAGGCCATCAAGCAGACCCTCTACCGGACGTCCGGCGACTCCCCCATCGTGGATGCGTTGATCGACGCCGCCGAGGCCGGCAAGCAAGTACTGGCACTGGTGGAGATCAAGGCCCGTTTCGACGAGCAAGCCAACATTTCCTGGGCCCGCAAACTTGAGCAGGCCGGCGTCCACGTGGTGTACGGCATCGTTGGCCTGAAAACCCACTGCAAGTTGTCCTTGGTTGTCCGCCAGGAAGTGGACGGCCTGCGCCGCTACTGCCACATAGGTACGGGCAACTACCACCCCCGCACGGCCCGCTACTACGAAGACCTCGGTTTGCTGACCGCCAACGAACAGGTGGGCGAGGACCTTTCCAAGCTCTTCAACCAGCTTTCCGGCTATGCACCGAAGTCCACATTCAAGAGGTTGCTTGTGGCGCCGCGCTCCGTCCGGGCTGGCTTGGTGGAGCGGATCGAAACGGAAATCCGCAACGCCCGCGCCGGCATTCCGGGCCTGGTCCAGATCAAGGTCAACTCAATGGTCGACGAAGCGATCATTGACGCCCTGTACCGTGCATCCCAGGCCGGTGTGAAGGTCGATGTCGTTGTGCGAGGTATTTGCTCCCTCCGCCCCGGGGTTCCGGGCTTGAGCGAGAACATCACGGTCAGGTCGATTCTCGGCCGCTTCCTTGAGCACTCGCGGGTGTTCGCCTTTGGCAACGGCGGCGAACCCGTGGTGTACATCGGTTCCGCAGACATGATGCACCGCAACCTGGATCGCCGTGTGGAGGCCCTGGTGCAGCTCGCCAGCAAGGAGGACATCAACACGGTCATGGACCTGATGCGCCGCTACGTGGACGATGAAACGGCCAGCTGGCACCTGGACAACCAAGGACACTGGACCAGGCACCACCTGGATGCCGACGGCAAGCCGTTGCTGGACATGCAGTCCTGGCTGTTGGAGTCGCGTTCGCGCCAGCGTGCGTCGGCACGGAGGTAAGGAAGATTTGAACAGCGATACCCCCGTGGAGGATCAGACAGACCACCCCGGCGAGCCGGTAGCCGTCGTCGCTGCCGGCGCCATTCCATGGCGCCTCAACAAGGGCGCCTTGGAGGTTCTGTTGATCCACCGGCCCCGCTACGACGATTGGTCATGGCCGAAGGGAAAACTCGACGCCGGCGAGACGGTTCCGGAATGCGCCGCCCGTGAAGTGTGGGAAGAGATTGGCCTGCGGGCTCCGCTGGGTATTCCCCTTCCGGCCATCCACTACCACGTGTCCGCGGGCCTGAAGGTGGTCCAGTATTGGGCTGCCAAAGTCAACGGTGAACCGCTGCGTCCCGATGGCAAGGAAGTGGACAGCGTGATGTGGTGCAGCCCTGACCGGGCCGCGTCATTCCTCAGCAACCCCACGGACGTAAAGCCGCTGGAATATCTGGAGAAGGCCCACGTCAGGGGTGAACTGGATACGTGGCCTTTGATCTTGATCCGTCATGCAAAGGCCAAGCCGCGATCGTCATGGACCAAGGCTGAGGGCGACCGTCCTTTGGCGGCCACTGGCCAGCGACAAGCCGTTGCGGTGCAGCGACTGTTGAATGTCTGGAAGCCCCAACGGTTGGTGACCAGCCCGTGGGCCCGCTGCGTGGCCACCATCGCACCCTACGCGAAAGCCTCGGGAGCCAAGGTCAAGCTTGTTGAGGCATTGACAGAGCATCACCATCAGCGCTCTCCAAAGAAGACGGCAGCGGTTATCGAGGCGTTGTTCGACAAACAGCTCCCCGTAGCGGTGTGCACGCATCGGCCCGCGCTGCCTACGGCCTTGAAGCAACTGGGCCAGCACATGTCGCAAAGCCTGCGCGCCGTCCTTCCGGCCGCGGACCCCTTCCTTTCGCCGGGAGAGGTCATTGTTTGCCAGGTGGCAAGGGGCTCCGAACGAAAGATTGTCTCCGTGGAGCAGGTCAGGCCTTTCGACGACTAGTCTCCGGCGCGATTGACCCCCGCATCTTTGTGTCAGTAGATTGATACAAAAGATGTGGGGGTCTTCGTGTTGATAGCCAATGTGCCTCCGCTGCTGTTCCTGGGACCGGCGGCGGGTGCTGTGATCGTGTATTTGTGCCTGCGCATCCAAGTGCGGTCCAAGCCCGACGGGCAGGCGGCCGCCTCACACGCGTTGTGGGTTGGCATCATCGGGTGGATGGCAAGTTCCCTGCAGGGCGCCACGAATGCCGGAATCCTCCGTGCGAATCCCACAGGCTCCGTGGCTATCTCCACTGCGGATCAGCTCGCAACCGCCCTCGCGTGGCCCATCCTGGCAACCCTGGCCGTCCACGCCCTGGGCCAGTTGAGCTATCCCACGCCCAAGGCACCACACAGGTACGCAGAACTCACCGTCCGCCGGATCCGCGACTTCCTCCCACGGAAGCTGGCCTGGACTACCGCAGGGATCTTCGCGTGCGCAGCCTTAGTCGTTGCCGGCATCGCGTCGCTCCCGGGCTCCAGTCCCGTTCAGCCGACACCTTCCCCGGCATCGTCGCCGGACTACAACTTCTCCGGAGGACAAGGACAGGACGGGCGAATTCCGGGGTCGGAACTGGCCCTGTGGCTCGGCGGAGCCCTGCTGGCCCTCGGCATTGGGACCTGGTTGGTGCTCGTCCTCATCGCGCGACGGCGGCAGTTGGAAACGCTCGACGGCGACGACAACCGTACGCTCCGGATCATCGCCGTGAACCGCCTGCTGCGGACGGTGGCGACCATAGCAGCCGGGCTGGCAGGCCTCGCCGGCAACTTCGCGGTACTGCCAGCCGCTGGAAGTCCGTGGCAATCCAGCTGGTTCAGCGCTGCCGGCCTGGTCAACGTCATGGTGCTGCTCGTGATGTGGTGGTGGCGGGTGCCGACGCTCCCTTCCCTCATCAAGGAAGGCAAGGCCCCCAGCGCCGCCGCGCTGCGTAACGATCCTCGAACCCATGGAGCGGCCAAGCTTAGTATCTCCATCGGCGCGGCGTTGGGCGTGGCGGGCGGACTGGCGCTGCTGGCCGGCGTCGTAATAATCCTCACTGCCTCGCGCCCCCTCAACGCGTGGGCCTTTCCCGGCCTAACCGCCATGGCCGCGGTGGTCCTGCTGGCGACCATCGCGGCAGGCGAGCTATTGATCGCCCGAAACTATGGTGACGCCGGTGCACCCAAGCAATGGCCGCACCGGCCCGTTTCGAATGGACTGCTTGCCTTCGCGATCGTCAGCGCCCTGCTCCTGCTACTTGCCGTGGCCTTCGCCGTCGCGGCCGAAGCCCGGACAGCCGCCCCGAAGACATGGTCAGGTGTTCTTCTGCTGTCTGCGGTGGTCGCCATCACAGGTGGCTTGGCCGCGCTGGCCGTTCGTCGTCGTCGCGGCATCCCGGAAGAGGAGCCCCGCGCTGGCATGGACGGGGCGTTGAGGGCCATCAGCATGTATCGGATCGTGAGGACCGTGGCCGCGTACTGCCTGGGCCAGGCGGCCGCCCTGCTGCTCATTACCGGCGATGCGTGGTTCATGGTGCTGTCACCTGACGGTGGCGCATCCCCGATCGCCCCGAGCCCGGTCACCGTGACAGGTGTGGTCCTGGCCGCAGTCGCCGTAATCGTTGCCGTCGTCCCGGTCCGCAGCCTGCTCCGCGCCATACCCACGGGCCCCGAGGCCAACCAGAACCAGCCAACGCCATGACCGCGGGGATAACTATCAACCTGGCGGATCCGGTCCCGCCCTACGAACAGATCCGGCGTCAACTCAGTTCGCTGATTGCCGTCGGGGTCTTGGAGCCGGGCAGCCGCCTGCCCACTGTTCGAAGCCTTGCGGCGGACCTGGGGATCGCGGCGGGGACGGTGGCGCGCGCCTACAAGGAACTTGAGCAGTCCGGACTGATTGAATCACGACGCCGGAACGGTACCGTCGTCGTCGGCCCGCCAGCTGCGCCGAGCCGCCAGGCTGGCGCAGACGCGGCGGTGATTGCCGCCGTCGACGGCTTGATCCGGACGGCGCGCGCCGCGGGTGTGAGCGATGAAACGCTGATGGACCTGCTTCGGGGGCGGCTGGCCAGTAAGCTGGACTGGTGAGCATCCCCACCCCGTATGAAGACCTCCTGCGCGACGTCATGGCCAACGGCACGCACAAATCGGACCGCACCGGAACCGGAACGCGCAGCGTTTTCGGCCGTCAGTTGAGGTTCGATCTCGCTGAGAGCTTCCCGCTCATCACCACCAAGCGGGTCCACTTCAAGTCCGTGGCCGTGGAGCTCCTGTGGTTCCTTCGCGGCGACTCCAACGTGAAGTGGATGCAGGACCAGGGCGTCTCCATCTGGGACGAATGGGCGGATGCGGACGGCGAGCTCGGCCCCGTGTACGGCGTACAGTGGCGCAGCTGGCCCACCCCGGACGGCGGGCACATCGACCAGATCTCCGAGGTCATGAAGAGCCTCGCGGCGAATCCGGACTCGCGGCGACACATCGTGTCCGCATGGAACGTTTCCGAACTCAAGGACATGGCCCTGCCTCCGTGCCACGCGTTCTTCCAGTTCTACGTGGCTGACGGCAAGCTGTCCTGCCAGCTGTACCAGCGCTCCGCGGATACGTTCCTGGGCGTCCCCTTCAACATCGCTTCCTACGCACTGCTGACCCTCATGGTGGCTCAACAGCTTGGCCTCGAACCCGGCGAATTCGTGTGGACCGGCGGTGACGTCCACGTTTACGACAACCACGTGGAGCAGGTCGCCGAGCAGCTCAGCCGCGAACCGTACGAGTACCCACAGCTGCGTATCCTCCGTAAGCCGGAGTCCATCTTCGACTACACAGTGGACGACTTCGAGGTTGTGGACTACCGGCACCACCCCACCATCAAGGCACCGATCGCGGTATGAGCGCCCTCTCCTCCGAGAACCCCTCCCAGCTGCCCGGTGTCATCTTCACCCGGGAAACCGCCGCCGCGATGACCGGCATCGGCATGATCTGGGCGCAGACCACCTCCGGCGTCATCGGCAAGGACGGCACCATGCCATGGACCCTGCCCGAGGACATGAAGCACTTCAGCCAGATCACCACGGGACACCCTGTAATCATGGGACGACGGACCTGGGAGTCGTTCCCGGAAAAATACCGTCCCCTGCCGGGCCGCACCAACATTGTGGTGACCCGAAACAAAGACTGGGCCTCCACGCCCGAGGCCAAGGGCGCCGTCGTGGTTTCGTCGCTGGACGAAGCCTTGCTGGAATCGCAATTTGCGCCCGGCGGACAGAAGGTGTGGATTGTCGGCGGTGGCGAGATCTACCGGCAATCCATGGAAATCGCCAACATTGCCGTCATCACCATCATCGATACCGATGTGGAAGGCGATACCTACGCCCCTGAGCTCGGCGATGACTGGACCTTTGATACCGTGGCACCGGCCGAAGGCTGGCTCACTGCCAAAAACGGCACTAACTACCGGTTCACCTCATGGCGCCGGACCGAAAGCTAGGAACGCAGGACGTACTGGAAATGCTGAAGAAACCTGAAACCCTGTTCGTGCTGGGCTATATGCTGCTGCCGCTCTTCGCCCTGCTCTCGGCAATTGTTGGACTGACCATGATCCTGGGCGGCAACAAGATCCTGGGCATCATCGTCCTGGTGGTGGTGACGCAGGTATTCACCTTCGGTGCGTTCTTTGCCCTGCGCAAGCGCAAGGCCGCGCTGCTGCAGGAACCCGACGCCGGGAGCTAGTCCAGGCGGTCGGCCGGCGTGCCGCTGCGGCGGGGGCCGTCGTCGTGCGCTGCGTGCGTGACGTAACCAACAGCGGCCGGTTGCTCCGAAAGTTTAGACTGGGTGAATGACTACAGCAGCTAATCCGTCCGTAGGACTGGTCGGTTGGCGTGGCATGGTCGGTTCCGTCCTGATGCAGCGCATGCAGGAAGAGAACGACTTCGCCAACATCAACCCGGTATTTTTCTCCACCTCGAACGCAGGAGGTGCCGCTCCGTCCTTTGCTGACGGAGCAGGCAAGCTCGAGAATGCGTTCGATATTGAGACGCTTGCCAAGCTGCCGATTATTGTTACCGCCCAGGGCGGGGACTATACCAAGCAGGTTCATGGCGAACTCCGCAGCCGCGGCTGGGACGGCCTTTGGATTGATGCTGCTTCCACGCTGCGCATGAACGATGACTCCATCATTGTGCTGGACCCGATCAACCGCGACGTGATCGACGCCGGGCTTTCCGGTGGCGTGAAGGACTTCATCGGCGGCAACTGTACGGTTTCCTGCATGTTGATGGGCCTCGGTGGCTTGTTCAAGAACAACCTCGTGGAGTGGGGTACGTCCATGACGTACCAGGCAGCTTCCGGGGGCGGCGCACGGCACATGCGCGAACTCCTCAATCAGTTCGGCACCCTGAACAACGAGGTCAGCAGCGAACTTCAGGACCCGGCATCCGCCATTTTGGAAATCGACCGCAAGGTGCTCGCCACCCAGCGCACGGGCGTCGACGCCACCCAGTTTGGCGTTCCGTTGGCCGGTTCCCTGATTCCCTGGATTGACGCGGACCTCGGCAACGGCCAGTCCAAGGAAGAGTGGAAGGCCGGTGTTGAGACCAACAAG
The DNA here is from genome assembly GCF_040685055.1 of Paenarthrobacter sp. NPDC089307. Lineage (NCBI taxonomy): Bacteria > Bacillati > Actinomycetota > Actinomycetes > Micrococcales > Micrococcaceae > Paenarthrobacter > Paenarthrobacter sp. NPDC089307. The sequence continues at coordinate 33,129 of NZ_JBFBHE010000006.1, forward strand.
ATCCTCGGCACCGGAGCCGGCACCGCGGGCAAGGACCACATCGCCATGGACGGCCTGTGCATCCGCATCGGCGCCATGCGCTCCCACTCCCAGGCGCTGACGCTGAAGCTGCGCGAAGACCTGTCCGTGACGGAGATCGAGAACCTCCTGGCCAAGGACAACGAGTGGGCCAAGGTTGTGCCGAACACCAAGGAAGCGTCCATGGCGGACCTGACCCCCGTTGCCGCATCCGGCACTTTGGACATCCCCGTGGGCCGCATCCGCAAGCTGGAAATGGGACCCGAGTACATCAGCGCCTTCACCGTGGGCGACCAGCTCCTGTGGGGTGCAGCTGAGCCGCTGCGCCGCATGCTCAACATCGTGACGGGCAAGCTCTAACCGAGCCCTTTTCACGGCCTTGACCCGCTGTTCCGTCGCTGCCCTGCAACGGAACAGCGGGTTTTCTACGTTTAGCCCGCCATGAACTTCACATAGGCACGCCCTTGGCTGGCGAACGAACGCCCGGCGGCAGGACCCAGGGGACCGGCGAACGGCTCGGGCACAATATCCACCTGCTTGCCACTGACGGCCCTCGTCCACGTCCCGACCACCTCACCTCCGGAGACGATGATCCGCTTGAACACACCGTTCTTGCCCGGTACCACCAGCTCCGCAAACCCAGGGGCGAGGACCAGGCTGCGGTCCTGGTAGCCGAGCAGGTATTCATCGAACCCGGGCAGGGCCAGCAACGAACGCGAGCCGGGGACGCCGTCGTCGAGCAGTGCCGCCGACTCCGGCGAGAGCCAATAGCTGGTGCCGCCGAACTGCAGCTCCACCAGACGGTGTCGGATCCCCTCAAGGGCGGCCCGCGCCTCCGACAACGGGATCTGGCTCCACCACGAGAAATCCTTCACCGTGGCCGGCCCGTGGCTCCTGAAGTACCTGAACAGCAATTCGGCAATGCCTTCCTCACGGCTCAAGTCCCTGGACTCCGGGATCCACAGGTCAAAAGGTGCGAAAAGCTGCTGCACACCCACCTTTCCCTTGCTCCCTGCCATCGGGCCCTGGACCAACCAAGCGCGCTGGCACAGGCTCCCCAGGAGGTGGATGCCACGTTGGGCCTTGGTAAGTTGTCCAGCGTCCTCGAACGCCTGGAAGAGCTGCTCGCGGCTGGCTCCTGGGATGCCGTCTGCCGCCAGGACTTCAGTGGTCTTGAACGCGATGTCACGGCAGTGGGCAATGTCGTCAGGCGTGATGGCAAGTTCGCGGTGGCGGCCGGTCAGGGTGTTCATCAGGCGGTCACTCGTGATGCCCAGAATCCAGCGCAGATCCTCCGGCGCCAGGAGATGCAAAGTGCCGCGCATCGGCCACGAACGGACCACAGTTCCGGCGTCGAGGGCCGCGCGAACGTCCGAAGCGGCCGTCCCCGGCACGCGTTGCCCAACCGCCCACAGCGCCGCACCAAGGTCTTGCGCCTGCATGGCGGTCATCCACCGCACGGCGTCGGGAACCGTTGGAAAGCCGGTGCCCAGCAGGCCTTGGCTGGCGAGCCGCAAGCGGCCCATGACGCGGGGAGTAAGGGGTGCAGGCATGCTTCATCCTAAAAGGCCCGGCAGGCACAGGAAACCTTGCCGCGCCTCCCAGCCGTCACCCAGCAGCGGATCCTAGGATGAGTTCATGCTTTTTGGTGATCTTGCACCGTTTGTGCGGCCGATGAGCCGGTGGTTGGCTACCGCCGGCTGGTTCTGCACGCTTGTCGGACTCGGCTCCGGACTCATAGTGGCCGTCGGGACGGGCGTAAGCCTCTCCCCCTCCATGCAAGCCATCCAGACCATCAGCTTGGTGGCAACCGCCGCCGCGGCGCTGTTGATAGGAACCGCAGCGGCCAGCCAACCCCTGTCAGATCGCCACGATGAAGCCCCCGAGCCTTGGTACTACCCTGCCGCTGCAGCACAGGTCCGCAGCTTCCTCCTGGGAGCGATCGTCTTGTTGCTGGGCCTGATTGGCTTTGCGACGGCCGGGATGTTCATGCCCAGTGGACCGTCGCCGCAGAGCATCGCGTTCAGCCAGATCTTCTTGTTGGGTGCGGTCAGCTGCGGCCTCACCTTCCTGCTGCTCAACAAGGTCCTGCCGATCGCCGAGCGCCGCACACGCTAGCTTTTTGCACGCCGAGGGGCGAAAGCCCGCCCCCTCGCGGCGTGGACTAGAGGCTCAGGCCGATCAGCAACGGTTCCGGGTGCAGTTCAATGCCAAAGCGTTCGACGACGCCGGCCCTCACCTCGCGCGCGATGGCCACCATATCCGCAGCGGACGCCGAGCCCCTGTTGGTGATGGCAAGGGTGTGTTTGGTGGACAGGGAAGCCCTGCCACCTGAAACGCTGGATTCCTCCAGCCCGAAGCCCTTCCCGAATCCGGCCTGGTCAATCAGCCAGGCAGCGGAGAGCTTCACCAGTCCGTCCGAACCGGCGGGATACTTGGGGGCGTTCTCCGGGAGCCCCGCCGCACGCTCCGCGGGGACGATGGGATTGGTGAAGAAGGAGCCGGTGGAGAAGGTGTCGCGATCGGCTGCATCCAGGACCATGCCCTTGGAGGCGCGCAGCCGAAGGACTTCCCGGCGGACATCGTTGGAGTAGGCGCGCTTGCCGGCCTCGACTCCGAGGACCCGGGCCAACTCGGCGTAGCGGATGGGGGCGCTCATCCGGCCCAGGGGCAGCTGGAACTCCACAGTGAGCACCACGTAGCGCGGGGATCCTTCAACGGTGGTTTGCTTCAGGATCGAGTCACGGTAACCAAACTTCAATTCAGAGTTGGTGAAAGTCTGGACGGCGTTGCGTTCCCGGTCCCACGTCCGGACGGCGGCAATGGTTTGCGAGACGTCCGCTCCGTAAGCTCCCACATTCTGCACGGGAGTTGCTCCTGTGGCCCCGGGAATGCCGGACAAGGCCTCCAGGCCGGACCAGGCGTGCAGAACGGAATACTCCACCAGCGCATCCCAGTTGTGGCCCGCCTGGACCACCACGGAAACGCCGCCACAGCTGTCCTCTGAGTTGACCGTGAAGCCCTCGGATGCGATCTTCAGGACCGTGCCGGGGTAGCCGTCGTCGGAAATCAGGAGGTTTGATCCACCGCCGATGATCAGGAGTTTCTCACCGGCAGCGTCGGCCGAACGGACGGCGTCGATGATTTCTGCTTCGGTGCGGGCTTCAACGTAGTTCCCTGCGGGGCCGCCGACGGCAGCCGTGGTCAATTCTGAAAGAAGCATCTGGGTCACCAATCAAGCCTAACGGGAGTGGCCGGGCTCCATGGACGTGGCCTTCTGCTTGCCGGCCAGCGGCGCCAGGAAAAAGCTGACCACCAGCAGCACCAGCGGCGCCAGCAGGGAATGCAGGATGCCGAAGTGCTCTGCCAGCAGGCCCAGGAGTGGAGGTCCGCACAGGAACGCGCCATATCCAATCGTGGATACGACGGAAACACGGGCGGCCGCGTGTACAGGATCATCGGCCGCTGCGGACATTCCCACGGGGAAGCCCAGGGAGGCTCCCAGTCCCCACACCGCCAATGCGACGAAAGCAAGCCAGGGAACTGGCGAAAACACGAAAAGGGCAAGACCCACGACGGCGGTGGCCGAGCACCAGCGCATCACCAGTACCCGTCCGAAACGGTCAAGGACGGCTGTCCCCGTGAAACGACCTATGGTCATGAACGTCACGAACACGCCATAACCTACGGCGCCGGCCGCATCACTCTGCCCGTGCCCGTCAGCCAGTGCCAAAGCCACCCAGTCCCCCGCCGCACCTTCGGCCAGCGCCAAACCAAGGACAAGGACGCCGATCAGGAGGGTCCGGCGATCCCGCCAGGCGAGGGCAACGAGCCGCTTGTTGTCCAGTGGAGGTGAGGTCTCGGCCCCGGTGCGGACCGGTTCGGGAGAGATAACAGGCAGCGGACCTGTTGAGGGATCCTGGAAAGTATCCGTTTCAGGGGGCCGGTAGGTCGTGGCGGCCTGGGCAGTCTTTTCCGCCCTGAACCAGAAGCCTGCACTGACCACCGATGCCGTCACCACCACGCCGGAAATCAGGAAGTGCCAAAACACCGGCATGTGCACGGCAGCAGCCCAGGCACCAAAACCGGCCGCGGCAACTGTTCCCAGGCTGAACGCCCCGTGCAGGTGAGGCATGATGTGCCGCTCGAGGGCACGCTCCAGGGCGGCGCCTTCCACGTTGGAAGCCGTGTTCCAGCTCGCTGTGCCCAAGCCCAGAACCACCAGTCCTGCAGCCACCACCAGCGGGTGTGCGGCAACCGAGGTCCCGATGCCCACAATGACCAGTCCCGCACCGACCATGCAGCTGCCGATCCTCGTGGTCAGCTTCGGCCCGAGCCGCAACACGATCAGGCCCGAGGCCGAAATCGAGATGAAGGACGCCACGGTCATGCACATCAGCAACAGGCCGATGCCGCCCGGGGTGAGGTCCAGTCCGTCGCGGATCGCCGGCAGCCGGGAAACCCACGTGGCAAAGGCGATCCCGCTCGCAGCGTAGGAGGCAAGAACAGCGGCGCGCCACCGCAACATTTCTGTCGCAGTGGCGCGCGGTTTGCTGCAATGTTCAGTGTTACCGCGTTGGTTCAAGAGACCTTCACAACCGCCTGCGACTTCATGAGGACTTTCTGTCCGGCAGCCACGACGGTGAGATCGATGCGGGCCGTGCGGGCATCGGCGTCGAGCGCTCCCACCACGCCGGTGACATCAATGACAGCCCCGGCCTGTTCGGTGCCCGTCGTGTCCGTGACCAGCACGGGCTTGGTGAAGCGGGTCTGGTAATCGACGACGGCGGCAGGGTCGCCTGCCCAGTCGCTCACCAGCTGAACTGCGGCACCCATGGTGAACATCCCGTGGGCGATGACGCCAGGGAGCTCAACGGAGGTAGCAAAAGCCTCGTTCCAGTGGATCGGGTTGAAGTCGCCCGACGCTCCGGCGTATTTCACCAGGTCCTGGCGGGTTACCTCAATGCTGCGCGTACCGATTTCCTGGCCAACGCTGAGTTCTTCGAAGGTGTGGCTCATGGTTACTGTCCCTCTCCCCGGACCAGGATGGACGACGTCGTGGTGGCTACTTTTTCGCCGGCCTCGGTGGAAATCTCGGAGCGCGTGGTGATCATGGCTCCGCCACCCATGGCCCGGACGCCGTCAACGTGCAGCTCGGCAACGAGGCGGTCGCCGGCGACAATCGCGCGGTGATGCGTAAACCGCTGGTCAGCGTGGACCACACGTGAGAAGTCGATCCCCGACTCGGGGTCCTCCACCAGCTGGGCGTCGGCGCGCTGGGCGACGATGATGGCAAACGTTGGCGGGGCGACGAGGTCGCTGTGGCCCATGGCCTTTGCTGCCTCAACATCGAAATGCACAGGGTTGCTGGCCTTCACGGCCTTGGCAAACTCGCGGATTTTTTCGCGGCCGACGTCGTATACCTCTGCGGCAGGGTAGCTTCGGCCCTGCAGGTCCGGATTGATACTCATGCTCCAACCCTATCGGGCAGCGGCCGTGCGGGCAGTGCGGGCAACTACTTCTTGTAGCTCTTCCGGATCTTCTGGCCGCGGACCACCAGCCCGGTGACGTGGAGGATCAGCCCGACACCGATCACGGGCAATGACGCCAACGCCAGCCCCTGGTTACCCGAGACGTTTCCCGCAATCGACAGGATGAGTCCCACAGCGATGAGTCCCATGGCGCTGAAAACCAGCACTTTATAGGAGGTGGAGGCGGTGGCCCAGAATTGTTCAAGCACGGTCCAAGTCTACCGGGGCGCGTTGTGAGGCCCGGTCCGCGCCCTTGAAGCGGGAAACACCCCGCAGACCAGGCCCCGCAACGGACTAGAAGAGCGAATCCTGTAGGGCCGGGATCTCCGTAGTGTGGGGGCCGAACTCGATTTTGCGGCCTTTCAAGGCACCCAGGTCCGCCACGAAGCTGCCCTCGATCTCGTTTCCCGAAGCATCGGGCAGCCCAGCCAAGGCGATTGCCCCGGACAGTGAGCGGATCCGCAGGCCGTGCCCGCCGTCGTCGAACGCTGCCGGATACCGGTGCCGCACCCCGGCGCCGGGACGAACGGTGCACAGGGCATCGGCCAGGGCAGGCCGTTCCCACTGTTCCTCCACAATGGAAAAACCGGTCATGGCCAGCCCGCCGAGCAAACCGCGCACGCGCCCTGCGTGCTCCCGGTTCACTCCGGAAAGCTCGACGGCGGTCCGCGGCTCCACCAGCCCTGTCACCTTGGCGGCAGAGCGGACCTGCTGGACGAGGCCGAGCTCGCGCGTCACCAGGTCCTCAAGCACCCGGACCACGTGGCCGTCTTCAGCATGGGCTACATAGGAGGCATGCACGGCCCCCTGCTCTGCGAGCCTGTTCCATTTCCGCGGCGCGGACGCAGTACCAATTTTGGTGGCGCCGTTCGCAAACGTTGCCACGTACAGCCAGTGCGGCTGCATCAGGTAGGCCCGAAGACCCGTTGGGACGGCGCCGCCGCGGTGGAAATCGTGCATCAGCCGGGAGTCGTCGCGCGCGAAGCAGGTCCCGCACTGTTTGCCGCGCTCCGCCGGGGCGGCATCGCGGCACGGCACGTGGGTGCGGTCCCCTGGTCCGTGGACCTTGGTGTGTCCGAGGCACCACAAACCGGGGGTGACGCGGAGGCCGAGGACAGCACCGTTGGCCAACCCGACGTCAACGAAATCCCCGTCCGGCCCCAGCGCCCGCAGTGAGGGTGTGGGAGTATCCCAAACGACTCCGTGGACCAGCATCGTTTACCTGACCAGGACGGTTAGATGGAAGGCTGGACTCCGAAAGCCACGGCGAGCTTCATGATCTTTTCTGCACGACCCAAACGCGGGAGGTCCGATCCATCTCGGATCACGCGGCCGTTGGCTTCGAAGTCGTTCATGAAGTCGGTGGCCCAGGCAACATCCGACGGCGTGGGGCTGATGACCTCGTTGATCACAGTGGTCTGATCGATGGCCAGGCACAGCTTGCCGGTCATGCCCATGGTCACGGTGATGCCCGTCTGCTCGCGCAGGATGGGGTGGTTCGTGCCGACGGTGGGGCCATCGATGGGGCCGGGCAGGTTGCCTACGCGGGAGGCCACAACGAGCTTGGCGCGCGGGTAGGCCATGGCTTCAGGGGTGGCTGCCATGCCGGTGTCGCGGCGGAAGTCGCCGGAACCGAACGCCAGGCGGAAGGCGCCCTGGGCGCGGGCAATGTGGTTGGCTTCCTCGATGCCGAGGGCGGATTCAACCAACGCAACAACCGGAGTCTTGCCGTCCATGCGGTGGTAGGACTCGGTGACCTGGTCCGCGGACTCGGTCTTGGCGAGCATGACGCCCAGCAGGCCGGGCGTACCACGCAGGCCCGCGAGGTCGTCGGCCCAGAACTTGCTGGTGGCATCGTTGATGCGGACCCATGCGCGGCCGCCCGCGGTCAGCCAATTGACCACGTTTTCGCGTGCAGCGTCCTTCTGGGACGGGTCCACGGCGTCTTCGATGTCCAGGATGATGGCGTCGGCACGCGAACCCGCGGATTCGTCGAAAAGCTCCGTTTTCATCGCATTCACGAGGAGCCATGAACGGGCGATGTCGGCGGGAATGTTGCGGGTGGGCCGAATGGATTCGGCGGCGATGCTAGACGTCATGTATCTACCGTATCTGCCCTGCTGCCCGCAAGGCGAAGAATTCGGCTTCCTTGTGAGGATCAATACGAACTAAACCCCATATGACTGTGGGGTCCGTCAGTATGAACGCCCGACGGCGGTCCGCGCCAGTAATATCCGGCGCACCTGTCGCTGTTGTTCACGGGGCTCAACACGACGTCTTTGAGTCTCCGGGTTGCCGGGCATGGCTCAGGATTTCGTCCCGTTTCAGGCTGTTTCGCAGCGTTTCCGGGCGTTACCGCGCCACTTCCCAGCCGCCGTCGTCATGGGCTTTCATCGTTCCCAAGCCGTTTCACCAGCCGGCCACCCAACACCCCAACCATCGAAAGTAGCTCCCATGAAACTGCATCTGCCCCTCCTGAGCGTCGCGGCCGCCGTCGTACTAGCGCTGACGGTGAGCGGCTGCGGCGGTGCAGCCGAAGCCGGACAGGGCGGCCAGCCAGGCAACGAAGTCAAGGAACTCCGTTACCAGGGCTCGGCCAACAACGTGACGTTCCCCGAACTGGCCGCGGACCTCGGATACCTGGGTGACCTGAAGCTGAACTGGGTGGGCAACACCACCAGCGGCCCCCAGGACATCCAGTCAGCGGCCACCAACCAGACGGACTTTGGCGGCGCATTCTCAGGCGCCGTGGTCAAACTCATCGAGGCCGGCGCCCCCGTCAAGGCGGTGGTCAACTACTACGGCTCGGACGAGAAAACGTTCAGCGGTTATTACGTCAAAGCGGACAGCCCCATCAAGGAGCCCCGCGACCTGATCGGCAAGAAGATCGCCGTCAATACCCTGGGCGCCCATCACGAAGCCGTCATCAACAGCTACCTCACCAAGAACGGCTTGAGCCAGGACGAAATCAAGCAGGTCCAGCTGGTGCCGCTGGCCCCTAATGACACCGAGGAAGCCATTCGCCGCGGCCAGGTGGACGCGGGAACGCTGGGAGGCGTGCTCCAGGACCGGGCCATCGAGGCAGGCGGACTGCGCTCCTTGTTCAGCGATGTGCAGTTGTTCGGCAACTTTGCAGGCGGCCAGATCGTGCTCCGGAACGACTTCATCGAAAAGAATCCCAACACCACCAGGACCTTCACCACGGGCGTTGCGAAAGCCATCAAGTGGGCCGCCGAAACCCCGCGGGACGAGGTGATTGCCCGCTTCACCAAGATCATCGAAAACCGTGGCCGCAACGAAAGCACCGCCAACCTCAAGTTCTGGAAGAGCCCTGGCGTCCCGGACGCAGGCGTGATCCAGGACCAGGACTTCACGCGGTGGGAAGCCTGGTTGAACTCGGCGGGAATCGTCAAGGACAAGCTGACGCCGTCCAAGTACTACACCAATGACTTCAACGACCTCGCGGCAGCGAAGAAGGGATAGCCATGACCGCGAAAATCAGCCTCAGGAATGTCACCAAGCAATTCACGGTCCGGGCCACGAAGACCACGTCCGCAACAACGCTCACGGCCATCGATTCCCTCAGCCTGGACGTCCGCGACGGCGAATTCCTCACCCTGGTGGGCCCCAGCGGCTCCGGCAAGACAACACTCCTGGACCTGCTTGCCGGGCTCTCCACGCCCACCTCGGGAGAGGTATTGGTGGACGGCAAACCGGTCACCGGGCCGGGCAAGGACCGCGCCGTTGTGTTCCAGCAGTACGCCTTGTTCCCCTGGCGGACCGCGTCGGCCAACGTATCTATCGGGCTCGAAGGTGTGGGCCCGGACGGCAGGAAGCTGAACCGCCGCGAGCGCGCCGCGAAAGCCAGCGAGTACCTGGCGTTGGTGGGGTTGGCGGGCTTCGAGGACCGCTACCCGCATGAACTGTCCGGCGGCATGAAGCAACGCGTGGCGATAGCCCGCAGCCTTGCGTACGAGCCGGACGTGCTGCTGATGGATGAACCGTTCGCAGCCTTGGATGCCCAGACCCGAGAGCAACTGCAGGACGAACTCCTGCGGATCTGGAAGGCCACCGGAAAAACTATCGTCTTCATCACCCACGGCATCGACGAGGCCGTTTATCTTGGCCAGCGCGTCGCCGTACTCAGTGCCCGCCCGGGACGGCTCAAGGAAATCGTTGACATCGACATCCCGGACCGCGACGGCGATGAGGACATCCGTTCCAACCCGGCCTTCGTGGAGCACCGCCACCAGGTCTGGACCCTGTTGCACGACGAAGTCCGCCGGGCGCAGGACGCGGGCCACCGCAAGATCATGCCCGACGGCAGCGCCCCCGATGAACCAGCAACCACCCCTGAAAGGAGCGCAGCCTGATGACAACCACCCTCACACAGGCACAAACCGCCGCCTCCGCGCCCGGGCGGACGGCCGCCGTCGAGCCTTCCGTCCGTTTGGAAACCGAACGCACGACGCCGGCACCGGCCAGGGCGCGACGGGTCACCTCCGCGCTGGGGGCGGGCCTGTGGAAGTCCACCGCAATCATTGCCTTCCTGGCGCTGTGGGAGCTGGGGCCAAGCTACCTGGCCAGCCCGTCCACCCGGGTGTTCCTGCCGCCGCTGCATGAAGTGCTCCTCGCGTGGGGCAAGCTGTTCGAATCCGGGACCATCCAAGGCCACATCGCTGCCAGCCTTAGCCGCTCGGTAGCGGGCTTCGGTGCGGCCTTGGTGGCTGGTGTTTCGCTGGGTCTGCTCATCGCTTGGTATGGGCGGCTGAACTCTGTCCTGAATCCCCTGCTGGAACTGTTCCGCAACACGGCCGCACTGGCGTTGCTTCCAGTGTTCACGCTGTTGCTGGGCATTGGCGAGGAGTCCAAGATCAGCATCGTGGCCTACGCCGCGTTCTTCCCGGTCCTCCTGAACACCATCGCGGGCGTGAAGACCGTTGATCCGCTGTTGATCAGGGCTGCCCGCTCGTTGGGCCTGAACAGCTTCCGGCTGTTCCAGAAGGTGATCCTGCCTTCAGCCGTTCCTACCATCTTCACCGGTATCCGCATGGCCGGCACGGCATCCATCCTGGTGCTTATCGCCGCCGAGATGGTGGGAGCCAAGGCCGGCTTGGGCTATCTGATCGTGAATGCGCAAAGCAGCTTCCTCATCCCGGACATGTACGCGGGCATCCTCACAGTGTCCTTGCTGGGTCTGGGCGTGAACTTCCTGCTGGTGGCTCTTGAACGCCACTTCTCCCGCTGGCGGACCGCTGTTGGCGCTGCCGCTTCCTGAAACCACCCCGTGGCACCTGCCACAACCATCACAACAAGTAAGGAAAGAAACAATGACCGTCATTACCGAAACCAAACTCGAATTCGCCAAGCTGGGCTCCCGCATCGGCGCCGAGATCCGGGGGCTGGACATCAGCGGAGACCTCAGCGAGGACACTGTTGCCCAGATCCGGGCAGCGCTCAACGAACACAAGGCACTGGTGTTCCGCGAGGCGAACATCCTCAGCGACGAAGCACAGGTGAAGTTTGCTTCGCACTTCGGGCCGCTGACGAAAGCACACCCAACAGTGGCTTCCGTGGAGGGGGAAGAGAACGTCCTCCCCGTGGACAGCGAAAACGGCTCAGCCAACAACTGGCACACGGACGTCACCTTCGTGGTCAACCCGCCACAGGCTTCCACGCTGCGCAGCATTGACCTTCCCACCTACGGGGGCGAGACCCTGATTGCGTCCTCCGCAGGTGCATACCAGGACCTCCCCGAGGAACTCCGAACTTTTGCGGATTCCCTGTGGGCCATCCACACCAACGATTACGACTACTCAGTGCCGAAGAACCTTGAGCATTCCAATGCGGAGGAGCGACGCAAGGAGTTCACCCGGTTGAAGTTCGAAACCGCCCACCCGGTAGTGCGGGTGCACCCCCTGACCGGCGAGCGCGGATTGTTCATTGGGGGCTTCGCGCAGCGGCTCAGGATCGTGGGACTGTCCAACACCGAATCCAAGGACATCATCCGCCTGCTGCAGGCGTACGTGACGCGTCCGGAGAACGTAGTCCGCGTGAACTGGGAGCCCAACCAGGTGGTCCTGTTCGATAACCGCATCACGCAGCACTACGCGCCGGACAACTACGATGGCCAGCCGCGCAAGCTGAACCGGGTGACCATCGCCGGCGACATTCCGGTGGGCATCGAGGGCAAGCCGAGTCAGGCACTGCAGGGTGATTCGAGCACCTACTCCGTGGTGGCGCCCGTGGCCTCACCCGGCGTTTCGTAGGGGCGCGTATGTGTTGCTGTTTTAACCCAACTGAGTCGCAGATGGGGTCGTTTTGAGTGCTGGGAACGACCTGAACTGCGACTCAGTTGGGTTAAGGGAGGTTGTGTCCGCGGGCAGTTACCCAGAGGCCGTACCACTCGGCGCGGGTCATGTCCTTCGCGACGATGGCCGCGTCAGCACAGGCTGCGATCCGTGCGGGGCTGGTGGTTCCCACCACGGGCGAAATCCTGGCCGGGTGCTTCATCAGCCAACCAAGCAGTACGGACTCAGGGGTTGTGCCGTGCGCCGCAGCGAGTTGTTCCAGCATCGTCGCCGTTGCCGACTCCGCCGGAGACAACTCCCCGGACTTCGCACCCGTGTAACGGCCCTGGGCCAAGGAGCCGTAGGCCTGCAGTTCGATCCCATTGGCCATGCAGTGCTCCAAGGTCCCGTGCGGGAAACTGTAGCCCGAATCTCCAGGGTGGTTGACCAGCACAGTACTCTCCAGCCAGTCGCTGCGGAGCAGGCTCATTTCCAACTGGTTCGCCACAATGGGTGTCTCCAGCACATCCTGCAGGTACGCTATCTGCGCCCCGGACATGTTGGACACAGCTACGTGCCGCACCTTGCCTTCGGCCATTAACTGCCCGACGGCGTCAGCCACCTCGCGCGCGTCCGTCAAGGGATCGGGACGGTGCAGGAGCAGGACGTCCACGTAATCTGTTTGAAGGCGTTTCAGGCTTTCAGTGACCCGTTCAAGAATGGCATCCCGGCTGAGGTCGTAGTGGGTTTGCAAACCCCGCTCCCCCAACCTGATTCCGCACTTCGTTTGCAGGGTGAGCTCTTCGCGCAGACCTTGCGAACGGGCCAGGACTTCACCAAACACGGCCTCGGACTTGCCGCTGCGGTAGATGTCCGCATGGTCAAAAAGCCCAATGCCGATCCCCCTCGCGGCTTCGATCACCGCAGCTGCCTGGTCAATTTCGGCCGTACCGTAGGTCGTGCCCTCCCACGGACCGCCAAGGCCCATGCAGCCATAAATGAGCCGTCCCGGCCCGTTCGCGTTGGTCATGTGGTTCCTAGTCCTTGGTGACGATCCAGGCAGTGGTGTCGGACGGGAGCTTGCCGTCCTCCAGCGGACCGCTGGTTACAACGACCTCACCTTCGGGCAGCTCAACCGGTTCCCCGCCGAAGTTGGTGACCGTGTGCCAGCTGCCGGGCCGGCTGAAGTGCAGGACTTCCTTGTTCCCGGTCTCCACCCACTGGAGTTCTTCGTCCGTCTGCAGTTCACTGCGCAGGTGCAGTGCCCTGCGGTAGAGCCCCAGGGTTGAGCCTTCAACGCCTTCCTGCTTGGCGACGGCGTAGTCCGCGAACCATTCCGGCTGGGGCAGGTGCGCCCGGGCCTCGCCAAAACCGAAGGACGGGCCTTCCGCCGTCCAGGGCAGTGGCACGCGGCAACCGTCGCGGCCGATCTCGACGCCCGGGTTCCGGAAGAACGACGGGTCCTGCCGCTCGGCGTCGGGAATCTCGGTGACCTCCCGAAGCCCCAGTTCTTCGCCCTGGTACAGGTACGCGGAGCCGGGCAGCGCGAGGAGGAGGAGCGTTGCGGCGCGGGCCCGACGCAAGCCGAGTTCGACGTCGAGCTCTTCCGCCGGCGCGCCGGCAAGCAGCCAGCCTTTGCCGTCCTGGCCCTTGGGTTCGCTGCCAGTGATGTCCTGGGCAGCATTCGTGCCCTGGGCAACGGAGCCGCCCTTGGGCAGGCCGTAGCGCGTGGCGTGGCGGACAACATCGTGATTGGAGAAGACCCAGGTGGAGGACGCTCCGGATTCCTTGGCTGCCACCAGGTTGTCCGTGATGATCTTCTTGAACGAAGCTGCGTCGAAATCGGACTGCAGGAGGTCGAAGTTGAAGGCCTGGCCCAGTCCTTCGGGGCTGGCATAGCGGGCACGGCGCGACTCATGGACCCAGGCTTCTGCAACGGCAGTGCGCGGCGGGTTGTACTCGTTGAAGAGCTTGCGCCACTCGGCGTACACCTCATGGACTTCATCCCGGTCCCAGAAGGGGTGGGAACCATCAACGAAGCCATCAGTGCCGTGTGCCTTGGCCTCAAGGTCCGCCTTCATCGGCAGCGGCTCGCTAAGGTCCTTGGCCATGCCGTGGGCCACGTCGATGCGGAAACCGTCCACGCCGCGGTCCGACCAGAAACGCAGGGTCTTCAGGAAGTCCTCGCGGATCTCAGGGTTCTCCCAGTTGAAGTCCGGCTGTTCCTTGGCAAAAATGTGCAGGTACCACTGGCCTGGAGTGCCATCCGGTTCGGTGATGCGCTCCCAGATGGGACCGCCAAACACCGAGTCCCAGTCCGACGGCGGCAACTCGCCGTTTTCACCCTTGCCGTCACGGAAGATGTAGCGGTCGCGGGCTGCCGAACCCTTGGGCGATGCCAGCGCTTCCTTGAACCACTCGTGGCGGTCGGAAGAGTGGTTGGGGACGATGTCCACCACGATCTTGATACCCGCAGCATGCAAAGCGGCAGCCATCTCGTCGAAGTCCTCGAGCGTCCCGAGTTTCGGGTCCACGTTGCGGTAATCATCGACGTCGTAGCCGCCGTCAGCGAGCGCCGACGGATAGAACGGACTGAGCCAGACGGCGTCGATGCCCAATTCCTTCAGGTACGGGACCTTGGCCGTGATGCCCTTGAGATCTCCCAGGCCGTCCCCGTTGGCGTCGTAGAAACTGCGCGGGTAGATCTGGTAGACGGCCGCCTGGCGCCACCAGTTGGGATCGGACATGCGGTCTGCATCGGTGCGGTGTGCCTGGGTGGCGGAGGTGCTCACGAAACTCCTTTGATTTAGAATCTAAATTTAGGTCCGGGACCAGTATGAAACGCCGGTCGCGGAAGGTCAACATTGGTCTAGCCCTTGACCGCCCCCTGGGTGACACCGGCCATGACCCACCGCTGGGTGAAGAGGTAGGCGACAATCGCTGGCGCCATCGCCATCAGGTAAGAGGCGAAGGACACGTGGTAGTTGTTGCTGAATTGCGTCTGGAACAGGTTCTGCCGCACCGGAAGGGTCTGCAGGGCCGGATCCGAAATGATCAGGGACGGCATCATGAAGTCGTTCCAGGCGTACAGGAAGGCAAAGATCCCCACGGTGGCGCTCATGGGTGCCAGGAGCGGAAAGATCAACTTCCAGAAGGTCTGCCACGTGGTGGCGCCATCGATCCTGGCGCTCTCCTCCAGCTCCAAGGGAATGGAACGAAGGAACGCCGTAAAGAGCAGCACACTGAAGCTCAGCTGGAACATCGTGGCAAGGAGGACCACGCCGAACGGATTGTCCAGGCCCAGGCGCCCCGTGAGTTGGATCTGCGGCAGGGCCACCACGGGGAACGGGATGAACATGGCGCCCAGCAGGTAGAAAAACGAGTATCGGAAGAACCGGCGCTCCCAGTTGCGCACGATCGCGTAGGAAGCAAAGGCGGCCAGGATGATGGTGGCCAGGACAGTGCCCGCGGTGACCAGCAAGGACATTGCGGCTCCCACGGGGAAGTTCGTCAGCGTCCAGGCCTGGATGAAGCCGTCAATGCTGAAGGGGGCCGGAAATGAGAAGGCGTTTCCGTCCACAGCCTGGCCCTGGGTTTTGAAGGCCATGGAAACTGTCACGTACAGGGGAAGCAGCACGGTCACCGCGCACAGTACAAGGATGACCGTGGCCGGCCAGTTGACGCGTTCCGCGGAGGAAGCTGCTCGCTGCCGCCGGTTGGTCACGACGCCGGAGGCGGGCTGGGTGTCGTCGTCGATGGTGAGGGTGGAGTGAGTGGTCATCAGAGTGCATTCCGTCCGCGGGTCAGGGAAAGCTGAAGAAGGGAAATGAGGATGGCGACCACGAAGAAGATCGTGGCATTGGCCATCTGGTAGGCGTAGTCCCCGCCGTTGAAGCCGGCAATGACTGTCATGGCGATGCTCCTGGTGGACGTACCCGGGCCACCGTTCGTCAACCCCACGATGATGTCGAAGGCGTTCAGGAAGCCTTTGAAACCGAGGATGACGTTGATGACCACATAGCCTGCCACCAGCGGCAGCGTGATTTTGATCAGCTGCTGGAACTTACCGGCGCCGTCGATTTCAGCGGCCTCGTAGACGTCCCCTGGCACAGCCACCAGACCGGCAATGTAGATCAACAACGCTCCGGGCACCGCCTGCCAGGCTGTCACCAGTACCACCGCGACCCAGGCGAGGTCAGGGTTGGCAAGCAGGCTGTTCTCCAGCCATGGGATTCCTGCCGCAGAGCCGGCCGCCGGGAGGGAATTGGAGAAAAGGAAGTTGAAGACGTACGCGATGATGATCCCGGAGACCACCATGGGAATGACGAAGACGGTCCGCAAAGCGGTCTTCATCCGGATCCGCGCCGTCAGCCCAACGGCAAGGAGGAAGGCAACAAGATTGACCGCGATGACGGTAACGATGGAGAAGCCGAACGTAAACAGGTAGCTCTGCAAGATGGCAGGATCGCTGAATATAGCTATGTAGTTGGTCAGGCCAATGAACTCCCAGTCACCAATTCCGATGGAGTTGGTGAAGCTGAAGAAGATGCCGATGACGCCGGGAACGGTGATGGCCAAGGTAAACAGGACCAGGCTGGGCACCAGGAAAAGGTAGAAGATGGGTTCCACCCGCGGCCGGCTGCGCCGAGCCGGGCTGCTGGGCGTCTGGCTGGATGGGCTGTTCGTGGATGGCGTGGTGATGCTGGACATGTGTCTGACTCCCTGGTGTCTGCACTACTGGCGGAACGCCAGCCGCGCCCAATCTGCGTCGAGTGTGCGGAGGGTGGATGCAGGGGATGCGCCGAAGACGATTGCCTGCGTGTAGTTCATGATGGGGATGGTGCGCGGAACCAGCACAGATGGGCCCTGGTACACACGGGACTGCTCGTAGTACGGCACCATTCCCTCGATTCGGGGGTCGGTGGCCTTGGCGGAGTCCTTGGTGGGCGCAAAGCCCAGCTGCGATGCGTTGTAGGCGTCGATCACCTCCGGCCGGTACAGGTACTCAAGGAAATCGCGCGCTGCCTCCTTGTGCTTGGAGGCCTCCGGGATCCAGGCCGCGAGGTCCACGTTGACGCGGACGCGCAAGTCTTCGGCATCCTCGGTCATCGGCAAAGGGAAGGTCCCCAGCTCGAGGTCAGGAGCTGTCTTGGCAATTTCACTGAACGCCCAGGGGCCCTGCAAGTACATGGCTGCTTTGCCTTGGGAGAACGCCAGGTTGCCGTCGCCGTAGGCCCGGCTCGCCGCATCCTTGTTGACATAGTTCTGCGCCAGGGTCAGCATCTTGCCCACTGGTTGATCAAAGTCCTTTTGGAAGGACGCCGACGAGTCAGGTCCTACGCGGGTTCCTTCATCAGCAAGCTTTTTGAAGAAGTCGATGGTGTTCACCTGCCCGCCTACGGAGTAGTCGAACCACCCCTGCGCGATGGTCCAGTCGTCCTTCCAGGTGGCGTAGAACGGTGTAATGCCCGCGGCTTTCAGGGTTTCGCACGCCGCGATCAGTTCGCTCCAGGTTCTGGGAATGGCGATGTTGTGGGCTGCGAAGATTGCCTTGTTGTAGATCACCGATGACGCCATAACCGAATACGGCAGGGCACTGGTCCGGCCGGGGTAGGAACCGTACTGGTCCATGAGCGGCTGGAGGTCGCCGCGAATGCGGGATGCAGCCTCCGTGCCGGACAGGTCACTCAGCGCTCCCCTCTGGACGAAGCGGGAGGTTTCCATGTTGTAGTTGGCCAAGGCGACGTCCGGCGGATTGCCCCGCACGAAACTGGCGGAGACAACGTCCACGCCCGAGGTGTCCAGTACCACCTCGGTGTGGTCCTGGGATGCGTTGTAGTCCGCAACAAGCTTGGTCATGAAGCCGATGGCCTCCCGCTTGCTGAACGTGAAGCGGATGGTCTCTTTGCCCTGGGCCCCGGTGCACCCCGAGAGGAGGCCGGCCAGCAGGGCCAGCCCCAGGACCATCGCTGCCAGGCGTTTCCTGCGCGTAGCTTTCACAGACTCCATAGTCCTTTCGTCGCGAGAACCCCGATGGCTTCGATGCCATGCCGAAGACCTGCCTCCGGCCTCGTCCCCAATTTTTGATAGGTCGTAAATTTATGACCCATCGATAATGGTGGGTGATTGGCACCACATCGTCAAGCGATGGAGGAAATGTGTTGTCATCTAAATTTATGGACTAAATTTAGAGAGACCGCCCTATCACTCCGATGGACGGCTACCCCATTGATCGGGAGTCGGAATGTTGACCGGAACTGCCCCGTCCACCCAGTTGGTCCGCCGGGTCAACGCCGGCGCAATGCTCAAGGCCATGCGCGGCGCCGGAGTGGTGACAGGCACCGAACTGATGGCATCAACGGGGCTCTCCCGCGCCACGGTCATTTCCATCTGCGACGAACTGGTCCGACTTGGCTGGCTTCAGGAGCTGGAGAACCAGCGCGGAGCCGGCGACTACGTCAAGGGCAGGCCTGCCCGCCGCTTTGTCTTCGACGACGGCGCGGCCAGCGTGATCGGCATCGATATCGGGGCCAACAAAATCACCGCCATCGTCGCTGACATGGCCGGCACGTCGCTGTCCCAGGTCACCACGCCCTTCCGCACGGACAACATCGGCGCCGATGAGCGGGCGGACGTGCTGGACAAGATCGCGGCAGAAGCCCTCGAAAAAGCCGGGGTGACGGCTGATTCGGTCCTTGCCGTCTCCGTGGGAGTAGCCGCTCCCGTGAGCCGAGAAGGCGAGGTCCTGACAGCCCAGGAATTCTGGAAGTCCTTCGATGTCCGCGGAATCGTCTCAGAACGGCACGGATGGAAAGTGCTCCTGGAAAACGACGCCAACCTCGCGGCGTTGGCTGAACGGTGGCAGGGTACGGCGCAAGGGGTGGACAACCTGGTGGTCATGCTGGCCGGAGACCGCCTGGGGTCCGGTATCCTCGAATCCGGCCGCCTGCTCCACGGACAGCACGGCGGATTCGGGGAACTGGGCTACTTGGACAACGTGGACGGAGTGGGCGACACGTACGGGATCGCCCACTACGCCGTTCTTTGGGGGCGCGAAGCCCTGGACGACGGAACGGCCACCGCGGTGCTACGGGAGCTTTGCGGCGATGACCCTGCCGCGTTGACCGCTGAGATGGTCTTCAAGGCAGCCGCCGACGGCGACCCCGCCGCGCAGAAGGCGCTGGACCAGGTGGCCCGCCGCATGGCGCGCGTGATCGGGTCCATAGCCACCTTCGTCAACCCTGAACTGGTGGTCATCGCAGGCGGTGTCGCACCCTCCGCACAGGCGTTGCTGCCAGGCATCGGGAAAGAACTGCAGGACTTCACCTTCACTCCCCCGCGGCTGGCAGCTTCAGTCCTTGGTGAAGGAATAGTGTCTCTGGGTGCCATCCGCCATGCCCTTGACTACGTGGAGGAACACGCCCTGGACCTCTACCCGGCGTCCCTGCCGAGGCACCAGGCAGCCGTTTAGTCCGGCATGGACATGGTGCGCAGATCCAATTGGCGCAGCACCCTGTCTGCCACTTCCGGATCAGTCCCTGGCTCGTTGCGGGCTGAGACCACTTCCTGACGGGCAGCATCCAGGGCGATGGTCTGCACGGCAATGGACAGTTCACGGCCCCTCTTGCGCTTTTCCGCCGCCGATTCGTTCTGCAGGGTGCCATCAAGCAGCTCGGCATGCAGGCGGCGCATCTTCTCCTTGACCAGTGCCACCTTCTCGGGCGGCAACTCCTTCATGAGGTCGTGGTCCTTCAGCGCAGCCACAGCCGCGGATTGGGCCCTCCTGGCGAGGACCCTCGCGGCCTCCTGCTCATGCGAGCCATCTTCGGTGGCCTTGAGCACCCGCATGAGCCAGGGCAACGTCAGCCCCGGCAGCACCAGGGTGGCCAGAAGGACCGCGCAGGCGATCACCAGGATTTCGTGGCGGGCCGGGAAATCACTGCCATCGGGCAGCGTCACGGGCAAGGCCAGGGCAAGCGCCAATGTTGCCAGGCCCCGCATGCCGCACCAGGTCAGGATCAGCACTTCCTTGGGCGAGGTGGGCAGGAGGTTACGGCGTCGTCGGGCGGTCATGGACAGCAGCCCCAGCCACAGGAACCGGACAGCGAAGACCAGGACGCAGATCATCACGGCCATGCCGATCATCCCGAAAATGGCCGTACCTTCATCACGGATTACGTGCCGGATTTCCAGGCCCACCAGGCCAAAGGCCAAGCCGGTGACCAGCAATTCCACCACGTCCCAGAAAGCCGTCTGGGTTATGCGTTCAGCTGCGTCCTGCGGACGCGTGTGGCGCTGCAGCTCCAGGGCGGTCACGACGACGGCCACCACACCGGAGGCGTGCAGTTCTTCGGCCAGGATGTACGCGGCGAAAGGGACCACCAGTGTCACCGCGCTGCGGGCCACCATGGAGGTCACCAGCTTGGTGATGAACTTGGTCAACCAGCCCATGGCGATGCCGATCAGGATGGCCAACGCGGCGCCAATCACAAACTGCGGGATGACGCCGGGGCCCACTTCCTTGCCTGCCAGGGTGGCAGCAACTGCCGCCTGGAAGATCACGATTGCCGCGGCATCGTTGAACAGTCCCTCGCTTTGGAGGACCGTGATCAGTCGACGTGGCATATGGACCCGGCCCGCCACGGATTCAACGGCTACCGGGTCCGGAGGCGCCACCATGGCACCGAGGGCTATCGCCGCGGGAATACCAATGCCGGGAATCATCAGCCATGCAGCACCGGCCACCACGGCGGTAGAAACCACCACCAAGGCAACCGCCATCAGCAGCAAGGTCCGCCAGCGGACCCGGAACACGGCCCAGGAACTCTTCTGGGCAGTGGCGAACAGCAACGGAGGGAGGAAAATCGGCAGGATCAGTTCCGGCGAGATCTCAAATTCGGGAAACCCGGGAATGAAGGTGAGCGCAACAGCCAGCAGGAGCATGAGGACCGGATACGGCAACCGGAGCCGGTCCCCCAGGCCAACCGCGATGACTGTTGCAAGCAGCAACCCGACTATGAGCGCCAGCTGATCCATGTTCCTGCTTTCCCCAGATGTGTACGGCACTTACCGGGCAAAACCGGAAAAGTTCCCTACCAACATATCGCGGGGCGCACACACTCCTGCCGGAACCGTTTGCCAGCCGGGCTGCTAATCCTTGGTCAGCGCGTCCACCACGTCCTCGGTTCCATCCTTGAAGGGGATGGTCTTGCCGATGGTCCCGGGCAGCTCAAGGACCGCGGCAGCCACCAGCGCCACGTTGGCCCGGGAAGTCCGGGTGCCGTTGCCCGGGTTTTCCGGGTGCAGTTCGATCAGGCCCGTGGCCGGCTCATCGCTCAGGGTTCCCGGGCCAAGCACGGTCCAGTCAAGGTCCGTGCCACGCAGGTAGTCGTCAGCGGCGGCCTTGGACTCCGCGTAGGCGAAGAACGGGTGGTCACTGGGAATGCCGTGCTCCTTGGAAGCACCGATGTAGGAGACCATGACGTACCTTTTGACGCCGGCCTCCGCCGCGGCGTCCATGGATCGGATGGCAGCGTCCCGGTCAACGGCATAGGTCCTGGACGGATTGCCTCCCCCGGCACCAGCGGACCAGACCACGGCATCGTGCCCCTGGAGCGCTTGGGCGAGTTCCGCCGTCGTCGAATTTTCAACGTCGAGCACTTCGGCAGAGGCGCCGGTGTCCGTGACATCCGCCACATGGGCGGGATTCCGGATGAACGACGTGACGTCGTGACCTTCACCACTAAGAATCCGGGACAGGTGCAGGGCCACTTTTCCGTGGCCGCCAATAATCGCGATTCGGCTCATGGACCCATTCTGTCCCAGAAAACAAAAAACCCCGCAGAGAACATCTGCGGGGTCTTGCCCTGTAGCGGTGGGGAGGCTCGATCTCCCGACCTCACGATTATGAGTCGTGCGCTCTAACCAACTGAGCTACACCGCCACGAATGAGAAAAACCTGTGTCAAGCCGGTCAAAACCGCCTTGACACAGGCCCTCATCCAGAGCCCCCCACCGGAATCGATCCGGTGACCTCGTTCTTACCAAGAACGCGCTCTACCACTGAGCTAGGGGGGCAACGAGTAAATACTCTACCGGACGTTTTCAGAAGCTACAAATCGGCGAAAGAGCGCGGGAAAATGGCGCCGACACAATTTGCGAAGACGCCTTTTTCCTGATCCAGATACCGGCTTTTCAGGGCAGGCGAAGCACCTGCCCCGGGTAGATCAAGTCCGGGTTGGGAACGGTGTCGGCGTTGGTGGCGATCAACGCTCCGAGATCCACGCCGAACTGCGCCGCGATCCCACTCATGGTGTCGCCCTGTTCCACCACCACCTCGGTGACACGGGGAGCCACTGGCCCCGGCTGGCCTGTCCCTGCAGCGGCCTCAACGGCCGCTTCCTGCGCCTCGGGCTGGACTTCCGGCGCGACGGGTTCCAAGTCCTCCTGGGCCGCTTCCTCGGCGGCTGCAGCATCCGCTGCGGCCTGCTGCTGTGCCGCCTGGGCTGCCGCGGCTTCGGCGGCGGCGGTGTCCGACGCTGAAACCTCGACGGCGGCGGCATCCTCTGTGGCTTGGGTTACGGCAGTCTGGTCCTCCGGCCCCTCCGGCGCATTCCGCTCCACCGGAACGCTGTCCGCATGCTGCCTGTCATCGTGCCCCTTGTCGCCGAAACCAAGGTTCTTCTTCAAGTTATCCAGCAATCCCATGGAGCACCTTTCCCTGTCCTGCGGGCCAATGAGGCCGGCACCTTGATGGTACGGCCGGGCGGCGGCACAGGAAACCCCGTTAAGCACCTCAGGGGGCCGGCATGGAAGCCGACCCCCTGATGGGAACTACTTAGTGTTTACCACTTGCCCTTGCGGTTGAAGTCGCGGTTGCTGCCTTCGCCGCCGGTGCGGGGCTTGCGGGCACCGTCACCGTGGCCGCCAAAGCGTGAACCGCTGGCCTGGCCGCGATCGCGGTCGCCGTAGCTGCCTGCAGTGCGCTCGGTGCGGTCGCTGTAGGAGCGGCCGCCGCGGTCAGCGGAGGAACGCTCGCCGTCGGACTTGCGGAACTCCTTCTTGAAGCCGCCGTTGCCCTTGAAGTTGCCACCACCGCGGTTGTCACGGTCGCCGTAGCCACCGCGTCCGCCACCGGAGTAGCCGCCACGCTCGCTGTTGGGCCTGCGGCCGTTGTCGAGCTCAAGGTGGATCAGCTCGCCACCGATGCGGGTGCGGGACAGTGCGCGCAGCTGCTCGGGGCTGAGGTCTGCCGGGAGCTCCACCAGGGAGTGGTCCGAGCGGATGTCAATGCCGCCGATCTGTGCGGAGGAAATGCCACCTTCGTTGGCAATGGCGCCAACGATGGAACCCGGCATGACGCGCTGGCGGCGTCCGACGGCGATCCTGTAGGTGGCGTTGCCCTCGGTGAGCGCACGGGTCGGGCCACGGGAACCGAAGCCGTCCTTGGAGCGCTCACGCTTCTGGTACTCGGGAGCAGCAGGCAGTTCCTTGACCAGCAAAGGCTGACCGCCCTGGGCCATGACAGCCAGGGCAGCAGCGATCTCTGCGGCGGGAACGTTGTGCTCTTCCTCGTAGGAGGCGATGAGGTCGCGGAACGCTGCAACATCCTCGGACGCGAGGGTCTCGGTGATGCGCTCGGCGAACTTGCCCAAGCGAAGCGTGTTGACCGTCTCAGCGGTGGGCAGGTGCATCTGCTCCACCGGCTGGCGGGTGGCCTTCTCGATTGAACGCAGCAGGTACTTCTCGCGCGGCGTCATGAAGAGGATGGCGTCACCGGAACGGCCTGCACGGCCCGTGCGGCCGATACGGTGCACGTAGGACTCGGTGTCATGGGGGATGTCGTAGTTGATGACGTGGCTGATGCGCTCAACGTCAAGGCCACGGGCGGCGACGTCGGTAGCGACCAGGATGTCGATGCGGCCTTCCTTGAGCGCGTCAACAGTGCGTTCGCGCTGCTGCTGCGGGATGTCGCCGTTGATGGCGGCAGCCTGGAAACCGCGGGCCTTGAGCTTGTCAGCCAGGTCCTCGGTAGCCATCTTGGTCCGCACGAAGGCGATAACGCCGTCGAAGTCCTCAACCTCAAGGATGCGGGTGAGGGCGTCCAGCTTGTGCGGGCCCATGACCTGGAGGTACCGCTGGCGGGTGTTGGCGCCAGTGGTGGTCTTGGACTTGACGGAGATCTCAGCCGGGTTGTTCAGGTACTGCTTGGACATGCGGCGGATCTGGCCAGGCATGGTGGCCGAGAACAGCGCTACCTGGCGGTCCTCCGGGGTCTGCTGGAAGATCTGCTCAACGTCATCGGCGAAGCCCATGCGCAGCATCTCGTCAGCTTCGTCCAGCACCAGGTACTGGAGTTCGGAGAGGTCCAGGGAACCCTTGGCAATGTGGTCGATCACACGGCCGGGGGTACCAACAACGACCTGTGCGCCACGGCGAAGGCCGGCAAGCTGCGGGCCGTAGGCCGAGCCACCGTAAACGGGCAGCACGGTGAAGTCGTCGATGTGCTTGGCGTAGGAGGTGAATGCCTCGGCAACCTGCAGGGCAAGTTCACGCGTCGGAGCCAGGACCAGGGCCTGGGTCTTGCGGGACGGGCCGTTGAGGTCGTGGAGTTCAGCCAGACGGGACAGGGCCGGAACAGCGAACGCTGCGGTCTTGCCGGTACCGGTCTGTGCCAGGCCGACGACGTCGCGGCCTTCAAGGAGCAACGGAATGGTTGCAGCCTGGATGGGTGACGGCTTCTCGTAGCCAACATCCTGCAGAGCGGCCAGGACACGGCCGTCGATGCCGAGTTCGGCGAAGCGGATGCCTTCTTCTTCGTCCTCTTCTGCCTTGGGAGCAGGAGCTTCGGTGAAGGCGGGGGCCGCAGCCTCAGCTGCGGGAGTCTCGACGGGGGCAGCGGCAGCAGCCGGTGCTTCAGCTTCGGCGGGAGCAACTGCTTCGGCAGTCCCGGCGTTCTCGGCGTCGAAGTTTTCGTTGAGATTTTCGGTCATAGGGGGAAATTCCTCATCCATAGGGCAGTCGGCGCGACCCGGTTGGGCTGGCCGCAGTACTCGTCGCGAAGAGACAGGAAATGGTGCCCTGCTTTCGCAAGAAGTCCGGCGCTATCGCAATCCCATGGCAGGACTTCCCGCTGCATCTCTTGGCTGCTATCCCAGCAGTCTGTACAGCGTTTTCTTTAGCCGGCTCTCCCTATGAAAATGCCCGCACACATTTGCGGGCCCCAACACTTACCAGTCCTGCCTCAAGAATTGGGCAGGATAAAGGGATTTCCGGAGTGGGGGATGTTTCAAGTGTAGGGCACGGGACGGCCTGACCGCGAGTTAAGACCCAAGGATGGCCGGGTGAGCTTGTTCACACCCCTGTCCGGAGCTGCTAGAGTCCACTCCTCCGCAGGACCTTCTCGAACTCAGGACGGTAGTCGTCCTGGAGGCGGATCTCCCCATCAGCCTCCGCATCGAGGAGGATTTGGACGAGGTCCGGCGTGGGCTCGCTGAACCACTGCCCCACCGTGATTCCGTGCTTGGGGATGAACGTGCGGTGGATATGGTCTCCGGCCGAGATACTGCCCGTTTTGACCACCCGCAGGTAGGTGCCCACCCGTCCGGCTTCGGAAAAACGCTTGACCCACGTGGGCTCCCCCAACACGCGTTGGAAGGTGGCGCACGGGGTGCGGGGAGAAGTAACTTCCAGTTCCACATCCAGCCCGATCTTCCACCGCTCGCCGATCACAGCGCCAGTGGCATCAATGCCGGTCACCCTCAGGTTCTCGCCAAAAATGCCCGCGGGAAGGTCCCGCTGCAACTCGGCGGACCAGTAATCGGCGTCTTCCTGCGAGTAAGCGTAGACGGCCTGGTCTTCTCCACCGTGGTGCACGCGGCTGGCCTGCACGTCACCGTGGATGCCCAGTTTGTGGACCTTGACCGGTCCCTCAACAGGGCGTTTGTCGATGGCCGTGACACCCACGCTTCCCAGGGGGTCGGGAAGCAACTGGTGGACACGGCACACGGCAAGAAGGGAAGCGGTGTTCATGGCACCAGTCTACGGATGGACAAGGACGGGGCTAGGGATCAAAACGGTAGCCCATCCCCGCTTCGGTATGCAGGTGGCGGGGCTCGGCCGGATCCCGCTCCAGCTTCCTCCTCAGCTGGGCGATGTAGACCCGCAGGTACTGGGTTTCCTTGGCATAGGCCTGGCCCCACACCTGGGTGAGGATCTGCTGCTGGCTGACCAGCTTGCCCTTGTTCCGGACCAACAGCTCAAGGATGTTCCATTCGGTGGGAGTCAACCTGACCTCCGCGCCATCCTTCACGATCTTCTTACCAGCCAGGTCCACCACGAAGTCGGCGGTAGCCAACGTGGGTTCTTCCCCACCGGTGACCGCACGCCGCGAAGCCACCCGCAGCCGCGCAAGCAGCTCATCGAGGCCGAAAGGCTTGGTCACGTAGTCGTCCGCACCGGCGTCGAGCGCTTCCACCTTGTCCTCGGAAGCATGCCGGGCCGACAAGACGATGATGGGCATGCTGCTCCAGCCGCGGATGCGGCGGATTATCTCCACACCGTCGATGTCCGGCAGGCCAAGGTCCAGCACCACGATGTTGACCGGATGCTTCGCAGCCGCGCTCAGGGCGTCGGCCCCGTTTCCCACCGTCATCGCCTGGTACCCGTGGGCTTGCAGGGTCACCTGCATGGCCCGGGCAATGCGGGCCTCGTCCTCAACGATCAACACCAGCGTCACAGGGGGTCACCGGTCCACAGCGGCAAGGTGACAACCATGGTCAAGCCGCCACCCGGCGTCGGCTCCGCTGCCAGCCGGCCGCCCATGGCCTCGCTGAAACCCTTCGCTACCGCCAGGCCCAAACCGATCCCACCGCCCGCTGCTGTCCCTCCGGCTGCTGAAGCGGACGAATCACCGAAGCGCTGGAACGGCTGGAACATGGTGAGGACTTCCTCATGGCCCATGCCCTTCCCGTGATCCGCGATCCGCAGTTCACTGGCGGGCCGCTCCCCCAGGGTGATGCCTTCACCGGCACGCGCCGTCAGCACCACATCCGAACCGGGGGCGTACTTCATGGCGTTCTCCACGATATTGGCCACGACCCTTTCAAGCATTCCGGCGTCCGCCTGCACGGGAGGCAGGTTGGGCGGCAGTTCGTTGCGCAGGCGCTCGTGCGGGACACCCCTCAACGCATCCGGCAGCACATCGGACCACAGAATGCCGGACAACAACGGATTGACGGCGTCGGCAGTGATGCGGGACATGTCCAAAAGGTTATCCACCAGGTGATCCAGCCGGTCCGCATAGTCCTCGATGGTCTCCAGCAGCTCCCGCTCAACATCGGCAGGAAAAGTCACGTCCTCCTGCCTAAGGCTGCTGACGGCAAGCTTGATTCCTGCCAGCGGCGTCCGCAAATCATGGGAAACCGCCCGGAGAATGGAGGTCCGCATCTTGTTGCCCTCCGAGAGCCGCAGGTTGTCGCGCCGGCTCTTCACCAGCTGCTGCCGTTCCCTCACCGCAACCACGAACGCGCCGAAAGCCACCAGCATCCGCTCATGGTGCGGAGACAACGGACCGCCGCGCAACAGCAGCGTGTATTGGGGATCGACGACGGCGGCATGGTCGGCGGCGGCATGCGTCACCGGCGGATTCGGGCCGGCGCTGGCAAGGACCCGCCATTCGGGCGGCGCGCCGGGCACTCCGGCGCCAGGGCCTGCGGAGCCGAGGAGAGTCACTGCGTCCATTCCCAGGTTGCCGCGGACCTTCTCAAGGAACGTCTCCAGGCTTCCATCCGAGCTGAGGATCCGAAGGGCAAGTTCACTGAGCGCCGTGGCCTCGGCACCGGACCTCGCGGCTTCCTGCGCCCGCCGGCTGGCCAGGCCCACAGCCAGGGCAACCCCGCAGGCAACGGCCAGGAACACCACCAAGGTGAACAATGTGGTGGGATCGGCGATGGACAACGACCCCACCGGGTCGGCCGAGAAATAGTTCAGGAGGAAGCTGCCCAGCACAGCGGCGACAACGGCAGGCCACAGACCCCCGATGGCAGCCACTGCCACAGCAACAGCGAGCTGGAGAAGCATGATCATGGCAAAGTTGCGGAAACCAAGCACTGTGACAGCCACTTCCACCGCCGGTGGCAGCAGAAGCGCCAGGATCAACCCTGCCGTGACACGGCCCCGCCCAATGCCCCGCACCGTCGGAAACCTCAGGAGCGCACCGTCGTCGCCGTTGCCCTGAGCCTCAGTTGCCGCCATGGCTACATCCTTACACGTCCGCGGGTGGGCACTTCTCCCCACTTGCCCGCGTAACGAGTGCCTCCGGAGCCTGCAAGGACTAGGCTTGCTCTGAGCATTCTGGTCCGGCGTGGCGCCGGGCACTCCAACGGTCTATCCAGGGGGATACACATGGACCCGAAAGACAACCCCGACGCCGCCGGCAGCACTGGCAGCGGCGGGGATAACAACGATGGCCTGAACGCGGCCAACAACCCGCCCAAGCCACCTCCCTGGCAGGTCCCCAAGCCCGAACTCCACCCGGAACTGTTCGCACCAGTGGAAGAAAATCCCCAACAGGGCAAGAAGCCGGCCAGGAGCAAGAAAGTCCCCGCGGGGGCATCTGCCGGTATCCCCGGACAGGCCGAGCCGGGGCAGCCCCTCCCGGTCGTTGACCCTTTCGAACGCGAGCGCGAACGCGATGCCGCGGCCGCAGCGAAGAAAAAGAAGCGCTCGCAGCGACGCACCATTGTGGTCGGCTTGGGCGTCACGGCCCTGCTCGCGGGGACCATCACCGCCATCGTGGCCTCCAACGAGCAAGAGGCTGACTACGCCCAGGTCTGTTTCAACGAAGAAACCGGCGAGCGCGTGGACGATGACCAGTGCAACAACAGCAGTTCAGCCGGGCGGAGTTCGGGCGTTTACGCCTGGTACTTCTACTCCCGGGGTGCCAGCGTGCCTGCGGTCGGCCAAAACCGCAGCGCATACCCGAGTGCCACCAAGACCGTGCCGCAAGGAGCCAAGTCGTCCACGGGATACAGCACCAAGGGCGGCACTGTCAGCCGGGGCGGCTTCGGCAGCAGTTCCAAAAGCGGCGGAAGCTCAGGGGGCTAAGCGTGCGTCGACTCCCCTCCGCGCCCAGGCCGGACTGGAAGCAGAAGATCGAAGAACAGGGCCTGGTTTTCTCCACCACCACCATGCCCGACGGCCGGAAGATCGAATACTGGAACGAATCGGCCTATTACGAGTTCTCCATGGACGAGGTGGAAACGCTCGAGAAGACCGCCGAAGACATGCACCTCATGTGCCTGGAGGCAGCAAAGTACCTTGCCACCGGCGCCATGGGCGATATCGGCATCGGACGCCAGGCACTGGATCTGGCAGCTGAGTCGCTGCAGGCCGGGGACATGGATATCTACGGCCGCTTCGACTTCATCTATGACGGCAAAGGCGGTCCGGCGAAAATGCTGGAGTACAACGCCGATACCCCCACGGGATTGATCGAGGCCTCCGTGGCGCAGTGGTTCTGGCTGCAGGACGTGTTCCCGGAGAAGGACCAGTGGAACGGCATCCACGAGGCCCTCATCCGGCAGTGGAAGAAGCTCCAATTCCGGACCGGCATGAGCACTTTGCATGTTGCCCATTCCGAAGCCGAGGAATCCGGCGAGGACTGGATGACGGCTGCCTACATGCGCGACGTCGCCAGCCAGGGTGGCTGGACCACCATCGGCATCAATATGTCGGACATCGGCTGGGACCCCAACCTGAACCGGTTCGTGGACCTGGACAACTTCATGATCAACACCATGTTCAAGCTGTATCCCTGGGAATTGATGATGAAGGAGCCGTTCGGTCATCGGCTGCTGCAGCGCGCCCACAACCCGCGGTGGGTGGAGCCGGCATGGAAGATGCTGCTGTCCAACAAAGCCCTGTTGGCTGCGTTGTGGCACCTCTACCCGAACCACGAAAACCTGTTGCCCGCCTACCTCGGGGACCCCGGTCCGCTGAAGGAATGGGTGGCCAAGCCCCTGCACGGCCGCGAAGGCGACAACATCCGCATCCACGCCCCCGGGATCGACATCTCCCAGCCCGGCGGTTACGGCCGGGAAGGCTGGTGCTACCAGCAGTACCACCCCCTCCCGGACTTCGACGGAAACCACCCTGTCCTGGGTCTGTGGGTGGTGGACGGCGAGTCGGTTGGATGTGGCATCCGCGAGTCGGACGGACCCATCACGGACTATTTCTGCCGCTTTGTTCCCAACACCATCGACGCCCCGGCGCCTATTGCGCCCCCTGCTACTTCCTATGGAGCTGCACTGTGAGGACTGAAAACCATGAGCACTGAAACCTCGACGCCGGGTGGCGGCTCAGCGGGCGGCGACCCTGCCGCCGTCGTACCTTCCAAAGGCCTCCACGCCGGGATCCTGGACCTTGGCGATTCCGTCATGCTTGGGCTGGCGTCCACCGCGCCGGTGTATTCGCTGGCGGCGACGCTGGGACTGATCGTTGCTGTCAACGGGAACTACACGCCCCTGATTCTTGTCCTCGGGTTCATTCCCGTCCTGTTCATTGCCTACGCCTTCCGCGAGCTCAACAGCGCCATGCCGGACTGCGGAACCACGTTCTTCTGGGCACGCAAGGCGTTCGGGCCCTGGGCTGGTTGGCTGGGAGGCTGGGGCGTGGCCCTGGCGGGAATCGTTGTGCTGGCAAACCTTGCCCAGATCGCAGGGAAGTACCTCTGGTTGCTGGTTGGGGACGGTTCCCTGGCGGAGAACAAGTGGCTGGTCACTGCTACCGGAGTGCTGTTCATCGTGTTCATGACATATGTGAACCACCGAGGCATCAGGCTGGGTGAACACGTCCAACGCACGCTGACGTATATCCAGTACATCTCGCTGGGCATCTTTGCGGTGGCGATCGTTTTCCGGATTGCCGGAGGTGCGCCGGAAGGCCAACCCTTCGACTTTGAGTGGTTCAATCCCGCGGGTGCTTTTGCCGATCCGGGTGCCGTGGTGCACGGCGCGCTGCTGGCACTGTTCATCTACTGGGGCTGGGACACCTGCCTGGCGCTCAACGAAGAAACCGAGAACCCCGCCAAGACGCCGGGCCGGGGCGCCGTGATCTCAGCCTCGGTGCTGGTGGCAATCTACGTTTCCGTAGCCCTGCTGGTGATGATGTACGCCACGATCGGAACCGACGGAATCGGCTTGGGCAACGAAGCGAACCAGGACGACGTCTTCCTTGCCATGAAAGATGTTGTCCTCGGTCCGTGGGGCTGGCTTATTGTGGTGGCCGTCCTGGCCTCGGTCCTTTCCTCCACCCAGACCACCATCCTTCCGACGGCCCGCGGCACCCTTTCCATGGGTGTTCATGGAGCCCTCCCGGCCCGGTTCGGCAAGGTCCACGAGCGCTTCATGACCCCGGGATACTCAACCCAGGTGATGGGAGCGGTAGCGGTGGCCTACTACGTGGCAATGAGCTTCCTGAGCGAGAACCTGCTCTCGGACTCCATCAGTGCCATCAGCTTATTCATCGCGTTCTACTACGCCCTGACCGGGTTCTCCTGCGTCTGGTACTTCCGTGCGACGCTGCGGGACTCCGCCCGCAATCTCTGGTTCCGCGGGATCCTGCCGCTCCTCGGCGCACTGGCCCTGACCGCTGCGTTCTTCATCTCCGCAGTGCAGATGTGGGACCCCGCGTACGGTGATACCCGGATTTTCGGGATCGGCGGCGCGTTTGTCAGCGGCGTGCTGTTGCTGGCATTGGGAGTGGTCTCGGCAATTGTGTGCCGCTTCGCCCCATCCACCCGGGCGTACTTCACCGGTGAACGGGCCGATGCCGGGGTGATCCGCGGCGAGTAGCCGCGTTCCTTCCTCAGGTACGGGCAGCCCACCGGCGGAGACGGGTTGGAACATCCGGAATGTCCTCAGTCCGGACTGAGTTCCTGCGCAGCGCTCCAAACCAGGTCAGCAGGATGGCCGCGGCGCAGAAAACGCCGGCGCTGGAGGCCATGATCCACAGTCCAGGGGTCTGGACGTCCAGGTCCGCTGCACCCAGCGCGGTGCCGATGGTCTTGGGTGAGAAGAAAAACGCAATCGTGGAGGCTGCCAGAACTCCTGACATGACCCACCTGTGGATCCTGTACCGCTCCGGGGTTTCCTTGATGGTCCAGGCAAACGCCGGCAGGACCACGGCCATCCAGACCCAGTGGTGGGACCAGGACACCGGGCTGATGAGCAACATGGCCAGGGCCGTCGTCGAAATGGCAACGACGCGTGCGCCTTGGGCGCTGGCGGCCCTGATCAGCAAGGCAGCCAGGACCAGGGTTGCCAGGCTCAGTGCCAACCACGGCAGCGTCACAGCGTCCTGCGGGACTCCGAAGTGCAACAGGGCGCCCTTGATGGAGAGGTTGTCCACGTAACCGGCTCCACCGATCCGGGAGGTGTCGGGAAGGATTTCCAACCAGAATTCCAGCGACTCCGCCGGGCGCAACAACCATCCAAGCAGCACAGTGGAGGCGAAGCCCAGCGCCATGTTCGCCAGCCCCCGCCAATCTTTGCGCATCAGGAAGTACAGGCCGAACACCAAGGGCGTCAGTTTGATCCCGGCGGCAACACCAACCAGAAACCCGCTCCCCCTGAATCTCCGGCGCTTGGACAGGCCGCCCAGCAGATCCACCACCATCAAGCCCATGAGCAGGATGTTGATCTGGCCGAACGCCAACGTCTCACGCCAGGGCCCAAGGAACAGGATCGCGAGGAACAGCGCCGCGGCGACCCAACAGCTCCTGGTGGTCGAGAGGGCTCCCCGCAGCTTTGCCTTGGATGACCAGTAACGGACAATCGTGACGGCCACCCAGCCAGCCACGGCCACACCGGCAACGTTGAACAGGTTGAGGGCCATGTTTTGCGGCAACCGGGCCAACAACCCAAAAACAAGAGCGGCAAAGGGCGGGTACGTGAAAGGAAGCTGCGGGCCACCGGCCGTCGCCACAGTGGGGCCGTAAAGGTCAGAGGGTGAGGCACCGGCCTGGTTCAGGATGCTCCCGCCGAACCAGTACACACTGAAATCCAGACCCTGCTTGCCCCAATCACCGAGGAGCGACCATACCGGCCAAACCAGCAGAGCTACCGGCAGCAATCGAAGCCAAACCGGAGACGGTGATGCGGTTTTGCGGGGCTCCGAGGCGTCCGCCTTGGCCCTAAAGTCGACGTCAGGCAGTGCCATGCAAAATCCCCCAAGTTAACCAAGCTGCAAAGGGGGAAATATGCGCCCCCGGCACCCATACTACTGAAAGGCTCCCTCGGGCTGCGGAGCACGATGACGCTCCCGGAAGCCTAGGATGCTGGAATGAGCGATTCAACGACGAACACCTCCGACGTCCTGGCCCTCGATTCCCTGCTTTCCGACGACGAACTTGCCGTCCGCGACAAAGTCCGTGACTACGCCACCCAGCGCATCCGTCCGAACATCTCCCGCTGGTACGAGGACGCGGTCTTTCCCCGGGAGATCGCTCCCGAGCTTGGCGAGCTTGGCGTACTGGGCATGCACCTGGAGGGTTACGGCTGTCCCGGCCGGACCGCCGTCGAATATGGCTTGGCCGCCATGGAGCTGGAGGCCGGCGACTCCGGTATCCGGACGTTTGTGTCGGTGCAGGGCTCGCTCGCGATGACGGCTATCCACCGCTGGGGATCGGAGGCACAGAAGGAAGAGTGGCTTCCGAGGATGGCCGCGGGCGAGCTCATTGGCTGCTTCGCGCTGACCGAACCCTCGGCCGGTTCCGACCCTTCATCCATGACCACTACGGCACGGCAGACCAGCGAGGGATGGGTGCTGGACGGAGCCAAGCGCTGGATCGGTCTGGCTTCCATCGCCGACGTCATGGTGGTGTGGGCGCGGACCGAGGATGGGGTGCGGGGATTCCTGGTCCCGGCTGGCGTTAAGGGAGTCACTGCCACGCCGATTGAACCGAAGCTTTCCATGCGTGCTTCGATCCAGTGCGATGTAACGTTCGACGCCGTTGAGCTGGGACCGGAGGCAATCCTCCCGGGTGCCATGGGGCTGAGGGGGCCGTTCTCGTGCTTGAACGAGGCACGTTACGGAATCGCCTGGGGTGCCATGGGCGCGGCTCGCGATTCCTACGAAGCCGCACTCTCCTACGCCGGTGACCGCTTGCAGTTCGGACGTCCCCTGGCTGGCTACCAGCTGACGCAGGAGAAGTTGGTGAACATGCTGCTGGAGATCCAGAAGGGCACACTGTTGGCCCTTCACCTTGGCCGCCTGAAGGACGCCGGGCAGCTGCGGCCCGAGCAGATTTCCTTGGGCAAGCTCAATAACGTCCGCGAGGCCATCAAGATCGCCCGCGAAGCCCGG
Organism: Paenarthrobacter sp. NPDC089307; assembly: GCF_040685055.1. Taxonomy (NCBI): domain Bacteria; kingdom Bacillati; phylum Actinomycetota; class Actinomycetes; order Micrococcales; family Micrococcaceae; genus Paenarthrobacter; species Paenarthrobacter sp. NPDC089307. Next base: position 67,332 of record NZ_JBFBHE010000006.1, read on the forward strand.
ACCATCCTGGGTGGCAACGGCGTCACGCTGGACTACTCTCCGCTCAGGCATGCGAACAACCTGGAATCAGTGCGCACGTATGAGGGCACTGACGAGGTCCACACCCTGGTGCTGGGGCAGCACATCACGGGCATCGGCGCCTTCCGCGGCTAACCCTCCCCTGCGTTGTGAGGCCCGCTCTGCAGGGTTTTCCTGGCTGGAACCCAGCAGAGCGGGCCACGCAACGTCATGGGGTTACGGTTACGGGTTCCTTTTTGGCGGCGTCCTTACGGATGGTGGCACTGATGACTGCCGCAACCGTGCACATGGCAGCCGCGCCCATCCACGCGTAGTTGTAGTGTCCGGTGGCATCCCGGATGAACCCGGCTGCGAGCGCTGCGGCAGCAGCCCCAAGCTGGTGGGCCGCGAACACCCAGCCAAACACCACCGAACCGTCGGCACCGAACACCGAGCGGCAGATCGCCGCGGTGGGTGGCACTGTGGCCACCCAGTCAAGCCCATAGACCACCACGAAAATGATCATGCTCGGCTCCACGGACGACCCCAGCAGCAACGGCAGCACCAGCAGGCCAATCCCCCGGAACTGGTAGTAAACCGCCAGCAGAACCTTCGGGTTGAAGCGGTCGGTCAGCCAGCCCGAGGCTATGGTCCCCACGATGTCGAAAATTCCGACGACGGCCAGCAGGCCTGCCGCCGTGGTTTCGGGCATGCCGTGATCGTGCGCCGAGGGAATGAAGTGTGTACCGATGAGTCCATTGGTGGTTGCCCCGCAGATCGCGAAGCCCGCAGCCAGCGCCCAGAACGTCCGGACCTTGGCGGCACGTTTGAGCACTTGGAGGGCTCGGACGGCAGCGTTGGAAGAGTCTTTGGTGACCGCAGCTTCCGGTGCGCCTGACGCCGCAGGGCTGATTCCGGCGTCGGGCGCTTGAGCGGCAGGTTCCTGCGCACCATACGGCAACACCCCGACGTCGGCGGGTGAGTTCCGCAGCCACCGCAGCACCAGCGGCACCACCGCGAGGGCTCCGGCCGCGATGAGGAGCGAAGCCCCGCGCCAGCCCGGGTCCTGGGCCAAAAGGGCGATGAACGGCAGGAACACCAGTTGGCCGGCCGCGCTTCCCGCGGTGAGGATGCCGATCACCAGGCCACGGCTCTTGGCAAACCAAGTGTTGGCGATGGTTGCGGCGAAGACGAGTGCCATGGATCCGGTTCCCAACCCGATGAGCACTCCCCACGTGAGCAGGATCTGCCAGGACTGGTTCACCAACACTGTCAGGGCAGAACCCAATCCGATCAGGCACAGTGCCAATGAGGTCACTTTGCGGATGCCGAAGCGTTCCATGAGGGCAGCAGCAAAAGGTGCAGTCAGACCGAAGAGGACCAGGTTGATGCTGACCGCGAGGGAGAGGACGGTGGTGGACCAGCCGAATTCCTGCTGCAACGGAACCATGAGCACACCGGGGGCTGCGCGGAAGCCGGCCGCTCCCACTAACGCCAGGAAGGCCACGGCCGCCACCATCCAGGCGGGGTGGAGGCGGCGGCTCTTTCCGGACGGAGTCGGCTTCCTGGAGGGCTTCGACCCGGAGGGAGCCTGCTGCGACCCGGAGGGGGTCCCTGTGACGTCGGGAGCGGTCATGCGGGGATCTCCGTTTCAGATGCTGATGCTGCCCTGATTGCTTGGATTGCCGGATCTGACTGGCGCGGTGCCACAGCCAAGGGAACCGGGTGGTCGGTCCTGGTGAAGCTGTGCCAGCTGGTGTTACCGGCGGTCAGGCGGGCGCCGCAGTGGGTGCAGGTATCGGCGGAAGAGGTGGGCAGTCCGCAATCCGTGTGGATGACGCGCATGTGGGATACCTCGTTGGGTGCGTCCAGGTGCTTCTCTGCCCAAATGATGATGGCGTTCAGGACCGGCAAGGCGTCCTCGCCCTTGGCCGTGAGGACATACTCCTGCCGGGTGCGGCTGCCGTCCTGGTATGGGCGTTGCGCCAGCAAACCTGCCTCAAGCAACCACCCCAAACGCTTGCTCAGGACCGCGTCCGCCACTTGGAGCCGCTGCTTGATGGCGTCGAAACGTCCGTTGCCAAAGAAGATTTCACGGAGGACGAGGCTTCCCCAGGGATCACCAAGGACATCAAGGCCGCGGGCGAGGCTGCACGTGCGGGCAGACCAGTCGGAACGAAGAGGCATGCGAACCAAAGTAGCTGACTTCTCTAAAGAAAGCTAGATCCGCCAACTGAAACGTCGACGCCGGATGCCGCGCCAGGCTGGTACGACCTCGGGATCACCGCAGGCCGCTCCGCGAAGGATGGTAGGCCAAGGCCCAATAGACCAGCATGGCGATTCCGCACACCACACCCAGGCTGGAAACGATGAGTTGCCACTGCGTCTGCGGGTCCTTGCCCCATTCGGCAGCGCCGGCCCAGACGGCCAGGTTTTTGGGGGTCATGTAGAAGGCAACGGTGGAGCACACCACAATCACCCAGCCCGCGGTACGCATCCGCCCGCTCCGGGACGGTACCCGGTGCATCGCAAACGCCATGCTGGGCAGCGCTACGGCAACCCATACCCAGTGGTGGGACCAGGAAACGGGGCTGATCAGGAGCATCAGGATGGCCGTGGCCGATACCGCGATGAAGTTCTCATCCACGGCCACAGCCCAGGTGATGATGAGGCCAGCCACCACCACCAGGGCCAGGGAGATGACCATCCACACCATGTTGGTGACCGAAGAGTCCGGCATGCCGAAGTGCAGGAGGAGGCCCTTGACGGAGAGATTGTCCACGTACGCCGGCCCGCCGATGCGGCCAGTATCAGGGAGGATCTGGGTCCAGAAATCCAAGGAGGCTTGCGGCAAGACAGCCCACGCCACGGCGATCGAACCGAAGAAACCGGCAGCCATCCACCCCAGGGCCCTGAAATCCCGGCGGACAAGGAAGTACAAGCCGAAGGCAAGAGGAGTGAGCTTCACACCGGCTGCCAAGCCGATCAGCAGGCCCGCGGGCCAGCGGATGCCACCGGCCCGGACCTTTCCGTACAGGGCAAAATCGGCCAGGATCACACCCATCAGGATGATGTTGATTTGCCCGAACACAAATGTGTCCCGCCATGGCCCCAGGAGCAGGATGGCCCCCGCGCCCACCAGTGCCGTGGTCCGGAACCGGTAATCGGCAAAAGCTTCACGCCAGGTTTTCAGGCCGAAGTAGTGCCTGGCCAACCAGGCGGCAACTGTCGCGGCACCAGCAAGGGCAACAACGATGAATACCAAGCTGCCGCCGAAGAAACCCATCGCCGCCAGTCCGGCAAAGAGGAGCGCTGCGAACGGCGGGTAGGTGAATGGCAGCCCATCGCGGATGGCATACAGGTCGCCGCCTTCCAGGACCTTGCCGCCGCCGTAGTAGTACACCTCAAAATCGTTCAATGCCGGCTGGTAGTACGCGTACAGGAAGAACACGGCCACCGCGAGGGCCAGCACGCCTGCCAACGTGAAGATCCAGCCCCGGGTGGTGGTGGACGCCACCGTCTGTGAAGGAGAAGCCACCATGTCAGCCGTTGCTGATCCTGGCGAAGGCCTGTTCAAGGTCGGCGATAAGGTCCTCGGCTTCCTCGATGCCGCAAGAGAGGCGCAGGAGGTTCACAGGAACAGCCAGCTCGGTGCCCTTGACCGAGGCATGGGTCATCTCCGAGGGATAGTTCATCAGGGACTCGATGCCACCGAGCGATTCGGCAAGAGTGAACACGGAGGTGTTTTCCGCGACGGTCCGCGCTGCTGCCTCGCCGCCCTTGAACTGTACGGACACCATGCCGCCGAATTTCTTCATCTGCTTGGCTGCCAGTTCGTGGCCCGGGTGGTCAGGCAGGCCCGGGTAAAGCACCGCTTCAACCTCCGGGCGGGTCAACAGCCACTCGGCCACAGCCTGGCCGTTCTCGGAATGGCGGTCCATGCGGACACCCAGGGTCTTGAGGCCGCGCGTTGTCAGGAAGGCGTCCATGGGGCCGGAAACAGCGCCCACGGCGAACTGGATGAAGCCGATCTTTTCGGCCAATTCAGCATCCTTGACCACAATCGCGCCGCCCACGACGTCCGAGTGGCCACCGATGTACTTCGTCGTTGAGTGGACCACGACGTCGGCACCGAGCTCGAGCGGGGTCTGCAAGTAGGGAGACGCGAAGGTGTTGTCCACCACCAGGAGGGCCCCGGCGTCGTGCGCTACTGCGGCGAGCGCCGCAATATCGGTGATCTTCATCATCGGGTTGGACGGTGTCTCGACCCACACCAGGCGGGTCTTGTTCGCCGCAACCGCGGCAGCCACGGCGTCGAGGTCCGACATGTCAACCGGGGTGTTCCCGATGCCCCAGTCCCCCAACACCCTGTTGATCAGGCGGTAAGTGCCTCCGTAGGCGTCGTTGCCCAAAACGATATGGTCTCCGGGACGGGCCACGGCACGGATCAGCGAATCCTCGGCAGCGAGGCCCGAACCGAAGGAAAACGCGGCCGCTCCGCCCTCCAACGCGGCAAGCTGCACTTGGAGGGAGTCACGCGTGGGGTTGCCGCCGCGCCCGTATTCGTAACCCGATCGCAGTCCACCGATACCGTCCTGGGCGTAGGTGGTGCTGAAGTGCAGCGGCGGCACAACGGCACCGGTGCGGGGTTCGAATTCCTGGCCGGCGTGGACGGCGCGGGTGTTGAACCCGGCGTTGTTGTGGGCAGTCATGGAAGCACCTCTTTGTTTCTTGAAGGTTTGTTCGATCAACGGGATGGCCAGCGCAGGCTAGTTGCTGAGGTAGGCCAGAAGGTCGTGGCGCGTCAGGATCCCCACCGGGGCCCCAGCGAAGGTCACCATGACGGTATCGACGTCGGACAGCAGCTCACGCGCGGCGGAAATGGTCTCCAGTGAGCCGATCACCGGAAGGCGGTCACCCATGTGTTCGGAGATTTTGTCCGACAGTTTGGCTTCGCCCCGGAACAGTTTGGTGGTGAGGCTGCGCTCGTCCACGGCACCCAGGACCTCGCCCATCACCACGGGCGGTTCCTGCGACAGGACAGGGATGTGGGAGACCCCGAACTCGTTCATGATGTTGATGACATCGCGGACGGTCTCGTTTGGGTGGATGTGGACCAGGTCCGGCATCTGGCCCGTCTTGGATTTGAGCACCTCCCCCACGGAGGCTTCTTCGCCGCCGGATAGGAAGCCATAGGAACGCATCCATTGATCGTTGAAGATCTTGGCCAGGTAGCCCCGGCCGGAGTCCGGCAGGATGACCACGACCACGGCGGACTCGTCCAGGTCCTTGGCGGCCTCCAGTGCCGCCACAACGGCCATGCCTGAAGAACCACCCACCAGCAGGCCCTCTTCCCTGGCAAGGCGGCGGGTCATGGCGAAGGAGTCGGCATCCGAAACTGCGATCACGTGGTCCGGGACGGCGGGATCGTAGTTGGCGGGCCACATGTCCTCGCCCACGCCTTCCACAAAGTAGGGCCGGCCGGTTCCGCCCGAGTAGACCGAACCTTCGGGGTCCGCGCCGATGATCTTGACCGGGCCGCCGTCGGACTCCGGACGCTCAGCCGAGACTTCCTTCAGGAAGCGGCCGGTACCGGTGATGGTGCCGCCGGTTCCGGCGCCGATCACCACATGGGTGACACGGCCGTCGGTGTCCCGCCAGATCTCGGGACCCGTGGACTCGAAATGGCTGCCCGGGGCTGCCGGGTTGGAGAACTGGTCCGGCTTGAAGGCATCCGGTATCTCCTTGACCAGGCGGTCCGAGACGCCGTAATAGCTCTGGGGGCTGTCCGGCGCCACGGAGGTGGGGGTCACCACCACCTCCGCTCCGTACGCTTTCAGGACAGCGCGCTTGTCCTCGCCCACCTTGTCCGGGACTACGAAGACGCACTTGTAGCCCTTCTGCTGGGCCACCAGGGCCAGACCCACGCCCGTGTTACCGGACGTCGGCTCAACGATGGTTCCGCCCGGCTTGAGGCGCCCGTCTTTTTCGGCCTCTTCGATCATCTTCACGGCGATCCTGTCCTTGATGGATCCGCCGGGGTTGATGTATTCCAGTTTGACCAGGACCGTGGCTTTGATCCCGTCCGTAACGTGGTTGAGCTTGATGAGGGGCGTATTGCCGATGAGGTCCAACACGGACTGGGCGTACTTCATAGGTACAAAGTTACCGCCTGCCCGCTTTGCAATCGGACCGCCGGGCTAGCTCCCGGCCTCCGCATCGGTCTGCCACAGGCCCATGACGTTGCCCTCGGTGTCCTTGAAGTAGCCGTACCACCCCATGCCCGGTATGGCATTCTTGGGCTGGACTACGGAACCACCGGCAGACTCCACTTCTCCGAGGGCGGCATCGATGTCACTCACATCGATGGTCAGGATGGGAGTCTTCAGGGCATCCGTCCGCGGGAACAGGGCGCCGTTGATGGCACCTGGTTCCTTGGGCATGCCGGTCTTTTCGTCAGAAGGACCCGTGATGGCGATGGTGTAATCCATCCCCTGCATGGGGGTCAGGTTCCACCCGAAAGCACTCTGGTAGAAGGTGTTGGCCCGCTCCGTATCTTCCGTGGGGATTTCAAAATGCACAATTGCGGCCATGGCCGGCGCTCCTGTCCCTGGTATCTGTTGATATGACGCTTGGAAACCGGCACGGCCCACCCGCGCCACAGCACGGAGTCTAGTCCCGGGCAGCGGCCGCAGTAAGAGGTTCTTGATGGGATTGTCAGTCCGGCGTGGGACCATGAAAACATGACCATCGCAGAAGCCCCGCCCATCGTGGCGGCTGCGGCAGATGCGGCCGTCAGGTGGCACCCCGGGGCACCCTTCCGGCTGGACCAAACCATGTTTCCGCTCATGCGCGGCAACGCAGACCCGTCCTTCGCAGCACACCCCTCCGGTTTCTGGATGGCTTTCACGGCCCCGTCCGGGCCGGTGACCCTTCGACTTGCCGGCGGCGGCGTTGGCCCTGAGTCTTTCGTGGATGCCCAGGCGTGGGGACCGGGAGCGTCCGACGCCGTAGCCGGGGTGCCGCGGTTGTTGGGCGCCGATGACGACTGGTCCGCTTTCGATGAGCCCGCCTTCAACGCCACCCTCCCGCGCCGTGTCACAGAAGCACGACGCCGGAACCTGGCCGTGCGCCTGCCCTCCACCGGGCGGGTGGTTGACTCACTGGTGCCCACCATTTTGGAGCAAAAGGTCACCACTTTGGAGGCAAGGCGTGGGTATCGGTATTTGATGTACCGCTACGGAACGGCAGCTCCCGGGAAAGCCCCGGCAGGCCTCCTCGTCCCTCCCACAGCACGCCAATGGCTGGGTATTCCCTCCTGGGAGTGGCACAAGGCCGGGGTTGGTCCACAGCGTTCGGCGACCGTCATGCGGGCGGTGCAGTCCGCCGTCGCGCTTGAACGCCTGGGCGAACTGGACTCTGTCCAGGCCGGCGCCAAGCTGCAGACGATTCCCGGCATTGGCATTTGGACCGCAGCAGAAGTAGTCCAGCGCACCCACGGCTGCCCCGACTCGATCTCCGTGGGCGACTACCATCTGGCGTCCTATGTGGGCTACGCCCTGACGGGGCAGAAAACCGACGACGCCGGGATGATCGAGTTGCTCGAACCGTGGCGCGGGCAGAGGCAAAGACTGGTGCGGATGCTGTATTTGAGCGGTTTCCGTAAGCCCACCTTCGGCCCGAGAATGACTGTCCAGGATCACCGCCACCACTAAAGCAACGCGGGGTCACTTATGGCCCATGTTGCCCCCGATTATGGGCCATAAGTGACCCCGCGTTGGCTTACAGGGCGCGGAGTTTCACCGACCTGATGCGGGAGATCACTCCGGCGAACCCCTCCGCCAAGTCATCGGCGTTGACTTTAAAATACGACCACCCGGCGCTGAGGAATGCTTCATCGCGCCGGTTGTCTTTTGACTGCTGTTGGAAAGGTGATGTGCGCCGTCGTACTGGATCGCGATCCGGAAGCGTCGATAGCCGAGGTCGGCGACCGGCGACCACGGGTCCCCGAGATTCAGGGGCAACTGCAATTCCGGTTCGGGAAGGCCGGCGTCCCGCATAGCCAGGCGCAGGAAGGTCTCAGGAAATGAGTCTGCGCCCACCCGCATTTCATCCAACGCCAAACGGGCCTTCTCCACCCCTTGGAGGTTGGGATGTTGCCGGATGAGCAACCTCAAACCGGAGCTATGGGCATACGGCTCGCTCCGCATTTCCAGGGCGGGCCGGGGCAGGCGGATGAGTTGGTCGCCCATCGCGATGACGTACGGAAGCGGCAACGACTTCGCCAAGTCAAGCCAGGTCCTGGGGCGGACTGACACCGGGATGCCCTGGTGGTCCATGACTTCGCCCGGCAAAACACGGACTCTGTGTCCAGTTACACCGGCCCGCCGAACCCGGGGTAGTTCATGCGGCTTGCTCAGGTGCACGGTTTCGCCGTTCCCCATCCATGGCGGCAGCCCCATCCCGGTCAGCACGGCCGCGGTTTCGTGCGAAACCCAGGCACCGGGGGTAGCAGCCGTAAGCACCCGTGCGCGCTCGAGCAGGTCCGGCTCTGTTTCCCTTGGCACGTAAATGAGCCGACCACCATCCTTGATGTCCTTTGCCCGAAGTCGCTTCCTGGGTACGCCCAAGGCGCGCGACTCATAGACAGTGAAAGGACGGGTACCGAGGGCCTCGGGCAAGGAACTGATGCGAACCATGCCATCCAGTCTCTCGGCAATGCGGCCATCGAATGGAGTTATCCACAGGATCACTTCCGCCAACTGCAACGCGGGGTCACTTATGGCCCATAAATGGCAGAAACATGGGCCATAAGTGACCCCGCGTTGCTTTTAGAGGTGGAGGCGGGACACGGCTTCCTCGCGCATGTCCACTTTGCGCACCTTCCCCGAGACCGTCATGGGGAAACTTTCGCGGACATCGACGTAGCGGGGAATCTTGTAGTGGGCCAGCTTGCCGCGGCAGTACTCGGCCAGGTCCGCAGCCGTCAGCGGTCCGGCGCCCGGCTTGAGGATGATGCAGGCCATGAGTTCCTCGCCGTACTTCTTGTCCGGCACCCCGATTACCTGCACGTCCTGGATGGAGGGGTGCAGGTACAGGAATTCCTCGATCTCACGGGGGTAGATGTTCTCCCCACCCCGGATCACCATGTCCTTGATGCGCCCTTCTATGACCACGTAGCCGTCCTCATCCATGCGCGCGAGGTCACCCGTGTGCATCCAGCCCTCGGCGTCAATGGCCTCGGCCGTCTTGTCCGGCTGGCCCCAGTAGCCCTCCATCACCGCGTAGCCCCGGGTGCAGAGCTCGCCGATCACGCCCCGCTCCACCACTTGCCCGGAGCCCGGTTCCACAATCCTGCTTTCCAGGTGCGGCATGGTCCGGCCCACCGTGGATGTGCGCTGTTCCAGGGTGTCGCCAGCGCGCGTCATGGTGGATACGGGCGAGGTCTCGGTCATGCCGTAGCAAATGGCCACATCCACCATGTGCATCTCGTCGATCACCCGCCGCATCACCTCGATGGGACAGAGCGAGCCGGCCATCACCCCGGTCCGCAGCGTGGAAAGATCGTAGGACCCAAAAGCGTCCAGGGCCAGCTCCGCGATGAACATGGTGGGCACCCCGTACAGCGACGTCCCGCCAAAATCCTGCACGGCTTCCAACGCCGCCGAAGCGTTGAAGCCCCGGCTGGGAATGATGGTGGCCGCTCCAAAGCTCAGTGCATTCAGGTTTCCGATCACCATCCCGAAACAGTGGTAGAACGGCACCGGTATCACCACACGGTCCCGCTCGGTGTAGTTCAGCAGACGGCCGATCGAGTGCCCGTTGTTGAGGATGTTGTGGTGCGTCAGCGTTGCACCCTTCGGAAAGCCCGTGGTGCCCGAGGTGTATTGGAGGTTGATGGGATCGTGCGGGTCCAATTCCGCCATCCGCTCGCGGAGCGCTGAAAGCCCGACGCCGTCAGCCCGGGTCAGCAGCTCGGCGTAGCTCAGTTCGTGGCCGGCTTCCGGGACTCCCGCTGTGAGCCCAAGCTGCGGGTCGCCGGGCAGGAAGACAATTTCCCGGAGTTCGGGGCAGCTCGCGGCCGAGGCCCGCGCCATGGCAACGTAGTCGCTGTTCTTGTCTGAAGGGGCCGTCACCAACATCCGCGTGCCATTCTGCTTCACCACGAATTCCAATTCGTGGCTGCGGTATGCAGGGTTCACGTTGACCAGCACAGCCCCGACTTTGGCGGTGGCGTACTGGAGGATGGTCCACTCGGCACAGTTGGGACTCCAGATGCCGATCCGCTCCCCTTTTGCCACGCCCAAGGCGAGCAGCGCGCGGGCGAGGCGATCGACGTCGTCGTTCAGCTTTTGGTAACTCCAGCGGCGGGCGTCACCGCCGGGCGACGCCGCTGCCTCGATGAGCGCGTCGCGCAGGGGAAATTGCCCGGCGATGCGCTCGAAATTGGCGCCAATGGTCTCTTCGAGCAGCGGGACGTCAGTGTCTCCGGCGGTGTAGGACAACATGACGGAACGCTACCAAGCCGAGCCCCGCAACAGAACCGTCATCACCTCCAGTGATGCCGTGTCCTGCCGGTAGGGTTGGATCCATGAGTGCACCCATTGACCTGTTGGCCACGTTCATCCCCAACGAAGGCGAATTCTTCCGCGTGAAGCTTGCCCTGGAAATTGCGATTGATGAGGTGGTCAACGAGCCCGGCTGCATCCGTTACGAATTGACTGAAGCCACCGATGAGAAGCTTGTCCTCACCGAGCGTTGGGAATCCGAGGAACTGCTGGAGAAGCACTCCAAGGGCATCGCGGTGCAGGACCTCAACGAATCCCTCAGCGCGTTGCTGGCCGAGCCCGTGAAGCTGGAGCGCCTCTAGACTGCCAGTACGCCTTACAGCAACGCGATCGCCTTAAAGCATCGAGGTCGCCGGATCTTTCCGGCGACCTCGATCTGTTTTCCGGCGGTTTCGCCGAAAAGGGGTCTAGTTTTCCTGTGCCTCTGCGCGGGACTTGGCCACGTGGGCGTGGACTTCGTCCATGTCCAGGCCCTTCACGGCCTCGATGACCTGCTCAAGCTGCTGGGCATTGAGCGCGCCGGGCTGGGAGAAGACAAGGACCTTCTCGCGGAAGGCCATCAGCGTGGGGATGGAGGTGATCCCGGCCTCTGCGGCGAGCTGCTGCTCGGCCTCAGTGTCCACCTTGGCGAAGACAACGTCGGTGTGCTTGTCCGAGGCCGCGCCGTATGTGGGCGCGAACTGACGGCAGGGGCCGCACCATGCAGCCCAAAAATCCACCAGGACGATGTCGTTGTCCTCGATGGTCGATGCGAACTGTTCACCCGTGATGTCAACTGTAGCCATGGTTCCACGGTACGCGTCCCGGCCCACGAAGTCCCGTGAAGGGGCCGGCTGTTCGCTTCCCGCGTCACTGGGAATAAAGCGCGGGCCTGCGATACAAGGACCTCTTGATTCCGATTGAACAGATGTTTAGCCTATTAAACATGCGTTCAAACGCAGAGGATTTGACCACTAGGGCGCGCATCCGCGACGCCGCCATCGGACGCTTCGGACGCGATGGATTCTCCCGCGCCACGGTCCGGGCAGTAGCTACGGACGCAGGCGTCAGCCCCGGCCTGGTCATCCATCATTTCGGCAGCAAGGCAGGGTTGCGCGAAGCCTGCGACCAGTACGTCCTCAACCAGACAGCCACCCAGGGCCGCGAAAAGGTGGATCCCGGTTCCACCGGCCGGCTGATCCAGGACTACTTGAACAACCCCGGGCAATACACCGAAGAGATCGCGTACATCCGCCGCAGCCTGGGCGATGAATCCGATGCCGGCGACGCCTTCTTCGACGCCGTGGTGAACCAGTGCCAGGACATCGTCCAGACCGGGATTGAGGCCGGCACCATCCGTAAATTCGACGACATCCGCTCCATTGCGGTGGTCATAGCCTCCAACAGCCTCGCTTTTCTCATGCTGGGCAGGCACCTCTCCCGGACCTTGGGCGCCCCTACGGTTGAACCCAACGGGATCGGCCCTGACCTCCTGCGCCAGCTCACCCTGCCTCTCCTTGAGATTTATACGCATGGCTTCTACTCGGACGCGCGGTTCCTGAACGCAGCCCGTGAAGCCCTGGAAGGAAACAACAACAACGGAAGGGAGCATGCCCCGTGACCCAGGCAATCGTCGTCGAGGGGTTACGCAAGAAGTTCGGTCAACGCGAGGTCCTCCATGGGCTGGATTTCGCCGTGGAACCCGGCACAGTCTTCGGGGTGATCGGGCCGAATGGGGCGGGCAAAACCACCACCATGCGCTGCCTGCTGGACATCATCCGGCCGAGCGCCGGCTCCATTGCCGTGCTGGGACAGGATCCGCGCCGGGCCGGTACTGCGCTGCGCAAACGGATCGGCTACCTTCCCGGGGAGTTGCACCTGGAAAACCGCACCACTGGCCGCCGCATATTGGATCATTTTGCGGCCATCAGCGGTCCGGTGGACCAAAGGCATGTCAATGACCTGGCCGATCGGCTCAACCTGGACCTGGACCGGCAAACCAGGAAGCTCTCCAAGGGAAACAAGCAGAAACTCGGGCTGCTGCAGGCTTTCATGCACAAGCCGGAACTTCTTGTCCTGGACGAACCCACCAGCGGCCTTGACCCCCTGGTCCAGCAGGTCTTCCACGCCATGGTCCGCGAGGCCGTGGATGCCGGCGCAACCGTGTTCCTTAGCTCCCACGTCCTGAGCGAAGTCCAGCAAGCCGCCGACGCCGTCGCCATCCTCCGTGATGGCGGCATCGTCACAGTCTCCACAGTGGAGGCCCTCCGGACGGCGGCGGTCAGGCAGCTGAGGTTCAACAGCACCGGAACAGAAGCAAACGACGTCGGCGCGCTGCTGGCGAGGGTGCCGGGCGTCGCCAACGTGGCGGTGCGGGAACTCCCGGCAGATGGCCACGCCACCGGAACAGTGGAAGCAACAGCAACGTTGTCCGGCCACATCCAGCCCCTGATCCAGGAGCTTGCCCGACTCCACCTGACCGACCTGGTTCTTGAGGAGCCTGACTTGGAGGAGGCTGTCCTCACCCTCTACACGGGCGGCGAGGCAGCCCCTGCCGAGTCGGATTCCCATAGGGCGGGTCAACCCGGAGGAGCCCACCATGCCTAGTGTGATGCCCTTGTTCACCAAGGCACTGACTGATTCGTGGCGGTCCACCCTGGCTTGGGGCCTGGGACTGACAGCCGCGACCATGCTGTACCTTCCGCTGTACCCCTCAATTGGCGGCAGCGCCCAGATGCAGCAAATGATCGACGCCCTGCCACAAGGCATGACCAAGGCGTTGAACTACGACCAAATTGCCACAGGCCCCGGCTACACCCAGGCCACGCTGTTTGGACTCATCGGCTTCCTGCTGATGTCCATGGCTTCGGTGGGCTGGGGAGCAGCCGCAGTGGGTGGAGACGAGGAGTCCGGGCTTCTGGAACTCACCCTCGCCCACAGCGTGACGCGTGTCCAGGTAGTGCTCGAACGCGCCTTTGCCCTCGTAGTCCGGGTCGCGGCCCTCGCAGTGCTCGTCTTCGTCCTGGTGCTGGTACTGAACGGACCCGCCAAACTGGAAATCGACGTCGGGCATCTCGCGGGAGCCGTTGTCCTGTTCGCCGGGCTTGCGCTGCTCAGCGGCACTGCTGCCCTCTGCGTAGGGGCCCTTACCGGCCGGAAGGTTTATGGGATCGCCGCCGGCGCAGCCGTTGCCGTCCTGGGGTATGTCTTCAACGCGGTGGGCCGGCAAAGCCCAAAAATGGAATGGTTGCTCAACCTTTCGCCCTACCACTGGGCCTATGGCAATTCGCCGGTAACAAATGGTGCTGACTGGGGCGCGGCTCTGGGGTTGCTGGCGATCTCAGCGGCCCTGATCGCAGTTGGCGCGGCGGCCCTGCAGCGTCGCGATGTGGGTGTCTAGCTCCAGAGGTGTGGTGCGGGACGGCGCGCTCCGGGGAGGGCGTTGTTCCCGCGCCATTCGTGGATCCATTCGGGCAGTTCCAGGTCAGCAGGCGGGGCACCGAACTCGGCGATGATCTCTTCCTGGGTGACTGGCTTTCCTTTTGCTACCAGGCGTGTGGCGATGTGGGCACGGGCATAGATTTCTCCGTCCACCACCATTCGCTGCTCAAAGTAGATCGCCTTGGTGTCCAGTCCGATGATGCGGGTTTCAATCGTGTAGCGCTGCCAAAGTTGCAGCGACTTGCGGAAGGCGATGGTCTCCCCCGCCGCCACCGGGCTCCAGCCCCGCTTGCGCATCTTGCTCCAGATTCCGCTGCGGACCATGAGGTCGAACCGTCCCAGGTCCATCAGGGAGAAGTACATGCCGTTGTTGACGTGCATCGCTATGTCGATGTCCGTGGGCAGGACCCGCAAGGGAAGCGACGAACTCTCCCAGACACCCAGGGCAGGGCGCTTGGCGGAGGTGAAAAGCAACAGGAGGGTACGAAGAAGCAGATGCATGAGAGCAATGTTACCCACGGGTAACTTCTGGCAGAAGAGGTGGACCGAATGGTGAACTGGCAAGACGTTCAACGCCAGGCGTTTGGTGCGGGAACACTTGTTGCGGCAGTGCTTTATGTCCAACGATTGCACTAAGGTTTACCGCAGGTTCATCAAAGACGTGCACAATATCTGGAACTCGTATTGGAAGAACACATCAGGGGGACCCCTTTGAGTACGCTGCAAACCACCAGGCCCCACGGCGACGTGTGGCCCGAACTCCATCGCGACCAGAGCGTTGTACTGCAGGACGCCCGCGGCAACCGGATCGAGGGGACGATCGACGGCATGACCGACGATCGCAGCACCCTGTGGATCCAGCTCAAAGGCGGCCTGGGGCGCCAACTGGTGCACCACCTGGATGGCTACTGGCTGGAGATTCCCGCCTGACGAGGCCGGGAGCCCCTCCCGGGGCACTGTCTGTGGCTAGGATTCCCGTATGACTCAAGCGCGATACCGGGACCTCGCCGAGTGGCCACTCATGGCCACGGCATTGATTTTCCTCGCTGCCTACGCGTGGCAGGTCATAGCCCGCGTCGACGGCGCCGCGGCGGACCCGTTCGAGGTGGTCCTTTGGATCACCTGGGCCATCTTCGCCCTGGACTATTTCATCAACCTCTGGCTCGCCGAAGACAGGATGCGATGGTTCCTCTGGAATCTGCACGAACTCCTGATCGTGCTGCTGCCCTTCTTCCGGCCCCTGCGGTTGCTGCGCCTTGTCACTTTGCTCTCAGTACTGCAGCGCACCGTAGGCGAAACACTCCGTGGGCGGGTGGCGACCTACGTCGCAGGAGCGGCAGCCATGCTCATACTGGTCGGCGCATTGGCTGTCCTGGATGTTGAACAGAACGCCCCGGACGCCAAGATCCTGACCTTCGGCGACGCGGCCTGGTGGGCCGTCACCACCATCACCACCGTCGGCTACGGCGACCTCTACCCGGTGACACCCATCGGCAGGGTTGTGGCTGCCGCCCTGATGATGAGCGGAATCGCTGTACTGGGTATTGTCACCGCCTCCATCGCCTCGTGGCTCGTGCAGCGGATCGAAGAGAATGCCGAGGACGTTGCCACCGCAGCCGGAGAGAAAGCAGCCGCCGCCGAGGAACCTGTCCGGGCCGAAATGGCCGACCTGGTCAAGGAGATTGCTGCCCTGCGCCTTGAGATTGCCGAACTCAGGCGGGAGCGCCAACCCTCGACGGAGTGAGCTGCGGGGACGTAAAAAAATCCCCGGAACCAGTGGTTCCGGGGATTTTCCGTTGGGTGGCAGATGAGGGATTCGAACCCCCGTAGGCGTTGCCAGCTGATTTACAGTCAGCCCCCTTTGGCCGCTCGGGTAATCTGCCGAACTTCAAAAGAAGATCACTTCCGGAGACCATTTCTTTCGATCCGGTAACCGAAGGCAGAGACAACCTTACAGAACTTTCCACCAAGAATCTAATCGGGGCTGGACGCCCGGGATTTCAAGGGATTTCAGGCATCACCGAGGATACGGCCGGCCAGTTTGGCCTCGAACTTCTCGGCTTGTTCAGCCGTGATCTGGTTCAGCTGCACGGCCCGCTGGAGATCTGCATGGACGCCATCCATGCGCGCGGTTGCGTCGGGAACCGGACTCAGCACGATCGAGGCCGCCACTGCTGCCGCCGCGACCGCACTTGCAGCGGCTACGGCAGCCGTACCAATGGAACCGGCTGCCGCTGTGGCGGACTTGCTGATGGACTGGACGGCCTTGCTGCTCATGCTGATCCTCCGACGAAACGTTCTTTCAACTGCTACAACTCTCAGGCCCGCACCTCGGTTCCCGCCTTGCGTGTGCTGTGAGCGAACTGTGAAAGCCCTCCACCGTCCCAAGCGGCAGCTTCCGTACTAGGCTGGATGCCAGACCCAACCCGCCCTTACAGGGCCCCCAACCTAAGGAGAGTCATGGCAGGCGAATCCACATTCGACGTCGTCAGCAAGGTAGACAAGCAAGAGGTCGCCAACGCACTGAACCAGTCCCAGAAGGAAATCGCGCAGCGATACGACTTCAAGGGCGTGGGTGCGGAGATCGACTTCAGCGGCGAGAAGATCCTGATGAAGGCCAACTCCGAGGACCGCGTGCTGGCAGTCCTGGACGTCTTCCAGTCCAAGCTCATCAAGCGCGGCATCTCCCTGAAGTCGCTGGACCAGGGCGAACCTTACCCCTCGGGCAAGGAATTCCGCCTTGAATGCACCATCAAGGAGGGCATTGCCCAGGACATCGCCAAGAAGATCAACAAGATCATCCGCGATGAGGCTCCCAAGTCCGTCAAGTCCCAGATCCAGGGCGACGAACTGCGCGTAACCTCCAAGTCCCGTGACGACCTCCAGGAGACCATGAACATCCTCAAGAAGTTCGAAGAGGCTGACCTCCAGTTCGTGAACTTCCGCAGCTAACCGCCAAGGCCAACCAGCCGGGATACGCCGCCTCCAGGGCCGCGCATCCCGGCTTTTTGCTGTCCGTAACTACAGCGAGTGTCGTAATGGAGCGGAAAATTAGAACACGATTAGTTTGCGTAATAGCCTCGGCACAGTATTCTTCTTCCTTAGGCGAGCCTAAGTACGGCTCCCCTTAGCGAAAGAACACTCCACATGACCGCCAACTTCCTGATCGGCCTGCGCGAAGGCCTTGAGGCCTCACTTATCGTGGTCCTGCTGATGGCCTACCTCATCAAAACCGGACGGCGGCACCTCATTCCGCGCCTCTGGATCGGGGTGGGCCTCGCCATCGGCATTTCCTTCGGCTTTGGCGCACTCCTCACCTTCGGCCCACGCGGCCTGACGTTCGAGGCCCAGGAGGCAATCGGCGGCGGGCTCTCCATCGTTGCCGTGGCATTGGTGACCTGGATGGTCTTCTGGATGGCGCGCACCGCCCGCAGCCTCGGCGGCGAACTCCGCTCCCAGGTGGACAAAGCGGCCGACGGCGCCGCATGGGGCCTCGTGCTCGTGGCAGCACTCGCCGTGGGCCGGGAAGGGCTGGAAACCGCGCTCTTCATCTGGGCCGCAGCCCAAGCCACCGGAGAAACAACCCTCCCCCTGCTCGGCGCATTGCTTGGCCTGGTCACCGCCGCCGGATTGGGCTACCTGCTGCACCGGGGAGTCCTGAAGGTCAACCTGGGCCGCTTCTTCACTTGGACCGGAGTGGGCCTGATCGTGATTGCAGGTGGAGTGCTGGCCTACGGTGTCCACGACCTCCAGGAGGCCGGCGTGCTCCCGGGCCTTCACAACCTTGCCTTCGACGTCTCAGCCGCCATCCCGCCGTCGTCCTGGTATGGCACCCTGCTGAAGGGCACCCTCAACTTCTCCCCCGCCACCACATGGCTGGAAGCGGCAGCGTGGCTGCTGTATGTGGTCCCAGTACTGTTCCTGTACATCCGGGCCAACCGCCCCACCATGCCCAAAGCCGCCAGGACCATCGCGGCTCCCGCTGTCGCAGCACAGCCTTAGGCCCTCTCCGCCTTGGCCGCCGGGCCACCCTGCATACTCCGTAGACAAAGGACTCACCCATGCCCGTTTCACCAAAAATCCGCAAAGCCCTTGCCGTTATCGGCGCGGCTGCAGCAGTGCCCTTGGTCCTTGCCGGTTGCACCGACAACACCAAGACCACCGCGGCCGCTGACGGCCCGATCCAGGTCAGCAGCACGGCAAACGAGTGCAAGGTCTCCGCGGCAAAGGCGCCCAGCGGCAACCTCACCTTCGCCGTGAAAAACGAAGGCACCGAGGTCACCGAGTTCTACCTGCTGGCCGAAGATGGCCTGCGGATCCTGGGCGAAGTGGAGAACATCGGCCCCGGCATCACCCGCAACCTGGTGGTCACGGCCCCGGCCGGCAAGTACAACACCGCTTGCAAGCCCGGGATGCAGGGCGACGGGATCCGCGCATCGTTCGAGGTCACCGAGTCAGGCAACAAGCCCAGCGTCGACGCCGACTTCCAGAAGCTCCTGGACACCGGAACCCAGCAGTACTCCGCCTACGTCAAGGACCAGACCGAGCAGCTCGTCGCCGGAACCAAGGCGTTCGCGGACGCCTTCGCTGCCGGTGATGCTGCCAAGGCGCGCGAGCTGTACGCGGCCACCCGCATGCACTGGGAGCGCATCGAACCCGTAGCGGAATCCTTCGGCGACCTCGATCCCAAGCTGGACGCCCGGGAAGCCGACCTCGAGCCGGGACAGGAATGGACCGGATGGCACCGCGCCGAGAAGGACCTCTTCCCGCCTGCGGGCTACACGGCCTTGACCGCCGCCGAGCGCACCGCCATTTCCACGCAGTTGGTGGCCGACACCGAAGAGCTCGCCACCCGCACCCGCACCGTGGAACTCACCGCGGACAAGCTGGGCAACGGCGCCAAGGAACTGCTGGATGAAGTTGCCACCGGCAAGGTCACGGGTGAAGAAGAGATCTGGTCCCACACGGATCTCTGGGACTTCCAGGCCAACGTTGACGGCGCCCGCATCGCATTCGAGAGCCTGAAGCCGGCCCTTGAGCAGAAAGACGCAGAACTCTCCAAATCGCTGGACGAGAAGTTTGCCGCGCTGCAGGCCGAACTGAAGAAGCACGCCAAGGGCGATGGCTTCGCCTACTACAACGATCTCAGCCCGGAGCAGATCCAGGCTTTGGCGTCGCTGGTCGACTCCCTGGGTGAGCCCCTCTCCAAGCTCACCTCAGCCGTGGTGCTGTGAGCGGCTGCCCCTTCGGGCACACCGGCGACGCTGACGACGTCGGGCGCTCCGGTGAGCCGACCGCCGTCGTGAAGTCCCCGGAGGCGTCCGACGGCGGCGCGGCGGCTGCCGCTGGAACCGGCACCCCACGGATGTCGCGCCGCGGCCTGCTGTCGCTGGCCGGCGTTGGCGGGGCCGGAGCCGTTGCCGGACTGGCCGCGGGTTTCCTGGGCCACGATGCCGTGATGGCTTCTGCGGCGTCAGCCTCTGAACCTTCGGCGGCCGACGCAGTGGTTCCGTTCTTCGGCGAGCACCAGGCAGGCATCACGACACCTGCCCAGGACCGTCTTCACATGGCCGCTTTCGACGTCACCACCGAGGACCGCAAGGAACTGATCAAGCTCCTCAAGGACTGGACTGCCGCCGCGCAGGCCATGGCAGCCGGGGATCCCACCGGGAAGACCGGGGCCGTGGATGGCCCCTACGACGCTCCGCCGGAGGACACGGGCGAAGCCCTGGACCTGGCAGCCTCGAAACTGACCCTGACGTTTGGCTTCGGTGCCGGCTTGTTTGAAAAGGACGGCAAGGTCAGGTTCGGCCTGGACGGACGGCGTCCGGCAGCGTTGATCGACCTCCCCCATTTCCCGGGCGACGATCTCCAACCGGGCCGCACAGGTGGAGATATTGTGGTCCAGGCCTGCGCAGACGACCCCCAAGTGGCCGTCCACGCGATCCGCAACCTGGCAAGGATCGGTTTCGGAAAGGTCCGCGTCCGGTGGTCCCAGCTCGGCTTCGGCCGCACATCATCGACCTCCAGGGCGCAGGTGACTCCCCGCAACCTTTTCGGTTTCAAGGACGGCACCAACAACCTCAAAGTGGAGGACAACGCACTCCTTGACGAGCACGTCTGGGTAGCTCCAGGTGGGCCGGCGGCTGAGCAGTGGATGGCCGGCGGCAGCTACTTGGTGGCGCGCCGGATCCAGATGCACATCGAAATCTGGGACCGTACGTCGCTGCGCGAACAAGAGGGGCTGATTGGGCGCACCAAGGGCGCTGGCGCTCCCCTGTCAGGCGGAGACGAATTCGCTGCCCCGGACTTCGCGATGGCTGGTCGCAACGGCGAGCCGCTGATTCCCATGGATTCGCATATGCGGCTGGCCCACCCGGACCAGAACAACGGCGTGCGAATGCTGCGCCGAGGCTATAACTTCACGGACGGTTCAGACGGCCTGGGGCACCTGGATGCAGGGTTGTTCTTCATCGCTTTCGTGAAGGACCCGCGGACGCACTACGTGCCCATGCAGCTGGCACTGGCCAAGGGCGATACGTTGTCAGTGGAGTACCTGAAGCACACGGGCTCGGGCCTGTTTGCCGTGCCTCCTGGCGTTCAGTCCGGCGGGTACATCGGTGAAGGGCTGTTCGCGTAGGACCGGCGCGGCCGCGCGTCCTACGAGAGCGGGCGACCGGCCATGCGTTCCAGGCGGCTGATGCGCTCCTTCATGGGCGGGTGCGTGGAGAACATGCGCCGCATGCCGCCGCCACGGAACGGGTTGGCGATCATCAGGTGCGAGGCATTGACCAGCCGTTGGTCCTGCGGAAGAGGCAGCTGGCTCACCCCGGATTCGATCTTCCGCAGGGCCGAAGCAAGTGCCAAGGGATCGCCAGTGAGTTCGGCACCGTCCTCGTCCGCGTCGAATTCGCGGGTACGTGAAATAGCCATTTGAATGAGCGACGCCGCGAAAGGCGCCAGCAGGGCCATGGCGATAGTCGCCAGCGGGTTCGCATTCCGACGGTCGCCGCCGCCAAAGATCAGCAGCATCTGTCCCACAGAGGTGATGACGCCTGCCACGGCCGCGGCGACCGAAGAAGTCAGGATGTCACGGTTGTACACGTGCATCAGTTCATGCCCCAGCACTCCCTTGAGTTCCCTCGCGTCCAGGAGATGCAGGATTCCCTCCGTGCAGCACACAGCCGCGTTCTTGGGATTGCGGCCAGTGGCAAAGGCGTTGGGTGTCATGGTGGGCGAAAGGTAGATCCGCGGCATCGGCTTGTTGGCCCGCACGGACAGCTCCCTGACGATCTGGTACAGCTGCGGAGCCTGGGCCTCGGTGACCGGGTAGGCGGCCATGGAACGGATCGCGATCTTGTCACTGTTCCAGTATCCGTAGGCCGTGGTCCCGACGCCGATCAGGGCCATGATCCAGATAGGTGCGGTGCTCCGGGTGCCTGAGGCAATGATGGCGCCCAAACCCAACAACACCGCCCACAGCACACCGAACAGTGCCGCGGTCTTGAGTCCATTGTTGTGTTTATGCACGGTGCTCTCGTTCTCTTTCTTCGGCGCTGGCGGGGGTTCTGTACGGTTTAACGCCGACGCCGGTCCTCATGTTCCGCTGAATGCCGCCACAGGTTGCGGGTCGTCTTCCGTAAGTGCAGGTTGCCCTGCTCCGTTCAGGGCACTGGTCAGGGCACTGGGTGCTTCGCATCGTAGGCGACGAAACCGGGCTGAAGTCGTGACGCCAGCCATGCCAGGACGATGCACAGGAGCCCGCCAATCAGCAGCACGCCGCCCTCGCTGAGGAACTGAGTCACACCACCGGCCAGCATGTCGCCCACCCGGGGCCCGCCTGCCACCACCACGATGAACACCCCTTGCAAACGGCCCCGCAAATGGTCCGGCGTGGCGGACTGCAGAATGGTGGTTCGGAAGACTGCGCTCACGGAATCCGAGATTCCTGCCAGTGCGCAGCAGAGTGCCGCAGGGACCAGCCACAACGTGGTGCCACCACGGCCGGCATCACCTGCCAGGAGCACCACCAGGCCAAAGCCGGCAATCGAGGCACCCCACCCCATCACGGACCACACCACGGCGCTGCCTTGCCGGCGCACCCGTCCCAACGGGCCGGAGAAAAGGCCTGCGAGGAACGCCCCCACAGCCGTTGAGGCCAGCAGGATGCCCACGGTTGTTTCGCCACCCCCGATCATCACGGCGCCGATGGCGGGCATCAGGGCCCGGGGCTGTGCGCAGATCATGGCGATAAGGTCGATGATGAACGTCATTCGGACGTTGGGCCGTCCGCCGAGGAAACGGAAGCCTTCCACCACGGATCGGAATCCTGGCCGCACGGCGTCCTTCGACGGAGGCAATGGCGGAAGCTTGAACAGCCCCCAGAGCGCGAACGTAAAGCTGATCACGTCTATGGTGTAAGTCCACCCAAAGCCGATAGTGGCCACGAGGACGCCGGCCAGCAGCGGTCCGGCAGTCATGGACAGGCCAAACGTCAGCATGCTCAACGCATTGGCAGCCGGCAGCAGGTCCTTGCGGACAAGAAGTGGGATGATGGCGCTCCTGGCAGGCCCGTTGATGCCTTGCGCGCCGCTTTGAATGGCGACCAGCGCGTAAAGGACCCAGATGTTGCCGATCCCCAGCCACGCCTGCAGAGCCAGCCCGGCGGTGCTCGCCCACAGGACAAGCGAGGCAATCAGGGCCACCTTGCGGCGATCGTAGGCATCGGAGATGGAACCGCCGTAGAGGCCCGCGATCACCAGGGGAACCAGTGCGAAGATGCCGAGGAGCCCTACGTAGAGGCTCTCCTGGGTGAGCCTGTAAACCTCCAGGCTCACGGCCACAAGGGTCAGCTGCGTCCCGATTGCGGCTACCGATGCACCCAGCCAGAGTCGCCGAAACGCAGGACTCTCTTTAAGCGGGGTGATGTCTGCCAGTAGTTTTGCCACCGTCCAACCCTAACCAGAGCCGTGGCTTGGTAGGCTCACCCCGGGGAAGGAGTTGACATGGCCATGGCACGACGATTGCTGTACCGTTCGGGCTTTTGGGAAATTGCCCGGCCACGTCATCCCCTGACTGTGGGCCACGTGGTGGTCAGGTTGTCCGATCCCTCCACTGACTTCGCGTTCCCGTCAGCAGCGGACTGGCTCCTTTGCCACAACCTCGCCCGCATGGCGCTTGCGGCCGTGCTGGGTGCAGAACGGTGCGTTGTCATGTTCGCCCACCAATGGCATCCACTGGGTACCGGGCTGGGCGAACCGGTGGCCGAGTCGTCCACGCCAACGTTCCATCTCTTCGGCCGCTGGGACGGAGAAACCACGACGCCGGGACACCAGCTTTCGCTTCCGGCACACCGGCGGGTTGCCCCTCCGGAAGACGAACTGGAGGCAACTGACCGGGCGATCCGTGACGTCCTGCGTCGTGGGCAACCAGGTGCTGCCTTGGCGTCCGAGCCTGCGGCAGAGGCCGCCGTCGAACGTGTTGTTGACCCAGCCCGCCTGGTGCGCTCGATCCCTGCGGGTCCGCGCCATGCGGTGCTGGAGCCCGTCCGGCCGGTGGCATCCGTGCGGGATTTCCTCCCGGCTGATCTCCTTGCGATCGCGTCGTCCTTGGGCGCGCTGCCAATGTCCGGCGGTGTGAGCGGATTCAGTTGCCTGGCGCTCGAGCCTGCCTCGCCGGGGGTGCCGTTGCGGATCCATGCGATGGGCAGATCGGCGGCGGAAGACGTGAACCCGCTGGTCGAATTGTTTCGTTCACCGGAAGTTAGCCTCGCCTTATTGTGAACTGATCAAAATAAGTGTTTCAATGAATGCATGACAGATCACACCGCTGAGCAGCAAGCATGGGCCGCGGCCCTGCATGCCCATGGCAGGCGTGTGACCAAGCAGCGGCTGGCAGTGCTGGCCGCCGTCCAGCACCATCCGCATTCCCCGGCAGAAGGCATCCTTGCCGCGGCCCGCCAAGAACTTCCTGAACTGACGGCGCAGTCCGTTTATGTAGTGCTCAGCGACCTCACGGACTTGCAGATGCTGCGACGCTTCGAACCTCCGCACTCCCCGGCGCTCTATGAAACCCGGGTTGGCGACAACCACCACCACGCCGTCTGCATCAGCTGCGGCAAGGTGGAGGACGTGGACTGCGCAGTGGGACACGCCCCCTGCCTCACTCCGCACTGGGACGAAAATTCCAAGCCCATGACCATCCAGATCGCAGATGTCCTTTACCAAGGGATCTGCCAGGACTGCCAGGCCAAACAACAGCTTCCCGTAAATACTTCGGTAACTCAGAAATAGGAAAAAGGAGAACAATGACTGCCATTTCAACGACTCAGTCAGGTGCCCCCGTTACGTCCGACGCGCACTCGAAGTCCGTCGGCGCTGACGGTGCCATCATCCTCACCGACCACTACCTGGTGGAAAAGCTCGCACAGTTCAACCGCGAGCGCGTCCCGGAGCGTGTTGTGCACGCAAAGGGCGGCGGAGCTTTCGGTACCTTCAAGACCACGTCCGACGTTTCGGCCTACACCAAGGCTGCCTTCCTGCAGCCGGGTGTCGAGACGGACATGCTGATCCGTTTCTCCTCCGTCGCAGGCGAGAACGGTTCCCCTGACACCTGGCGCGACCCCCGCGGTTTCGCCGTGAAGTTCTACACCTCCGAGGGCAACTACGACCTCGTGGGCAACAACACCCCCGTCTTCTTCATCCGCGACGGCATCAAGTTCCCGGACTTCATCCACTCCCAGAAGCGCCTCCCGGGCACCCACCTGCGTGACGCTGACATGCAGTGGGACTTCTGGACCCTCTCCCCCGAGTCCGCGCACCAGGTCACCTGGCTCATGGGCGACCGCGGCCTGCCGGCTTCCTGGCGTGAAATGCAGGGCTACGGCTCGCACACGTACCAGTGGATCAACGCCGCCGGCGAGCGTTTCTGGGTCAAGTACCACTTCAAGTCCAACCAGGGCGTCAAGACCATCACCGGCGACCAGGCTGAAGAGCTGGCCGGTTCGGATGCAGACTTCTACATCCGCGACCTCTCGGAAAACATCGAGGCCGGCAACTTCCCGTCGTGGGAGCTGCACGTCCAGGTCATGCCGTACGAAGATGCCAAGACCTACCGCTTCAACCCCTTCGACCTCACCAAGGTGTGGCCGCACGCCGACTACCCGCTGATCCACGTGGGCACCATGGAGCTGAACAAGAACCCGGAGAACTACTTCGCGCAGATCGAGCAGGCCACCTTCGCGCCGTCGAACTTCGTGCCGGGCATCGCTGCTTCCCCGGACAAGATGCTGCAGGCCCGCATCTTCTCCTACGCCGATGCACACCGCTACCGCGTGGGCACCAACCACGCCCAGATCCCGGTGAACCAGCCCAAGAACCAGGTCAACAACTACAGCCAGGATGGCCAGGGACGTTACCTGTTCAACGCTCCGTCCACTCCGGTTTACGCACCGAACTCTGTTGGTGGCCCGGCTGCCGTTGAGCCGGTTTCCCCCGCCGGTGGCTGGGAGAACGACGGCGAGCTCACCCTCTCCGCGCACACCCTGCACGCTGAGGATGACGACTTCGGCCAGGCCGGTACCCTGTACCGCGAGGTCTACGATGACGCCGCCAAGGCCCGTCTCCTGGACACCATCACCGGTGCCGTGGGCGGCGTGAAGAACGCCGACATCAAGGAACGCGCCATCCAGTACTGGACCAACGTTGACGCCGACCTCGGCGCCAAGCTCCGCGCCAACCTCGGTGCAGGCCAGACCGAGTCCGACGCCGAAGCAGCCAACAAGCTCTAAGCGTCCCTGCTCTACTGCATTTCCAGGAACACCCCGCTGCGGATTACTCCGCGGCGGGGTGTTCTTTTGTTTTCCACATAGCCGGTTGTTTCCACATAGCAGGCCCCACCTATGGCTGTGCCCTTATTCCGGTCCATAGGATCCCTGTATGACAACATTCGAAGGCATCCACCCGGCCGCATTCCGCTTCTACGAGGACCTTGAAGAGAACAACAACCGTGAGTGGTGGCTGGAACACAAAACAACATACGACGCCGAGGTCAGGGAACCGCTGACGGCTCTCCTTGCGGAATTGGAGCCCCGGTTCGGGCCGGCAAAGATCTTCCGCCCCAACCGGGATATCAGGTTCTCCCAGGACAAGTCTCCCTACAAGACAGCGCAGGGCGCCTTCGCCGCTACGCAGGAGGGCGTCGGCTACTACGTCCAGATCAGCGCCGACGGTCTCTTGATTGGCGGCGGCTACCACTCCCATACGCCGGCACAATTGGCACGCTACCGGGCAGCAGTCGATGCTCCGGAAAGTGGATTGGAGCTGCAGAAGATCATCGATGCCGTGGCGGAGGCAGGTTTCGCGGTCGAAGGCGAGAAGCTCAAAACCGTTCCCCGCGGATTCGACAAGGACCACCCACGGGCAGAGCTGCTCAAGCACAAGTCCTTATCTGCCGGGGTGGAGGTCGGGGAGCCGGAATGGTTGTCCACTGCTGCGGCCAAGGAAGAGATCGCATCCAGGTGGGAAGTGCTGAGGCCCTTGGTGGAGTGGGTCAGTGAGCACGCCGCGCCGTAAGCCCGTGCGCAAGGGTGTTCCGGACGCAAGGGTGTTCCGGACGCAAGGGTGTTCCGGACGCGGAAAACGCCCGGAAACCGTGGTTCCCGGGCGTCTTCCTGGCGGAAAAGCGTACAGCTGTCTGACAAGCAGTTGCACGGCGGCTCAGCGCACTGGCCAGGCGATCAGACCCTCGTGAAGTTGTCCTCGTCCTCGTCGCCCTTGGCCTGGCGGTCGCTGTCGGCCCCGTTCACGGAGGCCTTGGCGGAAGCAAACTTCTCGTTGAGCCGCGAGTGCCGCTGGCCGTAGGAGAAGTAAATCACCATGCCGATAACAAGCCAGATCGCGAAGAAGATCCACGTTTCCACGGCCAGGTTGGTCATCAGGTAGACACACAGCACGGCAGAAACCCACGGCAGGACCTTGCCGAAGGGCACGCGGAAGGCGGGCTTGAGGTCGGGGCGCTTCTTGCGGAGCACCAGGATGCCCAGACTGACCATCACGAACGCGGAGAGCGTACCGATGTTGATCATTTCCTCCAACAGGTCCACCTTCGTCACACCGGCGACGATGGCGACGGCGGCACCGCAGATGATCTGTAGACGGGCCGGCGTGGAGCGCTTCTCGCTCGTCTTGGACAGGGAACGGGGCAGCAGGCCGTCGCGGCTCATGGCCAGGACCACTCGGGACAGACCCATGAGGAGCACCATGATCACCGTTGTGAGGCCTACCAGGGAGCCAAAGGCAATGACCTTGGCGGCATCAGTGTTGCCCACGGCTTCAAAAGCCGTGGTCAGTGTGGGGTTCTTGACCTCGGCCAGCTGGGTGTAGGTGACCATTCCGGTGAGGGCCAGGGAGACAAGGATGTACAGCAGGGTCACCAGGGCCAGGCCGCCGAAGATGCCGCGGGGCAGGGTCTTCTGCGGGTTCTTGACCTCTTCTGCGGAGGTGGCCACCACATCGAAGCCGATGAATGCGAAGAAGACCAGGGCAGCGCCTGCGAAGATGCCCAGTGTTCCGTACTGGGCCGGAGCAGCACCGGTCAGGAAGCCGAAGAAGGACTGCTTCATGACATCTGCGGCGCCTGTTCCGGCCGTCGGTTCGGAAGCTGGGACGAACGGCGTGTAGTTGGAGAACTTTACGTAGCTGAAGCCCACCACGATCACGAACAGCACCACGGCGATCTTGATGATCGTAAAGACGTTGCCAACGCGGGCGGACAACTTTGTCCCCAGCACCAGCAGCACGGTGAAGATAGCGACGATGAGGAAAGCGCCCCAGAAGAGGTCAATTCCTGCAACGGAGATTGACGGCGGAACCTCCAGACCCATCAGGCCAAATACGGTACTGAGGTAGATTCCCCAGTACTTGGCGATCACGGCCGCGGCGGTGAAGAGCTCAAGGATGAGGTTCCAGCCGATGATCCACGCCAGGACCTCGCCCATGGTGGCGTAGGTGAAAACGTAGGCCGAGCCTGCAACAGGGATAGCTGTGGCGAACTCCGCGTAGCACATGATGGCCAAAGCGCAGGTGACAGCAGCAATGGCAAAAGAGATGGTGACGGCGGGGCCGGCAAAGTTGGCGGCAGCCTTGGCGCCCACCGAGAAGATCCCGGCGCCGACAGCAACGGCGACGCCCATGATCATAAGGTCCCACGTGCTCAGGCTGCGCTTGAGTTTGCGACCTGGTTCGTCGGAATCGGCGATCGACTGCTCAATCGACTTGGTCCTGAAAATGTTCATGAAAATGCCACATTCTGGAGGGGGGTGGTATAGGACTCATCAAGAATAGTGTCCGGCCAATGGACGGCCACATTTATCCCAGATAGTGAGACGACCCCTGTTGCGCCGTGGCTCCTGTGGCTGGTGTGATGAGGCCACGTAGCCTGCATCACACCAGCCGCACCCCCGGTTACTCGCCTGATACGTCCCAGTCCATAAGGGTTGAGCGGATCAGGAACCGCTTGCCTTCCGGAGCCTCCACGGAGAATCCACTGCCGCGCCCGGAAACAACATCCACCGTCAGATGCGTGTGGGACCAGTAATTGAACTGTTCCCTGGACATCCAGAACTCCAGTGGCTGTGGCTCCCCGCCCACACCGAGGTCGAACCGGCCAAGGAGGACATCCGAGTCTCCAGTCAGGAACTCCCCCGCCGGGTAGCACATGGGCGCCGAACCGTCGCAGCAACCGCCGGACTGGTGGAACATAAGCGGACCATGCCGATCCCACAGGGTCCGGAGAAGGTCCACGGACGCCGCGGTGAGCGCCACTCGGGAGAAGTCTTCCCCGGGCAGCGTCACCGCGGCTTCCATTGCGATGGTGGACATCAGAACTTCAAGACCACTCGGCCGTCGATCTTGGCGTGCTTCATCTCATCGAACACCGCGTTGACCTCGGACAACTCCCGGGTGGAGACCGTTGGCTTGATCTTGCCCTGGGCGTAGAACTCCAAAGCTTCCTCCAGGTCCTGCCTGGTCCCCACAATCGAGCCCCTGACCGTGAGGCCCTTGAGGACGATTTCAAAGATCGGTGCCGGGAAGTCGCCAGGCGGAAGGCCGTTGAACACGATCGTCCCACCGCGCCGTGCCATGCCAATGGCCTGCCCGAACGCTGAGGGGTGCACAGCGGTTACCAGGACGCCGTGGCAGCCACCGGTTTCGCGCTGGATGACCTCGGCCGGGTCCTCATGCAGTGCGTTGACCGTCAATTCCGCGCCGTGTTCCTTGGCCAACGCCAACTTGTCGTCTGCGATGTCCACTGCTGCCACCCGCAGGCCCATGGCCACGGCGTACTGCACGGCAATGTGTCCCAAGCCGCCGATGCCGGAGATGGTGACCCACTGGCCCGGCCTGGTCTCCGTCATCTTCAGCCCCTTGTACACGGTGACTCCTGCACAAAGAACCGGTGCAACCTCCACCGGGTCCGAGCCCTCCGGAATACGGGCAGCAAAACGGGTGTCCACCAGCATGTACTCGCCAAACGAACCATCGACGCTGTAGCCGCCGTTCTGCTGCGATTCGCACAGTGTTTCCCACCCGGTCCGGCAGTACTGGCAGTCGCCGCAGGCAGACCATAGCCAGGCGTTGCCGACGAGGTCGCCTACCGCAACATCGGTGACCCCCTCGCCCAGGGCAACCACTTCGCCCACCCCTTCGTGCCCGGGAATGAATGGCGGTGTCGGCTTGACCGGCCAGTCGCCTTCGGCGGCGTGCAGGTCGGTATGACATACGCCCGAGGTAAGGAGGCGGACCAGCGCCTGGCCGGGACCCGGCGTCGGGCGTTCCACCTCCTTGACCTGAAGGTCGGTTCCAAACTCTGTAACTACTGCTGCTTGCATGGTGTTCGACATTGACGATCTCCTTTGATCTGACCGAATAATGGGAGTTTTTGTACAGCTGATGCCCTTAAAACGGCTCCATAAGGGCATCTGCTGTACGAAAACTCCTAGAAGAAGCCGAGCTTGTTCTCGTTGTAGCTGACCAGGAGGTTCTTGGTCTGCTGGTAGTGGTCCAGCATCATGGCGTGGTTTTCACGGCCAATGCCTGAGGACTTGTAGCCACCGAAGGCGGCACCTGCCGGGTAGGCGTGATAGTTGTTCACCCACACGCGGCCGGCCTGGATTTCCCGGCCTGCGCGGTAGGCGACGTTTCCATTGCGCGACCAGACACCGGCACCAAGCCCGTAAAGGGTGTCATTGGCGATGCCGATGGCGTCGTTGTAGTCGCTGAATTTGGTGACGGAAACGACGGGGCCAAAGATCTCCTCCTGGAAGATCCGCATCCGGTTGTGGCCCTCGAAAATCGTGGGCTGCACGTAGTAGCCGCCGGCCAAATCGCCGGAAAGTTCAGCGCGGGCACCACCGGTGAGGAGCTTGGCGCCCTCCTGCTTTCCGATGTCGATGTAGGACAGGATCTTCTCCAACTGGTCGTTGGAGGCCTGGGCACCCACCTGGGTGTCAGTGTCCAAGGGGTTGCCCTGGATGATCTTCTGCGTGCGGGCCACGACGTCGGCCATGAAGGTGTCGTAGATGCCTTCCTGCACCAGGGCCCGGGAGGGGCAGGTGCAGACTTCGCCCTGGTTGAACGCGAAGAGCGTGAAGCCTTCCTGTGCCTTGTCGTAGAAGGCGTCGTTCTGGGCGGCGACGTCGTCGAAGAAGATGTTGGGGCTCTTGCCGCCAAGCTCCAACGTGACGGGAATGAGGTTGTTGGACGCGTATTGGCTGATCAAACGCCCGGTGGTGGTCTCGCCTGTGAAGGCAATCTTGCGGATGCGGGGGCTGGAAGCCAGCGGCTTTCCGGCTTCGACGCCGAAGCCGTTGACAACGTTGACCACGCCGGCGGGCAGGAGGTCGCCGATCAGTTCCATGAGGACCAGGATCGAGGTGGGCGTCTGCTCAGCCGGCTTCAGGACGACGGCGTTTCCGGCTGCGAGTGCCGGGGCGAGCTTCCACACGGCCATGAGGATGGGGAAGTTCCACGGGATGATCTGGCCGACGACGCCCAGGGGCTCCTTGAAGTGGTAGGCGGTGGTGTCCTCGTCCAGCTGGGACAGGTGGCCTTCCTGGGCGCGGACGGCCGAGGCGAAGTAGCGGAAGTGGTCAGCGGCCAGCGGGATGTCGGCGTTGAGGGTCTCACGGACAGGTTTGCCGTTGTCCCAGGTCTCAGCGACAGCCAGGAGTTCCACATTCTCGTCGATACGGTCGGCGATCTTGTTCAGGATGGCTGCGCGTTCTGTCGCTGATGTCTTTCCCCACGACGGTGCAACTTTGTGGGCGGCGTCCAGGGCCAGTTCAATGTCCTCCGACGTACCACGGGCAACTTCGCAGAAAGCCTTTCCCGTGACGGGGGTGATGTTCTCAAAGTAGGCACCCTTAACCGGTGCGACCCATTCGCCGCCGATCCAGTTCTCGTAGCGGTCCTTGAAAGTGACCTTCGAACCCTCGGCACCCGGCTGTGCATAAACGGTCATTGCTAGCTCCTTTGCTGCGAATCACGGTGGCTGTCGCCATTGATCCGAGCCTAGGAGCCGGGAGGTTGCAGCTACGTTGCAACAGTGTGAGTCAGCTCACGATCGTAGCTCGGCGTCGATCCGCTCAAGATCAGCCACCACGGCGTTCCGCTTGGGCGAGCGGGGCGGAAGCAGCTTCAGGACCGCAAGGCGGAGTTCGGCGTCGTACTTCGCCTCAGGCAGCTCCGCATACTTGAGGAGGGAATCGACGCTGCCGTCGCTGAGCAGCGCCTCGCGCAGCAGAAGCGAGACCCGCTCGCGCAACTGCACGACGCCGGGCGCCTCCGACCGCGGCAGGACGGCACCTTTGTAAATCTCCAAGGCGATGCGGTGCGCGCCCCGCTGCAGGCAGCTAAGCACCTGGCCGGAATCCGGAAGCAACTCGACAGGCAAGCGATAGGGACGTGATTCAGGCACCGCGTCCGGGCTGAGCTCCTGGATGACCTTGCGGAGCCGCACCATTTCCGCGCGAAGGGTCACGGAGGATCCCTCGCCGGGGTAGAGCTGGGCGCAGAGATCATCGGCGCTGAGCCCGTCCGGGTGGTTCCCCAGAATGGCCAATATTTCGCTGTGCCGTGCCGACAAGGAGACCGTCCGGCCATCGATACTGAGCAGGGCCTGGTCGCGTCCGAGCAACTGCAGGCTGTTCCGGTACAAAGCGTGGCTGGAGGTGGCAGCCGCGCTCCGGCGTCGTGGTTTCTCCCGAACGGCGGCGGCCAGCTGCAGCCGTTCGATGCGCAGCTGCGCCTGTGCCGCCGCCACCGTTGCCTCCACCAGGGACAGCGTGTGCGGAGCGACGGCGGTTTCAGTGCCCGTAATGTCCACGACGCCGAGCACCGCGCCGGAATCGGGATCATGGAACGGCACCGCGGTGCAGCTCCACGGATGGACGGAGCGCTTGAAATGCTCGGCACCGGAAATCTGGATGCTGCGGTCAAGGGCCAGCGCGGTGCCCGGCGCACTGGTACCCACGGAGGCTTCGGACCAGTCGGCGCCGGCCACGAACATCATGCCTTCTGCCCGCCGCTGCATCACGGGATCGCCGTCCACCCACAAAAGCCGCCCGACGTCGTCGCCCACCGCCACCAGCAGTCCACTGTCATGGCTTGGCAGGACCAGCAGTTTTTTGATCACGGGCATGATGGCAGCCAAAGGGTGCTGCCGTCGGTAGTCCTCCAGCTCGTCGCGATCCATTGCCAAGGGGGCTTCGGGGACATCGGGATTGGCTTTCAGGCTCGCCGAACGCTGCCACGATTCGTGGACCAATCGGCGAAGACCGGAGATTTCACCAGTAGTTCCCGTGCGCCAGGATTCCAGGTGTTCGTGGCCAGCCAAAGCACGCTTCTGCAACAGCTCCGCGGCGTCAATGCCTGGAACTACTGGATGGATTGGATTCCTCACTCGAACTCCCCTGGGAACTGCGCGTGTGGTGGGCAGCACAGTATCCAGAAGTCTAGTTCGGGTGGAGGAGATTGTCAGCCGCGGGAGATCCGGATCATTTCCTCACGCGGAACAACCTTGATGCGCTCGCGGACCACGCCGTCCGGGTTTTCGCCGGAAGCCGACCACGCGGCGCCAAGCGCGGCTTCGTGTGCGTCCAGGCGGTTCCACCCTTCCCACGTGGTGTATTGGATGCCGCGCTCTTCCAGGAGATCGATGATCGCCTGTGGGTCCGGGTTCTCCGCCGGGGGCAGGGAGAGCCGGTCCTCGAGGAGGCAGCCGATGGTTTCCAGCGCATCACCCTTGGTATGCCCGATCAGCCCCACGGGTCCGCGCTTGATCCAGCCGGTTGCATAGATTCCCGGCACGGGCTTGCCGTCGGCACCCAGGACGCGGCCGCCGTCGTTCGGTATGACGCCGCGGCGGGCATCGTACTCAAGTTCTTCCAGCGGCGAGCCGTGGTAGCCAATGGCGCGGTACACGGACTGCACGGGGTATTCGATGAACTCCCCCGTTCCCTTGACGTTGCCGGTGCCGTCCAGTTCCATGCGCTCGAACTTTATCCCCGCCACCTTGCCGGGATCCTCGGGCGAATCCAGGATCTCCACGGGGCTGTGCAGGAAGTGCAGGTGCAGCCTGCGGGACGAGGGCTGCTCCGCCTCGGCGTGCTCCTCCACCAGCCAGTTGGTCATGGTGTTGACCATGGTCTTGATCTGGTTGTTGCTGCGAATGGCCTCATCCGATGCGTCGTCGAACTCAAAGTCCTCCGGGTACAGCACGATGTCTACGTCCTTGCAGTGCGAAAGCTCGCGCAATTCCAAGGGCGTGAACTTCACCTGGGCCGGACCGCGGCGTCCGAACACGTGGACATCGGTGACCGGCGAGTTCTTCAGCCCGGCGTACACATTGTCCGGGATCTCGGTCACCAGCAGTTCTTCAGGGTGCTTGACCAGCATCCGTGCGACATCCAAGGCCACGTTGCCGTTACCGATCACGGCGATTTCCTTCGCGTCCAGCGGCCATTCGCGGGGCACGTCCGGGTGGCCGTCGTACCAGGAGACAAAGTCCGCGCCACCAAAGGACCCTTCCAGGTCGATGCCTGGGATGTTGAGGTCGGCGTCCTTGATGGCGCCGGTGGAGAAGATCACAGCGTCGTAGAAAGCACGGAAGTCGTGCAGGGTCAGATCCCGGCCGTAGGTGACGTTGCCCAGGAACCGGATATCGCCCCGGTCCAATACCTTGTGAAGGGCGTTCACGATGCCCTTGATGCGTGGATGATCCGGAGCCACGCCATAACGGATCAGTCCATACGGTGCGGGATAGGCTTCAAAGAGATCGATGCTGACTTCCACATGCCCGTCTTTGACCTCGTTGGACTTGGTGAGGATATCCGCGGCGTAGACACCTGCAGGACCCGCACCAACAATGGCAATGCGAAGCGGACGATTGGGGGTGGTTGCGGCTGAGTTGGACACCGTGAGCCCTTCCGAAGCAGTGAGCCACGCCGCTGGTGGGGGCGCGCAGACTCTCATTCTAGGTGCCGCCCCTGCACCGGGCCGCCTATATGGCAGGAGTCACAGAAATTCACAAAGATTGCGGAATATTGCGCCGGTTGCCGGTGTTGGCGACAATGTGTCGACTCCGGATCAGATCATCTCAAGCTCCCCGTCCAACCAGCCTCCGACGACGATAGCCGGCAGCGGAGGCAAAGGAACCGGCGGCTCCGGCAAACCGGTGCGGAGCGAGTCGACGGCGGGGATCCTGTTCGGCATCGGCGCTTACGGCTTGTGGGGACTGCTTCCCCTGTACTTCTTCGTCCTGATGCCCGCCGGCGCGATCGAAATCGTCGCCAACCGGATTGTATGGTCCCTCATCTTCTGCGCACTGCTAATCACCATCACGCGGTCATGGAAGGTCTTCGGCGCCGCCTTGAAGGACCTCAGCGTGTTCGGTCCACTCGCCTTGGCTGCGGGCCTGATCGCGATCAACTGGCTCACCTATACGTTTGGTGTCACCACCGGCCATGCCGTGGAGACTTCGCTGGGCTACTTCATCAACCCGCTGGTCTCCGTGCTGCTGGGCGTCTTTGTCCTCAAGGAGAAACTGCGTCCCCTGCAGTGGACGGCCGTGGGCATTGGCTTCGTTGCCGTGGGCGTCCTGACCTTCTCCTATGGTCAACTGCCGTGGATCGCGTTGATCCTTGCGTTTAGTTTTGGCTTGTACGGTTTCGTGAAGAAGCGCATCGGCCCCAAGGTGGATGCACTGACCAGCCTCAGCGTGGAGACCATGGTGCTGGCCCCCTTCGCCGCCATCACCATGGTGGTCCTGGCCGTAACCAACGCGGAAACCCTCACAACCCTGGGCGCCGGACACTTCTGGCTCCTGGTGGCCTCCGGGGTGATCACCGCCGTTCCGCTGCTGTTCTTCGGTGCCTCTGCCCGGCGCCTGCCGATGACCACGATCGGGCTGCTCCAGTACTTCGCCCCGATCCTGCAGTTCGTGGTGGCCCTGCTGGTGTTCCACGAAACCATGACCACGGCCCGCTGGATCGGCTTCTGCGTTGTCTGGCTCGCCCTGGTCCTCCTGACCATCGACATGCTGCGGACCACCCGCAAGAACTCGGTCCTGAAGAAGAAGGCCAGGCTGGCCGCCGCCCATTAATCAGCAACGCGGGGTCACTTATGGCCCATGTTTGGCCTTGGGATGGGCCATAAGTGACCCCGCGTTGCTTTAAACGAAAAGAGGCGGGCCGGGTAAATTCCCCGGCCCGCCTCTTGCGGTGAAGATCAGACCTTACGCGTGGGCCTTGATGGCTGCAGCGAGGACCTCGAGGCCGTCGATGAGCAGTTCGTCGCTGATGACCAGCGGCGGGAGCAGGCGGATCACGTTGCCGTAGGTGCCACAGGTCAGGATGACGACGCCTTCGGCGAGGCAGGCGGCAGCAACGGCCTTGGTGAGCTCGGGGTTCGGTTCCTTGGAGCCGGCCTGAACGAGTTCGATTGCCAGCATGGCGCCACGGCCGCGGACATCGCCAACAACGGAAACTTCCTCAGCCAGTTCGCGGAGCTTGCCCAGGGCGAGCTCTTCGATGTGGCGGGCGCGGCCGTTGAGGTCGTGCTGTTCCATGGTGTCGATCGCTGCCAGTGCTGCGGCGCAGGCAACCGGGTTGCCACCGTAGGTGCCGCCGAGGCCACCCGGGTGAACGGCGTCGAGCAGATCGGCGCGGCCGGTGATCGCGGACAGCGGGAGGCCGCCGGCGATGCCCTTGGCCATGGTGATGATGTCCGGAACAACACCTTCGTGGTCAACGGCGAACCATTCGCCCGTGCGGCAGAAGCCGGACTGGACTTCGTCGGCGATGAAGACGATGCCCTTTTCCTTGGCCCATGCGGACAGTGCCGGCAGGAAGCCTTCGGCCGGGACGATGAAGCCGCCCTCGCCCTGGATGGGCTCGATGATGATCGCGGCAACCTGGTCGCCACCGATCTGCTTCTCGATCATGGTGATGGCGCGCTTGGCGGCCTCGGCACCGGTGATCTCCGGGTTCTCTTCCCGGAACGGGTAGCTCATGGGCATGCGGTAGACCTCGGGCGCGAACGGGCCGAAGTTGGTCTTGTACGGCATGGCCTTGGCGGTCAGTGCCATGGTCAGGTTGGTGCGGCCGTGGTAGGCGTGGTCGAAGGCAACCACGGCGTCGCGGCCGGTAGCCAGTCGTGCAACCTTGACGGCGTTTTCCACGGCTTCAGCGCCGGAGTTGAAGAGCACGGTGCGCTTGGCGTGGTCGCCCGGGGTGAGGCGGTTGAGCTGCTCGGCAACTGCAACGTAGCCCTCGTACGGGGTCACCATGAAGCAGGTGTGCGTGAAGTGCGCGGCAGCTTCCTGCACAGCGGCGACGACGGCGGGATCGGACGCGCCGACGCTGGTCACGGCGATGCCGGAGCCGAGGTCGATGAAGGAGTTGCCGTCGACGTCGCGGATGATGCCGCCGTCGGCGTCCTCAACGTAGACGGGGACGCCCGAGGCGACGCCGGCAGCAACGACGGCGGAGCGACGCTCGGCCAGTGCCTGCGACTTCGGGCCGGGGAAGGCGCCATTGATATTGCGCTTCTGCTCGATGCGGTACGAGAGTTCGTTCGCGGTGGTGGTCATGGGTGGTTGCCTTTCTGGGAAATTTGTACGGGTTACGCGAACGCGTTACGCGTCGAGTGCACTCATCACGTGCTTGATGCGCGTGTAGTCCTCAACGCCGTACATGGAGAGGTCCTTGCCGTAGCCGGACTGCTTGAAGCCGCCGTGCGGCATCTCTGCCGTCAGGAGGATGTGGGTGTTGATCCAAACCGCACCGAAGTCGAGGTCGCGGCTCATGCGCATGGCCGTTCCGTGGTCGCTGGTCCAGACGCTGGACGCCAGGGCGTATTCGACGTCGTTCGCCATTTCCAGGGCTTCTTCCTCGGTGCTGAACTTCTGGACCGTGATGACCGGGCCGAAGGTTTCCTTCTGCACGATGTCGTCCGTCTGCTTGGCGCCGGAGATGATGGTGGGCTCGAAGAAGAAGCCCTTCTCACCTGCGCGGTGGCCGCCGGTTTCGATCTTGCAGTTTTCCGGGAGGTGTTCCACCACGGAGGTCACGGCGTTGAAGTGGTTCACGTTGTTGAGCGGGCCGAAGTAGTTGTCTTTGTCGTTCTGCGAACCGGTGTGCAGGGTCTTGGTGTGCTCCACCATGGCTGCCACAACATCATCGTGGACCGAGTCCTCGATCAGGACGCGGGTGATGGCGGTGCAGTCCTGGCCGGCGTTGAAGAAGGCGAACTCGGCGATGGCCGCGGCACTCTTCTTGATGTCGGCGTCCTTGAAGACGATGGCCGGGGCCTTGCCGCCCAGTTCCAGGTGTGCCCGCTTAAGGCCCTTGGCTGCGCCGCTGGCCACGGCAATGCCTGCACGGACAGAACCGGTGATGGACACCAGGCCGGGGACCTTGTGGTCAACCATCATGGCGCCGGTTTCGCCGGTGCCGAGGACAACGTTGAGGACACCGGCGGGGAAGATCTCACCGGCAAGGCGTGCCAGCACCAGGGTGGACTCAGGGGTGGTGTCCGAGGGCTTCAGGACCACGGTGTTGCCGGCAGCCAGGGCGGGGCCGATCTTCCAGATGGCCATGAGGAACGGGTAGTTCCACGGTGCAACCTGCGCCACGACACCGATCGGCTCGCGCCGGATGTAGGACGTGTGGCCCTCGAAGTATTCGCCTGCGGACTTGCCTTCCATGATGCGGGCGGCGCCGGCGAAGAAGCGGAGCTGGTCTGCACCGGCAGCAACTTCCTCGGACGCGATCAGGGAGCGGACCTGGCCTGTGTTGCGGTGCTGGGCCTCCACCAGTTCGTCACTGTTGGCCTCGACGGCGTCAGCAAGCTTGAGCAGCATGAGCTGGCGCTGGCCCGGGGTGGCTTTCTTCCACGACTTGAAGGCCTCGTTGGCCGCGGTCATGGCAGCGTCCACGTCGGCCTGCACCGAAATAGGAGACTTGGCAACGATTTCCCCGGTGGCGGGGTTCACGATGTCCAGGAGACCCGTACCTGCCGGCGTAACGAATTCGCCATTGATGAAGTTCTGCAAGGTTTGAACCACGGTGTGCAACCCTCTTTCGGTGTCTGGGCTTGGGTTTAGCTGATCAGAGCCTATGCCAGGGAGAGGGTCCAAGGAATAGTCAGCTGCACACACAAGCGCACCCCGCTTAGTGCGCTTGACCAGCACCGGGTTACGCTTTAACCATGGCCCTGTCCCTCGCTTCGCTCGTCGCTGTCCCTTCCCTGAAACTCCGCCAATCCGGCGTTGCCGAGACCACCTGGAACCAGGACATCAGCTGGGTTGCAGTGACTGAACTCGAGGATCCGCAGCGGTTCCTCAGCGGCGGCGAGCTGGTCCTGACTACGGGCCTGCGTCTCAAGAGTGCGGCCGACCAGCGGCGCTTTGTCCGCCAGGTCCAGCGCGCGGGCGCCGTGGGCATTGGCTTCGGCATCGGCCTGACCCACGAATCCGTCCCGGAGGCCCTCATCGCCGAGGCCAACCGCTGGGGACTGCCATTGGTGGAAGTCCCCTACGAGATCCCGTTCATCGCCATCGGCAAGCTCGTGGCCGAGTCCCATTCCGCCGACCATTACTCCAATCTGGAACGCCTCCTCGCGGGACACCAGATTTTGGCCCGTTCCCTCCTCACCGGCGGTGGCCTCAACGAACTCCTCAAGCAACTGGGCAGCATGCTCCGCACTGATGTCGTGCTCACCCAGTTCAGCGCGCAGCTCTACAACAGCGTGCCGGGAAAGCCGGCCCCGACGGCGGACGGCTGGGCTTCGTACCCGATTCCCACCGGCCGCAGGGATGCCTGCACGCTCTGGCTCCGGCAGCCGTTCATCGACTCGGGGATTGTCAGCTACGCGCAAAACCTGATCAGCGTAGAGCTCAACAACATGGTCAAGCAGCGCCAGTCCCAGCGGGCCATGGCAGGCCAGGTGCTGGACGACGTCATCCATGGAACCCTGGAGACCATCGAGGCCGCGCGACGCTTGGCAGGCGTAGGCATCAACAGCACCCGCAAGAACGTGGTGCTGGTTGCCGAATCCACGGCACACCATAAGCAACTGGTCAGCATCTCCCTCCCCCAGGCGCTGGAAGCCGGCGTCAGCGCCGTCGTCGGAAAGGACCTGGTAACGGTGGTCAGCGACGACGGCAGTTCGGCCACCGCCTTGGCGAAGAGCCTCAGCGACCACTTGCAGGAAGCCGGCATCCACGCCGTGATCGGTATCGGCGGCGCCTATACGAAGCCGAACGGCTTGCGCTGGAGCTACTTTGAAGCGCGCGACGCCGCGGCGCACGGCTTGCCGGTCAACGAGCCTGAACGGCTGAGCCTGACATCCCTGCTGCTCGCCAGCGAGGACGTGCCGCTGGCGGATATGGCCAGCGAATCCCTGACGCCGCTGCGCAAGTTCGATGCCGCCCACGGTGCCGAATTGGTGGCCACGCTTGAGAGCTACCTGAACCACAACGGTTCGGTGGCAGCGGTGGCCGAGGCCCTCACCTTGCACCGCAATACTGTGCGGTATCGCCTGGCCCAGATCACTGAGCTCACGGGATACGACCCATCGCAAACGCAGGACCGGGTGCAGTTGTGGCTTGCGCTGGCGGTCCAGCGGCTGGGCTCACGCAACCCGAGGTAAGCCCTCCCGGAGAGCTTCGCCACAAAAGTGTAGACATTAGACGTCAAACGTCTAACCTTTAGATATGGCGACGACCCCTCTGACACCCACGACAGGAAACATCCCCACGATCTCTCCCGGAGCTGCCCAGGCCCCTGCCACTTCGGTGCAACAGGCGGTTCCGAAGTCGCGCGTCGTCGCCGTCGTCGGCATTATTGCCGTGATTCTCATCGGCCTGAACCTTCGCGCCGGCATCACCAGCGCCGCGGCGCTGTTCCACGAACTGCAGCAAGTGCTCGGCTATGGGGCACTGGTGGCCTCCATCCTGCCCTCCATTCCGCTGCTCTGCTTTGCCGTTGCCGGGCTGGGAACGTCCTGGCTGACGCGGCGGGTTGGCGTGGAGAAGGCCATCGCCATCGCCTTGGCCCTCCTCGCTGCAGGCCTGCTGGTCCGCGGCGTGCCTGCGACCGGCGCCCTGCTCGGCGGGACCGTCCTTGCGATGTCAGGCCTGGCAGTGTGCAACGTGGCCATGCCGTCGTTCATCCGTGAGCACTACGCGGACCGCACCTCCATGATGACCGGCCTCTACACCTTCACGATGTCCGGCGGCGCTACCTTTGCTGCCGCAGTCAGCGTTCCCTTGGCCCAGCAACTCGGCACCCCGTCCATGGGCCTGGCGGCCTGGGGGCTGCTGGGTGTTGCGGCGCTTCTGGGCTTCCTGCCGGTTGTCCTGCACACGCACCGGAACACCACCAAAACCGACAGGCCACG
The DNA here is from genome assembly GCF_040685055.1 of Paenarthrobacter sp. NPDC089307. Taxonomy (NCBI): domain Bacteria; kingdom Bacillati; phylum Actinomycetota; class Actinomycetes; order Micrococcales; family Micrococcaceae; genus Paenarthrobacter; species Paenarthrobacter sp. NPDC089307. The sequence goes on from NZ_JBFBHE010000006.1 coordinate 108,277, forward strand.
CGTGTCCATGTGGCCCCTGCTCCGCACCCGCCTGGGCATCCTGATCACGGCCATCTTCACGTTCCAGGCGTTCCTGGCCTACGCCGTGATGAGCTGGTTCGCCTACATCCTTACCTCGCAGGGCCTCAGCGCTTCAGAGAGCGGGCTGCAGTTCGGCGTGATGCAGCTCGTTTCCGTCGCCGCCGGAATGATTCTTCTCGCCTTCGGCTCCAGGCCGGGCATGCTCCGGCCAGCACTCTATCTGGCCAGCAGCTCCACCTTACTGGCCATCGCAGCCATGCTCTGGCTGCCGACGTCGCTGGCAGTCGTGCCGGCCGTGCTGTTCGGGTTCGGCTTGGGCATCTTCCCGCTGGTTCTGGTGATCATCAGCCGCAGCGGAGGTTCGACGGCGGAAACCACCGCGCTCTCCACCATCGCCCAATCGCTGGGATACTTGATTGCGGCAATTGGTCCCTTTGGCATGGGGCTGCTCCACAGCGCCACCGGCGGCTGGGTCCTGCCCATGAGCTTGCTCTCGATCGTGGCCGTGGCGCTCATGGTCACCTGCCACCTGCTCACCAGCAAACGCACTGCCACCAAGACCGGACCGAGGACAGCATGACCCTGACGCCTTCGCATCGCCCGGCCCTGGCCGAGGAGATCACCGCCAAGCTGCGGGACATGATCAAGTCCGGCGAGTGGCCGCTGCAGGAGCGCATCCCGGCAGAGCCTGAGCTCATGGCAAGCCTGGGCGTCTCCCGCGGGACCTTGCGTGAGGCCATCAAGGCACTTGCCCACTCCGGGATGTTGGAAGTCCGCCGCGGTGATGGCACCTACGTGCGGGCCAACAGCGAGATGTCCGGTGCTGCACAGCGAATGTACCTGGAGCACACACAGGAGCATATTGTGGAGGTCCGGCTCGGGTTGGACACGCAGGCGGCGCGCCTGGCGACCAAGCACGCCACTGCGGAAGACATTGCCGAGATGCGGCGGCTCCTCGCCCTGCGCCATGATGCGTGGCTGGCTGAGGACTACCCGGCGTGGGCACGGGCGGACTGGGATTTCCACGAACGCGTTGCCTCGGCCTCAGGCAATCCCCTGCTGCACCAGCTGTACGCTTCCTTCGGCGGCGTCTTCCACAACGACCTCCTCCGGCAACAGCGCAAGGAAGGCTTCAACGGCATCCCGCGCGAAGGCCATGACGAACTCGTGGACGCGCTGGAGGCCCGCGATCCCGACGCCGCCGTCCGCAGCGTCTACCGGAACCTGGATTACTGCTCCGACGCAGCGCCACGCTGACAGCAACCCGTTAAAACAACGCGGGGTCACTTATGGCCCATCCGGAAGCTCCGAATGGGCCATAAGTGACCCCGCGTTGGTTTTAGACCTGCGCGGAGACTCCGTCGCGGGAGATGTTGACCATGTCCTCGCGCGGCACAACCTTGATGCGCTCACGCTTGACCTCGACGCCGTGCGAACCGCCGGCCTCGGTAGCTGCGGCACCGAGTGCCAGTTCGTGGGCGTCCAGGGCCAGCCAGCCTTCCCAGCTGGTGAACTTGACGCCGCGGGCGTCGAGCAGATCCACGACGGCGTCTGCCGCGGGAACTTCTGCCAGCGGCAGGTTTTCGCGGTCCTCCAGAAGATACGTAACGGTTTCCAGGGCATCGCCCTTGGTGTGGCCGATGAGGCCAACCGGACCACGCTTGATCCAGCCCGTTGCGTAGAGGCCCGGCACGTGCTGGCCGTCGGCGTCCAGGACGCGACCGCCGTCGTTCGTCACGACGCCCTTCTTGTGATCGAACTCGACGTCCGGCAGGGCCGAACCGAAGTAGCCGATGGCGCGGTACACGGCCTGGACCGGGTAGTCGATGAACTCGCCGGTACCGCGGGCGTTGCCCGTGCCGTCCAGCTCGGTGCGCTCGAACTTGATGCCGGCAACCTTGCCCGGAGTCTCGGCGGAGTCCACGATTTCCACCGGGCTGTGCAGGAAGTGCAGGTGCAGGCGGCGGGAAGCCTTGAGTTCGGAGAGGTCCTCGGGCTGCTCTGCGATCCAGTTGGTGAGCGTGCCGACCATGGTCTTGGTCTGGTTGTTGGTCTGGACCTGGCGGTCGGACTCTTCGTCGAACTCGAAGTCCTCCGCGTAGAGGATGATGTCCACGTCCTTGGAGTGCGAAAGTTCGCGGAGCTCCAGCGGGGTGAACTTCACCTGGGCCGGACCGCGGCGGCCGAACACGTGCACATCCGTGACCGGGGAGTTCTTCAGGCCGGCATAGACGTTGTCCGGGATTTCAGTGACCAGAAGGTCATCGGCGTGCTTGGAGAGGACACGGGCCACGTCCAGGGCCACGTTTCCGTTGCCGAGTACCGCGATTTCCTTGGCGTCCAGGGGCCATTCGCGGGGTACGTCCGGGTGTCCGTCGTACCAGGAGACGAAGTCGGCGCCGCCGAAGGAACCCTCAAGCTCGATGCCCGGGATGTTCAGGTCTGCGTCCTTGATGGCGCCGGTGGCGAAGATGACGGCGTCGTAGTGCTTGCGCAGGTCCTCGATGGAGATGTCCGTGCCGTAGTCGACGTTGCCGAAAAAGCGGATGTCGCCGCGGTCCAGCACCTTGTGCAGGGCGTTGACGATGCCCTTGATGCGGGGGTGGTCCGGAGCAACGCCGTACCGGATCAGGCCATACGGTGCCGGGTAGCGGTCAAAGAGGTCGATGCTGACGTTGAGTTCGCCACTCTTGACCGCTTCGCTCTTGGTCAGGATGTCAGCTGCGTACACGCCGGCGGGGCCGGAGCCGATGACGGCGACGCGGAGCGGACGTTCCGCAGAACCTACGGGGGTGCTAATTGACACGGCTGTGTTCCTTCTACTTTTCGGGCCTCCCAACTGAGTGGCAGTTGAGGTCGTTTTGAACGCTCAGAACGACCTGATCTGCTACTTAGTTGGGCCGGGGGCTAGTTGGTGCGGACGCGGGGACGGTTGGGGGTAATGGTGCTGTAGTCTGCGGTCTTGAAATGCTGGGGCGCAAAGGGGCTCACGCGGACAACGTCGCCGATCACGATGACCGCTGGATTGGCCACACCCACGGCTTCCGCCTGGTCCGCGATGCTCCCCAGAGTGCCGATGGTGACGCGTTGATCCGGCAAATACCCGTTCTCTACGATACCTACTGGAGTGTCCAACGGCAGACCCGAGCCAGCGAGGGCAGCCGCGGAATCGCGCAATTGCGCCACTCCCATGAGCAACACCACAGTGTGGTCGGGGCGCGCGGGGACTTCGGACAGTTCTTCATGGCCGGTCACCACGCTGAAGCCCTTGGCGAGTCCGCGGTGGGTTACCGGGATACCGGCTGCGGCCGGAACCGAGATGGCCGACGTCACGCCGGACACCACTTCAACCTCGACGCCGTTCTGCCGGCAGAATTCCGCTTCCTCGCCACCGCGGCCCAGGACATAGGGGTCGCCGCCCTTGAGGCGGACCACTCGGTTGCCCTTGAGGGCTTCGTCAACGAGGATGCGGTTGATCTCAAGCTGGGGCACCGGGTGATGGCCCGGCGTCTTGCCGACCTCGATCACGCGGACATCCGGGGCGAGCTCCTTGAGCAGCTCGCGCGGGCCAAGACGGTCGGCAACCACGACGTCGGCCTGACCCAGCAAGCGGCGGCCGCGGACTGTGATGAGTCCCGAGTCGCCAGGACCACCGCCAACCAGGGCGACCGAGCCAACAGGCGACTTGGCGTTGACCTCGGGTTTGCGGTGCCTTCGGAGCGGGAGGTCACCTGTTTCGAGGGCGGTGGCAACAGCGTTGCGCAGGGCCATGGCGCGGCGGGGGTCTCCACCGGCGTTGATGGCGATCTTCACGTCATCCACCACGGCCACGGCGGGAGTCCACGCGGCTGAGGCTTCGTGATCGGAGGCGTTGACGCACCAAATGCGCTGCGCTTCGGCGTCGGCCGCCACTTGGGTGTCCACGGCGGAAGTGCCGGTGGCTGTCTGGACGAACCAGACGCCGTCGAGGTCTGAAGTACGGTACTCGCGCGCTTCCCACGTGAGGAGGCCCGATGCCGCCTGGCTTTGGAGTGTTTCGGTGGCAACGGGAGCGACCACGGTAACTTTCGCACCGGCGTCGAGCAGTCCCTTGGCGCGGCGCTGCGCGACGGGTCCGCCGCCCACAACCAGCACCGGGCGGCCGAGCAGCCGCAGTGCCGTGGGGTAAATGTCCTGTATTGCCATGAAAAAACTGTAGGGCGGCGCCGTAATATGCTTCAAAGGCTCGGAAACAACCGGTAACGCTGGGTAACCCGGCGTCACAAAAAGTTTCACAGCTGTCCGTGGCCTAAAAGACCGACCAGCCGGTGCGCGTCGTGAATTCGTCCAGGGCGGCCACCCCTGCCACGGAATTTCCGGATCTGCCCAATCCTGGGCTCCACACGCTGATGGCGCACTTGTTGGGAACCACCGCCACGATGCCCCCGCCTACCCCGCTCTTGCCCGGGAGGCCTACCCTGTACGCGAATTCGCCCGCGGCGTCGTACGTTCCGCAGGTGAGCATCACGGCGTTGATCCTCTTGGTCTGCGCCGGGGACAACAGCAGGTTTCCGTCAGCACCCAAGCCGTTGGAGGCCAGGAACCGGGTTGCGAGCGCCAGGTCTTCGCAGGTCATGGCCAGGGCGCATTGCTTGGCGTAGGAATCCAGGACGTCGTCCACTTGATTTTCCAGGTTGCCGCAACTTGCCAGGAAATGGGCCAGGGAGGCATTGCGGTGGCTGTTGTCCAACTCGGAGGTGGCTACGCGGTGGTCGGTATCGACGCCCGGGTTGCTGGTTTCCTGCCGCATCAGGTCCCGAACGGCGTGGGCTGCGTTTCCGGTGATGCTCAGAAGCCTGTCCGTCACCACGATTGCTCCGGCGTTGATGAAGGGGTTCCGGGGGATCCCGTCTTCGCTCTCCAACTGGACCAGGGAGTTGAACGGGTTGCCTGAGGGCTCACGGAATACCCGTTTCCAGATTCCGTCGCCGTCGTAGGCCAGCACCAACGCCAGGGCAAAGACCTTGGAGATGCTTTGGATGGAAAATTCCACGTGGGCATCCCCTGCGGAGTAGACCTCGCCGTCCCGGGTGACCAGCGACATGCCGAACTGGTACGGGTCCACGGCTCCCAGCTGCGGGATGTAGTCGGCCACGTTCCCTTGGCCGACCTGCAGCTGGACGGCCCCGACGATGTCGTCGAGGAGGTTTTGGATATCCACGGTTCTAGCCTTTGGTCTTTGCGTAGGTCCAGAGCCTGATCTGGAGGTGTGCCAGCAAACGTTCATCTGCGGATTGCAGGTCAAGTCCTGCCACTTCGCAGGCCCGGCGGAGCCTGTAGTGGACCGTGTTGCGGTGGACAGCCAATTCCTCGGCGCAGCGGTTCACGTCGCCGAAGAACTCAAGGTACGTCAGCAGCGTCATGGCGAATTCGGGGTAACGCATGCACAGCCGTGTGATGCCTGCATGGCGGAGCGTGGTCCTTGAGTCCAGCAGCTCCAACAGCTCCCGGGTCAGGACGGTGGTTTCCACATCGCTGTAGGAAGCTACCCGGACCGAAGGCGTTGCCTCCATGACCTTGAGGACACTGCGGACGTGATCGAGGGTTGCCTGGAGCGCGTCCAAACGGGGAACGATCGGGCCCACAGCGGCCTGTACCTGGAAGTGCAGGTGAGTGGTGACGTCACGGACAATGGTGTTGACCAGCCGGTTGATGGCCGGGAGGGATTTCAGCGGGTCAAGGTCCGGAAGGATGATGGCCGTTTCCATCCCCAAGGCGCCTACCACCGCACCCGGCCGATACGCCGCTGCGTGGATGGATGCCACTTTGGAGAGCTCTCCCCTGCGGAGCTGGAGTCCTGCCGCGCTCTGGCTCAGCCCACCGGCGGAAATCAGCACCAAGGCGGCCGGTTTTGCCGGATCAATACCAGCGGACTGTGCCTGTGATTGCACTTGTGCCGTGCCGCTCAGAAGGCTCGAGACCCGGTCTTCGCGCATGGATTGGGATTGCTCGTTGCGGTGCCGGACCAGTTCGATCGCCGCGTGCCGGGCAGCACCCACCATGATCCGGTCCGTGTTGGCGGCCAGGGGTTCAGCGCCCTCCTGCAGCCAGATGTAGCCCATCACGCGGCTGCCGGCATGGATGCCGATGGCTACGCGTTCCCGGAGCCCGGCCTCGGGGTTGGCCTCCACATGGACCGGCGCTTCCGTGGCTTGGAGGTGCTTGTAGACTCCTGATTCCTTCAAGAGTTTCTGGTATTTTTCCGGACCCCGCCGCGCCAGGATCGAAAGGCGGCGAAGCTCGTCAACGTCATTGGACGCCGGCGAATACGCGAGCACCCTGTTCCCCGGATCCTCGATCACCACGTGCCCGTTGGTGAGGGTAGCCGTGGTCTGGGCTATGGCGAACAAGTCCCGGTGAACCGAGGTGACGCCCTCCCCTGGCAGCTCCCTGCCCTGGTTTTCGTGGACACGGTCCAAGGCAATGCTCTCGAACTTGTCCCATCTCAAACCGGGAGCCACTGCCACCAAACCGATTCCCGTCGGCTGCAGCAGCTCCGCGGCGGCCTCCAATTCCCGTTCGCTGCCTTTGACTGCCACTGCCGTTGGCCTGCTGGCAACAATCCTGCGAAGGGCCGGGAACGCCGCGCGCCCCCGAACGCCGATCAGCATTACCAGGGCCCCGGGCCGGACAGCGTCCTCGTCCTCTGCGTCAACGATGACCGTTTCACGGACGGCCCTGTTGTCTTCTGCCGGGGCCAACAGCAGCCGTGCGTTGTCGACTCCCAGGTCTTCAAGGACGTCGCTCAATAAGGTGACGACACCGTCGTCGTCGATTTCCAGCGCTTTCAACGAAGCTATCGCTTCCTCTCATCATCAGGTCGTTTCAGCAGGGCACGCCCTCGCCGTTGAGGGGGCCTGCCGGTACATGCACGCGGGCACGCACAGCGAGAAACATTACCGGCCCTTCAGAACACCAGTGTTGTCTGCCCGGCACAAGAGCGGAACCCGGAATTTGGTTCGCCAGCCAATTTGCCGGCGACCGTTGCGACCTAGAGTTGTTGACTGTCCCAAACGCCACAAAGTCTGCCGGCCGTTGATGTCCGGCAGTCCAGTTTCGGAGTATTCAGCCACCTGAGGTGGCGCCGGAGTCAAAGGAGACCCCCACAGTGATACCCACCCCTGCGTCCACAGAGACCCTGACACCCAGTCCGTCCGAAGAAAGACTGGCTGCCCGTCCGTCGTCGGGAGGCTTCTCCCGGGAGGAAGCCGGCTACCGCAAGACGCTCAAGCCCCGGCAGATCCAGATGATCGCCATTGGGGGTGCGATCGGAACCGGGCTGTTCATGGGTGCCGGTGGCCGCTTGAACGGATCCGGGCCCGCACTGATCCTGGTCTACGCCGTCTGCGGATTCTTCGCATTCCTGATCCTGCGGGCACTGGGCGAGCTGGTCCTGTACCGTCCCACATCCGGATCCTTTGTGTCCTACGCCCGTGAGTTCTACGGAGAGAAGATGGCTTACACGGCGGGCTGGCTCTACTTCCTGAACTGGGCCATGACCTCCATTGTGGACGTCACTGCCGTGGCCCTGTACGTGAAGTTCTGGGGCCAATTCTGGGCGCCCATCAATGACATCCCGCAATGGCTGATCGCGCTCGTCGCCTTGGTTGTGGTGCTCGCGCTGAACCTGCTGTCAGTAAAGATCTTCGGAGAGATGGAGTTCTGGTTTGCCTTGATCAAGGTGGGCGCCTTGGTGGCCTTCCTTGTGGTGGGAATCTGCTTCATCGTGTTCGGGGGACGGACCGATGTTGGAGTTCCGGGTTTGAACGTCATCGCAGAGAACGGGGGCATCTTCCCCACCGGAGCTGTGGCACCCCTGCTGGCGATCAGTGGTGTGGTGTTTGCCTACGCGGCCGTGGAACTGGTGGGCACCGCTGCCGGGGAAACAGCCAACCCGCACAAAGTGATGCCCAAAGCCGTGAACACCGTAGTTATCCGGATCGGAATTTTCTATGTTGGTTCTGTCCTGCTGCTTTCACTCCTGCTGCCGTTTACTTCCTACAAGTCCGGCGAATCGCCCTTTGTCACCTTCTTCTCACACCTCGGCGATCCGCAGGCCGGTGCCATTTCCGCGTCAGTAATGAACTTCGTGGTCCTCACCGCGGCCCTCTCCAGCTTGAATGCAGGCCTCTACTCGACGGGCCGCATCCTCCGCTCCATGGCGGTGAACGGCTCGGCACCGCGGTTCACGGGCCGGATCAGCGCCTCCGGTGTGCCTTACGGCGGCATCTTGCTGACGGCGGCCATCACCTTGGCAGGCGTGGGCCTGAATGCCGTTGTGCCCTCGCAGGTTTTCGAAATCGTGCTGGAAGTTTCGGCCGTGGGCATCATCGGCGGTTGGGCCACCATCATGCTGTGCCACATCAAGCTCCAGTCCTGGGTCCGAAGCGGGAAGGTGGTTCGTCCGGCGTTCCGGCTCTTCGGTGCCCCCTTCACTTCCTACCTGACCCTCGGTTTCCTGGCTTTCGTCCTGGTGACCATGGGCTTCTCCGAAACGGGCCGCTGGGTGCTGGCGTCCCTCCTGGTTCTGGCACCGCTGCTGGTAGCCGGCTGGTACGCATACCGCGGCCGGATCCGCACCGCCTCGAAGTCCTAGAGTCCCTCCAGTTTGAAAGCGAAACACATGAACGCCCCCTCCCCGTCCCCCGCCATCGGTACGCCCAGCAGGGCTTGGCGATCCCGTGCCGATGCCTGGGAGTTCCTGGGATACGCCCTCAGGCAACTGGCTTCAGCACGGCACCCGGAGTCCGGTTTGAGGTCGCAGGTAGACCGTACGTTCGCCCTGCTCGACGCCGTTGAGCCCTATTGGGCAGAACCCGGAGTCAGCGCCGTGGCCCAGTTGCGCCAGCTGCTCGACGACGGCGAACCACAGGCCGCGCTGCAGCTTCTGGGCGGCTTGCCCAACCTTCCGCTCGCTTCCTCTGGAGAACCGGCTGCCGTGCCGCGCGGTGAGGGGCCGGACGACGACGCCGTGGAACAACCCGATCCGGCGGAGCGTCCGCGTTTCGAAGTCCTGGTGGTGGATGCGCTTGCACCCGAGGAGGTTGAAGCACTGAAAAGCACCATGGCGGCGCAGCGCCGTCCCTCGGACGCCTTCACGTACACGGTCAATGTGGTTCCCAGCTATGAGGATGCCTTGGTTGCCGTCCTGCTGAATCCGGACATCCAGGCCGTTGTGCTTCGGCCGGGTTTCTCCATCCCCAGCGCGCAGTTACTGGGCAGCGACCTTCGGCGGTTCCTGGCCCGGCACACTTCTGCCGACCTTGCAGAATCACGGCCGGTCCGGCGGATCCTTTCCTTGGCGGAGGCCATTTCAGGGCTGCGTCCCGAGTTGGATGTCTACCTGGTAGCTGGCGTTTCCATCGAGTCTCTCGCCGGGTCACTCACCCGGAAGTTCCGGCGCATCTTCCGCAGGCAGGACCACCTGGACCTTCATTTGTCCCTGTTGTCCGGAGTGGCCGAACGCTATGAAACACCCTTCTTCACGGCCCTGCAGGAGTACAGCCGCCGGCCCGCCAGCGTCTTCCACGCGCTGCCAATTTCCCGCGGTGCGTCAGTGGGAAGTTCCCCGTGGATCCGGGACATGGCCGACTTCTACGGGACCAACCTGCTCCTTGCAGAAACGTCAGCCACTTCCGGTGGGCTGGACTCGCTGCTTGATCCCCACGGGTCCATCAAGCGTGCGCAGGACCTCGCGGCCAGGGCCTTCGGGGCGCAGCGGACCTACTTCGTCACCAACGGCACGTCTACTGCCAACAAGATCGTCCACCAGTCGTTGCTCGCTCCGGGCGACGTTGTCCTGGTTGACAGGAACTGCCACAAATCACATCACTATGCCTTCATGCTGGCAGGTGCCCGAGTTTCCTACCTGGATGCCTACCCTTTGGACAAGTACGCCTTCTACGGGGCCGTGCCGCTGGCAAGCCTGAAGCGGAGGCTCCTGGAATACCGCCGGGCCGGGAGGCTCCACGAAGTGAAGATGGTGACGCTCACCAACTGCACTTTTGATGGTGTTGTCTATGACGTCGAGAGGGTCATGGAGGAATGCCTGGCCATCAAACCGGACCTGGTCTTCCTGTGGGATGAGGCCTGGTTTGCCTTTGCGCGCTCCCATCCGGTGTACCGCCGTCGAACCGGCATGGCGGCCGCAGCAGCGCTGGAAGCGGCGTTCAGCAACCCGGCCTACGCCGCCCGCCATGCCGAACAGGCGGCCGCCCTTCATGATCCGGCCACCGGCGAGCCCGTGGACGACGACGCCTGGCTCAACACCCGCTTGATTCCGGACCCGGCAAAGGCCCGCCTCCGCGTCTACGCCACCCAGTCAACGCACAAGACCCTGACGTCCTTGCGCCAGAGCTCCATGATCCACGTGTACGACCAGGATTTCGCGGACTGCAACCAGGAGTCGTTCCGCGAGGCGTACATGACCCATACGTCCACCTCCCCCAATTACCAGATCCTGGCGTCACTGGACATTGGGCGGCGCCAGGTGGAACTGGAGGGTTTTGGCCTGGTTCAACGGCAATCGGACCTTGCTGTGTCCGTTGCCCAGGCTGTTGCTCGGCATCCGCTGCTGAAGAAGTACTTCCGGGTCCTGTCCTCGCGTGACCTCATTGGTCCGCAATACCGGGAGACGGGTTCCACCATGCCCCTGCGGGATGGATTGGCTGAGCTGGAAGACGCCTGGCAGCGGGACGAGTTCGTTATCGATCCCAGCCGGCTGACGCTGGACATCAGCAGGACAGGGATCGACGGCGATACTTTCCGCCACAGCTACCTCATGGATGATCACGGCATCCAGGTGAACAAGACATCGCGGAACACAGTGCTGTTCATGACCAACATCGGCACGTCCCGCAGCTCCGTGGCGTACCTGATTGAGGTCCTGGTGAAACTCGCTGAGGGCTTCGAGAACCCGCATCCCTCTTCCCGGCCACGCGCCGTTGCTACCGCAGCAGACGTCTCCCGTCCGACTCCCCCACTGCCGGACTTCAGCACTTTTGCAGCGCGTTTCCGGGTTGACGACGCCTGCGAGGACGGTGATATCCGGGCCGCATACTTTGAAAGCTACAAGCCCGGCTCCACGGTGTACTTGTCCGCGGCCGAAGTAGCTGCAGCCGTGGCCAAGGGACAGGAGGTGGTGTCCGCTGGTTTCGTGACGCCGTATCCGCCGGGCTTCCCCATCCTGGTCCCCGGCCAGGTAGTCACCCGGCAGACCCTCGAATTCATGGACGCCCTGGACACCCGGGAAATTCATGGGTTCGACCACGAACGCGGGTACCGGGTGTTCACCGAAGGACTGTCCGTGTCCCGTCCGGGGGCCGGGCTGGTGGCAGTCGCTTCCTAGCTTGGCTCCCCGGGTTCCTCAGCCGACCCGGTTCGCACTCCAACCGAACGCTGGTGCGATGTGCTTGGCTACGTTGCCCAACAGCTTGGCGTTGTAATCGACGCCAAGCTGGTTGGGCACCGTGAGCAGGACCGTATCGGCGGACTGGACTGCCGCGTCCTTCGCGAGCTCTTCAGCCAACTGGTCCGGCTCGCCAATGTAGCTCTTACCGAAACGTGACAACGCGCCGTCGAGAATCCCCACCTGGTCCTGGCTGTCCGCCTGGGCCCGGAGGCCGAAGTAGCGGTTGTCATCGGCGTCGACGATCGGAATCACGCTGCGGCTCACCGAAACCCTCGGTTCGAAGTCATGCCCGGCGGCCGCCCAGGCTTCACGGAACAGCCGGATCTGCTCAGCTTGGAGTTCGTCAAAGGGCACGCCAGTGTCCTCGGTGAGGAGGGTGGAACTCATCAGGTTCATCCCTTGCTCCGCCGCCCATACCGCTGTCTTGCGGGTGCCGGCTCCCCACCAGATCCGTTGGGGAAGGCCCGGTGATTGGGGCTGGATCGGGAGCAAGCCGGTGGCGCCGCCGGAATAGTGCGGGTCTGCCTCGGCCACCCCGTGCCCGGCGATGGCTTTGCGGAAAAGTGCCGTGTGGCGCCGGGCCATGTCCCCGCCGTCCTCGCCGTCAGCCGGTACATAGCCAAAGTTTGCTGCACCGTTACGTGCGGGTTCGGGTGAACCACGGCTGACACCGAGCTGCAGCCTGCCATCGCTGATCAGGTCCGTGGCGGCGGCTTCCTCGGCCATATAGAGCGGGTTCTCGTAGCGCATATCGATCACGCCGGTCCCCATTTCGATGCGGCTGGTCCGCGCTGCGATGGCTGCGAGCAAGGGGAAGGGCGAGGCCTGCTGGCGGGCGAAATGGTGCACGCGAAAGAACGCGCCGTCGATGCCCAGTTCCTCCGCCGCGACAGCGAGGTCGATACCCTGCTTCAGGGCCTCCCCGGCCGAAGGTACCAAGGAACCGGGAACGCGGGCCCAGTGGCCGAAGGACAGGAAGCCGATCCGTTTGTTGTGCATGTCCGGAACAACGCAGTCCAGGGCCGGGTCATTCCTCAATCAGCGCGGCGATAATGCATGGCCACCGCGCCGTTGCCCAGTGGCTCCGCCGAGATCAGTTCGAGGCGACGGGTTCCGGGCAGCCCGCCTTGGTAGAGCGTGGGGCCGTGGCCGGTGATCATGGGATGGACCAGGAACTTGTACTCGTCGATCAGTCCCATCCGGTCCAGTTCTGTGGCGAGTTTGCCGCTGCCGACAAGCACGCCGTCTGGAGTCCCGTCCTTGAGTTCCTGCACCGCGGCGCGCAACTCGCCGACGATATGGTGGCTGTTGGTCCATGGGAAGTCGCTTCGGGTTGAAGAGACCACGTACTTGGGCTTGGTTTCCAGCTTGACGGCCCACTCCTTGAGGGCTGGCGGTGCATCAACCTCACCGTTGGCCACCAAGGGCCAGTAGCTTTCCATCATTTCGTACGTAGTACGCCCCCAGAGCATCGCACCGCTCTGGTCCAGGAGGCGCGTGAAGTGGGCGTGCGTCTCGTCGTCGGCGATGCCCTCCCGGTGGTCGACGCAACCGTCCAAAGTGACGTTGATGCTGAACGTGAGAAGGCCCATGGCCCGATTCTAGGACGTCAGGGCCCGAGGGCGCAGCCGTACGGAGGATCTTGTTGAACAGGCGTGCAGATCGCCGGAGGACTCGCCCCGCATACCCCACCAGGGTATGCTGCTACTGACCGGAACATGCATTGAAGGAACGGAGGATCGTGAGCAGGCCGTTGACCCCTCGGGTTCTCCAAGCATTGACGCAGCGGATCCCCCTCCTGCTGCTCGTGGCAACCGTCATCGCAGGCATCTTCGGCATGCACGTAGTCAACGGATCCCACGGAACGCATTCGGCCAACGCACCGTCCGTCCCGGCGGGTGTTGCCGTCCACGCGCACGATTCTTCGCAACACCTCCTTGCGACCTTGCCCGCCGAAACGGACACCCGCGCATGGGAAAGCTGCGCCTGCACTCAGGCCTCAAGCGCCAATTGCACCCCTTCGTTGAAAACGGGTTCCCTGGCTGCGCCGCCTCCGGGTACCACCATCGCCGTCTTTTCCGCCGTCTGGGGAGCACACGACGCTCCGCCATTCTGGACCTATCGGCCGGAGGCACCTGCTCCCGGCCAACTCAGCATCAGCAGGACGTAAGCCGCCAAACGGTCCGCCTCCCGACGGACCACTTCGACATACCCCGAGGCCATCCGGCCCTCCGGGGCGCATATCTGCTTATCCCTGGCGGCAGATCAAGTGCCGCCTGAATTGGCAAAGGACCATTCACTGATGAACAAAGCGCGCTTTATTGTCACCGGAACAGCTCTTGCAAGCCTGATTGCGTTGACCGGCTGCACATCGAATTCCGGCCCAGAATCCATGCCTGGCATGGACCACGGCAGCTCAGAAGCTTCTGCCAGTCCTTCGGCGAACAGCACCACATCAGCTCACAATGCGGCGGACGTGATGTTCGCCCAGATGATGATTCCGCACCACGCGCAGGCTGTGGAAATGTCAGACACAATCCTGGCAAAGAAGGACATGCCCGCTGCGGTCACTGACATGGCCGGCAAGATCAAAGAAGCCCAGGCTCCGGAGATCGAGAAAATGACGACATGGCTGGCGGGCTGGAACATGCCTGCCATGGGGTCCTCCGAGCACACAGGCCACGGCATGGATGGCATGCTGGGCGAGGCTGAGCTGGAGAAGCTCAAGGACGCGCAAGGCACGGAAGCGGCCAAGCTCTATCTCACCCAGATGATCGCGCATCATGAGGGTGCTGTGACTATGGCCAAAACCGAGATCGCGCAGGGTCAGAACCCGGAAGCCCTCCAGCTCGGCACGGACATCGTGTCCGCGCAGGAAAAGGAGATCCAGGAAATGAAGGACCTCCTGGCCGGTCTCTAGCGGCAGGTTCCGCAGACGCCCGACGGCGGGAGGTCGCCGTCGGGCGTTGCGTGCGGTAACGCGGCGCTAACCGGCCCGGTGATCAACCACCGTCGACGGGAGGAGGCCTTCGGCATGCAATGGGGCTGAGGTGACGCCAGCGGAACCAGAGAACAACAACGCGGGGTCACTTATGGCCCATGTTCACACTAAACATGGGCCATAAGTGACCCCGCGTTGCCGTAAGGAGCGGGCGTTAGCGCGAGCTGCCCGCCAGCAAACCGCGGCGCTGCAGGAGGCGCTTCTCGATCGGCCCGAATACCAGGAGCTCAATCAGGATGCCCACAAACAGGATGAGCAGGATCGCCGACATCACGATCGCCATGTCGGACAACGCGCGGCCCTGGTCAAGGAGCGAGCCCAACCCGAAGCCGATAGTGCCGCCCACGGCGATGATTTCAGCAGCCATGAGTGAGCGCCAAGAGAATGCCCAGCCCTGCTTCAGACCACCGATGTACCCGGGCAGGGCAGCCGGCAGGATGATCTGCAGCGCCATCTGAAGCCGGTTCGCACCCAGGACGGTCCCAACGCTCCTGTACTGCGGCGGGATCTGGTCGACGCCGGAAATCAGCCCGTTGATGATGGACGGGATGGCGCCCATGAGCACCACGAAGTACACCGTTGCGTCCGTCAGGCCGAACCAAATGATGGCTGCGGGAACCCAGGCCACGGACGGCAGCACCTGAAGCCCGGAAATCAGCGGACCAAAGGCGCGGCGCAAGGGAGCAACCTGTGCCAGCAGCAAGCCCACCGGTGTTGCGACCACTACGGAAATCAGGAACCCAATCAATCCCCGCTGCAGCGAAGTCCACACTGATTCCTGGACCTTGCCTTCACTCCAGAGCAGGATCAGCTGGTTCAGCACATCCAGCGGCCCCGGTACTTGGTCGCGACGCTTGAGGCCCAGCGAAACGTAGAACTGCCACGCGAGGATGAGTACTACCAGCGCCAGGACGGGAAGCAGGACGCGCTTCCATTCGATGCCGCGCTTGCGGCCAAGGTCCGACTGAAGATTGTCCAGGCCCGCTTCAAGGTCGCGAAGTTCCGAGGCGTTGCCCTTCAGCGATGGCGACGTGATGTGTTCTTTGGATTCAGTCACGGGAAGGGTCCGCTCTTCGGTGGTGATGGGGTTACTTGGCATGGCGGCGGATCTCCTCGCGAAGGCGGCGGGTAATGACACCGGTCAGCTCCCCAGCACTGCCGGCGTCGGTCCGGTGTT
Source organism: Paenarthrobacter sp. NPDC089307 (assembly GCF_040685055.1). Classification (NCBI taxonomy): domain Bacteria; kingdom Bacillati; phylum Actinomycetota; class Actinomycetes; order Micrococcales; family Micrococcaceae; genus Paenarthrobacter; species Paenarthrobacter sp. NPDC089307. The sequence continues at coordinate 123,925 of NZ_JBFBHE010000006.1, forward strand.
CTTCGGTGACGTCCCATTCGGCCACCACACGGCCGGGACGGGAGGACAGAAGCAGCACTCGCTGGCCCAGGCGGACGGCCTCGCGCACATTGTGGGTCACGAACACGATGGTCCGGCCGGTTTCCTTCCAGATGCGCTCAAGCTCGTCATGCAGGAGGTCCCGGGTAATGGCGTCCAGGGCCGCGAACGGCTCGTCCATCAGCAGCAGTTGCCGGTCCTGGGCCAACGAGCGGGCCAAGGCAACGCGCTGCCGCATGCCACCGGAGAGTTCGTGGGGACGCTTGTCCCCTGCCCCACCCAGGTGGACGAGCTCCAGCAGTTCGTTGGCGCGTTCCCTGCGGCTGGCTTTGGTGCTGGACTTGTCCGCGAGTTGCAATGCCAACTCGATGTTCCCCCGGGCAGTCAGCCAAGGGAACAAGGACGCGTCCTGGAACATGAAGGCCGCACCATCGCTGGGTACTTCAAGGGCGCCCGACGTCGGCTTTTCCAGTCCCGCCATGATGTTCAGCAGGGTGGACTTGCCGCAGCCGGACGCACCAAGGAGGGCGACGAACTCGCCCTGGGCGATGGTGGCGTTGACGTCGTCCAGCACCGGGGCGCCGTCGCCGAAGCGCTTCCCCAGGTTCTCGAGTACGACTGGCATGGTCCCGTCCTTCATGTTGATTGGTAGAGCTGATATGGCCAAAGGCCGGTCCGCTCCCCCGGCAGTTTCCAGGGGAACGGACCAGCCTGTCAGTGCTTAGTCCTGGCCAAGACCTGCGGCCGAGGTCTTCTTGCCCTCCACCTCATTCAAGGCGCGGAGATCGAAGATTCCGTTGATGTCGGCCTGCTTGGTGGTGCCCGCGTCAACACCGTCCTGCAGGAGCTTCTTGTACGTTCCTGCCAGCGGGTCGGTGGTGAACTTGATGTTCTGCAGGGCGCGTTCGATCACGTTCGCCGGGAGCGGCTTGCCTGCGGTGTCCTTGAGGACTGCGTTGATGGTGGTGGCCTTCTCTTCCGCGGATGCGGAGTTCAGCCAGTTCACGGATTCAACGTGGCCCTTCAACAGAGCCTTCACCGTTTCCGGGTGTTCAGCCGCGAACTTCTTGTTCACGATCAGGATGGTGGTGGTGAAGTCGCCCTTCTCCCACAGGTCCTTTTCGTCCACCAGGACCTTCGCGCCGGCTTCCAGCACCAAGCGGGAGGCCCACGGCTCAGGCAGCCACGCGCCGTCGAGCTTTCCGTCCTGGAAGAGCTTCAGCGACTGGGCGTTTTCGGTCGGGTTGATGTTCACATCACCGCTGCCGTCCGGGTTGGTCTTGTAACCCTGGTGGCCCAACCAGGCGCGGAGGGCGACGTCCTGCGTGCCGCCGAGCTGCGGCGAGGCGAGGACCTTGCCCTTGAGGTCGGCTGCGGAGTTGATCTCCGGCTTGACCACCAGCTGGGCACCGCCGGAAGCTGCGCCGGCGATGATGCTGATGGACTCGCCGTTGCTCTTGACGAAGGAGTTGATGGCCGGGTTCGGGCCGATGTAGGTGGCGTCGATGGCGCCGGCGTTCAGTGCTTCGATCGCGGCAGGGCCGGCGTTGAAGATCTGCGTGCTGAGCTTGGTGTCGCCCAGCTCCTTCTGGATGAAGCCCTTGCTGGTGCCGACCAAGGCCGGGCCGTGGGTGACGTTGCTGAAGTAGCCAAGCTTGAGCTCGGCGGCCGGCGTGGTGGCCGGTGCCGGCGCAGCCTGGTTGCCCTGGGATACAGCGGAGGCTACTGCGGCACCTGCGCCGATCAGCAGGACGAGGCCGACCGCCAGGCCGATCTCGAGGGTGCGGCGGCGCTTGGGTTTGGGTGCGGTCTCACCCGCGACGATGCGGGTGGTACCGGAATCGGGTTTCTGTGACTCGGGTGTGTTTGCCATGGGGGGTCCTTAGGAGAAGTGGGATGCGAAGGGGGCGAAGATCAGGCCCCGCGACATCGCCCGTGGAGGGCAAGGAAGGACCATTCCGGAGAGGTCATGCCTTCACAGTAGGGACTGTCATATTTCCGCTTCAATCCCGCAGAAACCAAGGTTCACGCAGGTTCATGTGACGTCATATTCGCCGCAAGGTCTTCAATGTCGCGCGGAGTTGTGCGGCAGCATCCGCCTATGAGACGGGCTCCGTTTTCGCGCCACTGGGCAGCGTTGCCGGCCAGGGTCCCATCGCCCTGAACACCTTCCGACGGGCCCCAGGTCTTGGTCACGGCGTCGTAGGTCTCGCCGGAGTTCGGGTAGGCCACCAACGGCCTTTCAGTGACTCCTTGCAGCACTCGCAGCGCATCCGAGACCAGTTCCAGCGGCACGCAGTTAACCCCGACGGCGGCGACGCGCGGTTCCGCGCCAAGCAGCGCAGCAACCTGCCCAAGGGGCGTTCCGTCACTGATGTGGCCGCTGTCCCGCAGCGTGAACGTGAACCAGGCTTCGACGTCGAACTCCGCCACGAGCGCCAGCAGCGCTTCTGCTTCGGCGAACGACGGCAGCGTCTCGCAGGCCAGGAAATCCGCGCCGGCTTCCACCAACGCAGCGATCCGGGGACGGTGGAAATCCCGGAATTCTGCGCCGGAAAGCGTGTAATCACCGCGGTATTCGGAGCCATCGGCAAGGTAGGCGCCGTAAGGGCCAACCGAGCCGGCCACCAGCAACGGTCCCGCCTCCGGATTCGCGGCAATGTATTCGCGCCGTGCTTCATCGGCCAGTCGGACGCTCAATGCCACCAGATCCAGCGACTCATCTACGGACAGTCCCCGCCGCGCGAAGCCCTGTGGAGTGGCCTGGTAGCTGGCGGTAATGGCAACGGAGGCACCGGCGTCGAAGTAGTCGCGGTGGACCTGCTTGATCAGGTGTGGCTGCTCCAGCAGGACCTTCGCCGACCACAGCGCGTCTTCAAGATCGCAGCCGTGGGCTTCCAGTTCAGTGGCCAGCGCACCGTCCAGGACCAGGTCCGTACCTGACGCGAGGAGGGTGCTGAGCGTGGTGTTCTGTGGCATGGGTCCTTCCCAGTAAAAGAAAACCGCAGCTTGCCCGCCGGTCACGCCGTACAACGTGAGGGGTCGCGAACAAGCTGCGGTTTGTGACTACGTGTGACCCTAGATGACGTAACGTTCGTCTTCGTGGTCGCCCGGGTGGTCCTTCACCAGGCCGGCGGCCAGGGTGTTGCCGTCGATCGGGTCGATCACCAGGAACGCGCCCGTGCGGCGGTGGTGCAGGTAGTTCTCCAGCGGCAGGGCGGCCGCGAGCCGGAGCTGCGCGTGGCCGATGTCGTTGAGCTCCAGGTTGGACGCCGGCTCCACGTTGAACGTGGCCAAATCCAGCTTGCCCGTGACGTTGCGGACCAGTGCCTGCACCGTGCGCGTGCCGTGCTTCACCAGTACCTTCTGGCCTTCGCGCAGGGGCTTCGGAGACAGCCACGCCAGCGACGCGTACAGGTCAGCGGTGCTCTCCCGGACAGTGCCGGCCGCGGCGATGGTGTCCCCACGGGCGATGTCGATCTCGTCAGCCAAACGGATGGCCACGGACTGCGGCGCGGCGGCCTCCTCCAAGGACTGTCCGGCGAAGTCGATGCCAACCACGGTGGTGGTGCGTGGCTCGTGCCCGGGGCTGATGACGGACACTTCGTCGCCCACCTTCACCGACCCCTCGGTGATCTGGCCCGCGTAGGCGCGGTAATCGCGGTACGCCTCCACATCGAGACCGGCAGCCACGGCATCAGGGGCCAACGCGCCCTGCGGCCGGATGACCAGCTGGACCGGGAAACGGAAGCTCTCCAGTCCTGCCTCAAGTTCGTCAGCTGCAGGCAGGGTTTCGAGGACCTCCAGCAGCGCAGGACCGCTGTACCAGGGGGTGCGCTCGGAGCGGTCCACCACGTTGTCGCCGTCGAGGGCCGAGACGGGAACCACCAGCAGGTCAGCCACACCATCGGATCCAAGTCCGAGCTCGCGGGCAACCTTCTGAACATCGGCCTCGATGTCGCGGAACACCTGCTCGCTGAAGTCCACCAGGTCGATCTTGTTCACGGCCACAATGACGTGGGCCACGCGCAGCAACTGCAGCACGGACAAGTGGCGGCGGGTCTGCTCCAGCACACCCTTGCGGGCGTCAATGAGCACGACGACGGCATCCGCAGTGGACGCGCCCGTCACCGTGTTCTTGGTGTACTGAACGTGGCCGGGGCAGTCCGCCAGGATGAAGCTGCGGCGGTCCGTTGCGAAGTAGCGGTAGGCAACATCGATGGTGATGCCCTGCTCGCGCTCGGCCCGCAGGCCGTCGGTCAGGAGGGCGAGGTCGATCCCGCCCTTTTCGCCACCGAAGCCGCGGTCCGCGGAGGTGCGGGCAACGGCGTCGAGCGTGTCAGCCAGAATTGCCTTGGAATCGTGAAGGAGGCGGCCCACCAAAGTGGACTTGCCGTCGTCCACCGATCCGGCGGTCGCGAAACGGAACAGGGTGGTGGGCAGGGCTGTCTCCAGCCCGGCAGCCAAAGTTTCGATGCTCATTTAGAAGTAGCCGTCCTTCTTGCGGTCTTCCATGGCGGCCTCGGAGATGCGGTCATCTGCCCGGGTGGCGCCACGTTCTGTCAGGGTGGAGGCGGCGACTTCAACAACGACGTCGGCCACGGTGCGTGCGTCGGACTCGACTGCACCTGTGCAGGACATGTCTCCCACGGTCCGGTAGCGGACCAGCTTGGTGATGACGTCCTCGTGCGGAAGCGGCTGGGACACCTCGCCCACTGCACGCCACATGCCGTCGCGGGCGAAGACTTCACGCTCGTGGGCGTAGTAGAGGCTGGGGAGCTCGATGTTTTCGCGCTCGATGTAGCGCCAAATGTCCAGCTCGGTCCAGTTGCTGATGGGGAACGCACGGACGTGCTGGCCCACGGTGTGGCGCCCGTTGTACAGGTTCCACAGCTCGGGGCGCTGGTTGCGCGGATCCCACTGGCCGAACTCGTCGCGGAGGCTCAGGATGCGTTCCTTGGCGCGGGCCTTGTCCTCGTCGCGGCGGCCGCCGCCGAACACGGCGTCGAACTTGTTGCGCTGGATCGCGTCCAGGAGCGGGACGGTCTGCAGCGGGTTGCGGGTGCCGTCTGCACGCTCAGCCAACTCACCGCGGTCAATGAATTCCTGCACGGAACCAACAACCAGCTTCAGGCCAAGGCGCTCAACCGTGCGGTCGCGGAAGTCGATGACCTCGGGGAAGTTGTGACCGGTGTCCACGTGAAGAACGGGGAAAGGAACCTTGCCAGGCCAGAATGCCTTGGTGGCCAGGTGCAGCATGACCACGGAGTCCTTGCCGCCGGAGAAGAGCAGCGCAGGCTTCTCGAACTCGGCAACAACCTCGCGGATGATATGGATGGCCTCGGACTCGAGGGTGTCCAGTGAGCTCAGGCGCTCGGCTGAGGGGGCGTCGACTGCCGCTGCAACTTCCACCGTGGACTCCTCTGTTGTGTACGTGCTCATGTGTGTAGTCCGCATTCTGTCTTGTCGGATCCTGCCCAGCGGCCGGCGCGGGGGTCTTCGCCCGGGGCCACTTTGCGGGTGCAGGGCTGGCATCCGATGGAGGGGTAGCCCTGGCTCAGGAGGGGGTTGACGGGGAGGATGTTGTCCTCGGAGTACTCCAGCAGTTGATCGAAGCTCCAGTCCACCATCGGGTTCACCTTGACCAAGCCGAAGCCCTCGTCCCAGGTGACCACCGGGGTGTTGGTGCGGGTGGGAGCTTCGTCGCGTCGGACTCCCGTGAACCACACCTCGTAACCGGACAGTGAGCGGCGAAGCGGCTGGACCTTGCGCAGGGCGCAGCACTGTGCGGCATCCCGGGCAAACAGGTCCTTGCCCAGGAGGCGGTCCTGCTGTTCCACGGTGTTCTCGGGGAGGACGTCCACCACGTTGACGCGCAGGTTGGCCGCCACTTCGTTGCGGGTTTCGTACGTTTCCTTGAAGTGGTAGCCGGTCTCCAGGAACAAAACGTCGACGCCGGGAAGCTGGTCCGCGACCAAAGCCGGCAGGACGGCGTCGGCCATGGAGCAGGCGACCGTCACCGCGGGCAGCTCAAAGTTGCGTGCTACCCAGGCGATGGCTTCCTGGGCGGTGGCATTCCAGCCGAGTTCAGCCGCGCCGGCCTCGGCCAATGCCTTCAGTTCCTCGTGTGACCTCAGCGTGCGCACGGCCGGGAGCGTTTGGGGATCCGTCATTGGAGGTCTCCTTCATCTGCGGAGTGCGCCCACTCCGCGAAGGTCTGGCCTTCGGCGCCGACGGCGACGAACTTGCGGACCACGCGCTCCACGTAATCGGGCAGGTCTTCCACGGTGACTTTGAGGCCGCGGACCGTACGTCCCAGCCCCGCTTCCTCGCGCTCGTTGTTGGCCAGCCCGCCACCGAGGTGGACCTGGAAACCCGGGGTGGGGTCGCCGTCGGGCGTTGGCAGCATCATGCCCTTCAGTCCGATATCGGCCGTCTGGATACGGGCGCAGGAGTTCGGGCAGCCGTTGATGTGGAGGGACAGTGCGTTGGGCAGCTGCTTAGTCTCCACGAGGTCTGCCAGGCGACGTTCCAGTTCAGCGATGGCGGTGGCTGCGGTGACCTTGGTTTCGACGATGGCCAGCTTGCAGAACTCGATGCCCGTGCAGGCGATGGTTCCGCGGCGGAACACGGACGGCCGGGCGGACAGGCCCAGGGTGTCGAGTTCGGCGATGAGCGGCTCTACATTTTCCTTGGCCACATCCAGGATGACGAGCTTCTGGTGGGGAGTGGTGCGGAGGCGGTAGGAGCCGTGCTTCTCCAGGGTGTCGGCGAGCTTGACCAGTGCCTCGCCGGACGTGCGGCCCACAGTGGGGGTCACGCCGATAAAGAACTTGCCGTCCTTCTGCTCGTGGACACCGATGTGGTCGCCGGGAGCCGTGGGCTTGGGAGCGGCGGGGCCGTCCGGCAGCTTGAAGCCGAGGTATTCGTCTTCCAGGATTTGGCGGAACTTGGCAGGACCCCAGTCGTTCATCAGGAACTTCAGGCGGGCCTTGGTGCGCATGCGACGGTAGCCGTAGTCGCGGAAGATGCTGGTGACGCCCAGCCACACTTCGGCGGCGACGTCGGCCGAAACGAAGACACCGAGGCGTTCGGCAAGGCGCGGGTTGGTGGACAAACCGCCGCCAACCCAGAGGTCGTAGCCAGCCCCGAGCTCGGGGTGGACAACGCCCACCAGGGCGAAGTCGTTGATCTCGTGCACCACGTCCTGGGACGGGTGGCCGGTGATGGCGGTCTTGTACTTACGGGGCAGGTTGGCCAACTCGGGGTCGCCGATGAAACGCTCGGCGAGCTCATGGATGAGCGGCGTGGGATCGATGATCTCGTCCTTGGCGATACCGGCAACCGGCGAACCCAGGATAACGCGCGGGACGTCGCCGCACGCTTCGGTGGTGGACAGGCCGATGCCTTCAAGGCGGCGCCAGATTTCCGGTACGTCCTCCACGCGGATCCAGTGGAGCTGGATGTTCTGGCGGTCCGTCAGGTCTGCCGAGCCGCGGGCAAAGTCCACGGAGATCTGCCCGATGACGCGCAGCTGTTCTGTGGTGAGCGCGCCGCCATCGATGCGCACGCGCAGCATGAAGTACTTGTCCTCGAGCTCGTGGGGTTCAAGCGTTGCGGTCTTGCCGCCGTCGATCCCGGGCTTGCGCTGCGTGTAGAGGCCCCACCAACGGAAGCGGCCGTGCAGGTCCGTGCCGTCGATCGAGTCGAAGCCTTCTTTTGAGTAGACAGACTCAATGCGTTCACGGACGTTGAGGCCGTTGTCCTCCTGCTTCCAGGTCTCATTGGCGTTGAGCGGCGTGGTGCCATCAACCTTCCACTGGCCGTGGGGTTTTGCGGCAGGGCGGGTGCGTGCCGGGCGCGAAGGAACTGCGGTGTCCGAGGACGCACCGGCTACAGCTGTATCTGTCATACATCGACTGTAGGACTGGCCAGTTTTCGCCAGCAAAGGTCCGGAAATGTTGAGTCACCTAGGGAAACATTTCGTCACGAACACGCCAGCGGCCTTGTCCCGGACGGCTCGATATGCAGTTCCATTTAGCCCGGTTTTCCTTGCAAATAAAGGTTAGGAGAGGCTTTCCAACACTGCGTCGTACCGTTCCAGCGCAATCTCGGCCAGAAGCTTGGACGGCAGCAAAGGAGCCGTAACAACATCGGCTCCTGCCTTCGCCAATTGGTCGTGGAAGTAGCCCGTGGCCAGCAGGTAGGAGGCGATGAAGACCCTGCCCGTCCCGCCGTCCGAGGCGAGCTCCGCACGCAAGGAGGCGACGCCGTCGGGCACCGTTGGCTGGGCGCTGGCACCATAGGCGACCCGGACCTTGTTGGGCAGCAGCTCCGCGAGCAGTCGCGCCTGCTCTTCCGAATCGACCGAGCCATCCGGGAGCGAGGAACCCGCGGCGGCCAGCAACACGCCGTCGTCGTCCTTCAGGCCGGCGCTGCGCAGGTGGGTGGCAAGCAGCTCAGCCAGCCGCGCATCCGGCCCCAGCGGCCTGGCGGCCACTACCTCTGGCCGGGTCTTGATCGCCTTGGGCACGTCCACCTTGATGTGGAATCCGGTAGAGAGCAAAAGCGGTACGACGACGGCGGCAGTCCCCTCGGGCAGGCCCTCCACCACGCCGCCCAGCTCGGGCTCTTGAACGTCCACGTAGGCCTCAACCACGCGCAGCCCGGGACGAAGTTCCTCGATTTCGGCCATGACCTGGCGGATTGCTGCCTGCCCCTCAGCGTTGCGTGTTCCGTGGGCGCAGGCGATCAAAACGGGGCTGTTCATGGGAGCTAGCGTAACGTTGAGCCCGCACCTGTTGTGAAGCCCGCTCGCGAAAGAACCAGTCCACTTGATTTCCATTGACATTGTTCTTCTCTGGCTTGACCTCATCGGCGTGTTCTTTTTCGCGGTTTCAGGCTCCTTGCTGGCCGCCCGGAAGCAATTCGACTTTGTCGGTTCCATACTGCTCGCCTCCATCGCTGCCCTGGGCGGTGGCGTAATCCGCGACATCGTGATCAACACCGGTCCCCCGATCGCCTTCACCAACCCCGCCTATCTGGCACCGCCCTTGCTGGCCGCCCTGCTGGTCTACTACTTGTTCTCTTCTGTCCAGCGCTTCACATCGCTTTTGACGCTGTTCGACGCCGGCGGGCTGGCCTTGTTCTGCATCACCGGCACCCTGAAGGCGATCAGTGCGGGCATGAATCCGGTGGCCGCGATCCTGCTGGGCGTCACCACGGGCGTGGGCGGCGGCCTGCTCCGGGACATCACCGCCAACGAAATCCCTACCCTGTTCAACAACCGCGACATCTACGCGTTGCCTGCCTTCGTGGGCGCCGGGTTGACCACCTTGATGTGGCACCTCGGCCTGTTCAGTGGACTTACGGCGTGCATCATCGCCGCAGTTGTCTTCGCCTTCCGGGTGACGGCCTGGCGACGCAGTTGGTATGTGCCCTTGGCTGTCCGGGGATGGCACCGTGCCGGGACCGGCGGGGGCGCAATTTCGGGTGCCCGGGATTAGCTAGGATAAGAGCATGACTGACATGTTCCTCGAGAAGTTCCGCGCGCTGGTCCCAAAGTATCTCGAGGATGAATGGCAGGAAGAAGACGGCCTTACGCCCGACGAACTGGACGACGCCCTCGCTGAACACTCCTTCACCATCCCGCTGGTCCTGCGCGAGTTCTACCTTGCCATCGGTGGTTGCGAGGACCTCATGGAGGCCTACCACTACTTCTGGGACCCCGAGGAACTGGAAGTGGACGACGAAGGCTTCCTCATGTTCCTGGAGGACGAGGAAGAACAGTTCACCTGGGGCTTCCGCACCGCCGACCTCAGCATCCCCGACCCCATCGTCTGGCGCCGCAACAACGCCCGTGGCCAGTGGAAGAGTGAAGAAGGAACGTTCTCCGAGTTCGTCTTCGACATGTTCGAGTGGGCATTCAACGACGACGAATAAGTTCTGGTTTTTGAGCAGCCCCCTTCCTGAGCTTCGGCCAGGGCGGGGGCTGTTTTGTTTCAGGGCTCGGTGGGGCTTCCTGACCTTTTTTGGCCCGCAGCGCGCGTTGTGCACCCGATATAGGTTGATTTTGTGCTGCCCCAACTCAAAAAAGGGTCAGGAAGCAACAGGCTCGACGGCGGCAGCGCACCTTTCCCAGGTCGGCGCTGGAAGCAATGGGCACTTAAAACGGAATGGCCCCGGCTCGCTGCAACGTTACGAGTCATACGCTGCACCGAACCGGGACCACAATCTCCGTTCGCATCAGACCCACCGGAGGCATTTAGTGGATCCGTGAATAGCTTATGACAATCCTGTCATATTTGCAACTGCCTGAGTCAACGCAATTTTGAGCAGCTGTGAGCTTGATTACTGCGTCCCAAGAGTTATCCACATAGCACCGAAACCGGGCTGATGCCTGAGCGCCTCCGGCGAAACCATGAGTCATGGAGCTGGAGGAATTTCTTCGTTATCGACTCGGCAGTGCCCGGACCGTAGCCTTGCGGAAGGCCGGCTTTTCCGAGCGGAGCCTCGCAGCCGCCGTAGCCTCGGGAAAGCTCCGTAGGATTCAGCGCGGGGTTTACTGCCTCCCCAAGGCCGACAGCCATGTGCTTGCCGCCTACTGCGCTAACGGCAGATTGACCTGCATCTCGGCCGCCCGCTTCTACAGGCTATGGGCACTGCACGACCCGCCCGCCACTCCCCATATCAGTTGCGGAAACGGCATCCCCAACAGTGGAGTCATTGACCACGCAGCCTGCACACACCCACCCCACCCCTTCCTGCCTGTTGCCGGAGTTGCCGATGTGCTGCTCCATGCGTTGCGATGCCTGCCGGAGCTGGAGGCCTTGGTCCTGGTTCAGAGCGCCATCAGCCAGGCACTTCTGACCAAGGACTTCCTGCGGTCAAAGTTGCCAGGCAAACGCAACGGCAAGGCACGGGCTGTTCTTGACATGGTCATTCCCCGCGCGGACTCGGTGCTTGAAGTACTTGCCCACTTGCACTTTGTCAGGGCAGGACTTCGAGTCACAATGCATGCCCAACTGCCAGGTGTCGGCGAAGTCGACTGCCTCATCAACGAATGCCTTGTGGTCGAACTCGACGGAGGCACTCATTTAGAGGCCCGGCAGGTCAAGAAGGACCAGTACCGGAACAACGCGAGCATCAGCGGCGGGCGACTTGTCCTGCGTTACTACTATGCCGACGTCGTCCATTACCCCGAGCGAATGGTTGCCGAGGTACTCACAGTGTTGAATAAGCGGGACACCGGGCATTTTGGACCACGGAGCCCGTGGCGTCCTGACCTTGTTTAGAACCAGAAAGGCCGGTATGCAACCTTCCAAGGTTGCATACCGGCCATCCAAAGTTGAAACAGGGTCAGGACGCCCCGTCCAAACAAGGAAAATCAGCTGCTGCGGTCCACCACTGCGTGGGCGAAGTTGGTCAGCGAAGCCTTGACAACACCTTCGGGCAGCGGAGCCAGGGCGGCTACGGCCTCGGCGGACCACTGGCGCGCGATCTTCCAGGACTCGGTGGTGACCGGGTGCTCGCGCAGGCCGGCCACGGCCTCAGCCAGGGCCTCGTCGGAGGAGAGGTCGCCGTCGATCAGTTCAAGGAGGGCAGCAGCAGAGGTGTCCCCTGCCGCAGCGTCCCGGCGGAGCAACAGAACCGGCAGGGTGGGAACACCTTCACGGAGATCCGTGCCCGGAGACTTGCCGGACTTGACCTTCACGCCGGTGACATCGATGACGTCGTCGGCGAGCTGGAACGCGACGCCAACCTTTTCGCCGTATTCCACCAGCAGGTCCTCGAACGACTCGTCAGCGCCGGCGAAGATCGCACCAAGCTGGCCCGAAGCAGCAACCAAGGACCCGGTCTTGTCAGCAATAACGGAGAGGTAGTGCTCCACGGGATCTTCGTCCTCGCGCGGACCAACAGTTTCGTGGAGTTGACCAAGGCACAAGCGTTCGAAGGTACGCGCCTGGATGCCGAGGGCGCGGGAGCCGAGCTCCGAAACGAGGATGGAAGCACGCGCGAAGATGAGGTCACCGGTGAGGATAGCCACTGAGTTTCCCCAGACTTCGTGGGCCGTCGGAGCGCCACGGCGGAAGGGGGCGGAGTCCATCACGTCATCGTGGTACAGGGTTGCCAGGTGCGTCAGTTCACAAACGACGGCGGCCTGTACAACTTCGGGGCGGGAGGCATCGCCCAGGTGAGCACACAGCAGGGTCAGGAGCGGACGGATCCGCTTGCCTCCGGCTTCCACCAGGTGCCGCGACGTCGCGTCAGCCAGGGGATCCGAGTTGGAGATGGCTTCGCGCAGCTTCTTCTCCACGCGGGCCAGGTTGTTGGTGATGGCCGGGCCAAGCTCGGGGTCACCTGCGATGGCAGCAAAACCTGCGGGCAGCTGGAGGCCTGTTGCAATGGCCGTGGTGTTCAGGGAAGGCTCGGTGGAGTCCGGCAGGCCGTGCCCGGCATGCGTCCAGCTGTGTTCGGCAGAGTTCGTCACGGGTTAACCCTAACTAGTTGTTGCGGAAACCGCGGTGTCGGAGCCGGCGGCCTTCAAAGCACGCGGCGAAGAAGTGTTGGACGTTGCCGGAACCAGCATCTCGAGGACCCGGATCACACGGTCTTCGAAACCCTTCGCGGAAGGATCTGTGAGGTTGGCGAGCATGCGCACCACGAAGCGCATCAGCACCGGAATCGGCATGCCTGTGCGCAGGGCCAGCTTCATCACGGCAGGCTTCCCGATCAAGGTGGCAAACATACGGCCCAGCGTGAAGTGCGATCCCCACTGGTCCCGCACATAGTCCGCGTACCGCGAAAGGTGCGCGTCGGCGTCGTCGGCGTTCCAAGCGGCGGACCGCGAACGCGCGGCGCCGTCAATCAGGAACTCGGCCGCAAAGCGGGCGGACTCCATCGCGTAGGAGATGCCTTCGCCGTTGAAAGGGGACACCATGCCGCCGGCATCGCCCAGCAGGAGCAACCCGGGCGAGTAGTGCGGCGTGCGGTTGAAGCCCATCGGCAGCGCAGCACCGCGGATCTCCCCCACCTGGTTTTCCGGCGTGAAGCCCCACTCGGACGGCATACCGGCAGTCCATTCGCGCAGGACCTGCTTGTAGTCGAGCTTGCCGAATTCCTTGGAGGAGTTCAGTATCCCGAGGCCGACGTTGGACGTGCCGTCCCCAACGCCGAACACCCAGCCATAGCCGGGAAGCGGCTTGCCGGACTTGCCGGGCAGTTCCAGCCAGCCTTCCATCCAGTCGTCCTCGTGGCGGGGCGAGGTGAAGTAGGTGCGGACGGCGACGCCCAGCGGGCGGTCGTCGCGCTTGTGCATCCCCAGCGACACGGCGGTTCGCGTGGAGTTGCCGTCTGCGGCGAGTACGACGTCGGCATGAAAGTCGCGCGTTTCGCCCGTCTTGCGTCCGGACTCGTCAAGAATGGAGGCCCTGGCGCCGATGACACGTCCGTCGTCGTCGGTGAGGGCGGAGGTGACACTGTGGCGTTCGAGCACGACGGCGCCCGCGGATTGGGCGTGGCGGGCCAACGCCTCATCAAAGCCCAATCGCGTCCGGATCAGTCCGTACGTGGGAAAGTCCGCTACCTCGGGCCAGGGCAACTCGATGGTTCGGCCACCCGCAATGAGGCGGAGGCCCTTGTTGCGCCGCCACCCCTCCTCCACAGCGTGGGGCAGGCCGAGCTTCTGGATCTCGCGGACGGCCCGCGGGGTAAGGCCGTCTCCGCAGACCTTCTCGCGGGGGAACGACGTCTTTTCCAGCACCGTGACGTCGAGGCCCGCCTGGGCGAGGTAATACGCGGCGGTGGACCCGGCCGGGCCCGCGCCAACAATCAGTACTTTCACGTCGTCCTAAGTCAGCAGGCGGTACGGAGCTAGCCGGCCTGGTGGCGCGGCTTGATTTGGCGCCGGAGCTTGGCAACCGGAACACTTTCGCGGTGCTCGGCCGGCTTCTGCGCACGGTGCACGGCGACGATGCCGCCGCTGAGGTTGCGGTAGGTGATGTCCGTCCATCCGGCATCGGCGAGCCACTGTGCCAGATGATCCTGGTCCGGCCAGGCACGGATGGACTCGGCGAGGTAGACGTAGGCGTCCGGGTTCGAGGACACCTTGGTGGCGATGGCCGGGAGCGCGCGCATCAGGTATTCGGTGTACAGGTTGCGCCACAGGGGAACTACCGGGTGCGAGAACTCGGCGATCACCAGACGGCCACCGGGCTTGGTGACGCGCAGCATTTCCTCCAGGGCCTTGCGGGGTTCCACGACGTTGCGCAGGCCGAAGGAGATGGTGGATGCGTCAAAGCTGTTGTCCGCGAACGGCAGGTTGGTGGCGTCACCGGCAATGAAGTCGATGTCCGGGCGGCGGCGCTTGCCTACTTTGAGCATGCCCAAGGAGAAGTCGCAGGCCACGACGTCCACGCCGGCGTCGGCGTACGGTTCGCTTGAGGTGCCCGTTCCGGCCGCAAGGTCAAGGACCTTCTGGCCCGCTTTCACATCCATGGCGTCCACCACGATCCGGCGCCAGCGCCGGGTCTGTCCCATGGACAGGACGTCATTGACGACGTCGTATTTTGGGGCGACATCATCAAACATCGTCGCAACTTCGTCCGGACGCTTTTCCAAGGATGCTCGGTTCACCCAGTAATTGTCTCAGACATTCCGCCGACTTTGCTGCGCTGTAGAAGTCGGCTCAGGTTCTCGTTGCGTGCGGGAGTACTGTTGTTCCATCATGACGAGCACGCTTCGCACCTTGACAGTCCCCCTCGATGTTGAATCATCCCCTGGGGGGCTGCCGTCGTTTCTGGTGCGGGACGACGTCCTTTGCTGGTCCCGACGCGAAGCCGGCCTGGTGGGCTACGGCGAACTGACCCGTTTCAGCACGACCGGCCCGGAGCGCTTCCTTGAGGCCGACATCTGGTGGCGGCACCTCATTCTTGAGGCAGAGATCACGGACCATGTGGAGCTCCCGGGTACCGGCCCGGTGGCGTTCGGCTCGTTCGCCTTCTCCAAAACTTCCCCGCACGTGTCCCGCCTGATCCTCCCTGAACTGGTGATCGGCATCCGCGACGGCCGCGCCTGGGCCACCCAGCTCACGTTCGACGACGGCGAACTCACCGAGGCGGGCGTCCTCGCCTCCGTGGAACGCTGGCTGACCAGCGCCAATGGGGACGGTGCCGCGTCAGGAGGGTCCGACGTCGGGCTGTCACCGGAGGTTGTCGCCGCGGACGGTTCGGCGGGCGTCCTTAGCCATGGTTCCCTCAGCGAGGACCGTTGGATGAAGGCGGTGGCCGATGGCGTCGAGGAGATCCGCGCCGGCAAGCTGGAGAAGCTGGTGTTGGCGCGCGACGTCGTCGCTACCCTGCCGGACGGCGTCAACGCTGCGGAGGTTCTTCGCCAACTGGCGGCCCGATACCGCGAGTGCTGGACCTACGGCGTCGATGGGCTGGTGGGCGCGACGCCCGAGATGCTGATCCAGGTGGAGGGCCGTACTGCGCAAGCGCGCGTGTTGGCCGGGACACTGGACCGCCGCGATGCCGATGGCATGGACGGCTCCCCCATGGAATATGCGGAGCGGGTTCTGGCCGGTTCCGAGAAGCAGCGGCACGAGCACGAGATCGCCATTGATTCCCTGACGCGGCAGCTTGCACCGTTCTCCGAGGCGATGAACTCGCACAGCGAGCCCTTCATCTTGGAGTTGCCGAACGTGTGGCACCTGGCCTCCGACGTGAAGGCTGAACTGGCCGATATTGAAGGTCACGTGCCTACGTGCCTTGCCCTGATCAATGCATTGCATCCCACGGCCGCCGTCTGTGGAACGCCCACCCTGGTTGCCGGCGCACTGATCCGGAAACTCGAACACCTGGATCGCGGGCCCTATGCCGGACCGGTGGGGTGGCTGGACGCCGCTGGGAATGGCGAGTGGGGCATCGCGCTGCGCGGAGCCGTCATCGAGGACTCCAACACCGTCCGCCTGTATGCCGGTTGCGGCATTGTGGAGGGCTCCCAGCCGGAGGCGGAACTGGCTGAGACGTGGGCGAAGTTCCGGCCCATGCTGGAGGCTTTGGGTATCAAGCGCTGAATCTGGGATTCCAGACAGGGCTTCGGTTTTGATGCTTGATAAGTGCGTAAACTAGTTATCTAATAGTGAAACTTCGTTTCCTGTGATGCACATCTCATGTTCGGCGCTACACTAAAACCGACTCAGTTCAGCATCCACCGCAACAAAAGGTAAACAACATGCAGATCTCCCGTTCGGTTCTGTCCGGCACCAGGATTGCCGCCGTGCTCGCTGCCGGCGCAATGGCCCTCACCGCCTGTGGTGGTTCCTCCACTCCGGCTGCCTCTGATGGCTCGGGCTTGAAACTCATCAATGCCGGCAAGCTGACCGTGTGCTCGGATGTCCCCTACGAGCCCTTCGAATTCCAGAAGGACGGCAAGATCGTCGGCTTCGACATGGACATCGCTGCGGAGGTCGCCAAGGACGTCAAGGCAGACCTCAACGTGGTGGACAGCTCCTTCGAAGCCATCGAGACCGGAACCGCGCTGACCGGTTGCGACGTCTCCATCTCCTCGATCTCCATCACCGATGTCCGCAAGAGCGTCATGGACTTCTCCAACCCTTACCTGGATGACGACCTGACCCTGGTGGCCACTTCGTCCGCCGGCATCAGCAACATCGATGGCGCCAAGGGCAAGAAGGTGGGCGTCCAGCAGGCAACCACCGGCGCCCAGTACGCCAAGGACAAGGGCATCGACGCACAGCAGTTCGAAGACTCCGGCCTCCTGGTCCAGGCACTCAAGGCCGGCACCATCGACGCCGCGATCGGCAACCAGTCCGTTCTGGGCTACGCCATCAAGGACGACTCGAACCTGAAGCGCGTGGAAGACTACGCAACGGGCGAGAAGCTGGGCATCGCCATCAAGAAGGGCAACACCGCCATGGCCGATGCCGTGAACGGCACCCTGAAGCGCCTCACGGACGACGGCTCCCTGAAGAAGTTCCAGACCACCTGGTTCGGCGAAGCCACCAAGTAGTCCGAGCCCCGGCTCTCCCGAGATCCACGCAGCCGGGCCCCGAAACGACACGTTGTTTCGGGGCCCGGCTGCGCAACATGAATGTGAGAACACCATGGCAATGACTGCACGTCAACGAGCCAAAGTCAGTTTGTACGTCCAGGCCGGCATATTTGTTGTGGTCTTGGCCGCAGTGATCCTTGCTGTGGACTGGAAGACGATTGGCACCAGCGTCTTCAACTTCGCCAAAATCGGGCCAATGTTCCCGGACATTTTCCTGGTGGGCCTCAAGAACACCCTTATCTACACGGCTCTGGCCTTCGTTGTGGGCTTGTCGGGCGGCCTTTTGCTTGCCCTCATGAAGCTCTCCTCGTTCCCGCTGTACCGCTGGATCGCCACCGGATACATCGAGTTCTTCCGCGGCGTGCCTGCCCTGCTCGTCTTCATCGCCTTCGGCTACGGTGTCCCGCTGGCCTTCGGTGTGCAATGGGACGTCAACATTGTGGTCATGGTTTCGCTGGGCATGGTGGCTTCGGCCTACATCGCCGAAACCCTTCGCGCCGGCCTCCAGGCCGTCCCCAAGGGCCAGATGGAAGCAGCCCGTTCGCTGGGCATGCCGCACTGGCGGGCGATGGTTTCCATTGTCATTCCCCAGGCGTTCAAGATTGTCCTCCCCCCGCTGACCAACGAGATCATCCTCCTCACCAAGGACTCCTCGCTGATCTACGTCCTGGGCCTCACAGCGTCCCAGTACGAGCTCACCAAGTTCGGCCGCGACGGCATCTCCAGCCTCGGTGCAGGCCTCACCCCCTTGCTGGTGGCAGGCGCTTTCTACTTGGTCATCACCATCCCCTTGAGCCTCCTTGCCAGGAAGTTCGAAAGCCGCTCCGCGCGGACCAAGCGATAGGCAGGACAGTCATGAATAACTCCACTGGGAGCACGGCCACCGTTCGCGCCGCCGGCGTCGACATCAAGGACCTGCGCAAGTCCTATGGCAGCAACGAGGTCCTCAAGGGCATTTCACTGACCGTGGAACCTGGCCAGGTTGTGTGCCTGATCGGGCCTTCCGGTTCCGGCAAGTCCACCCTCCTGCGCTGCGTCAACCTGCTGGAACACCCCAATGCCGGCACCATCAACGTAGGTTCGTTTGAAGCCACCGACCCCGACGTCGACCTCAACAAAATGCGCCAAAGCGTGGGAATGGTCTTCCAGCACTTCAACTTGTTCCCGCACCTGAGCGTGCTGGAAAACTGCACCATTTCGCAGATGAAGGTACTCAAGCGCTCCAAGTCCGAGGCCGCAGACGTTGCGCGCCACAACCTTGAGCGCGTTGGCCTGGGACACCTGGCAGACCGCTTCCCTGACCAGCTCTCCGGCGGTCAGCAGCAGCGTGTGGCCATCGCCCGCGCCTTGTCCATGGACCCCAAGCTCATGCTCTTCGATGAGCCCACTTCAGCGCTTGACCCCGAAACCGTGGGCGATGTCCTTGCCGTCATGCGCAAGCTCGCCCAGGAAGGCATGACCATGCTGGTGGTCACCCACGAAATGGGCTTTGCCCGCGAAGTGGCCGACCGCGTGGTCTTCATGGATGCCGGCGTTGTGGTGGAGGAAGGGCCGGCTGAGCACGTCATCAGCGCGCCCACCCAGCCGCGCACCAAGGAATTCCTGCGCCGCGTCCTTGACCCGACGCACATCGGCGTCGAGGAAGCGTAGCTAAAGCGTTTGGCTTGCTGGCGCCGCGGATATCCGCTGGCGCCACAGAAACGGGAGGGCGACACTCACATTTGGGTGTCGCCCTCCCGTTTCTGGCTCACGTGCGAATTTGGATGGCCTGCAGAAGCACGACGGCGGCGGGGAACCCCGGCTGCCTCAAGCGCCCGTTCCAGCGTGCTCAACCCACCGCACGCCACGCGAACTCCCCAGTGCCCGGAAAACGGACCACCGACACCCAAATTTCCGTGACCCGCGTCGGTCTGCCTGGCCTGCGTCAGTTTCCGTGGCCCACGGCTGCGTTGATGGCTTCCTTGATCCGGGCATGAAGTGCCCGCAAGCCCGCCCGGTCCACACGCACTTCCACGATGGTGCGCCCTTTCAGCGGCGCCTTAAGCGCCCCGGCGAGCTCCGCCGTCGTACTTACCGATTGGTACGCGACGCCGTACGCAGCCGCGAGTGCCGCGATGTCCACTGAGTGCGGGGTGCCAAAGAGGCGTTCGACGGCGGTGCCGTAGGCGCCTGAGTCTTCCACGGCGCCATGTTCGAGGAGACTGAAGATGGCTCCCCCGGAGTCGTTGAGCACCACGATGCGGAGGTCAGGCACGGGCTCGCCGTGGCCCAGGAGCAGCCCGCCGGCGTCGTGCAGGAAGGTGACATCGCCCAGGAGGACCGTGGTTTCGCGTCCACTTCCCAGCGCAATTCCAGTGGCCGTGGCGATGGTGCCGTCGATGCCGGCGAGGCCGCGGTTGGCGTAGACGGTAGCGATCGGCTCGTGATGGGGTTGGCCGGCGAGGTCGACGTCCCGGATGCCGTTGGAGGAACCCAGGACCAGTTGGCCGCGGGCATGTTCCCAGACTGTCGCGCCTACCGCAGGACCGTTCGCGGCGCCCTCCCCCGCCAGGACGACGTCCAATCCGTGCTGGGCGGCGGCTCCGGCGAGAAGCCAGGAATCAAGCCATTCCGCCGAGCCGCGGCCAGCGAATTCCGCCAGCTCGGGGAGGCTCTCAACAGGAGTTTCGCGGCGTCGTCCAGCCTCGTACCACGCGACCGGGACGGGCTGGTAGATCGCTGAATCAACGGACTCCCGTGCCAGCAATGAGGCCACGGGCCGGGACAAGGTAGCCCGCCCAAACAGGACGACGCGTTCAATCGGCGCCGCCGAGCCGGGGCCAAAATGCTCCAGCAGCACCCTGTACGGGCCGATCGCGTTGGGCCCGAAGCGCG
The DNA here is from genome assembly GCF_040685055.1 of Paenarthrobacter sp. NPDC089307. Lineage (NCBI taxonomy): Bacteria > Bacillati > Actinomycetota > Actinomycetes > Micrococcales > Micrococcaceae > Paenarthrobacter > Paenarthrobacter sp. NPDC089307. The sequence goes on from NZ_JBFBHE010000006.1 coordinate 143,890, forward strand.
CGTTGGATGACGGCTCCGCCAGCAACGGCAGGCCATGCGCGCGGGCAAAAGCTTCGGCGACGGGACCGGCGTCGTGGCCTGCGAGGACCACGGTGCGTCGCTCGGGAAGTTCGCTGGGTGCTGCCGGAAGAGTGAGTGCCTGCGGGCCGGCGTCGTAATGGAAGACGCCGTGACCGTCCGTATCCGGCAGGGCGTCCCCAGCCGCGGGGGTGAGCGGATCGCGGAACGCGAGGTTCACTTGGACGGGGCCAGGCGGGGTGTCTTCGAGGGCGCCGGTGGCTGCGTAAAGCGCCGTTGCCACAGCTTTCTGCGGATTGTCTCCGGCCGCGACGTCGACCGCGAAACGCACGTGATCGCCGAAAAGGTCCAGTTGGAGGGTGGTCTGGTTAGCCCCGGTACCGTGGAGCTCTTCGGGGCGATCGGCGGAAATGACAACTACCGGAACGGCCGAATGGTTGGCTTCCATCACGGCCGGGAGCAGATTCCCCACGGCCGTGCCCGAGGTTGTTACCACTGCTGTCGGGGCCTGGGTGGAGAGCGCCAGGCCGAGGGCGGTGAACCCGGCGTCCCGCTCGTCAATCCGGACGTGTAGCCGGATACGGCCCGCAGCCTCCGCTTCCGCCAGGGCGTAAGCCATGGGCGCCGACCGCGATCCCGGAGACACCACCGCATGCCGGACGCCGCCGTCGAGGAGTGTTGCCACTGCGATCCTTGCGGCACCGATGGAGGTCAGAGAGTCCTGGGAAGTCACCGTTCCAGTCTATTGGCGCGTCAGGCCGCCCAACGCTCATTCACATCCCACCCCCATCACCCCAACCCTCACTCACATCCCATCCCCATCACCCCAAGACGTGAAGGAGCGTCAGGCCCAAGCACCCGGGACGTGAAGGAGCGTCGGGCCCAACCACCCGGGACGTGAAGGAGCGTCAAGCCCAAGCACCCGGGACGTGATGGAGCGTCAGGCGGAAGCACCGGGGACGTGATGGAGGGTTGAGGACACGGAAACGCTCCCCCGTCTCCAGGAGACAAGGGAGCGTTTCCGTTCGTCAGAAGCTACTTGCGGAAGACCTGCACGATAGCGGGGCGGGGCGCCCGGACCGCGCCGGCTGGCACTGGTGCACCTGCAGGAACGTAGTCCGGGAAGTAGGAGTGCGGCGCGTCGAACGTGCCTTCCTCACCCGGGTGCTGGACTGCCACGAAGACGGTGCGCTCTTCATCGTGGACGATCGGACCACAGGTCTCGGCATCGCGGGGAACGGCCAGGAACTGCTCCACCTTGCCACGCTCCGGACCTTCAAGGGTGACCTTGAACAGACCGTCGTTGTAGCCAATGGTGGACGGAGCCCCGTCGGTGGAGATCCAGAGGTTGCCTACGGAGTCGAACGCCACGTTGTCCGGGCAGGAAATCGGCGACACCTTGTCCGCCGGGAACCCGGAGAAGTACGTGGAGCCGTTCTTGGCGGGATCGCCGGCAACCAGCAACAGGGTCCAGTTGAACTTGGTCCCCGTTTGGCCCGGAGCCTCGGTAATCTCGACAATGTGGCCGTCACGGTTCAGCGTGCGGGGGTTGACCTCCGTGGCGCCCTCCTTGCCCGCCTTGCCGCGATCTGAGTTGTTGGTGCAGGCCACGTAGATCTTGCCCGTGAGCAAGCTGGGCTGGACGTCTTCGCAACGGTCCATCTTGGTGGGGCCTACCTTGTCAGCGGCCAGGCGTGTGTAAACGAGGACTTCAGCGACCGACATCCCCGGGACGGCTGAAGCACCGCCAACAACCAGCGGCAGCCATTCGCCCGAACCATCAAAGGCGCCGTCGGCCGGAAGCTTGCCGGTGCCATCGATCTCGGCGGCAGGCGAGTCACCGGTGAAGCGGGCAACGTACAGGTCGCCCTCGGAGAGCAGGCTCATGTTGTTCTTGCGTGCTGCCTTCGAATCACCCGGCTGGTACTTGCCCTTGGAGACGAATTTGTAGAGGTAATCGAAGCGCTCGTCGTCACCCATGTACGCCACAACGCGGCCGTCGGGGGCGAGAATGACGTTGGCGCCCTCGTGCTTGAACCGGCCCATGGCTGAGTGCTTCCTGGGGGTGGACGTGGGATCGAACGGATCAACTTCCACGATCCAGCCAAAGCGGTTGCTTTCGTTGGCGTATCCGGAATTGCGGGTGTCGAAACGAGGCTCGTCGAGTTCCCACTGCCGGGTGGTGGGCTTGGAGGAAAGGCCATAGCGCTTGTCGGAGTCGCTGGTTCCGGGGGCTGCGAAGTAGCCGTTGAAGTTTTCCTCGCCGGAGAGGATGGTGCCCCAAGGGGTGGTGCCGCCCGAGCAGTTGCCCAGGGTGCCCTTGATCCAGCGGCCGGCGGGGTCGTCGATGGTCTTGACCAGGTTGGTGCCGGCCGCGGGACCCGTCAGTTCGTACACAGTGTCCGTGAGGAAGCGCCGGTTCAGGGCAGCGCCCTGGACATAGCTCCACGGCTTGTTCTTGTTCTTGCGCTCCAGCTCCACCACTGCCAGTCCGTGGGCGGCCCGGCCGATGGCACGGGCTTCGGCAGCGTCGAAACCAACCGGGAGCATGATGTTCTCGTTGGTGTACTCGTGGTTGGTGAAGAGCACGGCGCGACGATCCTTGGAGTCGGGGATCGGCAGGATGTCCGTGTAGTCGTTGTTGTAGCCGAACTGGCGGGCCTGGGCGGCAGCGGTCTGCTTGGTGATGTCGAAGGCCGGCGAGTCGGCGAACAGTGGGTCGCCCCAGCGGATGATGGGGTTCCAGCCGAAGCCCTCCGGAACCGTAAAGTCGTCGACGGCGGCGTCAACGGGCTTGATGGCAGTGAACTTCAGCTTGGACTTGTCGAAGCCCTTCTTCGCGGCGTCGGACAGGCCATTGCCGGAGTCGGCGACCGCAGTATCGGCACCGGATACGGCACCTCCAAGAACGACGGCGAGCGCACCCGCTGCGCCCAGGCCCAGCGCTGCACGGCGGGACATGGCCGTGGAGGCGATGTCGCGGAAGTAGCCGTTGGCGCTGGTGTTGCAGACATCGCCGGCGCACGCGTTGTCACACTTGAGGGCGCAGGTTACAGCGCTGCGCTTGCCTTTGGTGTGCCCAAACATGGGGAGCAGCGGAAACGATCGTCCGGTGGTTTCAGACATGGGGGACCTTCCAGAGTGTGTACGAGGTTCCCGCTGAGCCTTTCAGCGGAATCCGAAGCTGAGAGGTCGCTCTGGTTAAGGCCCGGTGAACAACTGGTGCTGGTTCTTGGCCAGGACGGAGTGGACGCGCCGCAGGCGGTCCAACCACCAATCCCGGCGCTCCCCCGAAGCCGCGTACTGCTCCAGCAGCCCGGAATCGGCGTGGGTATCACGTAAGCGGATGGCGCCGTCGTCTGCCACCAGCGGGTCCAGCGTGATGTCCGAGGCGAAGAGCGAAACGGTGCCCAGCCCGCAGGCAAAAGGCAGCGCGGGAAGGGCCGCCGCGAGCGCCAATCCTCCGCGGATGCCCACCGAGGTGTCCAGTGCTGAACTGACGACGGCGGGCAGCCCGGCTTGCTCGACGATGTCCAGGGCGCGCCGCACTCCCCCGAGGGGTGCAACCTTGACCACGATGAGATCGGCCGCCCCGGCTTTCGCGACGCGCAGGGGATCATCTTCCTTCCGTACGCTCTCATCCGCAGCGATGAGGACAGGGGTACCGGCGGCGGCCAGCCGTTTCCGTACTTCCGCCAGCCCTTCGATGGTGGGCACAGGTTGTTCAGCGTACTCAAGCCCCTGTGATGCCAGTGCCCCGAGCGCCTCAACGGCTTGGCCAACATCCCAGCCCCCGTTGGCATCCACCCGGATGGCGGCATCAGGAAGGGCTTCGCGGACGGCAGCTACTCGTGCGAGGTCGTCGGAGAGTTGCTGTCCTTTTTCCGCGACTTTGATCTTGACTGCATCCACGCGCCCAAATCGGGACAGTACTTCAGGGACGCGGCCTGCCGGGACTGCGGGAACGGTGGCATTGACTGGAATCCTGTCCCGCAGGGGTTCCGGAAACCCCAGCCACCCCGCTTCCAAGGCGGCCGCGAGCCAGCGGGAGGATTCGTCGTCGTCGTATTCCGGGAAGGGACAGAATTCTCCCCAGCCCACCGGCCCCCGCAGGAGGAGGGTCTCGCGTTCCATGATGCCCCGGAACTTCACGCGCATGGGCAGTGAAACGACGTAGGCGGAGTCGAGAAGTTCTTGTAGGTCAGGAAGGCGAACAGGCATATGGCCACTGTACCGGCGGCATTTCACGCCGCTGCCAAGGCAAGTGGGCTATGTGGAAAACTACTCGGACCAGTATCGGCGCACGTCGTCCCGCGCACGTGCCAAGGCGTCACCCGGCACAACCAAGCTGGCTTCGCCAAGCCCGAAATCGTCCCACTTTGCAACGAGTTGCAGGTCCCCTTCCACAGGCAGCGGCCACAGCCAGAACTGGGCGGAGCCCTCCACGTGTTCGCCTCCAGCGCTCCCGCCACCGCCGCCCCGGTACACAAGAACCGGCCCGGCAACGGCTTCGGAACCCTCAACCATGGAAGGATCGGCCGCGAAAGCCTTGGCCCCACCGGGGAGCGCTGCCCCCATCATGATTCCCGGCAGTCCCGGACGCTGGAACGTCCGCTCCATGACGTCCCGCCACTCCTGGCCTGATTCGGCTGAGCGTCGCACCGACCACACCAGGTCCAGCAGGCATCCTGTGGAGAAGACCTCCACCAGCTTCAGTGCCAGCACGGCGTGAGGGCCACGCAGCACAAAGTCGCCAACAGGGACGATGCCCGGCAGTTCTTCCGACGGTGGTCCGGACCATTCCGGCCGGGTCGGCTGCGGTTGGCGTTGCCACGGCGATGGCTCGGGGAGGTCGTCGAAGAAGCTCATGCCTCCATGCTTACACCGCCACACCGCGTCTGGGGAGAGCCACCTGGCAATCAACAGTCAGCAACCGCGATATTCTCGAAGCTACAACACAATGTGGGGGAAAGATGACTCAACAAATGCCCGGTTCACCGACACCTCCCGGCTGGTACCCGGATCCATCGGACCCGCGCTTCGTCCGTTGGTGGGACGGCAGGTCGTGGACAGCCCAGCAGGCTCCCCGCACCATGCAATACCAAGCCATGGCCCCCCAGCCGCGTCCCCGGATCAGTGAGCAGACGCCGGTGTACAACCCCTTCATTTGGGTCATCACGTTGCTCCCGCTGGTCTCGATCCTTTTCATGCTGACCTGGCAGCCGGAGTTCCGGATGATCACCACGCGCCAGGGTGTCACCACTGTTGATCCGTTCTCCTTCTACACGCCCTCCTATTTCCTGCTCCTGGGGTCAAGCTTTATCAGCTATGGCCTCTCGGTGTTCTTCGCGTATCTGGACCGTCAGCGCCTTCTGAAGTCCGGCGTCGAACGTCCTTTCCACTGGGCCTGGGCCTTCCTCAATGCCCCTGTCTACGTGATTGGCCGCTCGGTGATCGTGAACAAGGTTGCCCCTAAACGCGGCCTGTTGCCGGTCTGGATCACCATCGCGGTGTTTGTCATCAGCATGGTCGCCGCTGGCATCTGGGCATCCAACATGACGCAGTCCATGTACAGCCAGCTTGGTTATTCGGTCGCAACCTAGTCGCAAGGAGCGCCCTCACACGCGTTAGGTAGACTGCTGACAAATCGGCAGGAGAGGAAGTCCATGAACCGCAAGGCCACCGCACTGGACGTCGCCAAAAGGGCGGGGGTTTCCAGGAGCGCGGTCTCGCTGGTCCTTAACGGGCGGGGCGACGGGAACGTGGCCAAAGAGAGCCAGGACCGTATCCGGCAAGCGGCCAAGGAGCTGAACTACTCCCCCAACGCCATTGCCCTCAGCCTGCGGAACCAGCGTTCCAGGGTCATCGGAATCCTGTCCGATGAAGTGGTGGTGAGCCCGTTTGACGGCAACATCATTGGCGGTGCCGACGACATCGCCCGCAGCCGTGGCTTCGTCACCGTCGTCATGGACACTGAGCGGGATACTGCCCGGGACGCGAGCGCGATCGAGACCCTCCTGGACCGGCAGGTGGACGGACTCATGTACGTCACCGTCGGCCTGAAGCCGATCGAGATCCCGCAGGGAATGCTCCGCGTCCCGTCCGTGCTGGCCAACTGCTACGACGAAAAACCGCAGCCGCAGCTCCACCACGTCATTCCGGATGAGGTGACCGGCGGCCGGGAGGCAACCGAGCATCTTTTGCAGTGGGGCCACCGGGACATTGCGTTGCTGGCAGGTTCCGAGGATTCCCCCGCAGCACCTTTGCGCGTCCAGGGCTACAGGAACGCGCACGCATTGGCCGGAGTTCCGGTGCGGGACGAGCGGATCTTCATGGCGGGATGGGACATCGACGCCGGCTACCGCGGCGCCATGAAACTGCTCGACGGCGTGTCCCCGGCTGAGCGGCCGACGGCGATCATGTGCGCCAATGACCGTTTGGCGGTCGGCGTCGCCTTGGCCGCTGCCCGCTTGGGGCTTCGGGTCCCGCAGGACGTGTCCATCATGGGCTACGACGACGAAACCCGCATCGCGGACACCATGGTCCCTGCCCTCACCACCATGGCACTGCCACTGCGGGAGATAGGCCGCGCCGCCATGAGCACGCTACTGGACACCCTCGAGGGCGTACCCGGAAAGCCGGAGGGGACCACCGCCGAAACGATGGTCCCCTGCCGCCTTGTAGTGCGCGAATCCACGGGTCCGGCACCTGCCCGCTGAGCACGCAGCGGAGCCCCGCGACGCAGCAAAGCGTACGACGCCGGCCTGCCGCCTATGCGGGGAGCGTCAACTCCCAGACGTCGGCAGTCGCGCCGGCGGGCAAAGTAAGCTGCCATTCCTCGTCCGGAGCGGGGTAGGCCCGGAGCGTGGTGGCTACGGAGCCGGGACGGTAGACCTCCACGAGGGATGCATCGATGAAGATCCGGAGCTCCTCCCCTGCGGCCAAAGAACCCGAGTACACCAGCTGTGCCCCGGACCCGCTGCCAAGCGTCAGCTCCACGGCCGAAGAGACAACCGACTCGTCACCCGAGCCAGCGCCCCGCACCAGCACTTCGGCAAACGCAGGAACCACCACGGAACCGGCAGCACCGGCAGCAACTGAAGCACCCCGGTACGCCGAAACCTCAGGTGCCGGCGAAACGGCGAGCGCCCCGTCAACCACGGACAAGACGCGGGGATGCGTCAGCACACCCGACCATCCGGCGTCGTCAATTTCTTCCTGGGTCCTGCCCCGCCGGCCGTCTCGTCCGGGCCCTTCGTTGGCCCATCCCCAAAGGAGCGCCGCAGGCGCGGAGTCAGCGGAACCATAGGAAAGCTGGGCAATCTGCGGCGCGTAGAAGTCCCGCCCGAGATCGGATTTGCCGCCACCTTCCGGCACAAAAACGGGCAGCCCGGTCTCGGGATCCGCGGTGAGGGATCCGATCAGGTGCCCCACACCATTGGCGTGCTCGTGGTCGTCCCCTGAAAGCCAGAGCGAGAACATCATGACCCATTCGCCCGAGGACACCTGCACCAGCTGCGGGCATTCCCAGATCTCGGCCGGCGTGTGGAGGGCAGCCACGGGATCGGCCGTGGTCAGCCAGATCCCCTGGTACTTCCAGTCGTCCAGGGAGTCCACTGTGTACAACAGCAATGCAGCGCGTCCATCGGCCAAGCCGGCCCCTTGCATGGCGTAGCGGGCACCGTTGAAGCGGAAGATGAAGGGGTCGCGTACAGCGGTGACCAACGGATCCGCGGGCATCGAAGCCGCAACATGCCCGTCCTGCTCCCAGGACACCAAGTCCGAAGAACCGCGTGCGATGACTACCTGCGAGTGCCCGTCATAATCCTGGATACCGGAGTAGGCCGCAGTTGGCACGCCGTCGTCCGAGGTGACAACACCTGTCCAGCACCCTGCGGAGTCGGGCCCGCCTTCCTGGGGCGAGAGCGCGACAGGGTGTTCTTCCCAGTGCACCAGATCCGCGGAGCTGAGGTGTCCCCAGTGGATCAGGGTGTGCCGGGCCGAGTGGGGGTTGTATTGGAAGAAGACGTGGTACCGGCCGTTGATGTAGCTGACCCCGTTGGGATCGTTGATCCAGCCTTGTGCCGGTCGCGGGTGGAAGCGTGGGAACGCCGGATCCGGGTGCGTTGCGGCGGCAGCCAGGGAAGAAAAAGGTGCGAGGTCCGTCATCGGAGCCCTTTCTGAAGAGAACAATCTATTTGCCCGTGCCTGCGGTGAGCCCGTCCTGCAGCGCACGCTGCCCGAACATGAACACCACCAGCGCGGGAATCATGGAGAGGACAACACCGGCCAGCACCACGGAGATGCTTCCGGTGCCCAGGTTGCCTTGGAGAGAGACCAACCCCAGCGGAAGCGTGAAGTTCTGCTCGGAGATGGTCATGATGAGTGGCCGGAAGAACTCGTTCCAGTGGAAGTTGAACGCCAGGATGCCCACGATCGCCAGGCCCGGCATGGCCAGCGGTGCGTAAACCGAACGGAACGTGCGCCACGGCGAGGCGCCGTCGATCGCAGCCGCTTCAGCGAGCTCACCTGGCAATCCCATGAAGTACTGGCGCATCAGGAAGGTGCCGAACGCCGTCGGGATGGCCGGAATGATCAGCGCGAGCAGTGTGTCGGACAGACCGACGCCGCGGATCAGCATGAAGACGGGCACGATTGTCACCTGCGCCGGCACCATCATGGTGGCCAGCACGATGGAGAACAGCGCGCCACGGCCCCGGAACTTAAGGTGCGCGAACGCGTAGCCGGCCAAAGCCGCGGTGATCATCTGGCCCACCGCAATCAGGCCGGTCACCAAGGCGCTGTTCACCACCAGCAGGACAATGTTGAGTTGCTTGAACACTTGTTCGTAGGAGGTCAGGTCCGGGTTCAGCGGCAGGAAGGCGGGAGGCAGCTGGAAGGATTCCGACGGCGGACGCAGCGAGGTGGACAGCGTCCACAGCACGGGGCCAAGGATAAAGACGGAGGCGATCAGCAAGACGATGACGCGGACGGCCACTGACCAGTCGCGCTTTTTCCGCGTGACTAAAGGCTCCGTGGTGGTGACGCGTTCTTGAATGGTGGTCATGGCGGGCCTTACTGGTAGAAGACGAATCGTTTGCTGAGCCGGAATTGCGCTGCGGTGATGGCCATGATGATGAGCGTCAGGATCACGCCGATCGCCGAGGCCTGGCCGAACTCGAGCCGTTGGAAGGCGGACTCAAAGATCACCATCACCGCTGTGCGCGTTGAGTCGCCGGGACCGCCGCGGGTGAGGACATAGGGCTGGTCGAACACTTGGAGCGCGTTGATGATCGCCATGACCGAGGCCACCAAGGTGGTGGGGCTCAGCAGCGGCAGGGTGACGAACCAGTGCTTGCGCCAACCGGTGGCACCATCGATGGACGCGGCTTCGTAGGTTTCCACCGGAATGGACGCCAGCCCACCGATGAACAGCAGGAACGAGAAACCGAAGTTCTGCCACACGTACACAAGGATCACGACGGCGGCAGACCCGCCTGGCGTCGTCAGCCACGGAACCGCAGGGATGCCAACAATGGACAGCAACCAGTTCACGACCCCGAATTGCTCGTTGAACAGGTAGCGCATGAAGATCGATACCGAAGCCGCCGACAGGATCAGCGGGAAGAAGAATGCCGAGCGGAAGAACACCCGAAGCCAGGCGGGGAGCTTCTCCTGCACCATGATCGCCAAGGCCAGTGCCAGCCCGAGCTGAAGCGCCACAGCCACCACCACGAAAACGATGGTGTTCAGGAACGAGACCCTCACCGTCGGGTCCTGCACTACCTCGGCAAAGTTGTCGAAACCCACGAACGTCGGCGCCGAGATGATGTCCCAGCGGAAGAAAGCGAGCGCGATTGAGGCCACGATCGGCAGGAGCGTGAAGATGCCCATGCCCGCAATCGTGGGCGCCAGGAAGGCCCACGGCAGCCAGCGTTGCTGGACACGGCCACGCTTGGATCCCTGGACTGTCTTGTGGACGGCTTGCCTGCGGCCCGGTTCGCTTCCTGTCCCGGTTGGCGTACTTGTTGCGGTGCTCATGGCTGCCTCCTCAGGGCCAGTTCAAGATCGCGCTGCATGGAATTGAGCGCGTCCTTGAGTTGGCGCTCGTCGCCGCTGACAGCCAGGCTTACGTTTTTCATGAGGGCGGTCTCGACGGCGGCCTGCTGGGGTGGCGCTGGAATGGGACCTGTGGTGGGGAACCTGTCCAGGGTGTCGTAGAAAACCTTCCAGTTCCGGGGACCGGTCCCGGCGTAAAGCTGCTCGTTGACCATGGACCTCCGGGCAGGGGTGGTGTTCGGTGTTGGGAACACAATCCGCATCGCCTCAAGGCTGGAGCTGAATTTCACCCATTCCCAGGCTGCGTCCTTATCCTTGGCCGTCTTCATGATCGCGTAGCCGGCTGTGCCGAACTGGTGCCGCTGCGATCGCCACTTGGGGAAGAACTGGACGTCGAAGCCGTCCTCGGTCATCCCCGCTTCATGGAGGCCTTGCACCCAATAGCCGCCTGCCGGCGTCGTACCTATCCTGTTGGAAGCGAAAAGACCGATCAGTGCGCTGCCGCCGCCTTCCTCGGGGCGGACACCGAGTCCGTCCTTGACCAGTCCGCGGAGGTAGTCGAAGGACTCAAAGACCCTGGGATCATCGGCGTTGGGTTCGAGCCACTGGTAGCCGCCGGAGCGGAGCCCGCGTGAGGGGTCGTTGGCGTAGAAGCCGTCCCAGAGCCACTCGCCACCCGGGGACTTGGTTTCCTTCAGGAAGCTGGTGTCGTTGGCGTAGAGCCACGGGACCACTCCACCGAAGAGGCGGTTGGTCCAGTAGTACGGCGTGAAGTCCTTGGGGTTGGACTTCTTCATGGCCGCCAGGGTGGCCCTGAAATCTGTGTGTGTCCAGTTGTCGGCGGGCCGTTCAAGGCCGGCCTGGCGGAGCGCCGTGGTGTTGTAGTACATGTTGGCGGCGTTCCAGTCGATGGGGAGCTGGAACAGGCTGCCTTTGTACATGAACGCTTCCACCAGGCTGGGGTGGACGTCCTGGAAGTACTCCTTCATATGGTCGGCGTCGCGGCGCAGGTATTCATCCAGCGGGTGGGCGAGTTTCTCGGCGAAGAGCTGCGCACCTTCGGTGGCCACGTAAACCACATCCGGCGGAGTTCCGGCTGCGACCATGGTGAGGATCTTGGTGAAGAAGTCCTTCCAGTCCACGGCCTGGATGGCCTGGACCTTGACCTTGATCTCGGGGTGGACTTTGGCGAAGGCGTCGATGACCTTCTGGCGGGCTGCGGCGTCTGCGGCGGTGCCCATGATGGCGATGCTGAGGCTGCTGTCTCCCCGGCCTGGAATATCTGCCCCGGTCAAGCGCGGCCACGACGCCGCAGTGACTCCAACTATTCCGGCGCCGAGGGCTGTGAGGGCACTTCTACGTGTGAATTCTCGCAAAGCGCCATTGGTTCCCGACATGTAGATTCCCTTTCCTAACACGTGTTAGGTAGCCTAGGCGTGCCGCCTAACACGTGTCAAGTGTCACAGGAATGTTGCTTGCTGCTCACCGAGGCCGCCACACAGCCGGAGAGTTCACACGGAGCGTCCAGCGAATTGTGGCAGTCTAGTCAGAATGAGTTCCCAGCAATTCCGCACCAGCGGGAGGTCGAGCAAACGGCCGCTTCCAGCACGCGCCGCAGGCACCGGCACAGGCTTCCTCTTTTGCCTGGCCACCATTGCCAGCATCGTGGGCATCGCGGCTACGTACTACTTCTTCGTGCGCACCACCCCTGGGCAGTTCATTGACGAGTCAGCACTGGTGGAAGCCACCGAGCTAAGCGGCACCGCAGGACGCGCCTCCACCGAATTCCTGGACATGCTCCCCATGCTCTCGCTCGCGATAGCCACCGTCATGGTGCTCTTCGTGACCGTTGCGCGGCGCCGCTGGAGGGCTGCCGGAATCGCGGTAGCCGCCTGCGTCGCGGCAAACATGGCCACCCAAGTCCTCAAGTTCTTCATCCCGGACCGCCCGGACCGTGGCGTGCAAACACTGGAACTGAACTCACTCCCCTCCGGGCACACAACCTTGGCCGCCTCCGCCGCAGCAGCGGTCTTCCTCATGGTCTCCCCGCGCTGGCGCCCGCTGGCCGGCTTCCTGGGGAGCACGTTCGCCGTGGCAACCGGCGTGTCAACCCTCATCAACCAGTGGCACCGCCCCGCCGACGTCATCGCCGCCTTCCTGGTAGTGGCCGCAGTGATGCTCCCAGCCGGCTGGCTGGTCCTTCGCTCGGGCAGCAGCTGGAACGTATGGAAGGGCTACGGCGAACACTGGGCATCATCCAGGATCTGGGTCTGGCTCACGGCTGCAGCACTCTTGGCCGCCGTGATCGTGGCCGCATACTCATTGCTCCAGGTGATGCCCGGGCTCAGCGCCGACAGCACGGTGGACTACTTCTGGGCAGGCGCGGCCTTCATAACCATCGCCGGATACCTTTCAGCCCTCGGTGGCACCTGGCTGTTCGGACTGGCGGCCCGGAAGGGCTGACGCTCCGCACCCGACGGCGGCGCAGCCCGACAGAACTCCCCATGGCATCAGCGGCTCTCTTGCCTTACGATTAATCCATTCGTTGGAATAACCGTAGGGATCCCAGGAGCCGTCATGTCTTCCACACTCACGCCAGGCCAGCCAAGGACAACCGAAACCGTCCCGGCCTACCGCGACCTTGTGGTCGACTTCATCCGGGTCGCATGCATGTTCGCCGTTGTGGCCGTGCACCTGCTCATGATGGGCATCAGTGCTGGCGAATCCGGCATAGCCGTTGGCAATCCGTTGACGTCACTGAGCTGGTTTGCCCAAGGCACATGGTTCGGCCAGGTCATGCCGCTCTTCTTCGTGGTGGGCGGCTTCGCTTCCTTGACCTCGTGGCGCAGCCTGCGCCGCAGAGGAGGCGACGCCGGCGACTACATGAGGAACCGGGTGCTGCGGCTGGTTCGTCCTACGGTTGCCTTGTATGCGTTCCTGACCGTTGCGCTGTGGAGTGCGACGGCGGCCGGCGTCCCGGGTGATCTGCTTGCGGTTATCGCTGCGGGCGCGGGGGTTCAATTGTGGTTCCTGGCCGCCTACCTGATCTGCCAGGCGATGGTGCCCACCATGGCGAAACTCCACGAGGCCGCGCCCTACCGGACCGTCGCAGCGTTGGCCGCGGGCGCCGTCGTCGTGGATGTCTTTCGCCTGGGCTTGGAGCACAATCCTTGGGGCTTCGACTCCAACCCGATCGGGCTGCTGAACATGGTGTTCGTGTGGGGGCTGTTGCAGCAGCTGGGGTTCTTTTATGCGGATGGGTTCTTCGACCGGTTTGCGCGTTGGCAGCTGGTTCTCGCTGCGGCGGGTTGCTACGCGGCCCTGGTTCTGTTGACGCACCCGGGCCTGTACCCCGTGGACATGCTGAGCAACCAGAACCCGCCCATGTTCCCGTTGATCCTTGTGGGGCTGGCTCATGTCCTGCTGGTCAAGGCCGCTTATCCGGTGCTGCAGCGGTTGGTGCATGTCGGCTGGGTCCAGAAGGTGATGTTCGTTGTGGGCAGCCGGGCCATGACCATCTACCTCTGGCACCTGCCATTGATCATCGCCATGTTCGGGATCGCGTTGCTCCTGCGGTTGCCGTTCCCTGAGCCTGCGAGTACTGAATGGTGGCTCAGCCGGCCCCTCTTCTACGTGGCAGCGTGGGCCTTGGTGCTGCTGGTGTCCGTGCCGCTGGTGCGGCTGGAACTTGCCGGCACTGCGCTTGTCCCTGGCGCGTCGCGGCCGGCAATGTGGCGGATCGTCACCGCGACGGTACTGGCCATCATTCCTCCGTTTGTGGTGATGCGGACGGCCCTGAGCGCCACCAACGCCACGTGGGGGCTGCTGCTTCTGGTGATTGCCGTGGCCTTGGCTACCGGCAAAGTCCCGGACCGCGTTTGGAAGCGCCCCGTTCCCCTAAACCGTGTGGCTTCCTGACCTCTTTCTCACGCCACACAGCCACAAAACAACCTGATGGGGGTGATTTGTGGCTGCTGCGGCTTGAAAGCGGGTCAGGAAGCCACGCGCCGGGGTCAGTAGTTGCGCCGGTGTTTCAGCCGCGGAATTGCGACGGCGAACACCACCGCTGCGGCGAAGCCCAGTATGCCGGTGGCCCAGATACCGGCGGAGAGCGAAACTGCGGCAGTGAGGCCGGAGAGCAGCACGGGTCCCCCGGTAGCGCCCGAGTCGGCGATGAAGCGCCAGATTCCCAGGAAGTGGCTCCTCCCGTTGTCCGGCGAGAAGTCAGCGCCGAGCGTCATGATCAGCCCTGAACTGATGCCGTTGCCGAAACCAATCAGCAACGCAACCAGGAGCAGCGGAACGAAGCCGGCGGTGAACGGGATCAGTATCAGGGCGGTTCCCATGATCACCGTAGACGGTATGGCCACCCATTGCCGGCCCTTCCTGTCCATGAGCTTCCCGGCGGGGTAGAACACCAGCATGTCGATGGCTCCGGACAGGCCGAAAAGCAGGGACGCGTGGGTGGCGTCCAGGCCCAGGTGGTCGGCCCACAGCGGGATGACCACCTGTCGGGAAGCACGCAGGGCACTCAGCAGCAGGATTCCGAAACCGACGCTCAGGAACACTCCCGCATGGGAAGCCGCAACGCTCCGCAGCGTCGACGCCGGAGGGCGCGTGCCGCCGTCGGACGTATCGGGGGCAACCAGATCCGGGATGGTGAGCGACAAAGCAGCGGCGGCCATCATCCCCGCAAAACCCACCCAGTAGGCCCCACTGATACCCGCGAACTGCATCACGCCTGCACCAATGAACGGGCCGATGAAGATGCCGATTCGAGTGACACCGCCCAATGTGGACAGCGCACGCGCACGGAAGATGACCGGTACAGCTTCTGTGAGGAACTTCTGCCGGGCAAGGTTGAAGACGCTGGCGGACATACCCACCAACGTCATGGAAGCCGCCAGCAACCAGAGACCGTGCTCAAGCTGCGGAGCAAACGCCGCGGCCCCAAGTGCCATGGCGCCCAAGGCTCCTGCGCCGACGATCGACCATCGTTCACCAAACTTCTCGGTGATGATCGAAGCCGGAATATTGAAGATCCACGAGCCCAGCCCAATCAGCGTCACGATCAACGCCGAGACCGCCACCGAAGCCCCAAGCTCCCGGGCGGAGAGCGCAATGACCGGCAGAACCGCACCCTCGCCGATACAGAACAGCAGGGCAGGCCCGAAAGCCGGAAGTGCAACGCTGCGGAGGCTGAAGTTCGTGTCTGCTTGGGTGGTGGTCATCCCCTTCATCCTAGGACCCGGAGAAGGGGCTCCGTGACCGCAGTTGTTGCGGCTCCGAAGACCGGAGCCGCAACAACTACATGCGAAGCGGAAATGTCACTGGGACCTTAGCCGCGGCTGGCTGCTGCCTTCCGGCGGCCAAGAGCCGTCAGGACCAGGCCCATCACGAGCATCGCTCCGGCCCAGAGTGCGAAGCTGCTGTCCAGGCCCGTGGCAGCCAGGGTGTTGGCGCTTCCGACGGCGGCGGGGGCCGCTGCGGTCACCGAACCTTTAGCAGCAACCAGGGTGTGGACGCTGCCGGCAGTCTGGATGCTTCCGCCGACGAGGCTTCCGTTTGCAGCACTGCCTGCCGTCGCGCCACCAGTCGTAGCGCCACCTGTCGTATCGCCACCGGTCACTGCGCCGCCGACAGGGTTATCGGCGCCAGGCTCGCCACCGGTCGAAGGGCTTCCCGTAATCGGGGTCTCGGTCGGCGGGGTTACAACGGGAGGGATAACAACCGGAGGAGTGACAACGGGAGGCGTGACAACGGGAGGCGTGACAACCGGAGGAGTGACAACCGGAGGCGTCACGCCACCGGCTGAACCGCCACCAATGCCCACTGAAGTTGACCCAACCGTGACGGGAGCGGTGATCGGGATGATCAACTGAGTCCCTGCGAGGAGTCCGTCGTTGCCGGACGTGCTGGCACCGGGCGTGGTGCCCGTGCCGGTCGTGCCGCCGGTTGTTCCGGTGTTGTTAGCTGACGAATCGCCCAGCACACCAGCCGAGGTGGAACCCAGGCCAACCGGAACCGAAATCGGAGCCACAACCTGCGTACCCGAACCAATACCGCCAGCGCCGGAAGTCGAACCACCCGAAGCAGCAGGAGCCGTACCACCGG
>NZ_JBFBHE010000006.1:160177-362414 GCF_040685055.1 Paenarthrobacter sp. NPDC089307
CCGAGGTGGCAGTGGAATCACCCAGCACACCAGCCGACGTGGAACCCACCCCTACCGGAACCGAAATCGGAGCCACAACCTGCGTACCCGAACCAATACCGCCAGCGCCGGAAGTCGAACCACCCGAAGCAGCAGGAGCCGTACCACCGGTAGAACCAGCCGAACCCGAGGTGGCAGTGGAATCACCCAGCACACCAGCCGACGTGGAACCCACCCCTACCGGAACCGAAATCGGAGCCACAACCTGCGTACCCGAACCAACACCGCCAGCGCCGGAAGTCGAGGCAGGCGCAGCACCAGAGGCACCAGGAGCCGTACCACCCGTGGAACCAGCCGAACCCGAGGTGGCCGAGGAATCACCCAGCACACCAGCCGCGGTGGAACCGAGGCCAACCGGAACGGAAATCGGAGCCACAACCTGCGTACCCGAACCAATACCGCCAGCGCCGGAAGTCGAACCACCCGAAGCAGCAGGAGCCGCAGCACCCGTGGAACCAGCCGAACCGGACGTAGCCGAGGAATCCCCAGCAACACCCACGGCAGTGGCTCCGACATTAACAGGGACCGTAATCGGAGCCACTACCTGAGCGCCGGACGCGATACCCTCTCCCCCCGACGTCGTTGCCTGCGCAGGCGCTTGGGCCGGCGCAGGAGTTGCTGAACCTGAAGTTGCAGCCGAGTCGCCCAGCACCCCGGCCGACGTCGAGCCCACCGTGACGGGGACCGTCACCGGTGCCACAACTTGGGTTCCCGAAGCGATACCGTTGGCGCCTCCGGTGGTGGCTGCCGGCGTCGAACTTGTTGCCCCTGCCGGGGCGGCAGGCGTGGCTGAGCTCGCCGCAGTGGAACCCCCCAGCAGACCCACTGACGACGAGCCCAGATTTACGGGCACCGTCACCGGAGCTACAACTTGCGTTCCGGAGCCGATGCCGTTGGAGCCGTTGGTGGTGGCGGGCGCTGAACCCGGACCGGCAGCAGGTGCAGCCGAACTGCTTGCTGCTGAGTTCCCCACGAGGCCCAAAGATGTTGCGCCGAGGTTGACGGGCGCTGTTACTGGCGCCACCACCTGAGTGCCGGAAAGGAGTCCGTCCTTGCCGCTGGTGGTGTCCGCGGCGTTTGCCGCGGTGGCGCTGAGGACGATCATGCCCCCGGCAAAGCAGGTGCCGATCAGGCACTTGCGAATGGTCGTATTCATGGTGTTTTTCTCCTGAAGGTCTTGTTCCCGGAGACGTCCGATCACGGATCGTCTGTAGTGCCGTCTGCCGCGAAAGTTGGTGCAGCAAGGCCGGGGACCTAGTCAGGAGAGGAGCCGGGATCGAATGAAACCGGCTTTGGATGCTGGTCATCGCTGGCCGTCGTGAGGCCAGGAAATGCATCGGCGGGAATGATCAGGGCGGCGTTGAGGAAGGCTGCCGCCGGGCTTGGTGGTCCGTTTGAAGAACTGCCCGAACCGCTGCCGGCAAGGCCCGACGGAACGGCGTCGCGATCCCCGGGCAGTCCCGAGGGTGCAGCAGGCTCAGCGGGCGAGGAGGCTCCGCCGAGCACTGCCGTGATCCCACCTGGGCCAAAGGCGCGCGTCGACATCACCCACGGTGAGGCGTCGGCAGCAGCTCCAACAGCTGTTGACGGTGCGGACAGTTTGGATTGAAGGTCTGCGTCCGTGGTGTCCGTTGAACTTACGACGGCGGCTGCCGGCAAGGTGCCAGCGTCCGGGACTGCTGCGGCTACTGCCCCATCGGTACCGGGCACGGCTGGCAGCTCGATTGCAGGGACCGTAACCGGCGGGACAACCACGGGCGGCACGGCCACGGGTGGGATGGATACTGGCGGCACCACTGAATCAAGAGGCGGCAGGGCAGTATCAACCGCGCCCACGATCGGCTCCACAACCGGGTTGACTGCATCCGTCACAGGCTCCAACCGCACTGGTTCCAGTGCTGAGTTCACCGGCGGAACAACCACGTTCACGGTGTGGTCCACGGGGTCGGTGACCGGCACCACCACCGTGTTCACGATGGTTCCCACTGTGTCAGCGGGCAGCGCCTGGTTTGTCACAGGCACTGCACTGACCAGATGATCCAGCGTGCTCCCGACGTTCTGAACCACCGGGGTGACTGCAGGCAGGGGGACGCTGATCTGGTCCGCGGGGAGCAATCCTTTGACGGCATTGGGCAAGGCGACATCCGGCAACGGAACGCTGATGGCGCTGGAAGAACCCGTGCTCTCCAAGAGGTGCTCGTCGGCAGTGCCGGTATCCGCATTTGCGGCGGTGGCGGAAAGTGCCATCCAGACTGCGGTGCCTGCGCCCGCGACCATGACAGAGCGGAGAATGCTGGCAGCACGCGGGAAAACGCGTGAACCCCTCATCTCGACACCCCCAGGTAGTCGCGAACCAATGGTCGCCTTCATCCTAAGAAGAACTATCGAAATAGTCCATGGTTCGGAGTAAAGAAGATGACAAATTTGTAAGGAACCTTGTTTATGACGGGTAGGAACCTGTTTTCCCCGGGCCGAAGTCCGCCGTCCCCAGCGTCGTCCGTCCTTGGGCATTGGTTTCCTGCAACCTCTTGATGAACCAGCGCGACTGCTCCGGACCGTATGGCAGCACGGGAATGGCCTTGGTGGCGTCGGAGGGCATGTCGCGAATGGACTGGGTTGCCTGACGGACGGCGGTGCCCATGGTGTCGGCCATGGTTTTGACGAACTCGTCGCTCACATGGTGGCCGTGGCCAGGAACCAGGAATTCGTACCGGTGGCGCAACGCGGAGATGTGCCGCAAGGCATCGGCCCATTCTTCAGGGTAAGAATCTTCGAACGACGGGTGCGCGCCCTGCTCAACCAGGTCTCCCACATACAGGGTGGAGCTGGTTCCTACAAGGAGGTCACCATCGGTGTGGGCACGGCCCAGGTAGAACAGCGTGACGGTGATGCCGCCCAGGTCAACGAGCACAGGCTGGTCGTGGACCAGCGCGTTCGGGACAACAATCTCGACGGCGTCGCCCTCCCCCGCTGCCATCTCAGGTTCGTTGGTGGCCACGAAGCGTCGCTGGTTGTCGGCGTCGCGTTCGATGGTTGCCGCACAGTTGGCGTGCGCCCAAAACTCCGTGACGCCGTCGTCAGCAAAAACAGCGTTACCGAAGAAGTGGTCGTAATGCGCATGGGTGTTCACCACCACCAGCGGGAGCTGGGTCTTTTCACGCACTGCAGCGAGGATTTCCCGGCCTTGGCGCGGGCCGCATCCGGTATCGATGACCATGGCGAGCTCCGAGCCCACCACCAGTCCCGTGTTGAGCAACGATCCCTCAGTTGCCAAAACGTAGTTGTCCGGTCCAAGTTCCAGCCAAGCTGACAATGCGTTCTCCGTATCCACTGCAATCCGGCGATGTTCAGGCCTCTACTCTACCCACGGATAGGTGGGAGGAAGCGCGGGGCACAGCATTTTTGGTCAAACGATGCAGACAAAAACAGGGACCCCGATCAGTTGATCGAGGTCCCTGTTTCTGGTCTGAAGGCTAGAGGAGCGCGGTCATCACGTTCCAGCCAGCGCCTACCTGCGCGGAGTACAGCCACCATCCGTAACCGTTGCCCGCGTACAGGACCAGGTCTCCGCCGGTGGTGCGCCCGAGGACGTCAACCTTGCCGTCGCCGTCGAAATCGCCCGGTGCTTCAAGGGCATTGAAGATGTTCCAGCCGGAACCGATCTGGCTGGTGGCAAGCCAGCCACCCGCGCCGTTGCCCGGGTACAGCAACAGGGCTCCCGAACCATTGCGGGCAATGACGTCGGCTTTGCCGTCGCCGTTGAAGTCGCCCACGCCGTCGATGGCTGTCATGACGTTCCAGCCCGCGCCAATCTGGCGGGCCTGCAGCCAACCGCCGGAACCGTTGCCCGGGTAGAGCCAGAGAACACCGTTGTAATCACGGGCGATAATGTCTGCTGTTGCGTCGCCGTTGAAGTCGCCCGAGGCCTTGATGGAGGTCATCACGTTCCAGCCGGCGCCGATCTGGCGGGCGCCCAGCAGGCCACCCCAGCCGTTGCCCGGGTAGAGCCAGAGCACGCCGTTGCCGTCGCGGGCGATGACGTCAGCGTAGCCGTCGCCGTTGAAGTCACCAGGTGCTTCGATGGACGTCATTCCGTTCCAGCCGACACCGATCTGGGTGCGGGCGCCCTTCCAGCCTCCGTAGCCGTTGCCACGGTAAAGCCACAGCGCGCCGCTGCCATCGCGGGCAATGACATCGCTGGTGCCGTCGCCATTGAAGTCGGTGAGCTTCTTGTTCGGCGCTGCAGCAGGAGCGGTCCCGCCGAACTTCTTCAGGGCTGCCGTCGCATCCACAAGTCCAGCACCGCATCCGGCCGAGCAGCCGCCGGGCAGGGGCCTGGCCGACTCTTTGAGCTGCTGTTCCACTTGGGCAGGAGTGACGGTGCCGCCTTCTGCGGACATGAGGAGTGCCGCGACGCCTGCCACGTGGGGAGCGGCCATGGAGGTGCCCTCCATCCATGCGAAGGCGGGTTCGCCCGGAGTGGTGGTCCCGTAGTTCAGCGTGGACAGGATGCCGTTGCTGACGTCAACTGACATGTCGCCGCCGGGTGCGGTGATGTCCACGGTGGGGCCGTAGTTGGAGTACACGGCGCGGGCTCCAGCCTTATCGCTGGCTCCCACGGCAATCACGTTCTGGCAGTTTGCAGGACTTGCATCAGCTGCGGGAACGTTGGAGTTTCCGGCAGAGGCCACAACAACGGCGCCTGCGTTGTACGCAGTATTGATGGCATTCTGGTAGGTGGCGGAGCACGCTGCGGTGCCGCCAAAGCTAAGGTTGATCACCTTGGCCGGGTTGGGGTTCAGGGGAACATCAGTAACCACGCCACCTGCAGCCCAAATGATCGAATCGGCGATGTCCGATGTGTACCCGCCACAGACGCCGAGGGCCCGGACCGGAAGGATCTTGGCGTTTGGAGCAACGCCGGAGATGCCGATTTTGTTGTTTCCCAGCGCGGCCACGATTCCAGCCACGTGGGTTCCGTGCCAGGAAGAGTTCAGGGCAGGGCTGCCGGCTTCACACTCTTCCGCGGGTACCCAGTCACCCTGGTCGGTGGGATCGGGGTCGCGGCCGTTTCCATCCCGTGCATCTGCAGCACTGGAAATCATGTCGTAGCCGGGCAGCACGTTCGCGTTAAGTTCCGGGTGGCTGGTGATGCCGGTGTCGACTACCGCCACCACTACGCCTTCGCCGTGGTTGTAGTCCCACGCGCCCGGGGTCCGGATACCGGCGTAGTTGTCCCACAGGTTCCACTGCTCCAAGTACCCGTAGTCCTGCGAATGTGAGGTCGGGCGCATGATGGCGTCGGGCTCTGCGTAAGCCACGTTGGCATCTGCCCGGAGGGTTTCAACGAAGGCCTGGGCTTCAGATACCGAAAGCGCTTCGTCGAGTTTGATGACATGGCCGCCAGTGGCATTCTGGCGGGAACTCTTGGCTTGGACGCCCAGCTTGGTTGCAGCGCGGTCCGCGGCGTTCTCGGCCTTCACTGCGGCTGTTTGGGCCGCACTGTCCCGAATGCCCACGATGAATTGGTCAGTGGGGGTATCGGGGGTCGCTTTGAGGACCTTCGGGGTGCTCGGGATGATGTTGATCTGATCGGCAACAGCTGGCTGGACGGCCAGCCCTCCGCTGATCAGAAGCGTGGCTACGGCTAAGCCAATGGTCCTTAAAGGGCGGAGTCGGGGATTATTCACTGGGCATCCTAGGGAAAATCGCGGGCAGCTCTGAGCGGCTGATCGCGGACAACTGGAGACCACCAGCTGACCCCCAGGAAATTGTAAGCGGACTATCGGCTCTTGGATGTAAGCGGCACGAATTGTGACGCGCAGAACATCTGCGGGTTGCGGGACATGGGGAGATTCGGCGGTTTGCGAGGTTTTATCCCGTCAAACCCTTGACCGTGACGGAGGACACCTCTAAAGTTCTGATATATGAGTCGTATGTCACATTTGGATAGACCTCGCCTCGAGGACCAGCGACCTACGACGACACGGAAGTCATCTCGCACGTCCTTTGCGGCCATATCGGTTGGCATCGAGCCAGTCGATCGTCCACCGCTCGCTTTGGGCTGCGGCTGTCCGTTTATGCAACGGCGCTCTGGTGCCGTCAGCGATTTGCGCTGAAGCCAGAAGGGAACAAGTTTCAATGATCCATCCGACCAGGACGACGGACTCCGTCGACGCCTCTTTAGCAAAAGAGACCAGCTCCAGATTCAAACGCCGCTTCATGGTGCGGCTTGTCGCTGTCTTCATCGGCGGGATGTTCCTCGACGGGTACATCCTCGGAATCATCGGCCCCGTCACCGGACTCATGCGGTCAGATCTCCAGCTCGACGCACTGTCGCTGGGCATGATCGCCGCAGGCCCATTGGTTGGCATCTTCGTCGGCTCCCCGCTGGCCGGGTGGGCTACTGACAAGTTCGGACGCAAGCCCATGTTCCTCGTGGACATGGGCCTGTTCCTGCTAGCCTCAGCGGCCCAGTTCTTCATAACCTCCGGGGACGGGGCCGTGATCCAGCTTGCCGCCATCCGGTTCCTCATGGGCGTCGCGATCGGTGGCGAATACTCAATCGGTGGGCCGTTGCTATCAGAGTTCTCCCCTCCGAAGCTCCGCGGGCGATTGCTCGGGCTGACCCTGGTCGCCTGGTACGTCGGTTTCATGATGGCATTCATCATCGGCACGCTCCTGCACGACGCCGGCACCCCCTGGCGCCTGGTACTCGGCACGAGCACGATACTCGCACTCGTCCTGTTCCTCGCCCGCATCGGCCTCCCCGAGTCGCCGAGCTGGCTTATTACGAAGGGACGGCATCAGGAAGCACTCGCGATCGCACACAGATACGTCGAATCGCCCCAGATGCACGACAGCATCACTGGAGAGATGGATCTGAGGATGATCCAGGAGGCGGAAGCCGCGAAGACTGGGACCAAAATCAAGAACGCCTCCTTCGGAATGCTGTTCTCGAGGCAGAACTGGCGCGCCACCCTCTTCACTGCAGGTTTTTGGTTTTGCGCGGTCACTCCGTACTTCGCAATCGCGACCTTCGCCGACGAGGTGCTCAACCAATTCGGCTTCGGCGGCGGCTGGGCCGGTGGAGTCGGCCTGTCCGCACTTGCGGTCGCGGGCGTTGTCACCAGCGTTCTTCTGATTGACAAGCTTGGCCGCCGAATCCTCACTGTGCCCGGGCAGTGGCTCTGCGCAGGCATCCTGCTGGTCATCGGAGTCTGGGCAGACGCGCCAGCAATCCTCGTGCTCGTCCTGTTTCTTGCCTTCTCCTTCTTCAATGCCAGCTACACCACGATGACCCAGGTCTATCCGGCCGAGGTATTCCCTGGCCACCTGCGTGGCGTTGGCATGGGCTTCGCCGCATCCTTCAGCCGCATCGGAGCCGCACTTGGCACCTTCGCCCTGCCTTGGGCGATCGCCAACATCGGCATGGGCGCAAGCATGGTGGTAGCCTCCGCCGTCGCATTACTCGGCGCTGCCCTCTCGCAATGGCTCGCTCCTGAGACCAAGGGGCGCACGCTCGCGGAGATTTCAGCGGACTTCAAGCACTGAGCAACATTTGTGCAGTGACCTACAGAAAAGGACCCCGACTTCACGTCGGGGTCCTTTTCACGTATGCCGTCACACGCCATTGAGCGAGCGACCGGCTCAAGCACTTGGGACGTGAGCGAGCGACCCGCTCAAGCACTTGGGACGTGAGAGGGGGTTACATGTCCGCCAGGGCGCCGCCGGGGTTTTCGATCGCGTCGGCCACGTAGCGGAGGAAGCCTGCGGCGGTTTCGCCGTCGCATACGCGGTGATCGAAGGCCAGGGTCAGTTCAGTGACTTTGCGGACCGCGAGTTCACCGTTGACCACCCAAGGCTTGTCGATGATGCGGCCCACGCCGAGCATCGCGACCTCGGGGTAGTTGATGATCGCGGCCGAGCCGTCCACGCCGAAAACGCCATAATTGTTCAGCGTGAAGGTGCCGGAGCCAAGTTCGGTGGGGGTCGCCTTTCCGTCACGCGCGACGGCGGTCAATCGCCGGATCTCTGCGTCCAGTTCCCGGGCACTCATTTCGTGCGCATTCCGTACAGACGGGACCACGAGCCCGCGGTCTGTTTGTGCGGCGAATCCGAGGTTGATGCCGTCAAAGCCCACGATCTCCTGGGATCCATCGGAAGCAGTTTCAAAGCGCGTGTTCAGGGCCGGGTACTTTTTTAACCCAGCCGTGACAAAACGAGCGATGAAGGCGAGTAGGCCCGGGGTATCTTGCGGCGCACGCTTCTTCAGCTCGGCGCGCATGTCCAGCAGGGCGGTGGCATCCACGTCCACCCAGACTGTGGCCTCCGGAATCTCCGAACGGCTCTTCGTCATGTTCGCCGCCACGGCCTTACGGACCCCACGCACGGGAGTCCGGGCCGAGACAGCCAATCCAGTCCGTCCATCAACGGCCCCCTCAGCGGCCGCGGCCGGAGCAGCAGCAGGAGCCGCAGCCGGAGCAACCAAAGCTTCCGGCGCAGAAATCGCAGCTTCAACATCCCGGCGCATGATCAGCCCACTCGCGCCCGAGCCCTCGATCGCGTCAAGGGAAACACCGTGGTCGCGAGCCATCTTGCGAACCAGCGGAGAGATGACGGCGCTCAGCTTGCCCGGGATCCGCGTCCCAGCCACAGCCGGCTCCAGGGCAGGTTCAGCCACCAAGCCAGGCGCAGCTGCGTGTTCGGCAACAGCCACACTCCCCTTGCGCGGCCGGGTCCGGCCACCGGTAGCTCCCCCGGGCGTGCCATAACCGATCAGCACATTCCCCGAGCCTGCCTTCTCCTCGGTCCGGTACGTCTCGGCCGCAGCTTCGACGGCCGGCGATACGTCCAGACCCGAGGACACCGGCGAAGGATCCACGGAACCAGGCGAGACCGCAGCGGGGGCCGCGGCAGCGGGCGAACCCGAACCGGCACCAGCGCGGGCGATCGAGATCAGCGGCTTGCCGACGTCGAGCGTCTGGCCTGCTTCACCGTGCAGTTCGGCGACGGTGCCGGCGTAAGGCGAGGGCACCTCCACCATGGACTTGGCGGTCTCGACCTCGGCGATTGGCTGATCGACCACGATCTCGTCGCCCACGGCCACCAGCCAGTTCACCAGTTCGGCTTCGGTGAGCCCTTCTCCGAGGTCGGGCAGACGGAAGACCTGCATATCTGAACTCATGGTTAGTCCTCCCACTGAAGGTCGTCGACGGCGTCGAGGATGCGGTCGACGCTTGGCAGGTAGTAGTGCTCCAGCTTGGGAGACGGGAAGGGGACATCGAAGCCGGTCACGCGGAGGATGGGCGCGGCCAGGTAGTGGAACGCGCGTTCCTGGACGCGGGCCACGATCTCGGAGGAGACGGAGGCGAA
This sequence comes from Paenarthrobacter sp. NPDC089307, assembly GCF_040685055.1. Lineage (NCBI taxonomy): Bacteria > Bacillati > Actinomycetota > Actinomycetes > Micrococcales > Micrococcaceae > Paenarthrobacter > Paenarthrobacter sp. NPDC089307. Next base: position 169,592 of record NZ_JBFBHE010000006.1, read on the forward strand.
GCCGTGCGCTTCAGCGATCACGACGGCGCGTCCCGTCTTGCGTACGGACGCGCAGACGGTTTCGTCGTCGAAAGGGACGATGGTGCGGACGTCGATGACTTCCAGCGAGCGCCCCTCTTCGGCGGCGGCAGCTGCGGCGGCAAGCGCGGTGGGAACGGACGGACCGTAGGCGATGAGCGTGGCGTCCGTGCCGGGACGGGCGACAGCCGCGCGGCCCTCGGTGGAGGTCCCGGCGTCGTGCTCTGCGCGCAAGGCACCCAAGTCCACCTGGTCCTTGGACCAGTAGAGCTTCTTGGGTTCCATGAACATCACAGGGTCATCGGAGTCGATGGCTTCGCGCAGCATGCGGTAGCCGTCGGCCACGGTCGCCGGGGTGTAGACCTTCAGGCCGGCGGTGTGGGCGTAGTAGGACTCGGAGGAATCGCAGTGGTGCTCCACTCCCCCGATGCCGCCGGCGTAGGGAACACGGATGACCATGGGCATTTTGAGCTTGCCCTTGGTGCGGTTGTGCATCTTGGCCACGTGGCTGACGATCTGTTCGAAGGCCGGGTAGGCGAAGGCGTCGAACTGCATTTCGATGACGGGGCGCATGCCGTTGATGGCCATACCCACGGCCATGCCGACGATGCCCGATTCAGCCAGTGGGGTGTCGAAGCAGCGCTGTTCGCCGAATTCGGCCATGAGTCCGTCGGTGATGCGGAAGACGCCGCCGAGCATTCCGACGTCTTCGCCGAAGACCAGCACGGAAGAGTCGGCACGCATTGCGTCTGCCATTGCGGTGTTGAGTGCCTTGGCCATGGTGAGGCTCTGCGGGCCGGTCGCTTCGGCGGTGGCCGCGGCGGAGGCTGCGGCGTTTGCGGTGGCGGCGCTGACGTTGGCGGTGGTGGCAGAGGTGGTGGTCGCTGTCATTTTGCGCTCTCCTCGCGGGCAAGTTCGCTGGCCAGCAGCTCAGACTGTTCTTTCAACTGCGGGGTTTGCTTGTCGAAGACGTATTTGAAGAGGTCCAACGGTTGCACGGGTACTTCCTCGCCCAGGCCTTCGCGGAGCTGGGTTGCCACGGCTTCCGCGTGTTCGGCGATCCGCGTGGAGGCGGCGTCGTCCAGCAGGCCCTTGTCCTCCAGGTAGGACTTCATGCGGGTCAGTGGGTCCTTGGCCTGCCATTCGGCCACTTCACTGTCCGGACGGTAGCGGGTGGCGTCGTCGGCGTTGGTGTGGGCCTGCATCCGGTAGGTGTGGGCCTCGATCAGCAAAGGACCGGATCCTTCGCGGGCCAGCTTCACGGCTCGGTCCATCACGGCGAGCAGCGCGACGAGGTCGTTGCCGTCAACGCGCTCCCCCGCCATGCCGTAGCCAACAGCTTTGTGGGCAAGCGACGGCGCCACGGACTGGTGGCTGAGCGGTACCGAGATGGCGTACTTGTTGTTCTGCACGAAGAAGATGACGGGCAGGTGGAAGACGGCGGCGAAGTTCAGTGCCTCGTGGAAGTCGCCTTCACTGGTGGCACCGTCGCCACACATGGCCATCACAACCGTGTCCTCGCCGCGCAGCTTGGCGGCGTGGGCGACGCCGACGGCGTGCAGCAGCTGGGTGGTGAGCGGCGTGCACTGGATGCCGACGTTGTGCTCTTTGGGGTCGTATCCGCCGTGCCAGTCGCCGCGGAAGATGGTCATCACCTCAACGGGGTCCACCCCGCGGGTCATGACGGCGACGGCGTCACGGTAGGTGGGGAACAGCCAGTCACCTTCCTTGAGGCACATGGCAGCTGCAACCTGGCAGGCTTCCTGGCCGTGGCTTGAGGGGTAGACGGCCATGCGGCCCTGCCGGACCAACGCCGAGTTCTGGTCGTTGACGCGACGTCCGACGACGAGCTGCTCGTAAGCGGCCATCAGTTCAGCGTCGCTGGGCGTGGGGTACTCGTGGCCGGGTTCGGTGCCTTGCTCGTCATGCGGGCGGAGGGTGCCGTCCGGGTTCACCATTTGGATCTGGTGCCGGGCTGGGAGCATGTAGTCCTCAACGCTGATGCCGAATTTTGTCCGAACGTCAGCAGCTGGGTCCTCTACTGCCGTTTCCGGCGCAGAGTGGTCTGCATGGATCGTCATTGGTCCGTCCTTCTCTAGCCACTATGTGCTTCCAGTATGTTCCCCGGTGAACTTTCGTATCCAGCTTTCGTCCAAATCATGGAAGCCCTTGCCTAAACTGGGTAGTCTGAAAGACAAATTGTAATTGTGAGCTGGGTTACGCGCCTGTGCCGTAGACGAATTGGAGCCTGCTTTGAGTGAGGCCGAGGCGGAGCAAACCGCCGTACCGCTGGACAGTGTGGACCGGGACATCATCCGCGAACTCACCACCGATGGGCGCATGTCCATCACGCAGGTGGCCGAGAACGTGCACATCAGCCGCGCCCACGCGTATTCGCGGATCGCCCGGCTCACCGGCGAGGGCGTGCTGACCAAGTTCACGGCGCTGGTGGATCCCATCAAGGCGGGCCTGCGATCCTCCGCGTACGTGACGTTGAAGGTCCAGCAGCATTCCTGGCGTGAGCTGAAGGAGCAGCTGCGGGCCATCCCGGAGATCCACCACATTGCCTTGGTGGGTGGCGACTTCGACGTCATCCTTTTGGTCCGCGCCACGGACAACATCCATCTCCGCCGCGTGATCTTCGATCAGCTGCAGTCCATGGAGGGCATCCTGGATACCCAAACGTTCCTGGTGTTCGAAGACGTTGATACGCGGTGACGTTCCAGCGGAAAGTTGCCTGGACGTTGGTAGCTGCCGTGCTTGCCGGGCTCCTATGGCTGATTGCTGCCTACCAGGTCTTCCATAACCCGCCACACGCCGCTCCTCAACGGACCGACGCGATTGTGGTGTTGGGCGGCATGAGCAGCGAACGCCTCCCGGTGGGATTGTCCTTGCGGGAGCAGCTGGATATCCCGGACTTGGTGGTGGTCACTACCGGCTTGCCCGCCAACGCCGGTTCGGACGAGTTTTGTGAAGCGCACGACGGCGAAGCCCACCTTGATTGCTTCCGTCCTGATCCGCTGAACACCCGGGGCGAGGCTGACCGGCTTCGTGAGCTCGCCGCGGAACGTGGTTGGAAGTCGGTGACGGTGGTGACGTCCGATTACCACGTGCTCCGGGCAGGCACTTTGATGAAGCAATGCATAGCTGCCGACGTGCACATGGTGGGCACTGAACCGCACCTCTCCCCCGCTGGTTGGCTGTGGCGGTTCGTGGTGGAAACAGGCGGACTGTTTGATGTCTGGTTGCGCCCGGAATGCTAAGGGTTCTGGTGAATTTCCGGGGCTTTTGAGCGGTTAGGATTGCACTAGTTTCGGGCGCCTTTGGGCCGGTCTTTATGGGGGAAAACGTGCACACCATCATGCCTATTTTTGGGACGCGGCCGGAAGCCATCAAAATGGCACCGATTGTCCGAGCATTGATGGGGTCCGAGCTCTTCGAGTGCGTTGTCACCGTCACGGGACAGCACCGCGAAATGCTGGACCAGGTCAATGAGCTGTTCGGCATCACTCCGGATCACGACCTCAACATTCTTCAGCCCGGTCAGTCCCTCACGGACATCATGACCCGCACCATGAGCGGGCTCGACTCCTTGTTTGCATCTGTCCGGCCGGATGCCGTGATTGTCCAGGGCGACACCACTACCTCTACCGCCGGCGCCATCGCGGCTTTCTATCACGGCATTCCCGTGGTCCACGTAGAGGCCGGCCTCCGCAGCGGGAACCTGCTCTCACCGTTCCCGGAAGAAGCGAACCGCAAGATCACCAGCCAGATCGCTTCCCTTCACCTGGCACCGACCACCACCAGCCGGGCGAACCTGTTGGCCGAGGGTGTTGCTGCTGCTGACATCGTGGTCACGGGTAACTCCGTGATCGATGCATTGCTGACCACCGTGGACAAGCAGGTTCCGTTCTCTGATCCTGCACTGGAGGCTCTGGCTTTGAGTGGCCGGCGCGTTCTGTTGGTGACGACGCACCGCCGCGAGAACCAGGGCGATGCCATGCGCGGGGTTGGACGGGCCCTCGCCCGGATTGCCGACGCCGAGCCGGACCTGACGATCGTGCTGCCGGCCCACAAGAACCCAGTGGTGCGTGAGGCCGTGCTGCCTGCTCTGGAAGGTAAGCCGAACGTGCTGGTCACAGAGCCATTGGCCTACGGAGAGTTCACCCGGATGCTCTCACTGGCTCACGTCGTCCTGACCGACTCGGGTGGTGTTCAGGAAGAAGCTCCCAGCCTGGGTAAGCCCGTCTTGGTGATGCGCGACAACACTGAGCGCCCCGAAGCCGTAGAAGCCGGGACGGTTGCGTTGATCGGTACGAATGAAGAGCGGATCGTGGCCGAGGTGAGCCGGCTGCTGCACGACGATTCCCATTTTGAGGCCATGGCGAACGCGGTGAACCCTTACGGGGACGGGTTGGCTGCGGCGCGGACCATCGCGGCCATTGCTGAGTTGCTGGGCGTGGGCAAGCGCGCGGAGGAGTTCGGGATGGAGCGGGTGGGTTAAGGCGGGATTCTCCAGCCCAGAGTCTGGAGACACCAACGGGTCATGCCAAAGCCGACTTACCACCGCGAGCTGCTTCTGGCACGTCAGCGCTCAAATCCAGTCATCCAGAAATTGGAAATGTGAGCAGTTATTGTCTAAGGGCAATCAGCTCGAGACTTGACAACCCGAGCCGGATTTCCTGCCACGACAGAAAAAGGCGGTACTGACTTGGTGACGACTGCGGCTGCAGCCACCACTGAACCGCGGCCAACCCGAACGCCAGGCAGAATTATCGCCCTGGCACCAATCCAGACGTCGTCTTCGATAACGACCTCCCGAGGTGCTGTCATGCCTTGCTGGATCATCGGTCTGTCGATGTTAGTGAACTCATGCCCCAAGGCAAAGATCATGACGTCGGGACCCATCATCACATCGTTCCCGATAGTTACCGGCCCGTCGAGACGGGCATTAATTCCTAGCCCTGATCGGTCACCAATGCGGACTCTGTTGCCTTTACCGAAAGAGGCGCCGTGTTCAACATTTATCGATCGGCCTGCCTTCAAAAAAAGCGGTGCAGCTACCCGGCCTCTCACAGAACGCCAGAAGGCACCTCCAGGAGAAGTTGAAGCGGGTAGATTCTTTGCCACGAGCCAGTAGACTGCGAGACGGAGCGAATTAGTCACGGTGTTTGTCTATCCTTTCCAAGACTTTCTACTCTGGGCGGCCGACAGGCGTCATCTTTTGCCCGTGGATTTCACGCGAAGCCATACGCCTCCGGCCACGGCGGCTACGGAGGCGCCGTAAAGAAAGACCAATATATAGCCATAGAACTGTGGCAAGAAGCGTTTCACAGACCAGCGTAACTACAACAGCACCCATTACACCGAGCATGGGAATAAAGAGAAAGTTCAACGCCACGTTGACTACAGCGGTTCCAACTTGGGCGGCAGTTCGGAAGGCCTGTCTGCCACACCCTGTCAGGGTATCAGCCGCCAGATAAGACACGCCTCGCAGCACAATTAGTGGCGACAGTAGTTGAACCAGCACAATAGCCCCGGAAAACTCGCTCCCCAAAAGCAGCGGCGTCAAAGGGGCTACAAAAAAGGCGCCAACGGCTGCAACCGCACCCAGCGACAACACCGCAGGAGCGATTCTCCGAGTAAGGGCCATGGCCGAGACGAGACCATGCTCACCTTCACGGAAATAGAGCGGATAAGCCGCAGACGCTACCGCTCTGATGGGGGCATAGCCCATATCTATAACTCTGTAGGCAGCCGAATAGAGGCCAGCCTGAGTTACATTACCAAGCCGAGCAAGCATTGCTTTGTCAATGTCGTTGTAGACATTTTGCGCCGACGTTGCCACGGAGAAAAGAATACCCTCACGGATGTCACGCCAACGAAGTAGTAGGCTGGACCGACTTTTTCCCAACTTGATCGACGTGTAAAGGCCGGAAGCCACACCAATGGGCAGTGTGGCAGCAAGATAAATGAGGCACCATTGTTCCAGCTCGATCTGGGGCGCCAAAAAAAGTGCACCGACAGCAGCAAGTAAGCGCAGGCTGTTAACAAGTGCAGGTAAGACGATAAGGGACTTGCTCTTACCAAGCGCCTGCCACAACCCACCGGATAACTCAACCAGCTTGAGGCCCACAACATCTGCAACTACAACTAAAAAGATCCCTAGACGAGAAAGCTCTGGAGGAGCAATAAGATCCGCTAAGGCCGTCAAGAGGCCGGCTAGTATTAGACCAATCCCGAGAGAGTACAGTAAGGCCCTGCGCCATTCAGCCGCTGCAACGGATGCAGCCCTCGCAACATTACGCACCATTATGGAGTGCGCACCCAATGAACTAAAAGGGGCCACTAGAGCCGCGAGAGCCAGTGCCGCAGCGAAAGCTCCATACTCGGACGTGCCGAGCATCCTTGCGAGAACAACAAAATATGCGGCTTGTAGTCCCAATCGCATCAGCTGCCCAGCCAGGAGGCCGACAACATTCTTGCGGAATCCCTGCAAATTGAGCGTCATTTCAATTCCTTGAGAAGCGCGTAACGCGGAAACGACAAGCCACTGGGTCAAAAATTAGGTTCAACAATGCCGGCAGAATGTCGATCAGTCTTACGAGTCGCCCACACGGCGAGCAGGGAATGTGGAAGCCAACCGCAGATCGCCGTCGTTGGCACCAGTGAGTTGAGACGACTCTGCCCTGAGCAGGCTGCTCTCCGTCGAATACACTTCAGCCTCCGACGCTCGACCTTTTTGCTTTCTAGGAGCGTTTGACTCGAACTGAGTGTCGGCACGCCCTTCATAGCTATAGGAATAGGCATCTGGCCCCTTATGCGGAAGTCTGTTGAGGACTATACCCAGGACGTTGGCGCCCACACGCGCTAGTGCCTCCATCGATCGTTCCAAAGCTTGCTGGCGAAGCCGTCCTACTCCCACCACTACAACAACACCACCGACATGTTCCGCTAAAACTGCAGCGTCAGTCACAGGGAGTAGGGGGGGAGCGTCAACTACGACAACATCGAAAGTTGCCTCGAGACGATCGACCAATTGCCGCATTTCAGCGGATCCAAGAAGTTCGCTTGGATTCGGAGGCACTTGTCCCGAAGCAATAACGTACAAGTCATCTTCGCCCCACTGCTGAATGACGTCGTTCACGTCAACGGCCCCCACGAGAGCGCTGGTGAGACCCACCGTGCGGTCGAGACCAAGATATTCAGCGATCATGGGCCGCCGGAGGTCTGCATCTACAAGGCACACTGACTGGCCGGCCTGTGCAAGTGCAATAGCGAGGTTAGTAGCGGTCGTACTCTTCCCCTCGCCTGGGAGCGAAGAAGTCACAACAAATGACTTTTCCTTGAACGAAACATTTGCGAACTTCAAATTGGTCCGCAAGGTGCGGAAGGACTCCGCCCGAGGACTTTGGCGCGGAATCTGAGTGATCAGGGGCTTTTTCACAGCAGTCTGCTCGAAAGCGATACCGCCCAAAATGGGTGCAGCAGTTATGGACTCGAGGTCCACCTCGCCTCGAATTCGCGTATCGAGCATGCCCCTCGCCAGGGCAGCGACCAGACCTACAAGCGTTCCCCCGAGGACACCTAGAACTAGATTGAGCTTCGTATTAGGTGCTGAGGGTGAATCTGGAGCAACTGCGGGCGTAACAACGGACAGGCTTACGGGGGAAGTTCCACCGGTCTTCGGCTTCTCGAGTGTCTCGACGGCACTAATTAGGCTGTTTCCGACTGCTTGAGCGATGGCCGCCGCTTGAACTGGGGAACGATCCGACACTTCAATGTTAATGAGGACGGTATTCAGCTGGGATGCAACCTTTATCCGCTTACTCAGCTCTTCTGGACTGGTGTCCAGACCCAGATTTTGGATGGCTGGCTGCAGAACGATGGGCGTCGTCGCTGTCTGCACATAGGACTGAACACGCGCCTGCGTAAAAGTGTTGCCCTGCTGAAGCTCTTGGACCGACCCTGAACTCTGGATTGCCACAAACAACTTGGTGCTTGCCGTATAGGTCGCTGGAAGAGCGAAACTCACCCCAGCGCCTCCGATAAGGCCTATCAGCAAGCCCGCGCAAACCAGCATCCAATTGCGACGCAAGATGCGAAGATAGTCTCGTAGATCCAAGGCCCTGGTCCCCCCGTTTTGATTGATTGAGTCAGTCGCCTGCACGTGCGAGCCCCTCTCGCCATTGTGGCCAGTGTCATCATACCGGCTGAGCAAGGGGAACCCGCGCTCCGCCGATACTCCAGCTCGTAAACAAACACGTCTTCGCTAGCCACGTAGCTTCTGGAGCAAGACTGACGTTCACTGTAAAGCTGCTTTTACGGCATTGTCTGAAATTGACCGCGACCTCTTAGTTGACACGGATCGGGCTGTCAGGTAAATGAAGGGGAGAACGAGAAGCGTGTGACCATCGAACGCAATGGGATTCCAGTAGGCTTCCGTCAGCCCCAAGACCGACAAAAACATGTTGTATGAGATTGCGAATCCCAACTCGGCTCCAGTCTTGGATGCGGCGGCTAGCGACGTCGCGTGGACTGCAAAAAGCAGCAAGACCCCTATGAGCCCCCCTCCAAACAGGACCAACAGGTACTCGCTGTGGGGGAACAACAGTGGAAGCAACCCAATGGCCTGCAGATAAGACCACCTATCCAGCCCAAGGCCACTCCACCAGGAATCACCCAAGGCTGCCATACCTCGAATCCAGATCATGCCTCGATTGCTGAACTGGGTGGGTTCAGCATTCAGCACCAAGTAGTAGCCGATCACAAAAACCGTCACGACGGCAAGTATGTAGAATTGCGCACTACCACTCCCCTTATTCCCGAGGGCGAGCGTTTTGCCTTCTCTTTGGCGCGAAAGAAACTTGGTCCATAAAAGGTGGCCTGCCCAAGCAGCCACTGCCAGCACCATGGCGAGTTGAGAAGTGCGAGATTCCGTGGCATATAGAGTTAGTAAGATTGGGGCAAGAGTTAGAATCGAAGGTGCCGTCTTCCAAGTCCTAAAGACAAAAAGAAAAGCAACGCAGGCATAAATGGCAAGACCGTTTTCCGACGAGAAAGGTCCGGTGTATATAGCATCAAAGGGTCCGCATTTGAAAATATCGCATGGTCGCCAGTTGTCGCGGACAAACGATGACAATATAAGAATCAAAAGAAATGAACAAATGTATATCCGGCCTACGTCACTTATACTAATCTGTCCGCAACATGCTAGGAACGCCGCCAGCACGAGTATTGAGACAGCCAAGAAGCGACCAATCGACTGCTCAAGAGGCAAGTCGGGATTGGCGACGGCGTTCACCACAGCCATCGCAAGAGCCACCATCGCCGGTAGGAATGGGGCGAACTGAAGAGTGGGTCGGCTATCGGTGCCTTGGCGACTTTGAGTCACGAAGTAACTAGCCAGGGCAAGAACCGATGCAGTCAGTAGAAGCCCGAAAATAACAAACTGTGCCGGCTGTCCCACCGGAATCAGTCTCGCTTCATACAGAAGGCCGCCAAGGACAACTCCAATGACTCCAAGGACCCCCGCGAAGTCCTTGACCAGCATTTTGCTGGCCATCATCCCGCGAAGGTTGGCGAGCAATGCCACGAATGCCAAGGCGGAGATCGTATACTCAATCACTACTTGCACTCTGTCACCCCTCCGGTTCTCTTGAGTTTGTGAATCGTCCCGACCTACAAGCTCTCAATTGTTTGCTGCCATTTCTTACGCACGCTTTCACTGGCGAATGCAGCACGACGCCTACCAGCCGCCTCAAGCAACTCGTCCGTAGAGGGAGGCTCGTTTGCGCGCTTGGAAATCTCCTCAGCCAGAGAACTCGGGTCCGAGTTGCAGACCCATCCAGGAACAAAGTAAGGAATCATCTCATGGGCGACGTCGCTCTCCGTCGAAACAACGGGTAAGCCCGCGTTCGCCGCCTCCGCGTACACAAGTCCAAATGTTTCTACATGCGAACAGTGAACTAGCAGATGGGCACTCCTAAGTACTTCTCGCAGCCGCGGCTCCTCCAAGAACCCCGCGAAGACTACGCGTTCTTCAAGCCCCAGGTCCCTTGCCAAGTTCCGCAGCATTGCCTCCAGTGGACCAGTCCCGGCAATGGTCAGAACGAATCTGTCATCGAGTAGTTTGAGTGCGCGAATCAATGTCTCTTGCGACTTAACCGGAGTCAAGGAACCAACGGTGACAAGTCGGATCAGCGTACCGTCATCGTCCGGCATCGAGCGTATGAGCTCGTTGTCAGCAGGGGTGTCAACTGGGTTGGGGATGACTGCCACATTCACCCCGGTCAGCTTTGCAATATCGCGTTTCAATGGCGCGCTGACCGCGACAATGGTAGTGGACCTTCGATACAGAATCCGAGCCCCTGCGGCAAGAATTTTCATCTGGATCGAACTACTAGCACGCCTGTTTAGCAGCGAGTGCTCCCACACCACAGACTTAAATTTGCGGGTATTGCTCAATACCAGCCAAGGTAGAGCGACCCAAACACCGGCGAGCACAACTGTGTCGGTCTGGAGTGTGCGTGCCAACCTCCAAAGGCGCCAAATCGAAAGAGTTCTTCTCCATCCCCGTAGAGGGCTCCCTAGTAGTTGCGCGGCGGGATACACTCGCCGATCAGCTTGGGATCCTCCAATACAGAAAATCTCAACGTCGTAACTCTGATCGAGCAAATTCGCGGTCGCAAGAGCCACTCTTTCCATACCGAACGCAGGAGCCAGGTGGGATACCAGAATCGTGACCTTGCGTCTTCCTGAGGCGGGGCTAATTTCTCCCGTTACGTGTGTCATATTCTATCGAATTTTCTGCATGAGCCACTGAAGCGAAGCACGCGGAACGACGCCAGCGATACCTATAGCTATCGGTCCGACACCTGGTAAAGACCTCGTGCCGACGATATGTGATAACACGCTACGCACTCCGGACCAGTCTCTCTTCTGCAACGCATATCGAAGAGTCTGTGCTGCAAGAAAATCTACGTAGACTCGCTTGTCGAGAGGTCTCAGAAGGCGGGTAGCCCAGGCGAGAGATCCCTGCCAGTCCGCCCCTGCCGAAATCGACCCTTGGCTTCCCAAATGGATAGAAACCAGAACCCCTTCCAGCTGCACAAACGTAGTTCCCGCAACCCTGCTGGCCCTGACTAGCCAGTCCCAGTCCTGATGTCGCGCAAGGCTCTCATCCCAGCGGACTTCTTGGCAAAGACGACGACTCGCGAGCACTGTCGAAGTAAAAAAGCTCGCACGTTTTGCCCCGGGGCGTCGATCGACGAAAAGGTAGTTTTCAATCCTGTCGTTGGGTTTGACCAATTTCGCAGGTATGCCTGAGACAACGTGTCTCGAGTCGAACGATCCGGACACCTGTTCGACACGGCACCCAACGATGGCCCTGCGCCCCATGCTTTCTTCGTGGGTGGCGACTCGAACTTGTTCCGTAATCTTCGACGGGAACCACTCGTCATCATCGTCCAAGAAGGCGACCCACGTGCCAGAAGATCGCTCAACGCCTAGATTTCTCGCAAAACCCCCTTTACGCCCTCCCCCTGTGAAGAGGACCTTATCTGCGCCCCTCGCGGACTCCACAGTTTCCACCGGCGTGGAGGCCTCATTAAGGTCAAATACAACGACCAACTCGATGTGTCCTTGAAAGTCCTGCCCTCGGACGCTCTCGATGGCTCGCCCTAAAGAATCCCGGCCAGTGGACGGTATCACTACGGATACGTCTATCGTTGTCTGCCCCAAAACCCGCCCCTTTACCACACGCTCTTAGCTTCATGTCCAAACACAGGGTCTCCTATGCGGACCAGCTCATCAACTATCGCATGTTGTATTAGATTCATTGGCCCTAGACAGGCTAGGTCGACCCGGGAGAGGCATCGACCTAGTCTATGATTGCGCTGTGTGCCTGGGAAGATGAACCGGGGTGAACTGTTAAGGCCTATGACAATGAATGATTAGGCCTGCGCCAACGCGGTAACATTGGCGCGGCTCGGGCGCTCATACGACAATGAGCTGCGGACATCGACCAATCCTTGGGGGGCACAACATGGCACAGCTTATCGGACTGCGCGCAGCCCGAGAACGGGCAGACTGGCGCAGTCAATATGTCAGTCGGATTCGGGCAGTCGATGCTGGCGTAATCGTCTGGGCGATAGTTGGCGCGTATGGAGTGCGGTTCGGCTTTGCCGACCTTACCGATGGCAGCATCCGAGAGCTCGACTACGTTGTTCTCTCGGTTGTCCTAGTCTTGGCTTGGTGGACAATGCTCGAGTTTTGGGGCACGAGAGAGTACAAAGTACTCGGAAGCGGCGCTGACGAGTACAAGAGAATAATCTCCGCTTCTGCTTGGCTTTTTGGATTTGTTGCAATCCTCTCCTACGCTCTTCGAATTGACACTGCCAGGGGATATGTGGGGCTCGCGTTTCCTGCGGGAGCTGTAGGTCTTTTAGCGGCTCGATGGCTTATTCGCCAACACTTGAGCATGGAACGCCAGCGTGGCCAGAGCAGCTCCAGGGTTTTGATCGTCGGGAGTCCGCAGTCGGCCGCGCACCTGGTGGAATCCCTGCGCACTGTTCCGAGCGCGGGGTACGTGCCAATCGCTGTACACCTACCTGGGGAGTTTGAAGACGCAGCCTCGAAAGCCGAGCAATCGGTGATGGTAACCGGCTTTGGATCTGACGTCACATCAATCATGGACGCAATCTCCACGACTGGGGCTGATTCTGTGGCGATATCGGCTGGTGCAAATATCACGCCAAAAGATCTGAGAAAGCTCGGCTGGGAGCTAGCTGCACGTGATATTGGAATGATCCTGGCACCTGCGCTGACCGATGTTGCCGGCCCTCGGATTCATACCCAGCCAGTGGCTGGCCTTCCGCTGATTCACGTCTCGACTCCCAAGCTAACGGGCGGTAAGAAGGTAGCCAAGAGGGCCTTCGACTTAATCTTCGCTGGTTCTCTATTGGTTGTTCTTTCACCGCTTTTCATTGTGATCGCGTCACTAGTGAAGTTAACCAGTCGTGGTCCGGTGTTCTATCGACAGACCCGCGTCGGCCTTCGTGGCACTACCTTTGAAATGCTCAAGTTCCGTTCAATGCGTCCAAACGCCGACAACGAACTGGCAGCACTACTCGCAGCACAAGGATCAGCAGGGAAACCGCTCTTCAAGGTAGAGAACGACCCGCGCATCACGCCGCTTGGGCGGGTACTTCGGAAATACTCCTTGGATGAATTGCCGCAACTTATCAATGTGATGGGCGGCAGTATGAGTCTCGTAGGTCCCCGCCCTCAACGTGATGGCGAAGTGGCTCTCTACGACGATGCGGCCCACCGACGCCTGTATGTGAGTCCTGGAATGAGCGGACTTTGGCAGGTAAGCGGCCGCTCGAATCTCAGCTGGGAGGAGAGCATTCGACTGGACCTCTATTACGTCGAAAACTGGTCTCTAATGGGAGACGTGGTCATTTTGTTCAAGACGTTCAAAGCTGTATTCGCAAGCACGGGCGCCGTCTAGGCCCGCTTGAAGGCAAATGAAACTCATATCTGGGGAAGGCACTCGTACATGCGCATTTCTGTTATAGGCTGCGGCTACCTTGGGGCCGTGCATGCTGCCTGCATGGCGAAATTGGGCCATGAAGTAGTTGGCATCGACATCGATCAACAGAAGATAGATGGCCTGTCTGGTGGAACTGCGCCCTTCTTCGAGCCTGGATTGAACGTGCTGTTGGCGGATGTCGAAGCTTCAGGCCGTCTCACCTTCACCGCCGACTTTTCGGCTGCCGCCGACTGCGACGTTCATTTTGTTTGCGTTGGCACACCCCAGAAGAAAGGGGAAAACGGCGCTGACATGACCTACGTCGATGCCGCGATTCACTCGCTTCTACCTTTCGTTAGCCCCGGTGACGTCGTTGTCGGCAAGTCCACAGTTCCTGTCGGAACGGCCGCAAGGCTCGCAGAAATCATTAAAGAGTGTCAGCCCGACGCTCAGCTCCTTTGGAATCCTGAGTTCTTACGCGAAGGCCACGCCGTTAAGGACACTCTGAACCCCGACCGCTTCGTTTACGGCGTTGAAGATGGATCCGAGGACAATCCTGCGGTTGCGACGCTGGACGAGGTCTACGCGACCCCCCTTAAAGGCGGCACACCGCGACTAGTGATGGACTTACCTACAGCCGAGCTTGTTAAAACGGCAGCCAACTCGTTCTTAGCAACCAAGATTTCGTTCATTAACGCCATGGCGGAGCTTTGTGATGCGGCGGGAGCGGACGTGACTCGGCTAGCAGATGCCATTGGCATGGACGACAGAATTGGCAGAAAGTTCCTCCATGCAGGTATTGGTTTTGGCGGTGGATGCCTACCAAAAGACATCCGCGCTTTCATGGCGCGTGCAGGGGAACTTGGCGCAGATCAAGCACTGACCTTCCTGAAGGAAGTCGATGCAATCAACATGCGGCGTCGGACGCGGGTGGTGGAGCTAACGCGAGTGCTGTGTGGCGATGGCCTTCTTGGAAAGAAGATTGCTGTCTTGGGTGCGGCGTTCAAGCCAGATAGCGACGATGTTCGCGATTCACCATCGTTGAGTATTGCCGCTCAGCTGCAACTCCAGGGAGCGGTTGTGACAGTCACGGACCCTAAAGCCTTGGGCAATGCAGCGAGAAGATTTCCCGAACTGCAGTATGAACCAACTGTTGACGCAACAGTCCGAGGTGCCGATGCTGTCTTACTTCTTACGGAGTGGCAGGAGTACCGCGATCTCGATCCGCATCTCCTATTGGAGTCAGTAGCTGCTCCCCGCATTCTTGACGGCCGGAATGTACTCGATCCTGCTAAATGGCGCGCGGCGGGTTGGCACTACCGCGGATTGGGCCGGCCTTAGACAGTGGAGAACACAAGAATGCCTCTGTCGTCTGATCGTCAAACCCAAGGTGCTAGGCCAAAAGCGTCCAGACGAAGCCGACGCAGGCGGCTTGGTCGCGTCGCTCTATGGGTCGCGATCACCGTGCTTGTCCTTTTTGGTATAAGTGCATGGTTGTTTTCCAGGGCCACGGTGATAAATTCGGAGCTCTTGAGCGCAACTTCACTAGTGAAAACATTAAAGTCGCAAATCGCCGCAAAAGATGCCGCTGGAGCCGCGGAAACCGTCGACGACCTCGTTCAGCACACGACTTCGGCCCGAGAGGCAGCTAACGACCCATTGTGGAAGGCAACTTCGGTTATTCCGTGGGTGGGACCCAATTTGGTTGCGGCCAGCGAAATCGCAACATCCGCTGACGATGTTGCCCGGCTCGGGGCCGTGCCCCTCGTCAATGCGTTCGAGTCCCTCGACTGGCATACTCTTCGCCCGACTCCAGATGGGATCGATCTTAAACCTCTCACGAGTGCTGCGCCACAGGTTCAGGCCGCTTCTCATGCTGTGAGAGAGACTTCCAAGAGACTTGCCGCAATTGATTCTACTGCCTTGGTTCCTCAAGTTTCTGGCCCCTTGCTACAAGCTCAAGTTGAACTTAGCTCCATCAGCGGCCAACTCGATACGGCAGCGGACGCAGCGGTTTTGGCCCCATCAATGCTCGGCGCAGACGTCCCTCGTACCTATCTTCTTCTTATGCAGAATAGCGCCGAGTCTCGGAGTACAGGAGGCATTCCCGGCGCCCTCGCTGTGCTTCGAGTTGATCACGGCAAGATCAGTTTGGAGTCGCAAACGAGCGCTGGAGCCCTAGGCTCGTTCGCTCCCCCCATTCCTACAGATTCGGAAGAGGCGGCCATCTACTCTGGCCGTATCGGCAAATTCATGCAGGACGTTAATCTCACGCCAGACTTCGCAACCACGGGAAGCGTTGCAGTCTCTATGTGGGAGACGAGGACAGGGGAAAAGCTCGACGGCGCCCTATCACTCGATCCCGTGGCCCTGAGCTACCTGCTTAAGGCTACGGGTCCAGTCCAAATCACCGACCCAACTTTGGCACGAGCAGGGCGTGGATTACCCTCGGAGCTGAACAGCGGCAACGTTGTTAAAACCTTACTTTCAGACACCTATGCGTCCATTAAAGATCCGAAACTTCAAGACGCATACTTTGCGGGTGCGGCGAAGGAGATTTTTTCCGCTTTCTCGGCGGGGAACAGCAATGCAGAAGCACTAATGGATGCCGTCTCACAAGGGGTAGCCGAACGACGCATCCTGATTTGGTCGAAGATGGAACCCGAACAGAAAATTTTGGGCAAATATCCACTGGCAGGACTGGTGTCGGGGCCCAGCGTTTCTCCGACTCAGTTCGGCATCTACTTTAACGATGGCACTGGCGCGAAGATGGACTACTGGGTGAAACGAACCGTCAAGGTAGTCAGAGACTGCACCAAAGATGGATATCGCGAAGTAAGCATCCGAGTCACCAGCACCAATACCGCTCCTAGCGACGCCGCAAAGTCGCTGCCGGACTACGTGACAGGAGGTGGGGCATACGGGGTGCCTCCAGGGTCCGTTCAGACCAACGTCGTAGCGTACGGACCCTCCCAGTCGAATATTGACACTGTTGTAAAGGATGGGAAAAAAATAGCCTTTGCGGCACAGCGTCACGAGCAACGGGCCGTGGGCACCTCCACCATCCTGCTGGGACCAGGCGAAAGTACGAGCCTTGACTTCAACTTCGGTCACATCGTTCAGCATTCCGACCCCAAAATCGTTGTCACGCCTACGACTCAAGCAGTCAAAGATGTCCTTCAGGACGCTACACCCAGCCCATGTGAATAGCTCATAACCCGAAAGTTAACCGTTTGTAACGAGCTTGGATTTTCTTTGCCGGATGCCCCAGCAAATGATAGATTCTACTTGGGCAGCACCATCAGATTTCTCTTACGGTCTCGTAGGGTCTCGGAATCTCAAACACAACGTCGCACCACAAAAGTCTCAGGGGGGACACACATGAGGAAATCTCTTGCAGCGCTTACGCTTGCGGGCACAATCGCGCTTGTCGGCGCGGTACCGGCCGTAGCAAGCAACTCAAACTATCCGGCGCCCAACACCAGCGTGGCCGTATCGGACGCAGCCGTTGCACCGGGTGAAGCTTTTACCTTTAGCGGCACCGGCTTTACGCCCGGTGAAGGTATCACCATCACAGTCACTCCGACCGGCGCTCCCGCAGCGAGTGGCGGCAGTGTTTCGGCAGGCAGCCTTGCGGTCGTCGGTCGCATTGCGCTTGCGCCTTCAACCATTGGAGCTGTGGCCGATGGTAACGGCGCATTCTC
This sequence comes from Paenarthrobacter sp. NPDC089307, assembly GCF_040685055.1. Classification (NCBI taxonomy): domain Bacteria; kingdom Bacillati; phylum Actinomycetota; class Actinomycetes; order Micrococcales; family Micrococcaceae; genus Paenarthrobacter; species Paenarthrobacter sp. NPDC089307. The sequence goes on from NZ_JBFBHE010000006.1 coordinate 186,848, forward strand.
CACGTCAATCGTCATCAACGAGCCAGGCGCATACGCAATCACCGCTACCGGTAACTCCTCCGGCAAAACGGTTGGTCCCGTAACGGTCGTAGTTGGCGGCGCAGCACTCTCGAATACTGGCGGCGGCACCGGAACTGGTCTGGCCAACACCGGCGGCGTACCACTCGCAAACACCGGCGCTGATTCCAGCCTCGTTCTCTGGTCGCTGGTCGGCGCTGGCGCACTCGCCGCAGGTACGGCATCTGTAGTGGTCGCACGCCGTCGCTCGAAGAACACTGAGGTTTCTGCCTAAGTCAGGAGTCGAAGTAAAGTATCGAGGGTGGGTCTCCAGCTGATGCTGGAGACCCACCCTTACTCATTGCCTTTCCTTCCGTGCGGATGCCTCGTGTGATATCCATGGAAAGCATGGGGAGACATTGGAGAAGAAGGCAAGTGTGGATTGGCCAAAGGTCGGTTGCTGGCAGACGCCAAGCACTTTCCTCAGCTTTGCTTCATTATGTTTTGCTAAGTTGTCTGGCTCTGGCCGCCGCCGGACTGAGTGCGTGTGCCCTCCTTTTAACCTCATGAACTCCCGTCTCTACTACACTACGATTTGGCGGATCGCGCTTGGCGCCTATTTAGGCGTAGTGGCTACCGTTGGCTTCTGGCCGATTCCGGTCGACAAACCGATATCCGCCCCCCTCCTGTCAGTCCTCGAGTATCTCCATCGTCAGGGAGCTCCAGGCTGGATCGATTATCACTTCGTTGAGATGTCCGCCAACGTAGCAATGTTTGTTCCATTTGGAATTTTCAGCGCGATGGCTCTGCCCTCAAAGCGGGGTTGGCATCTTCTCATTTATGCAGTTGGAGCATCTACGGTTGTAGAACTAGGACAGCTCCTATTTCTTCCTGAGCGCTACTACAGTCTGCTGGACTTAGTCACAAACACGCTCGGTGCCGTCATAGGGATAATTGTGGCCCGAAGGCTTTTCGCCAACGATTCTTCGTCCCAGAAGGTGTCGGCGTAGCGCTGCGTCGACGGATCCTCCCGGGATCAGGCACCTTTGCGGACCTCTGTTGCAAGCATAAAAAACTTCATATTCTGCGCTGAATCCAGGGGCAGCACTACTTCAAGATGCTTTGCTATCTTGAAAGTACCCTTATGATGTTGCAGGGCGGCACGTCCCATTCCATTGTTGCCCAACAGGGGCGTGCCGTTCTGACCTTTCCTTGTGGGGGCGTCGGCGCGCCCAAAAAAGGCCCCACACAATTCAGCAACGCAGCATTTTGAAAGGACACCGCTTGCCATACGTTGACATAAACCCACACAAGTCAAAGCCGAAATGGCCCGCTTATGTTGGTCTCGCAGTGCTACTCGTCGCAACGATCGCAATCGTCACCTACGTGCTGGTACACCACTAAACCCGCTGAGCCTCCCACGCCGCATCCCATCCGCGATCTCCCCCGCGTGCGTGTGGTGGAGGTAGTGCTCGCCGGAGAGTGGCACTACGGTCCCGTTGGTGACACTTGCGGCCTGGCGGCGGTGCAGTTCGAGCCACTCCGGGTTCTGCTTGTTCTCCGCAACCACAAACAGCAGCAGCGGCAGCTCCTTCGGGAAACTGGTTCCCAGGGCACGCTGGAAGTTCGTGGATATGTTGGCCATCTCGTTGAGGTACGTGGGTGACATGGAATTTCGATTGGTGAGCATCTGCATCTGCTCGCGGGCGTAGTCGGTATAGGCGGGGTTGTCGTTGAAGTAAGTCATTGCAGTGAGCAGCCGGAGCAAGCCCAGGTTCTTCGCCGCGGACATCAGCCCCGTCGGGAACTCGGTATCCATCCCGGGTTGCCCGGGGACGGAGGTGTCGATGCCGACGAATGCGCTCACTTCCTCCGGGTAACGGTTGACGTAGTCGATGCCGTAGAGGTCGGCGATCGAGTGTCCCATCAGGATGTAGCGGTTGACGTGCAGGGCCTGCAGCGCCCCATGGACTTCCTGCACGATGTTCTCGGTGGTCCGTTCCCGATCGGTGCCATCGCTCAAGCCATAACCCAAAGGTTCCACCACAATCACGCGGTGGTCCTTGGAAAGATCCCTCACCAGCGGCGCGAAGTCCAAAACCGGCGACGACGTTCCGAATCCGGGTAAGAGGACGACATCCTTAAGTCCGCTGCCAGTCACGAGGACGTTGATCTTTCGGCCATCCACGTCCAAGCGCTGGCCGTAGGACTCGATCTTGCTGCTCTCTGAGTTGGTCGCCACCACATTCACCACGGTGGTTGTGGCCAGACCCCCTGCCAAGACCCCTACGACGACGGCGACCGCCACGAGCAACTTCTTAACTGACCTCTTCAAACATGCCTTCCCAGCGCGCCCCATGCGCCCTGTATCCAGCCTTCCGTTTCCGGGCCACGAGCGCGTCACCCCACGGTGCTCACTTGAGTACCCCTTTCGGGGTAGACGCCACCCGTCCTCAGGATGAGATGGTCAAGTAGACCCCACCTCCGCTGCTCCCCCGCCAAAGGCGGCGGCAGCGCCGCCGTCGTAGTTCCGGGCGGTTAGCCGATAATCGGGCGTTCTTCAGGGAGGTTGAACAACCGCGGGCGGGAGGCCAGCGCGATGGCTGAAGCAACCGTGACTGTGCCGATGCGGCCTGTGAACATCAGGGCCATCAGTACCCACTCGGCAGTCGGAGGCAGGTGGTAGGTGATTCCCGTGCTCAGGCCAACTGTTCCGAATGCGGAGATGGTTTCGAACAGCACTTTCTCCAGGCTGTAGTCGGTGGCCATGAGGAGCAGCAGCGTTCCCAGGATGACTGCGCCGACACCCAGCAAGGCGACGGTGAGCGCCTGCCTTTGAGTGGAGGAGCTCACGGAACGGTGTGCGATGGTGACTTGCTCGCGTCCGCGGACTTCGTTCCAGATGGCAAAGCCAAGAACCAGGAATGTAGTGATCTTGATACCGCCGGCGGTTCCTGCGCTTCCGCCACCGATGAACATCAGGATGTTGGTGACCATCAGGGTTTCGGGCGTGGCCGCACCGTAGTCGATGCTGTTGAAGCCTGCTGTCCGCGGGAACACCCCGCCTGCCAGGGAGCCCAACAATTTCCCGCCGAAACTCAGCGGTCCCAAGGTCTCCGGGCGGTTCCATTCAAAGAGGGCGAAGAGCCCAACGCCCACAATCAGCAAGAGCAACGAACCGAAGACGGTCAGACGCAGGTGAATGGTCCAGTTCCTCACCTTGAAGGGGTTTCTGACCAGCTGGATGATCACAGGAAAGCCCAGTCCGCCGGCAACTATGGCCGCGCAGATGGGCACGATGATCCATGGGTCTTCCGCGAAACCGATGAGGTTATCGCTGTACAGGGCGAAGCCTGCGTTGTTGAACGCCGAAACGGCGTGGAAAATGCCGTGCCAGACGGCGGTGCCGAGGTCGTCGTCGTAAGCGATCCAGAAGCGGACGGTCAGGACGAGCGCGGTGGCGGCCTCGAAGAAGGCCATGATTTTCAGCACCCTGAACAGCACAGACTTTACGTCCCCGAAGTTCAAGGTGTGCGTCTCGGATTGTGCCACCAGCTGGCCACGCAGGCCGATGGTCCTTCGCACGAACAGGGCCAGCAGAGTGGCTAAGGACATGATCCCGAAGCCACCCACCTGGATCAGGCCCATAATCACCGCATGACCAAACGGCGTCCAGAAAGTGGCGGTATCCACGGTGATGAGGCCGGTGACGCAGACGGCCGAAACAGCGGTGAACAACGCGGTGGTGAAGATGTCGCCGCCCTCCCCCGTCCGGGAAATGGGCAGCATCAAAAGCCCGGCACCGACGACGATCACAGCCAGGAATGCAAGGGGCACCGAACGGACCGGGTGAAACAAGGCTGACTTCAGTCGCTGTCCTTGTTCAGCAACAGCCAATTGCAGCGGGCTACGGCGGATGAGGGAGCGTTCGGTCATGCCCGGACTTTCTTGGTGCGTCGGCTTCGTGCGCCGAAACTAACACCACGATGAAAAGAACAGGCGGGAATCAGGGATTTCTTGACGAATCCTTAACGCCTAGGGCGTGCAGGCCTTATGGGCGTGTCCCTGGGCCGCTTGCCGGGATCTATTAGACGGCTTTCTCGGCTGCAGTCTTCAGGTCGGCCGCGAACTGGGTAAAGCTCTGGTCAAAGGACGGGATCTTGTTGGCGAAAAGCGGAAAGACAGGGCCGCCGATTTTCTCGGACATCTCGAAACGGGACCGGCCATCGTTGGTCTCCGTAATGGTGTAAACGCGGGTTCCCAACGCGTCACCCCAAGCCAGTTTGGTGGGCGCTTGGAATTCCTTGACTTTGAGGTTGAAAGTACGGCTGGGATCCAGCGTGGAGACCAACTTGAGCTTCCCTCCCGGGGCGATTTCGCCGTCGAGCGATACGACAGTGGAGTTCCACTCGGGGTAGCTTTTGGCGTCGGTCAACAAACCCCAGACTGTGGACGGAGGTGCATCAATGGTGTTGGCCACGCGTGTTTCACGGCTGAAAGTTTTGCTGGTTGTGGTTGCGGTTCCATCGGATATTTCAGACATGGCTTCCGGCTCCTCTGCGCGGGAATGCGGTGATGGGTTGATGGTACCCGGACGTTGTTGAAATGAAAGCCCGCGACGTAGTGGTTCCACCAGCGCAAGAGTGGCCTACGATTGGCCCCATGGAGACCTTTGATCACGGCGAGCACATCCGCGGGCTTCACGAACTGGTAGCCGGCACCGCCGATATCAAAGGGATCCTTGATGGCCTCACCAGATTTGCAGCAACCGCCATCAGCCAAAGCAGCGGGGCGCCAATCGACTGCGCGGTGACCCTTCGCCGTCGTAAACGAACTGCAACAGTTGCCGGCAGCAGTGAACGGGCCATCGAGCTTGACCGCCTCGAGCAGAGCCTCCAGGAGGGTCCCTGCCTCACCGCTCTGGACAAGGGGCGGCCGGTGCTCCTTGCCGACGTCGAAACCGACACCAACTGGCCCGAATACAGCAGGCTCCTGGCCGCAGAAGGCGTCCACAGCGCCCTCGGGGTGCCCATGGTTCTGGGAGAAACCTCGGAAGCCGTCCTGAACTTCTTCGCCCCGGCGCCGGGACTGTTCACCGAAGAGGTCATCCGTGAGGCCGCAGCCTTTGCTGACGTAGCCGGAAGCACTATACGGCTGGCCATCCGGATCGAAAATACGGACCAACTCAACGCCGACCTCAAAGCCGCCATGGCCAGCAGAACCGCCATCGACCTTGCCTGCGGTGTGATCATGGCCCAAAACCGCTGCAGCCAGGACGAAGCATTCAAGCTACTGACCACTGCCTCCAGCCACCGCAACCAGAAACTCCGGGCCGTGGCCGAAGAGATCCTGGAAAAGGTGGCTGGAAGCACCGAAGGAAAGCTGAACTTCGAGGACTAGGCCGGGAAGGCTGGCGGACTGCCCACCTTTTCAGTCGTGCATCCGGGCACCCTTGACGATCCTGTCCACCACGTTCTTGGGGCCGCGGAGCGCGATTCCCACGAGGTCGAGCTCATGCGCCGGGACTTCAGCCACCGCAGCCCGGTTCGCTTCGTCGTGCCCGGCGGAGAAAAGCTCCCTCGTGTACACGGCGGTGGGAATGCCTCGCCCAAGAGCCCGGTCGCGGGCTGTGGCCAGCAACTCCGAGCCTGCGGACAGCACCAGGACCGGCTGCCGAAGCATCGGGAGGTACTGGTTGCCGTCGGCGTCGCGGTACGGCTCTCCCGTCAGGTCCGGCGCACTCGTAGCGATGGCACTCATGAGGAAGGCTGTCACGTTGAGCTCTTGCCACGGCAGCAGATCCTCGTTGAGGACCACCACGACTTTCGTGTCGAAACGCCCGGTTGTTGCAGAGAAGGAATCAATGGTGGCAGTTGAATTTTCATGCATGAACCCAGCATGGCAAGAGCGTATTGAGGGCGTCTTGTACATTTCTAACATGGGCGATTCAGTACGGGCATGGCATCCAGCGGTGCCCCACGTCCGGGAAGTGCTACACGCAACGTTCGAGCATCACAGCTACCCATCCCACACGCATGCCGACTGGACTGTCCTGCTCATCGACCAGGGCGCGGTGACCTACGACCTCGACCGCACCGAGCATCTCGCAGCACCAGCCTCAATCACCTTGCTGCCCCCGCACGTCCCGCACGACGGACGTTCCGCCGTCGGGGGTAAAGCCTTCCGCAAGCGGGTCCTGTACCTGAGCGAGGACTGGCTGCCGGGCGAAGCCGCAGACGCCGCGGCGTCCCAGCCGACCCTGCTCGACCCGTCGGCGGTCTCCTTGGTTAACGGCATTCATGCGGCCCTTGCCTCCCCCGCAGACGCGATGGCCGCCGAATGCGGCGTCCTGGCCCTTCAGGAATCAGTGCGGGCGCATCTGGGTCCCGCCCACTCGCCTGCACACGATGCGCCCCTGGCCCGACAGTTGCGCGAGATGCTCGACGACCGCCTGTTCGACTCGTTCACCATTGCTGAAGCCGCCAGCATCCTCGGGGCCCATCCGGGCCATCTGGTGCGCGCCTTCTCCAAGGCCTACGGCATCGCCCCGTACCGCTACGTCACAGGACGCAGGGTAGACCGCGCACGCCGCCTCCTGCTGGACGGCGTCCCCGCATCCGAAGCGGCTGTGGAGTCAGGATTCCACGACCAATCACACCTCACCAGGCATTTCCGGCGGGTCCTCGGAACCACTCCGGGGACATTCGCGCGCTGATGCCGGGCGAGGGGCCCGGTCACATGGCTGCCGGGAGTGGCGTGTCCTCGGGCCGTGGCGCCTCAGCGAGCCAGGCCAGCGCCTCCAGACGCGACGTAAAGAACATAGTGGGACACGGGACGTGGCTCGTGTTGAGTTGATATTGGGCCACTGTGCGGTCCACCGGGCTATCGCCGAGCAAGGCGATCCTGTACGCAGCGCAGGGTTGCTCAAAGACCTCACGCGCTCCACGACTCAGGAAGGTAGTGGCAGCCATGTCCACCAACAGCGGCAACGAATGGCCGTGGGCAAGTTCATTGACGGCGTCCATGGCCGCACGGGCGTTGCCTGCTTCGATGCGCACGCCGTGATTCCAAACCAGGTGCAGGAGTCCCTCTTCCAGACGGAGGACGCTATCGTCCAGCTCAATCTGTTCCATCCCGCACCTCCCAAGTTTTCCTCGCCCGTTGCGTACAAGCGCTGGAATCAGTAAAGGCCAATTATCTGCCGAGCACACCCGTAATCTGTACTCACCTTTTGCCTATAACAACGAACGCGCTACCTGCTCGGTTTCCGCGTAATTGGCACAAGCGTGCCATGTGCCAGAGTGGAGTCATTGTTCGCGAAAATCAAGGAGCACTGTGAGTACGGAAATCCCGTGGAACCGCGGCGAGTGGACCAACCAGCCAGCCGCCGTCGTCGAGCATGAAACCGACCTCCTGGTGACCGCCGCCGAGAACAGCGACGCCTGGCGCGTCACCTCCTACGGGTTCGTCCACGAGACCGAACACGCGCTGCTTGCCCCGTTTCCGCAGGACAGCGCCATGGAGGTCGAATTCACCGCCGCGTTTTCGCAGCAGTTCGACCAAGCGGGGATCTTCGTCCGCGTCAGCGCCGAGCATTGGGTCAAGGCCGGCGTGGAATACGCCGACGGCGCCGCTCAACTGGGCGCGGTTGTCACCGACCGGTTCTCGGACTGGTCCTTGGCACCTGTCCCCGAATGGAACGGAGGCCGCGTCCGCCTGCGGATCAGTCGCTCGGGCGACGCATTGACCATCCGCGCTGCTGCGGGCGAGGCCCCGCTGCAACTGGTGCGAGTGGTCCCATTCGCGCCGGAGCTGACCGCATTCGCAGGGCCGTTCACCTGCGCTCCCACCCGAGCCGGCCTGACGGTTCCGTTCCACTCATGGCGGTCCACTCCCCCGGACCGACAGCTCCACTGATGCTCAGCTTGCGGGGTGGTCACTTCATGAGATTATGGAATCTTCCGCAGCTTGCCATCGACGGCGGCTGCGGCCTCAGTTAGCTCCATACCAGTCCTATGGGGGGCACATCACGGTGGAAGAAACTGCAAGTCTTTGGCGTACTGACCCTTCGACCTTCCGCGACGTGGTTATCAACCGCGGCGCGTTGGAAGCTGCCCTGGCCGGTGAGTGTCCGCCCGTGGAGCGCATCAGGTACCTTGCCTTGCTTCGCCGGGACTCCCAGGCACTGGACGAAGGCTTCAAGCTGCTGCCCGACTCGCCCGACCGCCGCGAACTGTTACTGATCCTGGCCCAGGTCTATCAACGGCAGTACCGCTGGCACGACGCCGCCGTCCTTCACGAAAAAGCCCTCCGAACCGCCCGCTCCCCTGAAGAGGAAGCCTACGTCCGCCACCACATTGGCCGGAGGTTGTTCGATGAAGCCCGGTTCCGCTCTGCCGCCGACGAATTCCAGTGGGCTGCGGACCTCTACCGCGTGGCGGGCCAATCCGAACCAGCCGAAGAAAACCGCCAAGCCATGCGCCGGGCCCTTCAAGTGCACAGCGCTGAGCGCAACGGTGGCCGGCCGGCCTACGAGCTCTCCTGAGCCTTTGCACAACTGAACCACAAGACCTCCGCCTGAGGCTGATGTAGCCTAGTAAGCAAGCTGACTACTTTGTAAGCATGCTGACTATTTTCAAGGCAGGGGGTGCCTGGATGCCTGACATGGACCACTGGCCAACCAGCCGGTTGCTGTCCACGGCGGCGAGGCTGGTGGAACTGGCGTGGAACGAGAAACTGCGCCCACTGGGACTGACCTACCCGGCGGTTCTTACGTTGGACGCAGTTGCCTCGGCGGGACCGATAACGCCTGGCCAACTCGCCCAGAGCGTCCGGGTGCAAGCCCAGACCATGGGGCCACTCTTGAACAGGCTCGAAGCCAGAGGCTTCATCACGCGCGAACCGAACCGCTTCGACCGGCGCAGCCAATTGGTGTCGATCACCCCTCTGGGCCGGGACCTGCTGGAACAGTCCCAAGGCCAGGAAAACAGCGTGCTCTCAACTGTCGACCTGGACTCCGAAGGCCTGCGTGACGAGCTCATGGCAATCGTTCGGGACACCACCCTCCGCCAGCCCCCGCGCACGCTCACATAGACGGATGCCACTTATCAAGGCAGTATGGAGTTATCCGCTGATGAAGTCCGGCGTCATCAGGAGACATCTCTCCAAACCCCGGGCCCGCGACACTTTGGAAGCCCGGACAAGCAAAAAGGGCATCATGAGCGAACTTCGCATTGGCGACAACCTTCCCGTAGACCTGTTGAGCTTCAGGGCATCAGAGTGCCTTGTATCCACTGGCCCTCCTGAATCAGAAGACGTATGCGTCCTGGACGCAGGCCACACCGGCGACCACCTGGCTGCCGGTGCAGACATGGTGGTTCGGGCTGTCTGGAGCTAGACAGAACCGATAGCAAGTAAAGGCAAGCGACTCCGTCCCGGGTCGCTTGCCTTTCGCTTATGTGCCGCAGAACGTCCGGTAGGGGCCGAAGCTATCCGGTGCCGGCTCGGCAAACTTTTCCATGCCGGGACGTTCCACAAAGGGCTCACTGACCGCTTCCAGCAGCCGCTCAGCCGGGCCCATATCCCCGCTGGTTGCCGCCGCGAGGGCCTCTTCCACCAAATGGTTCCGCGGAATATATGCCGGATTGACCCGGTCCATGGCGTCAGCGTCCGGTGCAGCTGCCTTCCAACGCTCCAGCCAGTCATCGAACGCTGCCAGGTCAAGAACCGCACCGCGCGCGGGATCGACGTCGCCGCGGGCCGCCTTGCTGAGGTTGCGGAAAAACGAGGTGTAATCCGCGCGCGCCTCCTGGACCAGCCCAAGGAGGTCATCCACCAAAGGCGACGAAACGGCGTCGTCAATGTCCTGAGGCAGCCCAAGCTTGGCCAGCATGCCGCCGAACCACGCAGCGCTGTACTGCTGCCGGAAGCCACCTAGCGCCTCTACCGCGAGCGCGACTCCTTGCTCCTCATCCTCGTGGATCAGGGGCACCAGCGACTCAGCGAAGCGGGCCAGGTTCCACTCGGCCACCACCGGCTGGTTGCGGTACGCGTAGCGGCCTTGCTCATCGATGGAGCTGTACACCGCGCCGGGATCGAAACCGTCCATGAAGGCGCACGGGCCGTAGTCTATGGTTTCGCCGGAGACCGTCATGTTGTCCGTGTTCATGACGCCGTGGACGAAACCCACCAGCATCCACTGCGCTACAAGGCGCGCCTGGACCGCTATGACGCCCTTGAGGAGGGCGAGGTAGCGGTTCGCTTCACCGTCCGACGCCGGGTGGTGGCGTTCGATCGCATGGTCAGCAAGGCGGCGCAAAAGTTCCATGTCATCGCTGGCCCTGGCGTATTGGAAACTGCCAACCCGCAAGTGGCTGCTCGCCACGCGGGTCAGGACCGCCCCCGGAAGCATCGTCTCACGCTGAACCGAGCGCCCAGTGGCCACCACTGCCAGTGACCTGGTGGTGGGAATGTGCAGGGCGTGCATCGACTCGCTGACGATGTACTCCCGAAGCATGGGACCAACAACGGCCTGCCCGTCACCATTGCGGGCAAACGGCGTCCGGCCGGAACCCTTCAGGTGGATGTCGCGGAGCTTCCCGTCCTCGTCGGCAACCTCGCCCAAAAGCAGGGCGCGCCCATCCCCCAACCGCGGCGAATACCAACCAAACTGGTGCCCCGCATAGCCCTGGGCAACAGGGGTGGCATCCTCCGGGAGCGCGTTGCCGATCAGCAACCGCACGCCCTCCGGGCTTTGGAGGAAACCAGGATCAAAACCAAGCTCGACGGCGAGTGGCCGGTTCAGCACCAAAAGCTGCGGATCCGGAGCCTCCTCCGCACGCCACGGAACAGCCAACTCGGGGAACTCCCGGGCGAATTTTCCTTCGAAGGCAATGGTGGACGGGGCGATGTCACTCATTGATTAAGGATAGTGCCGTTTCTGATCGGGCGGTCCTGGCGGTTGCCCTCGCCGTGCGTTTGAATGCCCGCACGGCGAGGACGACCACAAACAAAGCTGTCCCCATGGCCACGGCTGAAGCGGCGAGAACCATCACGCCGATGAGGTGAACGAGCAGTACCCCGAAGATCACTACAGAGTGGGCGTCGATAAGGTCCATGGTTCATTTCTTGTGTTTGGAGTGGAAGTTGTCACGGAGCGGCGGTTGGGGCTGGAGCTGCCGGTCCGGGGCCAACAAGCTGTTCCCTCAACCGGACAGGGATGCCATTTGTGGCGAACTGGTGGTCCATGGCCTCCTGCACCGTGGCATATCTCCCGTCCGGGACGTCAAAGGCGAGGAATTCCCAGCTATGGACGCTGGTCCAGGGTTGCGCGAAGTCACTCAAGTACCGGCCGTTGCTTTGGAGTCGGGCCAGGCTGTAATAAACGTTGCCGCCGTCGAGGCGGGCGGCTCTGATCCCCTCATCTGAGATGGCGTAGGCAAGCCAGCCTTCAGCGCAGCCAAGAACCGTGTAGTACTGCTGCTGCTCGGCGGGGATGGGCGCGATCGCCCGGATCTGGTCGTGGCGTTGGATATCGATGTTGGCCGGGGTGCATGCGCCGGGGTCGGAAGGCGCTGGAGCTGCGGGTCCGGTCCCGACAAGTTGCTCCCTCAGCCGGACAGGGATTCCCTTGGTGGCGAACTCGTGGTCCATGGCTTCCTGGGCTGTGGCGTACTGACCGTTTTGAACGGCGAACGTCTGGAACTCCCAGTTGTAGACGTCGGAGTAGAGCTGTGTGAAGTCGGTTAGGTACCGCCCGTTGCTTTGGAGTGTGGCGATGTTGTACCAGGCGTTGCCGCCGTCCAGGCCTATGGCTTTGATCCCTTCGTCTGAGATGGAGTACGCGAGCCAGCCTTCTGCGCAGCCAAGAACCGTGTAGTACTGCTCCTCATTGCTCGGGATGGGTTTGATCGCCCGGACCGTGTCGTCGCGTTTGATGTCGATGTTGGCCGGGGTGCATTCGCCAGCAGCGGGGCCTACAGGCGCGGTGGTTTGCGGCGGGGCGGCCGGCGGAATGGTTGTCTCTTGCTCGGACGGTGCAGCCGAGGTCACCGGGACGATGACCGGGGAGGGCGCCTCCCACAGGATCGGATCTTCCGCTTCGTCAATCCCGCTGGGTTCAGGCGATGGCAGTATCTGTTCAACAACCGCGGCGGGAGCCTGGGTAGTAGCCACCGGCCCCACTGATACTCCCCGAGCAGGTGTTGTACTAGCCTGCGGGTTTGCAGGAATGCAGGCGGTAAGTGTCAGTACCAGCGCAAGAGAAGCGATAGTGGCTGGCCTGGCATAGCAGGATCGACGGCACTTCATAAGTCTGGGTCCTTCCCCCGTGGAGCGACTGAGTAGAACGGCCTACTCAAACATCTTGTTTCCGGGGAGGGACGAATAATTACACGTACATCAAAAGTATTTTTACACGCGGTCCCACGGCCCAAACCCAAGACCAATGCCGGCGTGATTAGCAGGTCCCAGCGGTAAAATTGGACTCAGAGGTATGGCGATGTCTCTGGCATTGGTTGTTGTGTTGGTCCTCCTGGGACTGGCTTCCTTGGCCGCCGCTATAGGTGCAGCGGTCCTGGTGATCCGCGACGGCCGGGGACACATCCCGCTGGAACCGCCAACCCGCCCGTGGACCGCCGGACACCTTCCAAGCCGCCCTTACGCCACACTTGATCGAGTATGACCCAGCCACCCTCTTCCGGTGACGCTGCCGCCGTCGGACTGACGCTTATCCGCGGCCGTGGGCCAACCCGGTCGGGAAGCCGACAAAAGCCGGCTCCGACGCGGCACAGCAACCGCCCTGGGCCTCGGGCTCCTGCGTTGTGACTGCAGCGGGGACGTCGCAGCTGGTGCCGGCGTCCGCGGAGCAGACCCCGGTTTCGGGCAGTTCGAGGTGGACGGCGTCCGCGGCCTGCTGGTCACCGGCGAGGGCGGCGGCAACGGAGCGGACCTGTTCGTAGCCGGTAGCGAGCAGGAAGGTCGGGGCGCGGCCGTAGGACTTCATCCCGACAATGTAGAAGTCCTTTTCCGGGTGGGCGAGCAGTTTCGCGCCGTGCGGCGGGACGGTGCCACAGGAGTGGAACTCTGGATCGATCAGTGGACCCAGCTCAGTAGGCGCTTCCACAGCCGGATCGAGGTTCAGGCGCAGTTCCCGCAGGACATCCAGGTCCGGACGGAACCCGGTGCACGGCACGATGACGTCGGCATACACGGTCCGCCCGTCCACAGCTTCGACCGATACGCTGGAGTCCATGGACTTCATGGCCGCGATGCCAAAGCCGGTGTGCAGCTCGATGGTTCCGGCTTCGACCAAGCGGCGGAGCCGGGATCCGAGCTGGCCGCGGGCTGGCAGCCCGTCGGCGTCGCCGCCACCATAAACCTTCTCCGCGGACGCCCCACGGACGGCCCACAAGATGGTGGTTGCTGGTTCTTCCTTTGCGAGGTGGGCGAGGTTGATCAGGGTGTTCGCGGCCGAGTGCCCCGCCCCCACGACGAGGACGCGGCGGCCGGCGAAGGCGCCACGGTCCCTTCCAACGACGTCGGGCAGCGGTGACGAGATCTTCTCCGCCGCGGCGGCCTCACCGATGGCAGGCAGGCCGGACGCGCCGAGCGGGTTGCGCGTGGACCAAGTACCGGAGGCATCGACGACGGCGACGACGGTGTGGTCGCGGACTTCTCCACCGTCGTGCTTGACCCGGACAACGAAGGGGGTGGTGTCCCGGTCCCGGACATGGGTTTTGTCCATGCCTTGGCGGGTGACGGCGATGACGCGGGCGCCGGTCTGGAGGCGGGGGGCGATCTTCGGCGTGGCAGCCAATGGGGCGAGGTAGTTGTCGATGAGTTCGCCGCCGTAGGGCAGCGCCGTGGGGCGGGGGGACTCCCACCCGGTGGGTTCGAGCAGGCGCACGGCGGCGTCGTCGAGATTGAACCGCCACGGGGAGAACAGACGGATGTGGCGCCATTGTTCAATCGCGGCACCGGCGGCGGGGCCGGCTTCGAAGATGACCGGTTCGAGTCCGCGTTCGAGCAGGTGTGCTGCTGTGGCGAGTCCGATGGGACCCGCGCCGATCACGGCGACGGGGAGGTTGGCGACTGTTTCCATGCTGTCCTCTGTTCTTGTCCGTTGGTGTAACCGTTAGTGCCCTCGGGGGCAGGCGGCTATGTGGCTGCGGGGGTCAGAGATGCGATCAGGCCTTCGATGCGCGTCTTGATCTCGTCCCGGATGGGGCGGACGGCTTCAACGCCCTGGCCTGCAGGGTCTTCCAGGACCCAGTCCTCGTAGCGCTTGCCTGGGAAATACGGGCATTCATCGCCGCAGCCCATGGTGATCACGACATCGGATTCCTTGACCGCCTCGGTGGTGAGGACCTTGGGGATTTCTGCGGACATGTCGATTCCCAGTTCAGCCATGGCCTCCACGGCAGCGGGGTTGACCTTCTCCGCAGGCTGCGAACCAGCGGAGCGGACCTCGATGGCACCTTGCGCCAAGGTGGTCAGGAATGCGGCGGCCATCTGCGACCGGCCGGCATTGTGTACGCAGACAAACAGGACGGACGGCTTCTTGGTGGTTTCGCTGGTCATGATGGTTCTCCTGGTACTGGTTGATGCGGGACAGGGTTCTGCACGGCCAACCCACCGGATAGATATTGATACTCGTCGATGTATTAGAGAGAGTATTTCGCTATACATTGACGATTGTCAATATATGCACCCGTTAAGCGGCGTGCAGCTTTGGGGCGAGGTCATTGATGCGGCGGGTGATGTCCTCATAGGTGCGCTCGAAAGCGGCAAGGGTATTGGATCGGATCGGGTCCGGAATGGACCAGTGAATGCCTGGAAGTGTCAAAAGTTCTTCATGGGCGTTGTCACAGACGGTGACAACGAAGGCGTCGTCCGTTCCGACGTCGTTGAGGTGGCGGGGAGTCAGGCCCGACAGGTCCAGCCCATGCCGGGCGGCAATGTCGACGGCGCCCGGCGCAACTTGAGCGGCGGGGTGCGTGCCTGCGGATGCAGCCGGAATGTCGCTGGCTTGGCCCCAGAGGGCTGTGGCCAGTTGGGAGCGGGCACTGTTATGGGTGCACACGAACAAAACACGACGCACCACGTGCTCGACACCCGGGGTGAGTTCCGTCAGCGACCCAGGCCTGAGACTGATGTAGCTGCGGCGCTTGTCCGCCTCCGAGCGATGCCGCAGGACGAGCCCGGCACTTTCGAGGGTGCGGAGGTGATGCGAGAGCAGATTGGAGGGGATGCCAAGCTCGGCGTGCAGTTCGCTCGGAGAGTAGTCACCCAGGGTCAGCAGATCAACGATCCGCAGCCGGACAGCGTCGGCCAGCGCAGCATGTCTCGCCAGCCGGATATCGAACCCGTCAATCTTCTCAGTATTCATTGATTCAATTTTGACTGAGCGAATTTTTCAGGTCAAGCTGTTGGCATGAACTCAGACCAACCGCCGTTATGGCGCCGGGCCTTGGCCGAACTGCTCGGCACCTGCTTGCTTGTCGCCGTCGTGGTTGGCTCCGGGATCGCCGCGCAACAGCTGTCGCCGAACGACATTGGCCTGCAGCTGCTGGAAAACAGCACCGCCACCGTGCTGGGCCTGACGGTACTGATCCTGGTGTTCGGCCCCGTCAGCGGGGCGCATTTCAACCCGGCGGTTTCCGCGGCGGACTGGATCCTGGGACGGCGTCATGGAAATGGATTGACCCTGCCCGAACTGGCCATCTATGTGGCGGCCCAAGTGATCGGCGCTGTAGGTGGCAGTGTTCTGGCAAACGCAATGTTCGATGTCGGAACGTCCATGTCTACCAAAAGCCGCACCACCCCCGGGCACCTGGTCGCAGAAGTCGTGGCAACGGCCGGGCTGATCCTGCTGATCTTCTCCCTCGCCCGCACCAACCGTGGCCTGCTGGCCGCCCCGGCCGTGGGGGCCTACATCGGCTCGGCGTATTGGTTCACATCGTCCACCTCTTTCGCGAATCCCGCCGTGACCATTGGCCGGATCTTCAGCCATACCTTTGCTGGCATCGACCCCGGGTCCATTCCAGGCTTCATCCTCGCCCAGGTCATCGGCGCCGCTGTTGGGCTTGGCCTATTGCTCGCTCTTTTCCCCAAAGCTGGACGAGCTGCCGATGACGTTATCGTGCCGCACCCTAACCGGGAGGCCTGACCTCCCCCGATATTGATGCTTGTCGATATTCGGGCATAATGGGGAGATGACCTCGCCGTTAATTCTCGAACCGGCCACCTCTGGCGAAAGCTGCTGCGCACCAAGCACCCAGGTTCTGGGACCCGAGGAAGCCAAACAGCGGGCTCTCGTATTCAAGGCCCTCGCCGACCCGAACCGGCTGAGGCTGCTGTCCATCGTCAAGGCCTCCCCCACAGGAGAAGCCTGCGTGTGCGATTTGCCTGGCCCGCTGGACCTGAGTCAACCGACTGTTTCCCACCACCTCAAGGTCCTGGTTGAGGCCGGTCTGCTGCACCGCGAAAAACGCGGAACCTGGGCCTACTTTTCCCTCGCCCCGGGCGCCCTCACCGACGTCGCGGCCAGTTTGGAAAGCCTGTGAGAACAGAGGCCGTCGGCACGGTGCGGTCCATGGAGGAAAGGGATTGGCCGGCCGTCCAGGCAATCTACGCCGAAGGCATAGAAACGGGTCAGGCGACCTTTGAGGCGCAAGCCCCGGATTGGGAATCTTTCACATCCAGCCGCCTGCCCACGCACCGGCTGGTCGCAACAGGACCCAAGGGCGACGTCCTTGGGTGGGCGGCCGTATCCGCCGTTTCTGCACGGCCGGTCTACGCCGGCGTGGTGGAACACTCCGTCTATGTCACCGCCCGGGCGCGCGGGCTGGGCTTTGGGTCCATTCTGCTGAAAGCCCTTATTGACTCAACCGAGCGGACCGGGATTTGGACTATTCAGTCCAGCGTCTTCCCCGAGAACGTTCCCAGCCTCAAACTCCACGAAGCCCACGGCTTCGTTGTTGTCGGCCGCCGGCAACGCATCGCGCGGATGCCACATGGCCCGCTCGCGGGGCAGTGGCGCGACACCCTACTCATCGAACGCCGGACCTCCACCATCTGACATTCGAATGCTGGTGGGCAGCAGGCCTTATTTGTCCTCGTTGATAACCGCCTTTGCGGTTTCACGCTGCGTGGCGACCCAGCTGGCAAGCACCTTCAGCGCATCCGCCGAGGGCGTAGCTTCCTCCGCAGTGTAGACGTTGATCCGCAGGCCAGGATCCGCTGCCAGTTCCAGGGCCTCGAAACTCAGGTCGAGGTCGCCCACGATCGGATGGTGCAGGCGCTTGCGTCCGGTCCGGTGGTATTTCACATCGTGCCGTGCCCACCGCGTACCGAATTCCTCGCTGCGGGTTGAAAGCTCGCCAACGAGGTCGCTGAGGTCTTTGTCGTAAGGGTTCTTCCCGGCCGCCGAGCGCAGGGCCGCCACGATGTCATCGGCGCTGCGTTCCCAATCAATGAAGAATTCGCGGGCCTTTGGATTGAGGAACGTAAACCGGGCACTGTTCGGCGGACCGGGAAGCTCAGCCATCATGTCCATGTAAAGAGCCCGGCCAAGCTCATTGGAAGCAAGGACGTCGCCTCGATCATTGCGGACCCAGGCAGGCGCCGAACTGATGGCATCGACAACGCGCTGCACACTGGGCCGCACAGTTTGGGGACTGCTCTTCCGGCGGACCCGCGGCGACGCCGCAGTGGAGCGGGCCAGGTCAAAAAGGTGGGCCGTCTCGGCGTCGTCGAGTTTCAGGGCGCGGGCAAGCGCCTCCAGGACGCTGTCCGAGGCACCGGAGAGGTTCCCGCGCTCGAGCCTGATGTAGTAGTCCACGCTCATGCCGGCGAGCATCGCCACCTCTTCCCGGCGCAGTCCCGTCACGCGGCGCCTGGCGCCATACGCGGGCAGGCCGGCCTGCTCCGGAGTGATTCTTGCCCGGCGGGAGGTCAGGAATTTCCGAACGTCGTCGCTCAGTGTCATGGCTCTACGCTACGCGCCGTCCACAGGGGGTGGGAGGCACTGGCATTACCCTGAATATGAAGAACTCCCGGAGTCCAGGCAATTGCGGTTCCATGGGAAGCATGAATAACGAACTTACTCTCAACAACGGCGTAACGATGCCCGCTCTCGGCCTGGGCGTCTTCCAAAGTCCACCCGAACAGACAACCGCGTCTGTGGAGGCCGCACTGGCCACGGGCTACCGGCACATCGACACCGCCGCCGCGTACGGCAACGAGCGGGAGGTCGGTGAAGGCATACGCAACAGCGGCCTGGACCGGTCGGAGGTGTTCATCGAAACCAAAGTGTGGGTCAGCGACTACGGCTACGACCAGACGCTGCACGCATGGGAAAAAGCGACAGCGAAACTGGGCGTGGAATACCTGGACCTGCTCATCCTGCACCAGCCCGCTCCGGACCGCTTCGACAAGGTGATCGCCGCGTACAAGGCACTGGAAAGCCTGCTCGCCGACGGAAAAGTGCGTGCCATCGGCGTCAGCAACTTCATGCCACACCACTTGAAGCAACTCCTCGCCGCAACCGACATCGTCCCCGCGCTCAACCAAGTGGAACTACACCCATACTTCACCCAAAAGAACGTCCAGGAAGCAGACGCCGAGCACGGCATCCTCACCCAGGCGTGGTCACCGATCGGTGGCATCACCTTCTACCCCGGCTGGGGCGAAGAGCGCCGCAACGTCATGGAAGACCCCACCATTGCCGAAATTGCGCGGAAAGTGGGCAAGACCCCGGCCCAGGTCATGCTTCGCTGGCACTTGCAGCAAGGCCGTTCTGCCATCCCGAAGTCGACCAACCCAGCGCGTATCACTGAGAACTTCAACGTCTTCGATTTCGAACTCAGCGCCGACGAACTCGCCGCGCTGGATGCGCTGGATACCGGTGTTCGCAACGGGCCGGACCCGGACGTAGCCCGGGAGGAACGCTTCGCCATGGTCATCCCCGAAGCCTAAGTCGGCGAAACCAGGCCCGTCCCCTGATACGCCGCCGCCAAATAGAACCCAGAAATTGCGACACGTTCACGGGGGTCCCCGCACTACTTTGATGTGAGGCTGTCCGGTGGGGGACGGAGGACGGCCGCAGTCGGAAGGCTGGAGCCTTGCTGACCAATCACGGAGCGCACCGCCCGGCCTTTGGACGACGAAGCCAGCGGCGCCTTGGCTGCTTTCCCCCTTCCCCGGCAGCAGCCAGTGTGGCCGGCCTGACGAAAGAAGCCCTCAGGTCCGGCCACACACCCAGGGGATGTGACTTGACGGCAGGGGCTGTAGGCTCTATGTGAGCCACGTCTCGATGGCCTTTTTTCTGGGGGAACTTTGACTCATTCTCGACCCGCGATGCTCCGCGCCCACCTCACCTCGTGGGGACTCGGCGCGTTGGCAATCAGCACAGCCGTCCTGCTTTCCGCGTGCACCCTGCTTCCCCTGCCCCGTCCTGCGGCATCCCCGCCGGCCTCACCACCCGCCTCCGCGGAGGTAAAGGACCGCAACAAGGAAACAGCGACGGCGGACTGGGAAGTTGCGCTCGATCCCCTCGGTCAGCCGGTGGTGGCCGACGGCGTGGCCTTGGTTTACACAAAGGGCAGTACGGGCGTTGAGGCCCACGCCTTGTCCGTCGCCGACGGCAAAGAGTTGTGGAAGCAGCCGGTGCATCCGGGAGAGTACTTGCCCGGGATTCCCTTGGAACCCGTTGTTACCAAGACATACACGGGCAGGAACGTCGCAATATTCCTCCAGGCGGCGACTCCACCTGCCGATAATGACGGCTTTGAGTGGTGGACTGCCCCGGTGGCTTTTGACCTGGCAACAGGCAAGGAACTCTACCGCGGCAAGGCTGAAGTGGTGACCACACGGCCTTTCGCCTGCGACGGAGTGGAGGACATGTGCTTCATAGCCTTTGATAAGACCGCCGGTTCAATTGAGCACTGGGTGGATATCGAAAGCGGCGAGGAAGAGTCAGGCACGGAAATCAACCCGCTGTCCGGGTTCTTCCGGCCAGTGGGCAAAGAGTTGTACTCGGTGTTTGCCGGCGGCGTTGAAACCCTGGCCCGGGTCTCGTACGGCAAAGTTGTCTGGGCAGTAGACATAGAAGACATCTTTGGGAAGGGCGCCAACACGGACCTTGGCCGGCGCTTCACGTACTCAGAAAAACTGGATCTCTATGTGGGCTCGGTAACGGTCAATCCCACGGGTGTTGAGCCCGGAAAATTCACCGAACAAAACATGAAGATGAATCTGCGCGAGACAACCAAAACAGTTGGTTTCCGGGCTTCCAGCGCCCGCGTCCTCTGGACCTCGGACGGCTCCCAAATTGAGTGTTCCCAAACGATGGGTACTCAGGCCTCAAAGATGGAGGGCGGCGATGCATTCCCCGTTCGCTGTGAGTACACGGACGGCTTCATCGAATTTCCCTCCGGGACGTACCGGGGTGGACAGTCAAAGGTGGTTGGCTACGATCCCCTCACCGGGAAAGCCGCATGGGAGAGCAAACCGGTAGAAGTGCACAGCTGGGGCGTCAACGGCCTCATAATGTCAGCCAACCACGGTGAGTTTGCCATCACCGGTACTTACTACCAGTCCAACCTGTTGGACACACGCACCGGCAAGGTCCGCGGTACCAGCTTCGAGGACGCTTTCGTCTGCTTGGAGCCAACAACGTACTTGTTGCCCCTGAACAAGTCGGAGAAAGAGGGCAGCGCCGACGGCACCGCCGCTGGGTCATACATCGCTTTCCCATGCCTCAAGAGTGGCTCCCCCGCACCGGCCTTTACCTACGGCGCCCTGACGGATGTGACCACCACGGATCGGGACATGGCTGTGATCTCCCTGGAAGGAAAAGTGGCCGGGTACAAGCTCCTGAAGGAGTTCGTCTAACCCTTGAAAACCGGTGCTCGCTTCTCCTGGAATGCTCGGAAACCTTCGGCGTAGTCGTCGGTCTTGCAGAGGCGTGCCTGCTCGGCGTTCTCCTCCACCATGGAGTCCCATAGGCCCAGGCGCTGATCGCGGATGTGGGCCACGAGATCCTTGGATGCAACAAAGGCCTGGGTGGCGCCGGCAGCAACGCGCGAAACAATCGCCCGCGTTTCATCCAGCAAGACATCCGCAGGCATCGCACGGCTGAACATCCCCTGCGCCACGGCTTCGGCCCCGGAGATGAGATCGGCCGTGTAGATAAGGTCCAAGGTCCGGTGCATGCCCAAACGCTCGGTAAAGTACCAGTGCCCGCCGGAATCGAGGGTGGCCCCGAGCTTCGCAAAGGGTGAGCCGAACTTGGCGTTCTCCGCCACGTAAACCACGTCCGTTGCCAGCAGCAATCCAAGCCCAACCCCGAGACAAGCACCATGCGCGGCAGCGAACGTCGGGGCCGGGAACGCAGCCATCTTCTTCAGCAGCGGCTCCACGAGTCCACCGAGATAGGCCTGGGCATCATCGGTTTCAGGGGTCACTGCAGCGATGTCGCGGCCGGCGCAGAAGGCGCGTCCCTCTCCGCGAAGGAGCAGCGCCCGCACCTCGCCACGCGAGGCAGCGGCAGCAGCGTCGTCGTACGCCTTATCCAGTTCTGCCAGCGCGTCCTCGTTGAGCGAGTTCAGCTTTTCCGGGGCGTTCAGGACAATTTCGGCAATGCCGTTGGCAATGGAGAGCTCGATCATGGGACTCCTTAGACGTCGAAGTCGACGGTAACTTCTTCGCTGGTGGGGTGGGACTGGCAGGTGAGGACGTAGCCCTTGTCGAGTTCCTCTTGTTCCAGGGCGTAGTTCTCATCCATGGTCACCGTACCTGTGACCAGCTTGGCGCGGCAGGTGCCGCATACGCCGCCGGCGCAGGCGAACGGAACGTCCGGACGGACACGCAGAGCGGCGTTGAGGATGGATTCACGGGCGTGGGTGGGACTGGCGACATCGCCGGTCAGGCCATCGAGTGTGAACGTGATCTTGTAGGTGTCCTGCGACTCGTCCTCCACAACGGGACGGCCGGCATTGCCCTCGGGACGGTCCGGACGGCCGGTGGTAAACAGCTCGAAGCGCACATGCTCCGGCTCCACACCGCGGGCGGCCAACGTGTCGCGGCACAACTGGACCAGCTCGAACGGGCCACACAGGAACCACTCATCCACATCCTCGGCGTGAATGGCTGAAGACAACAGTGCCTGCAGCTTCTCCGAGTCGATGCGGCCAGTCATCAGCGGGGCGATCCGCTGCTCGCGGGACAGGACATGGTGCAGCGCAAGGCGGGTGGGGTACTTGTCCTTCAGGTCCGCCAGCTCCTCCAGGAACATGACGTCCATGGCGGCTTTGTTGGCGTACACCAGGTCAAAGGTGGTCTCCGGATTGGCGGCGAGGAGCGTGCGCGCAATCGCGATCACCGGAGTGATGCCCGAGCCCGCGGCGATGGCCACAAAGTTGCCCGGCTCCCCCGCCAGTTCCTCGGGGTGGTTCATGGAATTCATGACGTTGTGCTGGACGGGCGAACCGTCCTTGCCGTGCCGGGAAATGAAGGCACCCTGCGGGCTCATGACATCCAGGACGTCCCCGGCCTTCAGTTCAGCATTGGCCCAGGTAGAGAACAACCCGCCCAAGTCCTTCTTGATGGCCACGCGGATCTCGCTGCTGCCGTCCTCGAAGGTGCGCGGCTCTGCGCAGATCGAGTAGCTGCGGCGGACCTCATGCGGCTCACCGGACTCGTCCGGCAACGTGGTCCGCAAGGCCACGTACTGCCCGGGCAGGTAGTCATACTGGCCTGCCAGCTCCGCCGGGACACCGAACGTGACCTCAATGGCATCGTCCGTGAGGCGTCGGACTTCCGCGACGGTCAGGTTGTGGAAAGACGCACGACGGCGGCTGGCCGTCTGTGTTTCGGTGGTCATGGCTGCTTCCTTAGAGGACTTTGAAGTAGTCGAACGGTTCCTTGCAGTCCTGGCAGACAAACAATGCCTTGCAGGATGTGGAACCAAAGCGGGTGAGTTCCTTGGTGTTGAGCGAGGAACACTGCGGGCATTTCACGGCCAGGCTTAGGCGGACAGGGCCCGAGTGGCCACCGGCGGCAGCCCTGCCGCTCGGCGGAGCAATCCCGTACTCCTCCAACTTGGCCTTGCCGGATTCAGTGATCCAGTCAGTGGTCCACGCCGGGGACAGCACCAGGTTGATGTCGACGCTGGCGTAGCCCTGGTTCTTGAAAGCTGTGCGCAGGTCATCACCAATGGCATCCATCGCCGGGCAGCCCGAGTACGTGGGCGTGATGGTGACCTCGACGGCGGTAGCCGCCGGGCCGCCGTCGTGCCCGTCTTCCGAAGCGGCTGCTTCAGGCGACGCGACAACGCGCACGCCGCGCAGAATCCCCAGGTCCTCGATGGTGAGCACCGGAATTTCGGGGTCGCAGACCGTGGAAGCGATGTCCCACGCCTGCTGTTCGGCTTTGCTCAGCATTTCCGTTGCCACGGTGGTCACCAGCTCGCGCCGGGGTGCTCGCGGGCCAGGACCTGCATTTCGGCGAGGATGTAGCCCATGTGCTCGGAGTGCTTGCCGCGCCGGCCGCCGCCGGGCGCCTGCGGAACGCCGGGAATTGCGAGCTCGGCCTCGGCCATGATTTCTCCGGTGAGACGGTCGAAGGACTCGCGGAGGGTGGACGGCTGCACGGTAACACCGGCATCGGCCAGCCGCGTGGTGAGTTCGTCGTCCTCGAAGAGTTCGTCCACATAGGGCCACACCAGCTTGAAGCCCTGGATGATGCGGGCACGGGACTCATCCGTGCCGCCAGCGAGGCGCAGCACCCACTGGGCGCTGTGATCGCGGTGGTAGTCGACTTCCTTCACGGCCTTCGCGGAGATGGCTGCGATGGTGGCATCCGTGGACGCGGTCAGCGCTGTGTAGAGCTCGAACTGGTAGAAGCTCACAATGAACTGCCGGGCGATGGTCACCGCGAAGTCCCCGTTGGGCTGCTCAAACAGGTGCGCCGAACGGAACTCGTGCTCGCGGCGGAAGTAGGCGAGATCGTCCTCGGACTTCCCCCACGCCGCACCGGCGTAGGTCAGGAAAGAGCGTGCGTGGCCCAGTTGGTCCAAGGCAATGTTGCCCAGGGCGATGTCTTCCTCAAGCTCGGGGGCACGGGAAATCCAGTGGCCCAGGCGCTGGGCGAGGATCAGGCCGTCGTCGCCAAGGCGCAGCGCGAACTCTGCCACGTCCTCGCTGGGCTTGACCTGTCCCCGGCTGATTTCCAGCGCAATGTCTTCAGGACGCAGGGCGTTGCCCGGCGTGATGCGGGTGGCACTGGCCGAACCGTCGCCGGACGCGCCTGCTCCGTGCACGCCTACGGAAATATCGCCGTGGCCCTCGATGGCGAAGTCGGTGTCTTTGGTAGTCACAGGTGCTTCACGCCTTCGCTCTTGGTGTAGTACGTGGCGTGGCGGTAATCCTTGCCCTGCGGGGACTCGAAGAAGGAGCCCTTGGAGTCGGGATCGCTGGAGGAGATCGCCTCGGCCGGCACAACCCAGATGGACACGCCCTCGTTGCGGCGGGTGTAGAGGTCACGGGCATTCCGGAGGGCCATGGCCGCGTCCGGTGCGTGCAAGGAACCTGCATGGACGTGGGACAGGCCGCGGCTGGAGCGCACGAAGACCTCCCAGAGGGACCATGGGTGTTCTTCCTTGGCGCCAGCCGGGGTGACGGACGCAGCCGAGGCGGGTGCCGCCGTCGTGCTTGCTGCGGTTGCCGCGACCTTGGGGGCTTCGCGCTTGATCTCGCTGGCGGCGCTTGCCGGTTCTTCCGGGTTACCGTGGGGAGCCATTATGCTGCGTTCACTTTCTCTGCTTGCTTGCGGGCGTACGCCACAGCGGCTTCCCGAACCCAGGCACCGTTTTCGTGTGCCTCGCGGCGGCGCTCGATGCGCTGCGAGTTGCAGGGACCGCGGCCGGCCAGGACTTCCTTGAACTCGTTCCAGTCCAGGGGTCCGTGTTCCCACTTCTTGGTTTCTTCGTTGAAACGGATGTCGTTGTCGGGGAGGGTCAGGCCGAGGACCTTCACCTGTTCCACCATCATGCCCACGAACCGGCTGCGGAGCTCGTCGTTGCTGAACCGCTTGATGTTCCAGGCCATGGACTGCTTTGAGTTGGGTGAATCGTCATCCGGCGGACCGAACATCATCAGCGACGGCGCGTACCAACGGTTCACTGCGTCCTGGGCCATCTGCTTCTGGGCAGGCGTGCCGTTGGAGAGCTCCAGCAGGATCTCGAAACCCTGGCGCTGGTGGAACGATTCTTCCTTGCAGATGCGCACCATTGCGCGGCCGTAAGGGCCATACGAGGCACGGCACAGCGGCACCTGGTTGCAGATGGCGGCACCATCAACAAGCCAACCGATGGCCCCCATGTCTGCCCAGGAAAGTGTGGGGTAGTTGAAGATGGACGAGTACCGCGCCTTGCCGGCGATGAGGTCTTCCATCATCTGGTCCCTGCTCTGCCCCAGCGTCTCTGCTGCGGAGTACAGGTACAAGCCGTGGCCTGCCTCGTCCTGGACTTTTGCCATGAGGATGGACTTGCGCTTCAGGCTCGGAGCGCGCGTGATCCAGTTGGCTTCCGGCTGCATGCCGATGATTTCCGAGTGTGCGTGCTGCGAGATCTGGCGCAGCAGGGTCTTGCGGTAAGCCGCCGGCATCCAGTCGCGCGGTTCGATGCGCGAGTCCTCCGAAATGATGCGATCAAAATACGCCTGACCGGCCGCCTCCCGCTCCTGCTCTTCCGGGGACAGCTCAGCGGGCACTGACTGCAGATTCTGCGATGCCATGGTTGCTCCTAATAAATTACCGACCGTTCGTTCAGAATATGCGGAGCGGGTGATTGCAGTCAAGCGTTCGGTAGAGGGTGGCGCGGGTGGTTTGTGACGCCGCAGTCGGCCTGGCGTTGTTGACAAGGCTGCTGAGAATCCTCGTGTTAACTTGGGGTGGGGCCTCAACCGCCCCACGCCAACGCAAGAAAAGAGCCCCACGTGCAATCGCCCCAGCCCTTCCGAATCCTCACCGTCTGCACCGGAAACATCTGCCGCTCCCCCGTGGCCGAACGGCTGCTCCAGGCCGGGCTCAACCAGGTAAGCCCCGGATCATTCGAGGTTCGCAGCGCCGGCACCCGGGCTATGGTTGGCGAACCCATCCAGCCACTTTCCGCCAAGATCATCAGCACCTTCCACGGGACCCCGGACAACTTTGCCGCCCGGCAGCTGAACCAGAAGATCCTCCGCGAAACCGACCTGGTACTGGCCATGACCTCCAAGCACCGCGGCGAAGTACTCCAACAGGATGCCTCCTTGCTGAAGCGCACGTTCACCGTCCGGGAATTCGCCCGCATGCTTGCTGTTCTGGAAACGCGCGACGACGGTCCCGCCACCGGGGACATCGTTGAGTTCTGGCGCGCCCTCCCCGCCCGGGCAGCCTCGGTCCGGCACCTGGCACTGCCGTCCGATCCTGCAGACAACGACGTGGTAGACCCCTACCGACGAGCGGAAGAGGTCTACCACCAGATGGAGGATGAGTTGGCCCCGGCCATCCTTGGTATCCTCCGGTTTGCGCGCCTTACGGCGCCGGCCTAGTTATCAGTCACTAGTTAAGGGCGATCACCAGCATCTGGTTGGTGCCCGGGATGCAGGTCTGCAGGACCACTGCGGGGAAGCCGCCGAACACTGCTGCCACATCGTTGGTGGTTCCGGGGTTGGGCACCTGGCCCCTGCCCGTCGCGGTGAACGTTCCATACCCCGGAATGGAAACCGTCTCTCCTACACCGATCCCGGAGAAACGGGCCCAGCCTCCGCAGAAGTCATGCTCGGTGATGAACACGGCGTAAGCGTTGGTTGGCGTGTAATTGATCGGCCCGATGCAGGCATCCACCAAAGCCTGGCCGCCGGCACCGGCTACGTAAATGGTGCGGACAGCGGGGGCAGGAGCGGGAGCAGGCGCGGGTGCCGGTGCCGCGACAACGGCTGGTGCAGCTGCGGCCTGGGCTTGGGCAACCGGAGCCTGCGCCGCGACTGGAGGAGCCACCGGAGCAACCGGCGGGCCCGTAAGCTTGAGGACCTGCCCTGGCACGATCACCGAATAAGCACTCAAGCCGTTTGCCGCCAACATGGCGTTGACGTCCACACCAAACCTGGCGGCGATGGTGCCAACGGTGTCACCGGATACCACGGTGTAGAGATTGGGATCCCCTGCAGGAGCAGCCGGAGCTGCGGGAGCGGCAGGCTCCGGCTCAGCGACGACGGCTGGAGCTGCTGGTGCGGGGTCTGCTGCCGCCGGCACGTCCGCAGCGGGAGCGGCAGCCGGAGCCGCTTGGGCTGCCGTGTCCTGCGCCGGCGCGGCTGAAGGAGCATCAGCTGCCGGTACTGAGGGCACGGCCTCCGGCGCAGCCGCTTGTTCATTCGATACTGATTGCTGCTCACTGCCGGCCGGGTGGGTCGCCCAATTGACCACCCCGAAAAGTACGGGAATCAGTGCCAGCAATGCGAGCACGGCACCGGCAATCATGAGCTTCGATTTACTGAAAGACGATTGCCGGACAACGCCATTGTTCTTGTTGAGGGACGTTTGGAAATCTACATCGTTCATGTTCATGGGAACCCCGGACTCCATGGCTTGGACCGCGCGTGGGAGCCGTTGTGGCCCTGGTGCATAAAGCGCAGCTATGTATTGGGAGGAGCACCGCCGCACAAGGGCGGGGTGCGATCCACCGCTGAGCCGGAGGAACGGAATTGCAATAAAACCCCTGCGACTTCAAATATAGGAATTGGGTATTGCCCGCTGCACGAGTAGGAGCTACTCGACTTTCCCCGCAGCCTGGTCATGGAGCTGTCAGGTATTACGCAGATTCCGGAAATGGACTACTTGGCAGTACTCAGATACCAGTTGGCGGGAGTACGTATAGTCATGCGCGCTTCACAGGACATTTATTGTGCCCTGAATGGGTGTTTTCAGCGTATGCTCTCCTCAGCGCAGCTAAGACGGCGTTGTTCGCTTTTGGGTGGGGCCACTTTCGAAGGCAGGGGTTCAGTGGCGGGAGTGAAGCACGAGGTTCTGTCCCAGCGCTCGTGGTCAGGACGCGGTTTACCGCTTTTCCTGATTGCTGTCGGCTTTTGCGCAGTGCTGCTGGCCGTTGGACTTGTCAGCGGAAACGGTACGCCCACTGCCCAGCTTGCAGGTGACCTGGCCATCCTCACAGCCGTCCTGACGGCACTGGCCACCCACACCCGTGCGGCCCTCAAACATCGGGACAACTCCGCCGGCCGATGGTTCGTCGTAGCGGGCCTGGCGCTTTGGTCTGCCGGACAGGCCATCTGGACCTTCAACGGCATCACACTGGATCACAACTACCCATTTCCGTCGTTCGCCGACGTCGGTTTTGTTTGGTACGCGCTGCCGGCCTCCATCGGCTTGGTGCTGCTTTTGCGCGGGCAGCGGCTTCGCCTGCCGCTGCGCCGCGCCATCCTTGACGCTGGCGTCGTAGCAAGTTCCATGTTCTTCATTGCGTGGAGCTCGTTGCTGGGTCCGCTTGCCAGTGCCAGCAACGGCGATTTGTTTGCCCGCATGACGCAGATGGCCTACCCGATCGCGGACGTCTTCATGGTCTCCGTGATCATTGTCCTGACCATGCGCGCCGCCCGCGGCCGCAGGCTGCCGTGGCTCAGCCTGGCGATCGGATTCTGGGTCCTCGCCATTACGGACCTTATCTATGTGCGCCTCATCCTGGAAGGCATCAGCGGCGTCACGGGATCTCCTTTGGCCGTGGGCTGGGTGCTCGCATTCCTGCTGGTGGCGCTGAGCCCGTTGATTCCGGAAACAGGCAGTGCCCGCAAGGATGGCCGCGGCTACGCAGCAGCGCTTGAACTGCTCCCGTACCTCCCTGTCTTCAGTGCCGTGTTCTTCTCCCGCACCGGGCCCATCGGAGCCGACCGCGTCCTGCTGGTGACCGGGCTCGTGGTCCTGGGGTTCGTCGTCGTGCGCCAGGTGCTGATCGTCGTCGAAAACGTGACCCTGACCCGCGACCTCGAATCGAAGGTGGCCGAGCGCACCGCCGAACTGGAAGGGCTGGGAGCGATCGTCAATTCCTCCGGCGACGCCATTGTTGGCGAAACCCTGGACGGCGTCATCACCAGTTGGAACCCCGGAGCGGAGAAGATCTTCGGGTACCCGGCGGCCGAGGTGATCGGCAGGAAAGGCGACTTCTTCATCCCGGCGGGCGTGCGGGAGACAGAACGCCAGGCACTGGAAACCACAGCCCGGACCGGGGAAGTGCAGAACTACGAAACCCAGCGCCAACGCGGCGACGGCGCCACCATCCCCGTATCCGTCACCCTGTCCCCCGTCCGGAGCGGGACCGGGATTCGCGGTGTGGCCTTCATTTCGCGTGACATCACTGAACGCAAGGCCGCCGAATCGGAGCTTCTTGCCGCCAGGGAAGCCGCGCTGGAAGCAAGCAGGCTCAAATCGGAATTCCTGGCCACCATGAGCCACGAAATCCGGACTCCCCTCAACGCCGTGATCGGCCTGACCTCGCTGATGATGGACACGCCCCTCAGCGAGGGGCAACGGCAATACGCCCAAGGTGTGAAGGGAGCCGGCGAAGTCCTCCTCACCCTGATCAACGACATCCTGGACTTCTCCAAACTGGAGGCCGGGAAAGTGGACCTGGAGGTCAACGCCTTCGATCCCCGGGCACTCGTGGAAGAAGTAGCCGGACTGGTTGCAGAAGCCGCGCAGGGCAAGAACCTGGAACTCATTTCCTACTGCCACCCCGATGTCCCCGGACGCCTTATGGGAGACGCCGGCCGCATCCGGCAGATCCTGGTGAATCTCTCCTCCAACGCCGTGAAGTTCACGCCGTCGGGAGAAGTGGAAATCAAAGTCTCCGTGCTGGCCTTCGACGCCGACAACGCCTCGCTTCGCTTTGAAGTACGGGACACAGGAATCGGCATCAGCCCCGAAGACCATCACCGCCTCTTTGATTCCTTCGCCCAGGCAGATGCCTCCACCACGCGCCGCTACGGCGGCACAGGGCTGGGCTTGGCCATATCCCGGAGGCTCACCGAAGCCATGGGTGGCCACATCGGCCTGGACAGCGAGCCGGGTAAGGGGAGCAGGTTCTGGTTTGAACTGGAGCTGCCCATCGGCCCGGCTTCGGACACGCTCACCTTGCCCGCCACCCTCGCCGGCCGCAGGGTGCTGGTGGTGGATGACAACGCCACGAACCGCCTGGTGCTCGAATCCCAACTGGACAGCTGGGGCATGACGCCCGTGGCCGTTGCTGATGCATCTTCAGCCATGGCGGAATACCGCAACGCGATCCAGCAAGGTCACCCCTATGACATCGCCGTGGTGGACATGTGCATGCCCGACACCGACGGCTTGGAACTCGCACGCCAAATCAACAGTGAAAGCCGTATTCCCGGAACGCCTGGGATCATCCTGCTGACTTCCACCATGCTGGTGGAAAAAGTGGATCTGGCCGAAGCCGGGATCCGCGAGTACCTCACAAAGCCTGTCCGCAGTTCCGAGTTCTACAACCGGCTTCTTCGCCTCATGGCCACCAGGACCACGGGCGCCCCGCCGGCACCTTCGCCTGCCCTCCCGTCCCCGGAACCGGCCGCGCGACTGGGCAGGTTGCTGGTGGCAGAGGACAACGAAGTCAACCAACTTGTTGCCCGCGGCATGGCCAACCGGCTCGGCTATGGCGTGGACATTGTCGAGGACGGCGCCCAGGCCGTCACGGCTGCCCTGTCCGGAAACTATGCGGCCGTGCTCATGGACTGCCACATGCCTGTCATGGACGGTTTCGACGCCACCCGCGCCATCCGTGCCCGCAACGGACACTCCGCCCGGATACCCATCATCGCCATGACAGCCGGGGCCCTGAACGAGGACCGCGAGCGCTGCTTCGCGGCCGGCATGGACGACTACATCAGCAAGCCAGTGGACCTCGCAACGCTGGGCACAGTCTTGGCGCGCTGGGTCCCGACGGTGGAAGACACGACGACGGCGGGAGGCGCCGCCGGGTCGGCGCTGCCTGCTGCGCCTCCCGCAGCCGGGGCCGCGCTGCCGGCAGCCGGGGCCGCGCTGCCGGCGGAAGCACCGGCGTCGGACGCTGCGGTCCTCGACGACGCCCGGCTGCAGATCCTGCGCGAACTTGGACCCGATGACGGCGTGGGCTTGCTCCCGGCCGCCATCGAAGCTTTCCGGCACGACGCCACAGGCACCGTTGAGGCACTGCGCTCTGCGATCGGGGCCGGCCAGGCTCCGGCGGTGGCAGCAGCGGCGCACAAGCTGGCCGGCGCGGCAGCCAACATCGGAGCTGTCGACGCCGCTGCCCTGTGCAAAGAGTTGGAAGCGTTGGGGCGGGAGGCCGGCCCTGGCCTGGCCTCGAAAGGAACGCAGCTGCTGGGCCGGCTGACCGCAGAACTGTCAAGGGTGGACCACGCCCTTGAGCGCATCTTATTGGGGGCCCTATGAAGATCCTTATCGCGGACGATGACCAAATCTCCCGCATGATCACCAAAGCCGCGGTGGAGCAATCCGGGCATGAGTGCATCGTGGCCGTGGACGGCGACTCGGCGTGGCAGTTGTTCAAGGAGCACAGCCCCGAAGCCGTGGTGACGGACCTGATGATGCCCGGACTCAACGGGCTGGATCTTTGCCGTGCCATCCGGGCCGTGGAGGAGGACCGGTATACGTACGTGATCCTGGTGACCTCCCACGGGTCGCGGCAGGACGTCCTTGCCGGGATGGAAGCGGGAGCCGACGACTACGTCACTAAACCGTTGGACCCGTTCAGCCTGCACATCCGGCTCCTCGCCGCCCAGCGCATCACCTCGCTGCATGCGGACCTGGCCCGTTACCGTTCGGCCCTGACCGAGCAGGCACGCACGGATCCCCTGACCAAGGTGCACAACCGGCTGAAGTTGTCAGAAGACCTGGGGAAGCTCCAGGATGGAAGCCCCGGCTACTGCCTGGCCATGGTGGATGTGGACAACTTCAAGAGCTACAACGACATCTACGGCCATCAAGCGGGCGACGCGGCACTGGTAGCTATCGCAGCCACCCTGGCCAGTGAAATCCGGGCCTCGGATGCCGTGTACCGGTTCGGCGGCGAGGAATTCCTGCTGCTGCTCCGGGAGCATTCGGCAGCCACCGCTGAAACCGTCATGGAACGGGTCAGGGCGGCAGTGCACGGCTTGCGGATTGAGCACTCAGGCGACCCCGACGGTGTCCTGACCATCAGCGCCGGGATTGCAGCTTCCACCGACGGGCACCGTGCCGGAACCGGACAGCTCATGCGGGAGGCCGATCTCGCACTGTACGCCGCCAAGGCCGCGGGCAGGAACCGGGTGGCTCTTGCCAGTACGGGCAGGGCGGACTGACCTCGGGCTGTCTGACCTCGGACCGTCGGTCCGCTGCCCGATCCGCTGCCCCTTGCCGGGCTCTGAGCGAAATTGCTGGTTCAGTGTCGGAGACCGTCTATAGAGTGGCCCCATGAGCCACACTTCTTCTGCGTCCCCTGCCGTCCGGGAACCTGCCTTGGAGCCGCCCGTTGCCAAGCGGGTTCCTTTCCGCCGTGAACATCACGGAGATGTCTTCGTCGACCATTACGAGTGGCTCAGGGACAAGGAATCCCCGGAGGTTGTGGAGCACCTGAAGGCCGAAAATGCCTACCAGGAAGCCGTGACCGCGCATCAGGAACCGTTGCGCGAAGCGATGTTCCAGGAGATCAAGGGCCGCACCCAGGAAACGGACCTGTCAGTACCAAGCCGCAAGGACGGCTGGTGGTATTACAGCCGTTCGGTGGAGGGCAAGGAATACAGCATCCAGTGCCGTGTCCTGGCCCAAAACACGGGCGATCCCGTGGCGGACTGGACACCTCCTGCCGTGGAGGCAGGAGTGGAACTTCCCGGCGAAGAAGTGCTCCTGGACGGCAACGTCGAAGCCGAAGGCCAACCGTTCTTCAGTGTTGGCGGCGCTGCCGTGACAGTGGACGGCAACCTCTACGCCTACGCTGTGGACAACACAGGCGATGAGCGATTCACCCTCCGGATCAAGGACCTCCGGACAGGCGAACTCCTGCCGGACGTCATCGAGAACATTTTCTACGGAGTGGCCTTCTCCCCCGACGGCACCCGCCTTTTCTACACCGTGGTGGACGATTCCTGGCGCCCGTACCAAGTGAAGTCCCACGTCCTGGGCACGCCCGTCACCGAGGATGAGGTTCTCTACCAGGAGGACGACGTCGCCATGTGGCTGGGTTTCGACCTCGCCTCGGACCGCCGTCACCTTGTGTTGGGCATCGGCTGCTCCGAATTCAGCGAAACACGGCTCCTCCGCTTCGACGACTACGACGCCGGCCTCCGCACGGTCATCTCCCGCGACGAACACATCCTCTATGAGGCGGAGCCTTTCCTCCTCGACGGCCGGGAGACCCTACTCCTGACCCACAACAAGGACGCCATCAACTCAATGGTGAGTCTTGTTGATCCGGAAGAACTGAACAAGCCGCTGTCCGAGCAGGACTGGCGTACCGTCGTCGAACATTCCGACGACGTCAGGGTCAACGGCGCAGGCGTGACCTCGACGCACCTGGTCCTTTCCATCCGCAAGGACACCATTGAGCGGGTGCAAGTGCTGCCACTGGCCGGACTGGGCACTCCCGCTCAAGGCGCCCCCGTAGAGCCCGCCTTCGAGGAAGAGCTCTACACGGCCGGCGTCTCCGGATCGGACTATGAGGCCCCGGTGATCCGGATGGGCTACACCTCCTACTTCACCCCGTCCCGGGTCTACGACTTCGTGCTGCCCACGGACCAGTTGCCCGCCGGCGAGCTGTTGCTCCGCAAGGAGAGCCCCGTCCTGGGCGGCTACTCGTCTTCCGACTATGTGGCCACCCGTGAATGGGCAACCGCCGACGACGGCACGCGCGTCCCGCTGTCAGTGCTGCGTCACGCCTCGGTACAGGCGGATGGCACCGCTGCCGGCCTGGTCTACGGCTATGGCTCCTACGAGGTCAGCATGGACCCCGGCTTCGGCGTGGCCCGGCTGTCCCTCCTGGACCGTGGGATCGTCATGGTCATCGCGCACATCCGGGGCGGCGGTGAGCTGGGACGCCACTGGTACGAGGATGGGAAGAAACTCAACAAAAAGAACACCTTCACGGACTTCATCGCAGCTACGGACTGGCTTGCGGCCTCCGGACTGGTAGACCCGGCCCGCATCGCGGCGATGGGTGGCTCTGCCGGTGGGCTGCTGATGGGCGCCATCGCCAACATGGCACCGGAAAAGTACGCTGCCGTGGTGGCCCAAGTACCCTTCGTGGACGCATTGACCACCATCCTGGACCCGGAACTGCCGCTGTCCGCACTGGAATGGGAGGAATGGGGAAACCCGATTACCGATCCCGAGGCGTATGCCTACATGAAGTCCTACACTCCGTACGAGAATGTGGTGCCAACGGCCTACCCAAAGATCGCCGCTGTGACGTCCTTCAATGACACCCGCGTTCTCTATGTTGAACCCGCCAAATGGGTGCAGGCACTGCGCTCCGGGTCCACGGGATCGGAGCCGATCGTCATGAAGATCGAAATGGACGGCGGCCACGGCGGCGCCTCCGGCCGCTACGTCCAGTGGCGGGAGCGCGCCTGGGACTACGCGTTTGTGGCCGACTCCCTCGGTGCCACCGAACTCCTCCCCGGCGCCGGCCTCAAATAGCTCAGCGGGCTCGGAGGACGGCGAAGTAGCCGGGGATCACGTCGGGAGCCGAAGGGTTGCTCAGCGGACGGGTCTCGATGTTGGTTGAGCCGTCCTCCACAAGGTTCCAGTCCGCCGTCGGAAATGCCTTGGCGCGCTGGGCCGCGCCGAAGCGGCCGGGCATGGGCAAGCCCCGGATGGCCCACTCCAGCGGTGCCGGGATTGACTTCCGGGTAGCGCCGAGATGACTGACGTAGTCCACCGGGGTCCCTGGAAAATTGGTCTCGGCCAGGAAAACGCCCCCGCGACGTCCGACGACGGGCAGCAGGTTCGCTGCCATGCTGCCACGGCCCTTGCGGTCCAGCACGTGCAGCACGCCGCGGATGAAGACGTTGGCATCGCCGGTCCACCCTGCCTTTTGCAGCGCCGTTGCGACAGTCTGCGCAGCGGACGGCGCCGTCATGTCGCAGACGGCGAATGACGCCGTCGTGATGCCTGCTGACTCCTGGCGGGCGCGTTCCACGGCGTTCGCGGAGTAGTCCAGGCCCAAGGCCAACGGGAAATGCTCCGCCAGGAGCCGGGTAAAGCTGCCGTTGCCGCATCCCACGTCCACCACCGGGAGCGTCGGATCAAGGTGGGCCAGTTTGGGAAGGTAGCCCTTCAGTTCGTGGTCGCTGCCTGAATCCCACAGGACGTCACCCGTGGCGCCCGTCGAGCGCACATTGCCCCAATACTGGTCCCATGCGGTGAGCGGATCCTTGGGCGCCGCAGAAGAGAGCCTGATGAGGCGTGGGATCAGCAGGTACTTCCTCAGCGCAGAGAACATCCTCCAAATATAGGGGGCCTTACCCCTGTCCCAGCCACTCCAGTGCTTCTGTTTCGGACGTGAAGAATTTTGTGGGGCACGGAGGTTTCATGATGCCCAGGAAGAAGTTGGCGATGACCCGGTCCACCGGCGAGGAACCCCACAGGGCGATTCTGTTGGCCTGGCAAGGCTTGGCGAAGACGGAGCGGGCACCACGGGTGACGTCGTCCGTGGTTGCCATGTCCACGATCATGGGATGGCGCTCCTGGCCGCACAACTCGTTGACCCGGTCCATGGCGCGCTGGGCATCAGCTTCCTTGATCCTGGCTCCACGAGGCCACGTCAGGCGCAAAACCCCGGACTCTTCCAGGTCCAGCTGAAAAGACACCTGTTGGTCTCCCTGCGGTGTAGTGGGTTGGTCCACGATGCTCCTCATCCGATTCTGTGCACCTGGCAGTCGGGCTGCGGTTCTCCCCCAAGGCTGTCGAATCGGGCGGGCAAAGTAAAGCGTGGCCCACGACTCATCCGGCGCATTTTCCGCGGGGCGCCCGCACCGCGTCATGCCGCTGATAGGGTGTTGCCACATCCGCAATTTCCGTGGTTGGTCGTTGGAAGGGAGGGGGCCCTGTGGGCCGGAACGGTGCCGAAGTACAGCATTTCCTTTCCGCGGTAGTTGCGGATTCAGATGCGGGCCGCCTGGCTGCGACATCGGAGGCGCTGGCCGCCGCGGACTTCCGCGTATCCGCCGCCCATGACGCCAAGGAGTTGGCCTGGCTGCTCCAGCACGAGAGTCCCACGGTGGTTGTCTGCGAAAACGCGCTTGGCCAATCCCTCCGCAGCCCTGGGGTTCCGGTCCTTTTGATCCTCGGCGAGGAAGATTCCCTTGACGTAAAAGCGGTGAACGCCTTGCGGGTTGCCGACTACGTCATGAGCCCGGTCCGCAGCGGGGAAATCGTACACCGGGTACGGACACTGATTGGCCGTTCCGAGGAACGTGCCCGCTCCCGGGGCGAGATCGAGGCCCTGCGCGAAGGCCTGCGAAGGGTTTCCTCGGCCATCCGGGAAACCAACGATCCCCAATCGATCGCAGACCGGGTTGTCCACGGTTTCGGCGAAGCCCTGGGTGTGGACCACGTATGGTTCGCGACGTTCAAAGACGAACGGGTCCCCACCATCCGCGCCCAATGGAGCCGCGACGGCCGGCCGTTGCTTCCGGCCAGGCTTGGCGACAGTGGAAGCACCATCATTGAAGTGGCCAACAAGCTCTGGACCGAGGCCGATGTTCTGGCCGTAACGGACCACCGCGACGACCCCGAATCGGACATCGCCAAGGCCCTCAAAGCATGGTCCAGCGAACTCAATCCGGTGTCCACGGTGCTCCTGCCCGTGGGCGAAGGAGCCTCGGCCATGGGCATCATCCTGCTGTCCACCGTGCAGGAACGCCACGAATGGACGCGCCCCGAGATCGCGCTCCTGCAGCACGTAGCAGGGAACGTGGCACACGGACTCATCCAAGGCCACCTCATCAGCGCCCAGCAGCGCGTCCTGCACCAGCTGCGGCAACTGGACAAGGCCAAGACTGACTTCCTGGCCACCGTGAACCACGAGCTACGGACGCCCCTGACGTCCATCACTGCCTACCTGGACATGATCCAGGATGGTTCCGGCGGGCCAGTTCCCGAAGGCATCAACAAGATGCTGGACGTCATTGCCCGCAACTCAAGCCGCCTCCGGAAGCTCATCGAGGACATGCTCACGGTGTCCATGCAGGATGGCAGCAACCTCGACCTCAAACCGGTGGATATCGCCAAGCTCCTCCAAGTGGTGGTGGCAACCCTCCGTCCGCTGGCCGAGTCACGCCACGTGTCCGTATCAGTCACAGAAGGACCAGAGGACATCGAAGTCACTGCCGACGAGGCCAAGCTGGAACAGGTCTTCACGAACATCGTGGCCAACGCCATCAAGTTCACTCCCGAGGGCGGCCGCGTGGGTATCAGCAGCGCAGTATCTTCCTCCAAAGATGGAAAACGTGCGGCGCTGGTGAAAATCGCGGACAACGGCCTGGGGATTCCTGAACACGACCTCCCCCACATCCTGACCCGCTTCTACCGCGCCTCCAATGCCACCTCGGCGGCGGTTCCCGGCAGCGGGCTGGGCCTCGCGATCGCACAGGACATCATCAGCCGCCACATGGGCCGCATGGTCTTTGACTCCACGCTCGGCTCGGGGACCACGGTGTCCGTTGAGCTCCCCGTGGGCGGACCGTAGCGGCGGACCCCTGTGACAGCCCTGTCAATGCCGCGTCCCCAACAAACCCGGGCAGTCACTAATGCACGACACATTCAGAAACAAAAATTGATGCCCCGGGCAGCAACCCAGGGCATCAATTTTATGTCAAGTGGCCTCGAGAGGCTCCCCCAATATTTAGTTCGGCCACCACCCGATGCTGGTGGTGTTCGTCTTCGTAGTGGTGGTGCTGTTCGGCCACCAGCCGATTGCCGTGCTGTCCTGCGAAGGCTCGGCATTAGCCGGAGCAGCGAATCCCGTTACTGCCAGAACCGCCGCCATGAGCAGGGTTGCCGCAAATTTTTTCATCCGCTATGCCCTTTCGTACTGATGCGAATTGGTGACTGTGACTTGAATAAAGTCACGGGGCAAACTATACGAGCTTTTCTTCGGCAATGACATGGATAATGGGCACATGAATAGTCCCCACCTCGCCTCGCACCTCGTGGCCGGTCTCACGGCGCGTGCCAAATGGAAGGAACGGGACTTCGACGAGGCTTTTCGCTTGGCGGGTGAAGCCGCGGAGCTGGCCGCCGACGCCGGGGATGACCAGTCGTGGTGGAACATGCGGTACCTGCAAGCCGAATGCCTCCGTGATCAAGGACGGATCGAGGAATTCCTGCACCAGGCCACCGAGCTGAAGGACCACAGCATCACCGCATCATCGCCCGAGCTCGGCGCCAAAGCCGGAACCATGGTGGCCGTGGCCTTCCAGGGCCTGGGCCGGCTCGCGGAGGCTGCCGCCACCGCCGCCGATGCCGCGAAGCTCGCCTCTTTGGACTCCGATCTGGTGTACGTGCAGATCCTCGCCCAAAGGGCGCTCATCGCAGCCCTGGCAGAAAGCCGGATGCTCGATGACGCCTGGCGGGAATGCCTTGTCCTGGAGACACTGATAACCGACGACGTCGATGAGGACACAGCGGGCAAGGGCTACTGGGTGATCGGAAACGTCGCGTTCCTGGCGGACCGCGTGACCGACGGCGGCAGGTACCACGACCTCGCAGCCGAAAGGCTTTCGCCGTCGAAGGACGTTGATCTATGGGCGCGCTTCAACCGCGCCTCGGCGGAAATGCGGCTGCAGGCCAAACTCGACGATGCCGCCACGCTGCGCTGCATTGAGCGGGCAGAGCTGGCCACGGACATCGTGGGCGGATCCGAACGGGACCACCTGGAGATGTCGCTGGTCCGCGCCCACTGGAACTTCCTCATCGGGGACCTGAAGGAAGCACTCGCCATCCTTGAGCCCCTGAGTGCCCGCTCTTCCGTCCTGGCCACCCAAACGGCGGCCGAAGCACACTTCCTCCTTGCCAGGGCCCTGCTGGACTCCGACCGTACCGAGGACGGGCTGGCCGCTTGCGACGTCGCTGCCAGGCTTTTCGACCAGGCCGCATTGCCCGAGCGAAGCGCGGCCGTTCGCGAATACCTGCAGCAGACCGTTGGGCTGCAGGACGGCACCCACGGGGTGTGAACGTGGCCGAGGCAAGCATGTATTCCGGGAGCGATCCCCGCTTGGGGCAACTCCTCGAAGGGATCGTGCGGCTCGCTGCAGGGGACCTGACCACCAGGATCGAGATCTCCGACGCACGCGACGAGATCGACGCCGTAATCATGGGCACCAACCTCCTGGCCGAAGACCTCCAGATCGTTTACGAAGAGCTGGAACAACGCGTGCAGGCCCGGACAAAGCAGCTCAACGAAGCGCATCTTGCCATGCGGCGCATGGCCATGACCGACCCCTTGACGGGCCTCCACAACCGTTCCGCTTTCGCCTCCGCCCTCAACGAAGCCCAGGCCACCGGGACGGACGGCAAGAAGCGTGCCGCCATCCTGCTGCTGGACATGGACGGCTTCAAAGCCATCAACGACTCCCTCGGCCACACCATCGGCGACAAAGTCCTTGAAACCGTTGCCGCAAGGATCAGCGCCGCAGTCCGGGACCAGGACATGGTGGCCAGAATGGGCGGTGACGAATTCGCCGTCTTGATCCCCGGCGTGACCCCCAGCGAAGCCGCGGTGATCGGCAACCGCATCCTGGCCGAGGTAGTGGAGCCAATGGAGATTGAGGGCCAGCACCTGCGCTGCGGTGCCAGCATGGGCCTCCGGATGGCCGACCCCGGCCAACGCGCGGAGGAACTCATGATGGAAGCGGACATCGCCATGTATGAGTCCAAGGCCGACGGACGCCGCAAACTCAAGATCTTCGAACCGGAGATGCTGCACGCCCGCCAGATGCGGAACCAACTTGTGGGAGAGCTCAAAGAAGCGATCAGCGGATCCCAACTGGTGCTCCACTACCAACCAATCATCAGGCTGGACACCAGGGAAATAGAGGGCGTCGAGGCCTTGGTCCGTTGGAACCACCCCACCCGGGGACTCATCATGCCTGATGAATTCATCCCCATCGCCGAAGAGACAGGGATGATTTCGGATCTTGGCGGCTGGGTGCTCCGCACCGCCGTCGAGCAGTTGAAGCATTGGCGCAGCGACCCCCTCACGGCGCGCCACAACTTCAACATGCGCATCAACGTTTCAGCGGCGGACCTGCAGCGGCTGGAGTTTGTCGAGGACGTGCGGGAAGCCCTGGGGGCGGCCGGGCTGGAGCCCTCGCTCCTGGTCCTGGAGTTGACCGAAAGCGCCGTCATCCAGGGAAACGACCTGGACCGATACACCCTCAACAGCCTGCGCCGCCTGGGCGTCGGGCTGGAAATCGACGACTTCGGTACCGGCTACTCTTCCATCAGCTACCTGCGGCAGCTGCCCGTGGACACGGTAAAGGTGGACCGGACACTGTTGTCGGCCCTGGGAAGCGATCCCTCACAGCCTGCCCTGCTGGCAGCAGTCCTGCAGCTCATCCGGGCGTGCGGGCTGAAGGCCGTGTGGGAAGGCATCGAAACTGCGGAGCAGGCCGAGTATCTGCTGGGCATTGGCTGCACCAGCGGGCAGGGGTATTACTTCAGCAGGCCCCTTGCCGCGGCACAGCTGACCGAGCAGCTGAAGCATCACACGGCGTGGCCCGTCAGCTGATTTTCCGGGTCCATGGATGGTGCCGGTTGCGCCACTCCGAGTCCAGGATCGCGTAGATGTTCTCGGTGGCCCACTGCCCCTTGTAGTGCCAGTTGTCCACCAGGGTGGCCTCCAGGCGCATGCCCAGCCGTTTGCAGATCCCTGCCGAGCCTTCATTGAGGGCATCCAGCTTGGCATCGACGCGGTGGAAGGACAGCTGCTCAAAGGCCAGCCGCAGGACAGCTTCGGCCGCCTCCGTGGCGAAGCCGTGGCCACGTGCATCCGGGTGGAGGATCCACCCCAGTTCGGCCTGCCCGGTGCCCTCCAGCCACTTCAGCACTACCTCGCCTATCAGGCCGGGCTGGTCCTGGCGCTCGATGGCCAAGCACACCCAGTCCCCTTCCTTGGTGAACTCGAAGTTCGCGTAACGGCCAAGGACTTCCATGGACTTGGTCTTGGTCAGTTCGTGGCGGAAAAGGAACCGCGCGGTTTCGGGGAGCGACTGGTATCCATGGAAGCGGTCCAGGTCATCCACCTCGAAGCGACGCAGGATCAGGCGGTCTGTGAGAATCGGGAGCTCAATTTCGGGCATGCACTCGAGGCTACTAGGCCCGGACGAATCATGGCCCAGTCTTGACACGTGGCGCGATCTGGGATTACCTAATGAACATTCGGTAAATAAAGCTGGAGGCAATGACGCATGGTTGAAACAACCCTCTCCGGTGCATCGCACCACATCCTGACGAACGACTACGCGTCCGAATGGATGGGCATCGAGGTCCTCAAGCTCGACGACGGCCACGCCACCATCCGCATGCACCTCCGGCAGGAAATGCTCAACGGATTCGGCATGGCCCACGGCGGCATGATTTTCGCCTTCGGCGACACCGCCTTCGCACTGGCCTGCAACCCGGCCAACCCAACGCCCGAGGAGGCCGCCTCCATCACGGTGGCCTCCGGCGTCGACATCAACTTCATCAAGCCGGCCTTCCAAGGCCAGGTGATTACCGCCGTCGCGAACCGACGCGCAAGCACCGGCCGCAGCGGGCTGTACGACATCCAGATCTTCGCCGCAGCCGCCGACGCCGCCGCCCCCGGCGCCCCGTCCGACTCCCAGCCAGGGGAGCTCATCGCTGAGTTCCGTGGCCGCAGCCGTACCATCTCCAAGAAGTAGGAACCCCCATGACGCAGAACACCGTGGCCGCACCAGCTACTCCCGATTCCCAGGATGCTGTGCTGGACCGTGAAGAGACCATCTCCCGCGACGAACTCGAGGCCCTGCAGCTTGCCCGCCTCCAGCACACAGTGGCCTACGCCTACGACCGCGTGCCGTTGTACAAGCGCAAGTTCGACGAAGCCGGCGTGCATCCCACCGATCTCCGCGAACTGAGCGACCTCGGCAAGTTCCCTTACACCACCAAGGAAGACCTCCGCCTGGAGTACCCGTTC
The DNA here is from genome assembly GCF_040685055.1 of Paenarthrobacter sp. NPDC089307. Lineage (NCBI taxonomy): Bacteria > Bacillati > Actinomycetota > Actinomycetes > Micrococcales > Micrococcaceae > Paenarthrobacter > Paenarthrobacter sp. NPDC089307. The sequence continues at coordinate 229,104 of NZ_JBFBHE010000006.1, forward strand.
GGCATGTTCGCCGTGCCCCAGAATGAGGTTGCCCGCATCCACGCCAGCTCCGGCACCACCGGACGGCCCACGGTTGTCGGCTACACCAAGAACGACCTCGCCAACTGGGCAACGCTTGTGGCCCGCTCCTTCCGGGCCTCGGGTGTCCGTCCCGGCATGAAAGTCCACAACGCCTACGGCTACGGGCTCTTCACCGGCGGCCTGGGCGCCCATGCCGGCGCCGAAGCCCTTGGCTGCACCGTCATCCCGATGTCCGGCGGCCAGACCGAACGCCAAATCCAGCTCATCCAGGACTTCAAGCCGGACGCCATCCTGGCCACGCCCACGTACCTGCTCACCATCGCCGACGCCATGGCCCACATGGGTGTCGATCCCACCTCCACGTCGCTGAAATACGCGGTGCTCGGCGCAGAGCCGTGGACCGAGGAAATGCGCCACGAACTCGAAGTCACCATGAACATCAAGGCCTGCGATATCTACGGGCTCTCCGAGGTCATGGGCCCGGGCGTTGCCGGCGAGGCTGTTGAGACGCAGGACGGCTGCCACATCTGGGAGGACCACTTCCGGCCGGAGATCATCGACCCCTTCGACCACTCGACAGTCCTTGCGGACGGCGAACCCGGCGAGCTTGTTTTCACGTCCTTGACGAAGGAAGCGCTGCCGATCATCCGATACCGCACCAAGGACCTCACCCGTCTGCTCCCCGGCACCGCCCGCCCGGCGCACCGCCGCATGGGCCGCATCACCGGCCGCAGCGACGACATGATCATCCTCCGCGGCGTGAACCTCTTCCCCTCGCAGATCGAGGAAATCGCTTTGAGAATCCCGGAGCTCAGCCCCCACTTCCAGCTCGAAATCACCCGCCCCGAGGGCAAACGCATGGACTCGCTGACGGTCAGGATTGAACGCCGCGAGTCAGTCTCTTCAGAGGCAAGCACGACGGCGGCACACACCTTGCGTGAGCAGATCAAGATTCATGTTGGGTCATCTTGCGTCGTTGACGTCGTGGAGCCCGGATCCCTTGAGCGCTCCAACGGGAAGCTCCGCCGCATCTACGACCTTCGTCCGAAGGGCTGAGTCACTTCCGTTCGCGGAGATCGTGAGAAAATGCCAGCATGCCTACTGAGACCACCACCAAGCGCGGACGGCCCGGTTATGACCAGCAGTCGGTGCTCCGCATCGCCGTCGACGTCTTCAACCGCCACGGATACGACGCTACGTCTATGGGCATCCTGGCCGAGAACCTCGGGATCTCGAAGTCAGCCATCTACCACCACGTGCCGTCCAAGGGCGATCTCCTGAAGCTCGCCCTGGACCACGCGTTGGGTGGCCTGGAAGCAATTCTTGAAGAGCCGGCCGCCACTTCGGGGCCGGCCGATGCCCGGCTGGAGTTCGTCCTGCGGCAGACCATTGCCGTGCTGGTGGACCGGCTGCCGTTCGTCACGCTGCTGCTGCGCTTGCGGGGCAACACGGAGATCGAACGGGACGCTTTGGAACGTCGGCGCGCGTTCGACCACAAGGTGGCTGAGCTGATTTCGGCTGCCCGGGAAGACGGCTCGCTGCGCCAGGACATCGATCCCCGCACCGTCACGCGCCTGTTGTTCGGCACCATCAACTCGATCGTCGAGTGGTACAAGCCCGGCGGCTCGCTGTCCCCGGAAAAGCTCGCCGACGACGTCATCACCATGGCCTTCGACGGGCTCCACACGGCCGCCTGACGCTCGCTCACGTCCCGCCCCCTTCCGGGCCGACCCTCGCTCACGAACCACCCCCTCCCCGGCCAACCCTCGCTCACGAACCACCCCCTTCCGGGCTGACGCTCGCTCACGTCCCACCCCCTTCCGGGCCGACCCTCGCTCACGTCCCACCCCCTTCCGGGCTGACGCTCGCTCACGAACCACCCCCTCCACGGCCAACCCTCACTCACGAACCACCCCTCCACGGCCAACCCTCACTCACGAACCACCCCTCCACGGCCGAGCCGCTTTGCCGAGTGCCGCCGTCGAGAGCTTTAAACGGTTACTCATGGCACAACTCAGAGCCCGCCGTCCAGGGTGGAGGAACGTCGATTCTGACGATTGGCCCTATCACCGGGGCCTGCAATGTGGTCACGCTGAAGCACCCGAAACCTGCAGGAGGGTTGGGCTGAAGCGCCCGGGATGTGATCGAGGGTCACGCTGAAGCACCCGAAGTGTGCAGGAGGGTTGGGTTGAAGCACTTGGACGTGATCGAGGGTCAGGCCCAAGCACTTGGGACGTGATCGAGGGTTGGGTTGATGCACCGGTACCTGCCGGAGGGTTGGGCTGAAGCACCCGAAACGTGCAGGAGGGTTGGGGTGAAGCGCCCGGGATGTGCAAGAGGGTCAGGCTGAAGCACTTGGGATGTGATCGACGGTTGGGGTGAAGCACTTGGGATGTGATCGACGGTCGGGGTGAAGCACTTGGGATGTGATCGAGGGTGGGTTAACGCGCGATGCTCCCTCCCGCCGAAGCGGGAGGAAGCATCGTGCTGCCGTGAAAGGGGGCCTACTTCTCCACGAGGGTCAGGACATCATAGGTTGCCACGATCTCGTCGTTCTGGTTGGTCAGCACGGCATCCCAGGCAACCTCGCCATATTCGTCGGTCTCGCGCGGCGTGATCTTCTTGGCGGTCAAAGTAACGCGGATTGAGTCGCCCGCCGCAACGGGGGTGATGAAGCGCAGGTTCTCCAGGCCATAGTTGGCCAGGACGGGACCCGGCGCCGGCTCCACGAACAGCCCGGCGGCCCAGCTCAGCAGGAGGTAGCCGTGTGCCACGATGCCCGGGAAGAACGGGTTGGCTTCGGCGGCTTCCTGGTTGGTGTGCGCGTAGAAGGTGTCGCCAGTGGAGTTCGCGAAAGCAGTGATGTCCTCCAGGGAAACCTGCCGGAGCTCCGAGCGAACCGCATCCCCGATCCGCAGCGTCGCCAAGGACTTGCGGAACGGGTGCTCGCCCTCGGTTTCCACGGTGAAGTTGCGGTCGGCGCCGGTGTGCCACTGGCCCGTGACGGCGGTGAGCATGTTGGGCGAGCCCTGGATGGCCGTGCGCTGCATGTGGTGCAGGACGGAGCGGATGCCGCCCAGTTCCTCGCCGCCGCCAGCGCGGCCGGGGCCACCGTGGACCAAGTGGGGCACGGGTGAACCGTGGCCGGTGGAGGACCGCGCATCTTCACGGTTGAGCATATGAACGCGGCCGTGATGAGCGGCAATTCCGGTCACAAGCTCGCGGGCAACGGCGGGATCGTTGGTGCACACGGAAGCCACCAAAGAGCCGGAACCACGGGCAGCGAGCCGGATGGCGTCGGAAAGGTCTGCGTAACCGATCACCGAAGAAACAGGCCCGAAAGCTTCCAGCGAGTGAACTTCTTCGGCTTCGGCGTCGGCCCAGCTGAGGAGCACGGGCGACATGAACGCGCCGTCTTCCACCACGCCCACGGCGCCGCCAACTGAGGTGACCGACGGCGATTCCAGCGATCCGTACGCAAGTTCACCACCGGCGTCGAGCATTGACTGCACAGCTGCGCGGACGTCGGCGAGCTGTTCCAGGGACGCGAGGGCGCCCATGGTGACGCCCTCGGCGCGCGGGTCGCCAAGCACGACGCGTTCGTTGATCCGGGCCCCGACGGCGGCAGCGACGTCGGCGGTCAGTGCGGCAGGGACGATGATCCGACGGATGGCGGTGCACTTCTGCCCGGCTTTGACGGTCATTTCGGTGACGACGGCCTTGACGAAGGCGTCAAACTCGGCGGTGCCGGGAACGGCATCGGGGCCGAGGATGGCGGCGTTGAGCGAGTCGGTTTCGGACGTAAAGCGGACACCGCCCTGGACCACATTGTTGTGCGACTTCAGTGAGTTGGCGGTGGACGCCGACCCGGTGAAGGACACGAGGTCGCGGTAGTCGAGTTCGTCCAGGATGGTCCGGGCGGAGCCGGAGATCAGCTGCAACGAACCTGGGGGGAGGATTCCGGACTCAACGATTGCTTTGACCGCGTCAGCAGCAACATAGCCCGTGGGCGTCGCCGGCTTCACAATGGTGGGGACGCCGGCCAGGAACGCGGGAGCAAACTTTTCCAGCATGCCCCAAACCGGGAAGTTGAAGGCGTTGATCTGCACCGCGACACCGGGAATGCGGGTGTAAATGTGCTCACCCGCGAACGAGCCGTCCTTGGACAGTATCTCCATGGGACCGTCCACCACCACCTGCGAGTTGGGCAGTTCGCGGCGGCCCTTTGAGCCGAACGTGAAGAGCACGCCGATGCCGCCGTCAATGTCGATCATGTTGTCGATCTTGGTGGCGCCGCTCTGCGAGGAGGACGCGTACAGCTCTTCGCGCCGGCCGTTGAGATACATTGCCAGCTCTTTGAGCTTGAGCGCCCGCTGGTGGAAAGTCAGCTTTCCCAGTTCCGTCTGGCCTGTGGTGCGTCCGTAATTGACGACGGCGGCAAGGTCCAGTCCGTCGGTGCTCACGTTGGCCAGGACTTCTCCGGTGCTGGCATCGCGGACCGGGACTTTTTGCGCGTCAGGTGCAGGAGTCCACCACGCATCCTGGACGTAGCTGGGGACGGTGGCAACGGCTGTGGTTTCCGGGGCGACTGCGGTAGTGGTCATCGTCGACGGGTCCTTCCAAGGCACATGAAATCGGCACGGTCATGCATTGTCGGAGATCAACATTACTGACCGGCCGTTCGGTAATATATACAGGGTACATGAATGCCCGGGAGAGTACAGCAGTTATTTCTCAGCCCCGGAGGTCCGCCCCGGCCCCCACTTTGGCCCGGACAGCGCTCAACTCCAGCGCCGAAACCCCGTTCGCCGATAGGAATGCAGGAACGTCAACCGATGCCAGGAAGACCCGCAGGCTAGCCAGCCGTTCCGCCAACATAGCCTCCAGCTGCTCGCCTGGAAGGTAGGGATCATGCGCGTGGGGCGCCCCGTGGGTCCGATGCCGCTCGTTGATACCGCGGGCAGCGAGCTCGTATCCCCTAAGAATTTCGCCGTCGCTTAAGCCGGCAAGCCGTTGCAACATCAGCGCGATCATTCCGCTGCGGTCCCGGCCGGCCGAACAATGAACCACCACCTTCCCTGGGGAGGCGGCAATCGCCTTGAACACGGCGGCGATCTTGTCCCCGAACAGCTGCAGATAGTCGCCATACTGCGCCGGGTCTTTCAAATAGGGGCCGAACAGCTCACCGAACTGGCTGTGGTCCGGATCTTCCGTTGGGCAATGGACGACGTCGATGCGCGCCTTCACCTCGGCGGGCACTTCGGGATCCGTGTCGCGTTGCCGCCGCTCGCGCGAGGCGCGGAGGTCGATCACGGTGCGGACGCCGTCGTCGTACATTTGCTGCCAACCCGCCGCGGTGACCCATTCGTGGCGGCCCATCCGGTACACGTCCCCGGCAATCTTCCATGCATTGACGGCGCCGTCCCAGTGGACATGTTGGTGAGCTGAAGAAATCCCGTCCATAGGAGCCAGCTAAGCACACAAGGGCGGAACCGTGGCGAACTGCCGGCTAGCGGGGCAAAGGCCTGCAGCACGGTGTTCTCAGGCCTTGACGCGCCGGCGGTACAGGATGTTTCCTACCAACGACACAGAGCCGCCGATTATCAGGACTACGCCAAGCAGCGGAAGCAGAGCCACCGCTTTCTTTGACGAACCTTCAAGGGGGATTTCGAGCGTTCCGGCCACGTCATCGGGATGGTAGCTGACATCGATGGACTCCCCTACCTCGTACGCGCAGGGCTTTGCGCTGGTGCCTGGCGGGGTCCGGTAGGTGACGCCACCAACTTCGACATCAGCGATGGGTTCACACAGTCCTTTGCCGCTTATTTTCTGCTCAACCACAGTCCCTTGCACGGTCACGGTCCCCTGGGGTGGCGCCGCATTGTTCATGACAAGCAGCCACAAGACGCCGAGGACGATGGTGATGACTGCAGTGCGGAGGCTGAATCTGGGCTTGCGGTATTCGCTGCTGTCCCCGGTCATGCGCCGTACTTGGCCAGCCGGTACTCCAGGCCGTTCCGCACCGCCGGCCACTCGTGCTCAAGGATGGAGAACACCACGGTGTCCCGAAGCACGCCGTCCTTGGTGCGCGAGTGGTTCCGCAAAACCCCGTCCTGCTTGGCGCCGAGCCGGGCAATGGCGTCCCGGGACTGCTGGTTCAGCCAGTGCGTGCGGAATTCCACGGCCGGGCAGCCCAAGGTTTCAAAGGCATGACGCAGCAGCAACAGCTTGGAATCCGGGTTGGTTCCCTTGCCGTGCACCGATGCCGCGTTCCACGTGGAGCCGATCTCCACGCGAGGCGTCGCGGCATCGATGTTCATGTAGGTGGTCATGCCGATGACCTTGCCCGTTGCGTTGGATCGTGTGGCGAACGGCAGCATGGAACCCGCCTCCTGAAGCGCCAGGCGACGATCAATCTCCGCGGCCATCCCCTCCGGCGTGGGCACAGAGGTGTACCAGAGCTTCCACAAGTCACCGTCGCGGGCAGCCTCCACCAAACCGTCATGGTGCTCTGGCGCCAACGGTTCAAGGGTCACGAACTTGCCGGTCAGGGTGATGGGCTCGAATGAAGTCACCCGGCTAGCCTAACCGGCTGCGGGGCTTAGTCGTTCCAGTCGAAGAAACCCTTGCCCGTTTTGCGGCCGAGTTCTCCCCGCGCCACTTTGTCACGAAGGATCTGCGGCGGCGCAAAACGTTCACCCAGCGTGGAGTGCAGGTACTCGGCGATGCCAAGCCGGACGTCCAGCCCCACAATGTCGGTAGTTTTCAGCGGACCCGTAGGGTGCTTGTAGCCCAGGACCATCGCGGCATCGATGTCTTCCGCGGAGGCTACGCCTTCCTCGACCATGCGCATCGCTTCCAGGGCAATGGCCACGCCCAGCCTTGAGGAGGCAAAACCAGGAGCGTCATTGACGACGACGGCGGTCTTGCCGAGTGCCTCCGTCCAGTTCTTCGCCGCAACAGCGAGTTCGGGAGAGGTCTCCTTGGCCAGCACCACTTCGATGAGGGTTGAAGCGGGCACCGGGTTGAAGAAGTGAAGACCGACGAAGTTGGCGGGCCTGCGGAGTTCATTGGCGAGTCCTGTCACAGACAACGATGACGTGTTCGAGGCCAGGAACGCCTCGGCAGACAGGTGGTCCTCCACGGCTTTGAGCGCCGTGACCTTGAGATCGAAGTCTTCGGGGACAGCTTCCACCACAAGGCCGCAGTGGATGAAGGACTCGTAATCAGTGGAGGTACTGAAACGGGACATTGCCTCTTCAGTTGTTTCACTGAGCGTGCCGCGGGCCGCGGATTTTGCCACGGCGTCAGCCACGCGGGTGTGGGCACCCGCTGCTGCCTCATGATCGCGCTCCACCACGATGACCGTGGCACCCTTGGTGAGGAAGGCATGGGCAATCCCGGCACCCATCCGGCCTCCGCCAAGGACACCGACGACGTGCGGGATGGTGGGTACTGCTGTCATTTCTGTGTCCTGTCCTGCGCCGGGGCGTCTGCGTCCTTGGCTGACTTCTTATCGAGAAAAGCCTGCATACGGTCGAACTTGGCCTGGGACTCAAAGAGGATTCCCTGGGCCAGGGTGTCAATCAGGGGGTGGGCATCGGCCGGTGCGTGGAACACCGATTTGGTGATGCGCACGGCCATCGGGTCCTGGCGGGCAATCCGGTCCGCCAAGGCATGCGCGGCCTCCATAAGCTCAGGTGCCTCGTAAATCCCTGTGATGAGGTTGATCCGGAGCGCTTCCTCGGCCCGCAGCACGGCCCCGGCCAAAAGTATTTCCTTGGCCTTGGGCTCACCGACGAGTTCCTTGAGGCGCCAGGTGGCACCGGCCGCGGCCAGAATGCCCAGGCCGGTCTCCGGGTTTCCGATCCGGACGGCCGGGGTGCCGATCCGGAAGTCGGCGGCATAAGCGAGCTCGGCTCCCCCACCGAGGCAATATCCATCCAGGGCCGCAATGACCGGCATGGGCAGCTTGGCGATGCGGACAAAGATCGTGGAATTGATCCCCTGCAAAGCATCGTCCCGGCGACGTTCACGCAGCTGTCCAATGTCTGCGCCTGAAGCAAACACCCCATCGGTTCCTGCGATGATTAGCACTTTGGGATTGCGTTCCAACTCGGCGCAGACGGCGTGGAGCTCATCCACCATCGCCTGGTCGATCGCGTTGCGGACCTCGGGCCGGTTCAGGAGGACGATGAGCCGGTCTTCGCGTTCCTCGATCAGGAGCGCTGTGAAGTCTTCGGGATTCAGTGCCATTACACGCCTTCCAGCAGCATTGCGGTGCCCTGCCCGACGCCGATGCACATGGTCGCCAGGCCAAGCTTCGGTCCGTTGGCCGAGGCCAGTTCCCGTTCCATCCGGCCCAGCAGCGTGATGGCGATCCGCGAGCCGCTGGAACCGAGCGGGTGTCCCAAACTGATGGCGCCGCCGTCGTTGTTGACGATTTCCGGGTCCAATCCGAGGCGGCGCATGCTGGCCAGGGACTGGGTCGCAAATGCCTCGTTGAGTTCCACCGCACCGAGCTGGTCGACGGAGAGGCCGGTGCGTGCCAGGACCTTCTGCGTGGCGGGGACCGGGCCGATGCCCATGATTTCGGGCTCGCAACCAGCCGATGCGCCGTCGATGATGCGGGCGCGCGGGGTGAGGCCGAACTTCTTGATGGCGGCCTCGGAGGCGACGATGATGGCCGACGCGCCATCGTTAAGGCTTGAGGAGTTGCCTGCGGTCACCACGGAGCCGCCCGGAACGACAGGCCGAAGGCCTGCCAGGACGTCCATGGTGGTGCCTTCGCGCGGGCCTTCATCGGTGTCGACGACGGTCTCGGACTTGCGGGTCTTGACCGTGACGGGGACGATCTCGTCCTTGAACCGGCCCCCGGCAATGGCAGCGAGCGCGCGCTCATGGGAGCGGACGGCAAACGCATCCGCGTCCTCGCGGGAAATGTTGTCCACACGGCCCACTTCCTCGGCCGTTTCGGGCATGGAGTAGGTCATCTTGCCGTCACGGGAGAGCTCACCCTTGCTGAACAGCGGGTTGGTGAAGCGCCAGCCGATGGAGGTGTCGAAAATCTGGCCCGGTTTGGCGAACGCCGTGGCGGGCTTTTCCTGGACCCAAGGCGCACGGCTCATCGACTCGACGCCACCGGCAACCACGATGTCCGCAGCGCCCGACTTGATCATCTGGCTGGCCATGATGATCGCACTCAGCCCCGAGGCGCAAAGCCTGTTGACCGTGATGCCGGGGATGTGGAGGGGAAGTCCAGCAAGAAGCGTTGCCATGCGCGCCACATTGCGGTTTTCCTCACCGGCGCCGTTGGCGTTGCCGAGGATGACCTCATCAATGGAGTCGGGATCGACGCGGGCACGCGCCACTGCTTCCCGGACCACCAACGCTGCCAGGTCATCCGGGCGGACGGAGGACAGCGCCCCACCGTAGCGACCTACAGGCGTGCGGGCGCCGCCAACAAGAAAAGCCTCGACCATGAGAACATCCTTCGCGAAAGTGAAAGGGACCGGCACGGAATAATATACCGACCGTTCGTTCTATAAAGATTACACGGCCCAGCGGGACGGTCAACAGATGAAGCTCTCCGCCGGACCGTCCCACACCGCCGCTTAGACCACCCGGATTCCCAAATGCCCGGCCAGCAAGGGCGCCATGAGGCTCAACTGATAGTCATCAATAACCGCTCCGGCAAGCCCTGCCAGGCCATTGACGCCGCGGAACTCCGTGGTCCGCAGGTCCACGTCCTTGAGCTTGGCGCCCGTGACGTCCAAGGTACCGATGGTGCAGTTCTTCAAAGCCACCCGCGTCCCCGTGCAACCACCGAGGTCGAGTTCGTTGATGATGCAATCCGAAATCTGGACATCCATGAGCTTGGAGCCACGCAGGTTCACGTAGTCCAACTTGCCGCCGTCGATTCGGACAGACCGCCAGGTCCCCTCATAAAGTTCGGCTGAACCCCACCGGGGGTTGGTAATCTCAACGTCCTGCCAGGATGTACGCGCGGCCGTGAAGACGGGCGCGTACGGCTCAGCGAAAACGCACTCACGGAACGTTGCCCCGCGCAGTTGGGCCTCGTTGAAGGACACCCCATTGAACTCGCACTCAATAAAATCCGCGCCACTGAGTTCCTCGCCGTCAGCCGAGACACGGGTGAGCCGGACGCCGTCGTACCTTTCACCACGCTGGAAGTCCGGGGCGTCGTCGTCGCGCAGTTCCTCCAGCCGCACCGGGGAGATCTTGGGGGCCGCAACCTTTGCAGCCGCCATCAGAGCGCCGCCACCTTCCCGGATTGCTGCCGAAGGCCCGGCATGCCGGGGCAAACCTTTCCCGGTCCGGCGTTGATATGCTGCGTCAAAGTAGGGGGTAGTTCCATGGTTCGAGCCTATCCCCGGCCACTGACAAAAGATTGCCGTCCGCTGAAACCACAGTGAAAGGCCAACCCATGGTCACCATCGATCTGAGCGTCAAGAGCAGGGCTGCCGGGGGCTCATCAGCACTCAAGGGATACCTGGCCGTCCCCAATGGAGCAGGGCCTTTCCCGGGCGTGGTGATGATCCACGAAGCCTTCGGGCTGGACGACGTCATGCGCCGCAACGCGGACCGGATGGCCGCGGCAGGCTACCTGACCCTCGCGGTGGACCTCTACAGTGACGGCGGCGCCAGGCGGTGCCTCGTAGCGACGATGCGGTCCGTGCTTTCCGGCGAGGGGCGGGCCTTTACGGACATTTCAACGGCCAGGGCCTGGCTCCGCGATGACGAAAGATCCACCGGAAAAGTTGGCGTGATCGGCTTTTGCATGGGCGGGGCTTTCGCCTTGCTCGCCGCCAACGATGGCTTTGACGCAGCATCCGTCAACTACGGCCAACTGCCCCGTGACCTGCACAGCGCGCTTCAAGGCGCCTGTCCCATGGTCGCCAACTATGGCGGCAAGGACCGCACCCTGCCAGGAGCCGCGGCAAAGCTGGAAAAAGCCCTCACCGACCTCGGCATCGAGCACGACGTCAAGGAATTTCCGACGGCGGGCCACGCCTTCATGAATGACGCGCCCATAGGGCCCAGGCCGCTGAGGCCGCTCATGCGGGTGATGGGGATCAAACCCGACCCGGCAGCCGCTCCCGAAGCCTGGCGGCGTATCGAAGAACATTTCGCGAAACACCTGAAGGACTGAATGGTCGACACAAAAACGGCGGGCGCCCCCTCAAGGTGAATCAATCACCCAAGGAGGCACCCGCCGTCGAGCGCTTACGCAGCCTGGAGCGTCAGCTGTAAAGCTCACTCTTAGGCTGGTTGTTCTTGACCTTCTGCCAGCCAAGCCACAGCACCAGAGCGAAGAACGGAATGGTGGCCAGGGTCCAGAGGCCCAGCAGGAAGACCTCCCCCGTTGCCTTGTCGGTCATGGTGTCGAAGCCGATCAGCACGGTGATGGCCAGCAGCGCAACCAGACCCAACCAGCTGGTCCACGGCGAACCGGGCATGGGGAGGCTGGAGACCCGGCCGTGCTTCTTCCGCAGCGCAATCTGGCTGGCGAAGATGGAGCCCCACGTGAAGATGACACCGATGGAGGCCGTGTTCAGCGCGAGGTCGAACGCGTGCGAGCCGCCCAGCCAGATGTTCAGCAGGATGCCCACGAGGTACACGCCGCCGATGGCCAGGATGGCCGCGTACGGCACGTGGCGGGAAGACATCTTGGTGAGCCACTGCGGTGCGTGGCCGTTGTTGGCCATGGTCCGGAAGATGCGACCGATCGAGTACAGGCCCGAGTTGCAGGAGGACAGCGCTGCGGTGATGACGATCATGTTCATGACATCGCCCATCCAGCCCAGGCCCATCTGGCCGAATACCGTAACGAACGGCGAGGTGCCGGCCACGTACTGGTCCGAGGGCAGCAGCATGGCGAGCAGCGTCACGGAACCGACGTAGAAGACGACGATACGGATCACGACGGCGCGGATCGCCTTGGGAACTTCGCGTTCCGGGTTCTCCATCTCACCTGCGGTGATGCCAACGAGTTCGATGGCGTTGTAGGCGAAGATCACGGCGTTGAGGACCAGGATCATTACCAGGCCGCCCTTGGGGAACATGCCGCCGTCTTCGTGGAAGAGGTTGGCAACTGAGGCGTGGCCCGCACCTACCTTGGCGTTGGTGACCACCATGAAGGTGCCCACGGCCAGGAAGATCACGATTGCCGCGACCTTGAGGCAGGATGCCCAGAATTCGAATTCGCCGAACGCCTTGACGCTGAAGAGGTTCACGGCCACCAGCAGCACCAATGCTGCGATGGCGGACAGTTCAATCGGGACGTTCGGGAAGAAGAACTGGAAGTACAGGCCGATCGCGATGAGCTCGGCGATGCCCGTCATGGCCCAGTTGATGAAGTACATCCAACCGGAGAGGAAGGCGCCCTTCTTGCCGAACATCTCGCCGGCGTAGCTCACGAAGGAGCCGGAGGTCTGGCGGTACATGATGAGTTCGCCCAGGGCGCGCATCAGCAGGTAGGCGATGACGCCGGCAATGGCGTAGGAGAAGATCAGGGCCGGGCCGGTGGAGGCCAGGCGGCCACCGGCACCCATGAAGAGGCCGACGCCGATGGCGCCACCCATGGCGATCATGGTGACGTGGCGGCGGCTCAGGGTCTTCTTGTAACCCTCGGCGCTGAGGGAGGAACCGACGGCGGTGGTTGAGGCCGTCTGGCTCTTGAGATCTGTGGGAGTACTTTGCGGCACAGCTGTTCCTTGTGGGTTGGGGTATTGCTGTAGGGGTTTCGCCCAGTGCCGGAACACGGGCGGCTTTGGCACACATAATTCGAGCTTTCCTGCTTTGAGGGCCCCGAAGTGTGACAAAGAACGCAGAACGCCGAAGCTTCGCGCAACCCGTCTATCTTACGGCATGTGACGCGGAGCCCGTGACGCAGGCAACAGGACGCCCCTCGTTAAGAGCAACGCGGGGTCAGATTTGGCCCATCCGGAGGGTGAACATGGGCCATATCTGACCCCGCGTTGCAGTTCTCCAGGGACTCTCAAATGGATGGCCTAAATAAAACTTTTCGGTATGCCTAAATTTCGCTATCCTCGTAATGAGAACCCCCAACGACGAGGAACCCCGATGGCTACACCCACCCTGGAAAAACGTGCCACACCCGGCAGAGTATGGTCCCGGCTCCTGCTGCTCGGACCAGCCTTCGTGGCTGCCATCGCCTACGTGGATCCAGGGAACGTCGCAGCCAACCTCACTGCCGGTGCCAACTACGGCTACCTGCTGGTCTGGGTCCTGGTGGTTGCGAACGCCATGGCAGTCCTGGTGCAGTACCAATCCGCCAAGCTCGGCCTCGCCACGGGGATGAGCCTTCCGGAAATCCTGGGAAAGCGGCTGGGTACCAAACGCCGGCGCCTCTACTGGGCCCAAGCCGAAATCGTCGCCGGGGCCACAGACATGGCCGAGGTAATCGGCGGGGCCGTTGCCCTCAACCTGTTGTTCGGACTACCGCTGCTCGCCGGCGGAGTGATCGTCGGCGTCGCCTCCATGCTGCTGCTGGCGTTGCAGTCCCAACGGGGCCAGCGCTCCTTTGAGTACGCAATCCTGGTGCTCCTGGGGATCATCGCAGTGGGCTTCGTGTCCGGACTGTTCGTCAATCCCCCGGACGCAGGGAGCGCCCTTGGCGGCCTGGTTCCCCGCTTTGAAGGCACGGACACCATCCTCCTGGCGGCGAGCATGCTCGGAGCCACCGTGATGCCACACGCCATCTACCTCCACTCGGCCCTTGCCCGCGACCGGCACGGCTTCTCGCCTGACCCCGCCATCCGGACCCGGCTGATCCGCGCCACCCGCACGGACGTTGTGGGCGCCCTCCTGCTGGCAGGAGTGGTCAACATTTCGATGCTCCTGCTCGCAGCTTCGAGCCTGCGAGGCATCGAAGGAACAGACACGATCGCCGGAGCTCACGCGGCCGTCACCTCAGCCCTGGGTCCCGCGATCGGAGTGGTGTTCGCCATCGGCCTCCTGGCGTCCGGGCTGGCATCCACATCGGTAGGTTGCTACGCCGGCGCCACCATCATGGGCGGTCTCCTCAAGGTCCGCATCCCGTTGCTTGCCCGCCGGGTCATCACGCTCATTCCTGCCCTGATCGTCCTGGGCGCGGGCATTGAACCGACCCTCGCGCTGGTCCTGAGCCAGGTATTGCTCAGCTTCGGCATCCCGTTCGCGTTGATCCCCCTGATCCGGCTTACCGGCAAGAAGGACGTCATGGGTCCGCACGCGGATTCCCCGCTATTGCGGATCGCGGGCTGGACCAGCGCCACCCTGATTGTCGGACTGAACTGTGTCCTTATCACCCTGACCTTGAGCGGCCAATCCTGATACCGCCCACTCCGGCCCACGGGTCCGGCGAAGCTAGGCTGGTCACATGGGCACTCTTCACACCAAGGCATCTTTGTACAGATTCACCGCCCTGGACGCCATTGCCGTAGCCGTCTATCTCGGGTTCACCGCCTACTTCACCGTCAGCGGCGAAGCTGTCGAACGGCTGATGCTTCGGCTGTTTCCCGACCCGGCCACCGCCTCCTATGCCGTCAACGCAATCTTCTATGCCGGCGTCGGAATATTCGCCGTGGCCTCAGCCTGGCGGGTGGTGGGCCGGGACCTGAAGATCCTGGGCACCAGGCCGTGGTTCACGCTGGGCATGGTTCCCCTCGCGATCGTGGTGATGCTCATCCTCACGGCCCTGCTTGTCGCAGCCTTTGGGACCGCCCAGAGTTCCGAGAACCAACTGGGCATCCAGGGACTTTTGCAACACGTTCCGGCCTGGCTCATGGTCCCGTTGTTGGTGGTCCTGGGACCGTTCGTTGAGGAGTACCTGTTCCGGCACCTCCTCATCGGCAAGTTGTCACAACACGTGAACATCTGGATCTGCTGCGTGGTTTCGGTGCTGGTGTTCGCTTCCATCCATGTGATGGGCCGCGAAGGCCTGGTGCTGTCCGCCCTGGCCCCCTATTTGGGGATGGCCACGGTGCTGGTCGCCGTCTATGTATGGACGGGGAAGAACCTGATGTTCTCCTACTTCGTGCACGCCGCCAAGAACCTCATGGCAGTGGTCCTGATCTACGCCGTTCCACCGGAGCTCCTCCCCAACTAGGTAGCAGTTGGGTAATCCGGACGGAAAGTGACCGCAAAGCCCTACCCTGCCACCCGCCGTCGGAATAGCTTTGGGTGCATGACACTCAACATCCAGGTAGTAGTGGACTGCAAGAAGCCCCACGACCTCGCCGATTGGTGGGCCGAAACGCTCGAATGGGTTGTCGAGCCCCAGGACGAGGCGTTCATCCGCTCCATGATCGAGCAAGGTTTCGCCAGCGAAGACCAGACCATCACGCACAACGGAAAGCTGGTCTGGGCCGAGGGCTGCGCGATCATCCCGGCAGGCGACACAGACCCCACCACCGGACGGCGCATCCTGTTCCAGACAGACCCCAACGAGAAAACCGTGAAGAACCGCGTCCACTGGGACGTCCGCCTGGCCGGCCGGGACAAGGACGTGGTCCGCAAGGAATTGGAAGCCCGCGGCGCCACGCACCTCTGGACAGCCAGCCAGGGACCCCACGAATGGCACACCATGGCGGACCCGGAAGGCAACGAGTTCTGCATCAGCTAAGGCCATTACTAGACTCGGTATGTGAACAACGATCTCCCTGCCAAGGTTTCCGACATCTTTGACCCCTCGCGCTGGCGCACAGTTTCCGGCTTCGATGACTTCAAGGACATGACGTACCACCGGCAAGTCGAGCGTTCAGCGGACGGCACGGTCAAGGACCTCCCCACGGTCCGCATCGCCTTCAACCGGCCCGAGGTCCGAAATGCGTTCCGCCCGGGCACAGTCGACGAGCTCTACCGGGCCATGGACCATGCCCGCATGACCCCCGATGTCGCCACCGTCCTGCTCACCGGCAACGGGCCTTCGGAAAAGGACGGCGGACACTCCTTCTGTTCCGGCGGAGACCAGCGGATCCGTGGGCGGGACGGCTACCGCTATCAAGTGGAAGGCGCAGCGGGCGAGTCCGCTGAATTTATCGACCCTGCCCGCGCCGGCCGCCTCCACATCCTTGAAGTCCAGCGCCTGATGCGGACCATGCCCAAGGTGGTCATCGCCGTCGTCAACGGTTGGGCGGCAGGCGGCGGGCACTCCCTGCACGTCGTCAGCGACCTCACCATCGCGTCCCGCCAGCACGGCAAGTTCAAGCAGACGGACGCCACGGTGGGAAGTTTCGACGCCGGATACGGCTCTGCGCTGCTGGCTCGCCAGATCGGGCAGAAAGCCGCGCGGGAAATCTTCTTCCTTGCCCGCGAATATTCCGCGGAGGACATGGTCAGAATGGGCGCCGTGAACGAGGCAGTGGACCACGAGCGACTGGAAGAAGTGGCCCTGGAGTACGCCGCGGACATCGCCCGCCAGTCCCCGCAGGCCATCCGCATGCTCAAGTTCGCGTTCAACCTGGCCGATGACGGCTTGGCCGGGCAGCAGGTCTTCGCCGGCGAAGCCACCCGGTTGGCCTACATGACCGACGAGGCCGTTGAGGGCAAGGAAGCGTTCCTCCAGAAGCGCGACCCCGACTGGTCCAGCTTCCCCTACTACTTCTAGGACTACCCTGTGAACGTCGATCCTGTCCTGAAAGCACTGATGGCTGCCCTCCACGGCGAGGGCCCCGCCGTCGAAATAGTCATCGGCGGCAACGGCGAGCCCCAGGCAGTCCCGGTGGAGACCGGCGTCGAGGACGCAGCCCTGGTGGTCCGGACCTCCGGTTCCACCGGGACGCCCAAGGCAACAGTCCTGACCATTGACGCCCTCGCGGCGTCGTCCGTGGCCACCGCCATGGCACTGCGGGGAGAAGGCCAGTGGCTGCTGGCGCTCCCCCTGCAATACGTGGCAGGTGCGCAGGTTTTGGTCCGCTCGCTCTACGCTGGAACGCGTCCGTGGGTGATGGACCAGTCGAACGGCTTCACGCCCGAGGCCTTTACCGCCGCAGCGGAGGAACTGACGGACAAGATCCGATTCACCTCCTTGGTACCTACGCAACTTCAGCGGCTGCTGGACTCCCCCGCGCCCGAAACCCTCGCCGTGCTGCGCCGCTTCAACGCGATCCTGCTGGGCGGCGCCCCCGCTTCGGCGGAGCTCCTGGCTGCAGCACACGCGGAAGGCCTGAAAGTCGTCACCACCTACGGCTCGGCCGAGACGTGCGGAGGGTGCGTTTACGACGGCGAGCCACTGGACGGCGTCGAGGTCCGGATTGGTGAGGGCGAGCTGGAAGGCCGGGTCCTGCTGGGTGGCGATACCGTGGCGGCGGGCTACCTGGATGGCGCAGGAACATCCGAGAACGCGTTCTTCGAGGAGGACGGCACACGCTGGTACGTCACCGGCGACCTCGGCGAGCTGAGCGACGACGGCAAGCTGACCGTGCTGGGCCGCGCCGACGACGTCATCATCACCGGCGGCATCAAGGCCTCCGCCGCTTTCATCCAAAGCAAGCTGGAAGCGCTCGACGGCGTCAACGCGGCTTTCGTGGCCGGCGTACCGTCGCGCGAGTGGGGCCAGGCTGTTGCGGCCTACGTGGCCGTGGACGATCCCAGCCCCGAGGGCATCAAGGGTTTCACGGCCCGACGGGAAGCCGCTTTGGGCGTCCTGGCCCCGAAAACCGTCCTCGCCGAGAAGGAATTGCTGATGCTGCCCAACGGCAAGCCGGACAGGCTGGCCATGATTGAGCTTCTTTCCAATCTGCATCAGGGACAATAGACAAGTTCTTCCCCCACTGAGATCAAACGCGAAACACACGAGGTACTACACGTGGCGACAGCTGCACAATGGATCCAAGGAGCCCGGCTCCGCACCCTGCCCGCGGCAATTGCGCCCGTCCTGATCGGTTCGGCTGCGGCGTACGAGCTCCAGGCTTTCCGGCTGCCAAACGCGATCCTGGCGGCGCTTGTTGCGCTTCTACTCCAAATCGGGGTCAACTACGCCAACGACTACTCTGACGGCATCCGCGGAACCGACGAGGACCGTGTCGGCCCGCTGCGTTTGGTGGGTTCCGGAGCAGCGCGGCCGGAACAGGTGAAGTGGGCCGCCTTTGCCCTGTTTGGTGCAGCCATGCTGTGCGGCTTGATCCTTGTGATCATTACCCAGACGTGGTGGCTGATCCTGGTGGGCATCGGCTGCGTCCTGGCGGCGTGGGGTTACACCGGCGGCAAGAACCCTTACGGGTACATGGGCCTGGGCGACGTGTTTGTCTTCGTGTTCTTCGGATTGGTTGCCACGCTGGGCACCACGTACACGCAAGCAGGACAGGTCAGCCTGGCTGCGGTGATCGGTGCGATCGGCACCGGCCTGATCGCCTGCGCGCTGCTGATGGCCAACAACGTCCGGGACATCCCCACGGACACCGCGGCCGGAAAGCGGACCCTGGCGGTACGTTTGGGCGACCGGCACGCACGGGAAAGCTACGTGCTGATGCTGGCCGTCGCCATCCTGCTGGTGATTGTCCTGGCGCCGACCAAGCCGTGGATGTTGATCGTGCTCCTGCTGATCCCCGCGTGCCTCATGCCCGCCTGGCTGATGGTTAACGGAAAGAAGCGCAAGAGCCTGATCCCGGTGCTCAAGCAGACCGGCCTGATCAACCTCGGCTACAGCGTGCTGTTCTCGCTGGGCCTGATTCTGAGCCACGGCTTCTAGGTTTTTGTACAGCTAACGCCCTTAAGAAGCCTTCTTAAGGGCGTTAGCTGTACAAAAACTCCTAGGCCGTGCCGGGGCGCTTGTCGTTGTTGACGGCAATGTCCGGGTTCTTCTCAACCAGGCTGTCCTCAGCTTCGGCGTCTTCAACCTCGCCGGCGGAGCGGATGGGCTTGGCCCGCCCGGAGAAACGTTCGCGCATGGCGGCCGTGGCGGCGTCGCGCTGTTTCTGGAAGAACAAGTAGCTGATGGCGAACGCGATCAGTCCTGCAAAGACAACTGCCAGGATCCAGCCAACCCCCAGGAAGGCGAACAGCACGAACAACGGCACGAACAGCGCCAGACGAATGAGGGAATACTTCAGGAAAGCCACCATCCAAGTTTAGCCGCCCGGATCGTTGCACTCTGATCACGGCCAAAACAGGCAGTCCAGCGAACGGCCTCCGGGCACTAGACTTGATGCATGCTCCGCGTTATAGGCGTCGTCGTCGTCCTGGTTGTCTTCGTCTATGCCCTGGTGGACGTCATACGGACGGACCGCCACCAGACGCGTGGCATTTCGAAGACCGCATGGATCATTGTGATGATCGTCCTGCCGGTGCTGGGCGCCGTCCTGTGGTTCATCTTCGGCCGCCCCTACAACAAACCCACCGCCGCACCCGTCAGGCGTCACCCCACGGCGCCCGACGACGACCCCGAGTTCCTCCGCAACCTTGAAACCCGCCGCCGCAACCAAGCCGAAGAGGACCGCCTGAAAAAACTCAAGGCGGACCTTGAGGCCAAGGAACGCAAGCTTCGGGACAAGTCATCCGATGGCAGCAGCGAGGGCAAGGGATTCGGCTCAGGGGACGCCAAACGCGGTGAGCCGGACACGCATGATACCGACGAGCTGAAGTAGGCACGCATGGCCCAGCAAGCGGCCTAGAGCCCGGAGTAGGAATGCAGGCCGTTGAAAACTGTATTTACCAGCGTGAAGTTGATGATGACGCAGGCATAGCCGACGATTGACAACCAGGCTGCCCGGGTTCCCGTCCAGCCACGCGTGGCCCGGGCGTGCAAGTAGCCTGCGTAGACAACCCAGATGACGAACGTCCAGACTTCCTTCGGATCCCAGCCCCAGAACCGGCCCCACGCCTTCTCGGCCCAGATGGCACCGAACATGAGCGTAAACGTCCAGCCGATGAAGGCGATCGCGTTGATGCGGTAGGACAGGTTCTCCAGGCTCAGCGCGTTGGGAACCACCCGCATGAAAGCGAGGTTGTCCTTGCGCCCGGCGGCCAGGTTCTTCTGCCGGTACGACTGCAGCAGCTGCAGGACGGACATGGCGAAAGTCAGGGTGAACAGCGCAGATGACAGGACCGCGATGGAAACGTGGATGATCAGCCAGTAGCTCTGCAACGCGGGAACAAGGTGGCCCACCGGGGTCCAGAAGGATACCGAGGCAGCCACCAGCATGATGATGGCCAGGCCCAGGACGAACGTGCCCAGGAACCTCAGGTCGCGGCGGATCAGGGTGACGAGGAAGACCGCCACGGCAACGAACGCACCCGTGGTGAGGAACTCGTACATGTTGCCCCACGGCACACGGCCGGCACCCAGGGCGCGCGTCACCACTCCGGCGCCGTGGATCAGGACACCAAGAACCGTCAGGGCCACCGCAACACGAGCGGGGACGCGTCGTTCGGCTGTGTACCGCATGTCGCCCGCGGCGGTTCCGCCCGCATAGGTGAGGCCCGACGTCGGACGCTCGGCCCGGCCGGCCGGCCCACCGGCGTCGGGACCTGACAACGCAGCTCCAACGCGACCGGCGGCAACGCTCACCTTTTCGCTGGTGGAGCTGGCAGCGGCCCTCAGGTCCACCGCCTGGAAGGTTTTGCTGCTCTTCGCCAGATCCCAGGCAAAGGCGATGAACGCCACGGTATACGTGCCGGCGGCCAACAGCATGAACAGCTCGCTGTACTGGCCCAGGGTTTCGTTGATGGCTGGCATTACTGGTCCTTCGAGGTTGAGGAAGAGACGGTTCGTGGTGGCTCCGGGGATTCCGGGATGTTCCATTCGCGGGCAAGGATTTCACGCAGTGCTGCTGCTTCGCCGGCGAGGCGGTGGTCTTCGCCGCGTGCCAGCAGGCCGTACTCCACCATCGTGCGTCCATCCTCATGCGTTCCGGTGCGGACCCAGACACGGCGGCGGTTGACGTAGAGGGAAACCATCAGGCCGCCCACAGCCAGCAGGCCGAAAATGAGGGCGTACAGCTGGCCGGGGTTGTGGTGGATGTCCACGCCGATGTACTTCTTGACGCTGTCGAAGCTAATACTTCCCTTGCCTTCGGGCAGCGTTGCGGTCTGGCCCAGACCCAACACGATGCCACCCGCTTCGAGCTTCCGCCCGTTCAGCTGGGTGAGGTTCCTGACGTCCAGTTCGAAGACATTTTGCGGCGCTCCGTCATCCAGCCCGAGGTCGCCGTAGTAGGAATCCAGGTTCAACTGCGGATTGGCCAATGCAGGGTCGGCGCTGTAGGAGATTCCTTGCTCGGATTCGAAGGCCGTGGGCAGGAAGAAGCCGTTGAAACCGAGTTGCTCGGGCTTGCCGTCCGGGACCTTGATGACCACTGAAGAGTAGTAGTTGGCGCCCTGGACCTTCGCCGTGACGGGCCCTTGGAAGGCCACATTGCCATCGCCATCGCGGACAGTGACCACGGGTGCGTAGCCGTTGCCGGTGAGGTACAGGCTGGTTCCGCCCAAGGAAACGGGGTCGTTGACCTTCAGGACTTCCTTCTGCTCGGGGGCGTCCGGGTTTTCCTTGGTGGTGACCTCGGCCGTGTAATCGATAGGCTGGCCGGTCTTCTTGGGCGACTCCCGGTCGAAGGTGGCTTGGAACTTGTCCAACCGGAGGGAGTACGGCTGGAGCGAGCTGCTCTGGAAGTTGGTCCCCGGCGTGAACTGGTCGTAGCCCACCAGGGTGTTCACGAACGTTTCGCCCTCCACCAGGATGCGCTGGCCGCTGTATCCGAAAAGGCCGCCGATGGCCACGGACACCAGCACGCCGATCAACGAGGTGTGGAACACCAGGTTGCCCACTTCCTTCAGGAAGCCGCGCTCGGCACCCAAGGACGGCAGGGCGCCGTCGACGTCCCGTACTTCAACGCGGTAGCCGCGCTTCTTGAGCAGCCCGGCGGCATCGTTGATGGCTTTCGACGCCGGGATCCCGGCGTCGGCGGGCAGCGCCAAGGTGCCGTACTCCGGAAGGCGCGAAAGGCGCTTGGGGGTGCGCGGAGGCTGCGACTTCATGGCCTTGTAGTGCGCGATGGCGCGGGGAGTGACGCAGCCGATCAGGGAGATGAACAGCAGGATGTAGATGGCCGAGAACCAGGCGGACGAGTAGACATCGAACATCTGGAGGGCGTCCAGGAACGGCCCCGTGGCGGGGTTGTTCTTGATCCACTCCGTGACGGTAACGGGGTTGGCGGCGCGCTGCGGAAACAACGAACCCGGCACGGCACCCACGGCGAGCAGGAGCAGCAGGAACAGCGCCGTCCGCATGCTTGTCAGCTGGGTCCAGGCCCACCGGAGCATGCCTTTGAATCCGAGCACGGGTACCGCGGCGTCGGACTTGGCCTGCTGGAGTTTTCCTTCCGCTGCCTTGGTGCTGCCGGCGGAGGGTGACTTCTTCTTGGCTTTCACGGACTCGCTCATCAGATTGGCAACTTCACGTCGTTTTGGAACCAGTACTGCAACTCGGTCACCCAGTGGCCCCACACACCGGTGGCCATCAGGATGCCCAGCAAAATCAGGATGCCTCCACCAATCCGCTGGATAGCGAGCCGGTGCTTGCGGAAGAAGGACATCACTCCCATGCCCCGGCGGACAGCCAAGGCAATCAGGAGGAACGGGATGCCCAAGCCAAGGCTGTAAATGAACGCCAAGAGCGCTCCCTTGGCGGCCGAGGACCCTCCGGACAAGCTCAGCAACTGTACCGCGGAGTAGGTCGGGCCGATGCAGGGTGCCCAGCCCAGGCCGAAGGTCAGTCCCAGGAGCGGTGCACCCCACAGGCCGGCCGGCGGCTTCGCATGGATCTTGGCGTCACGCTGCAACCAGCCGAAACCACCCATGAACACGACGCCCATGACGATCACCAGGACCCCCAACAACTGGGTGATCCAGGCGTTCTGCGGCCCGGTCAGCAGCGTGCCGAGCTGGCCGAAGGCGCCGCCCAGGAGCACGAAGATCGCCGAGAACCCCAGGACGAACAGTCCGATACCCGCCAGCATGCGGCCCCGCCGCTGCTTCTGAAGGTCGACGCCGGTCAGCCCGGTCACGTAGCCCAGGTAACCGGGGACCAGGGGGAGCACGCACGGCGAGAGGAACGAGACCAGCCCGGCCAGCAATGCCACCGGCACAGCCAGCAGCAGGGAACCGTTGAGGATCGTTTCGGCGAAAGGACTGTTCACGGCGACTACTCGGCCACTGCGGAGCTGATGAGGGCCTTCAAAGTGCCCTTTTCGATCTCCCCGAGCACGCGGGAGGCAACTTTGCCTTCCTTGTCCAGGACCAGGGTTGTGGGCACGGCTCCTGGTGGGACGATGCCAGACACGGAAAGGAGCACCGACCCGTCCTTGTCGTTGAAGCTCGGGTAGGTGAGGTTGAACGTCTTGTCGAAGGCTTCAGCGGTGGCCTTCTCGTCGCGAAGGTTCACTCCGAAGAACTGGACTCCCTGGTCCTTGTACTCCTGGTGCAGGGCTTCGAGCTGGGGAGCTTCGATACGGCAGGGAGCGCAGGCTGCGAACCAGAAGTTCAGCACCGTGACCTTGCCCTTTAGGTCCTCGGGTTTTACCTCCGCGCCGTTGAACAGCGTGCCCTTGAGGACTACGGGCGCCGCACGGTCAGCCTTGGCGAACTCCGTGACCGATCCGTCTCCGGCCACGTAGTTCTTGTTATCGCCTGCCTTCGCCTGCTCCGCAAGGGAGTCCTTTTGCGCGCACGCGGAAAGCCCCATGGTCAGTCCGGCAAGCAGGACGCCCCCGGCAGTAAGAACGCCGCGGCGTGAAAGGTTGTTGTCCATGTTTTCCTATGCCCCCGGAGTGCTCGCCGCACCGGGAAGCAGTGCGGCAGCGGGTTCGCTGTACTCGACCCGGATGATCTTGCCGTCGTCATCGAGCGTCAGGGACGTAAGCGATGTCAGGGTGCATTCGCGCTTGCGGGGATCGTGCGCCAGGCGTCGTCCTTCTGCAGTCAGCCGGGTCGACCAAATGGGAAGCTGGTGGCTGACCAGGATGGCCTCGGCGCCGTCCCCGCCCAGTTCGATCGCCTTTACCCGGGCATCTTCAACTGCCGCCAGGACACGCGCGGCCTGCTCTTTATAGGGTTCGCCCCACGACGGGCGCATCGGATTCCGGAAGTACAACCAGTGCTTGGGCTTCAGGAATTCGCTTTTGGTGGGGTGGAGTCCCTGGAAGTGGTTCTCGGCTTCAATGATGCGCGGTTCGATGGTGATCTGAAGGTTCAGCGCTTCCGCCGTCGGCATGGCCGTTTCCTGGGCGCGGGTCAGGGGTGAGGCAACCAGGTGGACGATTTTGGCACCTTGGCCGGCACGGGCAACGAAGTGGTCGGCCAGCATCCGGGCCATCTCCCGGCCGCGCTCAGAGAGGTGGAATTCCGGCAGTCGACCGTAGAGGACGCCGTCGGGATTATGGACCTCGCCATGGCGAAGCAGATGGACAGTTGCTTGGGGCATGTTTACCAGTTTCTCAAAGAAGCGGGGCGATCCGAAATCTTCTACCGCAAGTAGAACTCAAAAATTTCCCGAAATGTTCCGCGGAGTTGGAATAAAAGATGCATATGCATGTTTATACTGGATACGAAGCTCGGTTGACGCTTCAAGCAATTGGTTTCAACCGGGCAAGCACGCAGTACCTTCCACTACATAGGAGCAACAACCATGATGACCCTTCCCGCTTCCGTCACCACCGGCACCTGGACCCTCGACGCTTCCCACAGCGAAATCGGCTTCACCGTTCGCCACGCAGGCATCAGCAAGGTCCGCGGCCAGTTCAAGGACGCTGCAGCCACCCTCGAAGTTGGCGAAACCCTGGCCGACTCCAAGGTCAACGCCACCATCCAGACCGCCAGCTTCGATTCCGGCGACGTCAACCGCGATGGCCACGTCAAGGGCGAAGACTTCTTCGATGTGGAGAAGTTCCCGGAAATCACCTTCGTCTCCCGCCACGTCAAGGCCAACGGAAACAGCTTCGACCTCGTGGGCGATCTCACAATCAAGGGCGTGACCAAGGAAGTTTCCATCGAGACCGAGTTCAACGGTGTTGCAGTTGACCCGTTCGGCAACACCCGCGCAGGCGTCTCGGGTGAAACCACCATCAGCCGCAAGGACTTCGGCCTCACCTGGAACGCAGTTCTCGAGGCCGGTGGCGTCCTGGTCAGCGACAAGGTTGTCATCAACCTGGAGCTCGCGTTCATCGCTCCGGCAGCTGCCTGATTCCACAACACCCCGGACGGCGTCCCTGTTCAGCCTGGTGCTGCAGGGGCGCCGTTTCGCATACACATGAGTCACCCCGATATTGTTCGGCAAACACCCTGTATTTAGCTGCGAGTTGGCTCCGAATTTCCTATGCAACCTTCAACCTGCGGTCTACAGTGATGCCATGAGTACCCCAGATGAAGCACCACAGCCACAGCAGCCCGGCGCCCAGCCACCGCAGCCAGGCAATGTTCCTCCTGCGGGCTACCAACCCCCCGCCGGTTACCAGCCACCACAGGGCGGCACCGTTCCGCCCGGCGGTTACCAAGGACAGCCGGGTTACCCGGACCAGCAGGGTTACCAGCAGCCCCCTGCCTACCAGCAGCCCCCTTCTTATCAGCAACCCGGCCAACCCGCGTACGCCGCGCCCGCCGGGCCGAATCCCGCACCGCCCGCCGGCCTGGGCTACAACGCCCCGCCCCGCAACGTCTTCGGTTTGGACTTCAACAACATCGCACAAAGGTTCCGTGACACCACGGGCGTTCCGAAGACACTCACCACCTCCTACTGGCTCTGGATCGCTGCGGCGGTGTTGGGCATCATCGCCAACTTCGCCAACATCTTCATCTACCGCGACTACTTCGGAGCCTTGTCCATCGGGACGGGCATCTTCAACTTTGTCTTCAGCTTGGTGATAGCCGCCGTGTACGTGTTCATCGCCATCCGCCTCAAGGAGGGAGCGCGCTGGGCCCGGCTGGTTCTGACCATTTTGGGCGGGTTCGCTGTCCTCTCGTTGCTCTTCCTCCTCATCACCCTCAACCTGTCATTGCTCAGTTCAGCAGCTGCAATTGCTGCCGCAGTGATGATGTGGCTCCCCGAATCCCAAAAACACTTCGTCTAGGAGCGCGTTGAGCGGAAGGCCGCGGCCGGATCCCCAAGGATTCCCGCGGCCTTCATCATGAAGAAGTACGCCCACATGATGATTTTCCCCGCCCTCTTGAAATTCCTGCGTGTGGTAGGCAACGGTGCGGGACCCCGGGGGTACGGTGGAAGCAGAACCACGCTGGGGGCAGGGTCACTTTGCTGATCCCGGCGGCCGTACCTGCAGTCGAACAAGCAAAGGAATGCCATGAGCAACCCTCCATACCCGCCGTCGAACCCGGGCGACTCCAACCAGTCCGAGCAGCCCGGCGGCCAGCCCGCCCCGCAGTACGGCCAGCCCTCGGCGCCTCAGTACGGCCAGCAGTCCCAGCCCCCGGCAGCACCGCAGTACGGGCAGCCTGCAGCGCCCCAGTACGGCCAGCAGTCCCAGCCCCCGGCAGCGCCCCAGTACGGGCAGCCCGGTGCATCGCCTTATGGCCAAGCACCCCAGTACGGGCAGGACACCAACTGGCCAAGCCAGCAGCCCGGGCCGTCCACTGTTCCCCAGATGGTCAACACCGCGTTCTGGTTGATTGTCGGAGCGGGGGCCATCTGGCTCATCTCCATCATCATTTCCATGGCAGCGTTGAACGACCCCTCCTTCAGGAGCATGTTCGAGGACCAGATGTCGGCCAGCGGCGGCGCAGATGTCCGTTTCCAAGACGTCCAAGGCTTCATCGTCGCCGTCATGGTTGCGCTCGGAGTAATCGGTGCCGGTTTGTACGCCCTCGTGGCCATCAACGTCCGCAAGGGCCGGAACTGGGCACGTATCCTTGGCACGGTCCTTGCTGCGCTCTCCATCTTCTTCCTGCTGCCGCCGAGCCTGGCATCACTGGCAGCCATTCTTGGCATCGTAGGAATCATCCTGCTGTACCTGCCGGCGTCGGCGCCGTACTTCCGCAAGACGCCGCAGTTCGGGAACCCGTACCAGGGCCGCTAAGCGGCAACGTTCCGCAAACATCCACGAGGGGCGCGGACCCGGCGAAGGCTAGACAGCCTGACCCGGTGTCTGCGCCCTTTGTGCGTGGTAAGCCAGAATCTGGAGTTCCGTCGCCATGTCCACCTTGCGGAGGTTCACATGCGGCGGGACCTGCAGAAGGACCGGCGCGAAGCTCAGGATGCTCCTGATTCCAGCCGCGATGACCCGGTCGCAAACCGCTTGCGCTACGGTGGCCGGCAGTGCGAGCACCACCATGTTTGTGTGCGTTCGTTCCAGGACCCGCTCAAGTTCGGCCGAATCGCTGACGCGCAGCCAACCTACCTCGTTGCCGATCACCATGGGGTCGGCGTCGAAGATGGCCACGACGTCGAAGCCCCTGGACTCAAAGCCGCCATACCGGGCCAGGGCCTTGCCGAGGTTACCGGCGCCGACAATGGCCACTTTCCAGTCATGGGTCAGGCCAAGGGCTGCGGCAATGTGCCGGCTCAGGTACTGGACCTCGTAGCCCACGCCACGGGTTCCGTACGAGCCGACATAGGAAAGGTCCTTGCGGAGCGTTGAGGAACTGACGCCCGACGCTTCTGCCAGCGCTTCGGAGGAGACGCGCTCCACTCCTTCGGCCAGGAGCGAGTTCAGCGCGCGCAAATAGAGGGTCATCCGGGCCACAGCCGCGGGCGGGATCTGCTTGGCGGCAGGTTCGTTGTCCCCGGATATTGCTTCCGCGGACGGTTCCAGCGCAGTCACGGTATTCTCCATTGCGTCGCTTTGTTGTTCCACTCTATGACCCCCGGCCGGACTCAACAAAAGCCACTACATGCGGGTAAGCGCAGCCTCAGCCTGCCAGGGCTTTCTTCAAGGTGCGGGTCAGGCGATCCTCGTCGATCTTCCAGAAATCGCGCTGAATACCGTTCACCAGGACCACTGGAATCTCTTCCGCATAGCGCTCCTGAAGTTGGGGGTCGCCGTCGATTGCCTGTTCGGTCCAGTTCACGCCGAGGCTCTTGGTAACGCGCTCGACGGCGGCACGCGCCTCCGTGCAGAGGTGGCAGTCAGCTTTGGTGAGGAGGACGACGTCGGGAATAGCCATGTGATTAACGGTAACCGCCCCCAACCCTCCACCACATCCCACCCCCTTCCCGCCAACCCTCCACCACATCCCACCCCCTTCCCGCCAACCCTCCACCACATCCCACCCCCTTCCCGCCAACCCTCCACCACCTCCCCCTCGACCGGGCTGCCAGTGCGCCCTCAACGCGGGGTACCCGCGATTGACTAGACTCAAGGCATGCCCGAGGAGAAGAACGCCGCTGTTGCCGCAACTGCCCAAGCGCAGAAGCACACCGGTGAAGCTGCTTTCTTCGACGTCGACAACACGTTGATGAAGGGCGCGAGCCTTTTCCACGTGGCACGCAAGATGTACGAACGTAAAGCCTTCACCTTGCCGCAAGCGGCAGGTTTTGCATGGAAGCAGTTCAAGTTCGTAATGCGGGGCGAAAACATGGAGGACGTCCATGCTGTTCGGGACTCTGCCCTGACCCTGGCTGCCGGCATCACCGTCGATGACATCAAAGCCCTGGGCGAAGAGGTCTACGACGAAATGATCGAGTCCCGCATCTGGCCTGGAACCAAAGCCCTGGCCGAACAGCACCTCCGAGTTGGCCGTAAAGTTTGGCTGGTCACCGCGACGCCAATCGAAGTGGCCACGGTCATTTCCACCCGGCTCGGCCTCACCGGAGCGTTGGGGACTGTCGGGGAGGTGCATGAGGGCATGTACACAGGGAAATTGGTCGGGGATATATTGCACGGGCCCGCCAAGGCCGTGGCAGTCCAGTTGGTCGCTGACCGCGAAGGCCTGGATCTGGACCACTGCTGGGCTTACAGCGATTCGGCCAACGACATTCCGCTGCTGACCATGGTTGGTCACCCGGTTGTGATAAATCCTGATGCCAAGCTACGGCGACATGCCCGCGACAACAACTGGCCCGTTTACGACTTCCGTTCCGGCCGCCGCGCAGCAACTCTGGGCCTCAAAGCTGCCACGGTCGGCGGTGCCGTTTACGGCCTGTGGCGCGGCTTCTCACGATTCCGCGGCCCCCGCCTCTAACCCAACCCTCCATCACAACCCAAGGGCTTAAACCCAACCCTCCATCAGGTCCCAAGCGCTTAAACCCAACCCTCCATCAGGTCCCAAGCGCTTGAACCCAACCCTCCATCAGGTCCCAAGCGCTTGAACCCAACCCTCCATCAGGTCCCAGGCAGGGCTAGCCTACCTGTGGATAACTTCTGCGCGTCGAGTCCGATCTGGGTAAGAATGCCGGTATGCAGATTCCCATACCCGTTCCGGCTCAGCTGAGTTCGGCCCCATTCACCTTGACGGAGGCCAAAGCAGCTGGCCTCGCCCATGTGGAACTCTGGAACCGCATCGGCATCCAGCCTGTCAGTAAGGGTATTTACCGCCCCGCAGATTGGGACTTCGACCTCGAGGCGGCTGCCCGATCACTGTCAGCGGCCAGCCCCGGCGCTTGGATTTCCCACGTCACAGCAGCCAAGCTTCACAATTTTTCACTTCCTCCGTGGCTGTCGGATTCAAACGAGCTGCACTTAAGTAAACCCAGAAGTCTGCCGGCGGTTCGGCGAAAAGGCGTCATCGGCCACACTGTCGTGGTCGAAAATGGCGAAGTCGAGCTGATCCGCGGGCTTTGGATCAGCACGAGACCCAGGACTTGGCTCGACTTGGCCCGGGTGCTGCCGCTGAATGAGCTCGTCTGCATCGGTGACGAACTTATTCGCATTCCAAGGCCTGAATTTGAGCAACGGGATGCGCCCTTCACAACACTTGAGGCCCTTCGCACCTTGGTGGAACGCCATAAGAACCTGCAAGGTGTTGTCCGAGCCAGGGAAGCGCTCGAGCTTATGCGGGTCGGGGCCGATTCGGCACCGGAATCGATGCTGCGTCTCGCGATGCTGGACGCCGGGCTTCCCGAACCGGAACTTCAGGTCTCGCTGCGACTTTCCGATCCCTTCTCGCCTTCAGCAGATCTCGGATACCGCAAGCGTCGGGTCGCTATCCAGTACGACGGCGGCCATCACCTTGAAGAGGCACAGTACTTCAGCGATCAGCGTCGGGATAAAGCCTTCCGGGCCGCCGGCTGGACGGTGCTTGTCTTTGGAAAAGACGACCTTGCCGATGGCTTTGCCAACGCTACGCAGCAAATAAAGAAGGCGTTGCGAAACGGTTGGGTGGACCCTTCAGTGCAAGCAGGTTTCGCGAGACCCCAGGGGTGAGCGAGCGACCCACCCAAACACCCGGAACGTGAGCGAGGGACCAACTCAAGCACCCGGAACATGAGCGAGCGACCCACCCAAGCACCCGGAACGTGAGCGAGCGACCCACCCAAGCACCCGGGATGTGAGAGAGGGACGGGACGCAAAATGCCCGCCACCTCGAGAGGCAACGGGCATTCACGCTTGATGAAGTATCTCTACTTCTTATTGCGGCGCTGGTGGCGAGTCTTGCGAAGCAGCTTGCGGTGCTTCTTCTTGGCCATACGCTTGCGGCGCTTCTTAATAACTGAACCCACGAAAGTTCCTTACAAACTAGAAGTTCCTGTCTGTTGGAACAGATCCGCGGAAGCAGACAGTACAACTGACAGATTCTTACATTGACGTAAAACGTTCCTTAACAGAGTACCGCTTCAAAGGGGTACCCCATGACCACGGTCCGCTGGACGGACCACAGCAGCCTTAGGCAGTCTCGGATTGTCCGTCCACTACGGCACCTTTGAGGTACTGTGCCACGGCTTCCTCCGGCACCCGGAAGGAACGGCCAAACCGGACGGCTGGCATTTCCCCTGAGTGGACCAGGCGATACACGGTCATTTTGGAAACACGCAGGACGTCGGCCACTTCGGCCACCGTCATGAATCGCGCATTCGAGAAGTTAGACTCCGCCGACATTTCCCATATTCCTTTGCTCTCAGCCGACCAGGACACCCCCAGGAAACGGTGTGACGATGCTGAGCCATCAAACAACCATGTGCTAGATACTCTAGAGGCTCATGGGGCCAATGTGAAAGCTTTCCCCGGAAGTGGGACCCTACTCCCCCGAGGCAACCCCAGAGACAGTCCGGCGCTTGCGTGCAGAGGCAGCCAACTGCTCCAGCACCGACGCCGTGACGCCCCATTCCATGCAGGCATCCGTAACGCTCTGGCCGTACACAAGTTCCTGCTCGCCGGAGAGCTGCTTGGCTGTATCCAGGTTCTGCGCCCCTCCCACCAGGAAACTCTCCAGCATCACACCGGCGATCGGAGAGGAAGCCCCGGCTTCCAGCTGGGCGCCGATTTCCAGCGCAACCTCGGCCTGACGGTGATGGCTCTTGCCGCTGTTGGCGTGGCTTGCGTCCACGATCAGTCGCGGGTTCAAGCCCTTGGCGGCGAGCTTTGCGGAAGCAGCTGCAACATCGTCGGCTCCGTAGTTGGGCCCCTTGCGTCCGCCACGGAGGATGACGTGGGTATCCGGGTTGCCGGATGTCGCAACCAAAGATGCGCGGCCGTCGTCGTCGATTCCCAGGAAGGCTTGCTCGGCGGCAGAGGCGCCACACGCGTCGATGGCCACCTGGAGGTCGCCGTCGGTTCCGTTCTTGAAGCCGATGGGCATGGACAAGCCGGAGGCGAGCTGGCGGTGGATCTGGCTTTCGGTGGTGCGGGCGCCGATCGCACCCCAGGAAACGAGGTCAGCCATGTACTGCGGGCTGATGGGTTCGAGGAATTCGGTGGCGGTAGGCAGTCCCAGGGCGGTGACCTGCTTCAGGAAGCCGCGGGCTGCGCGGAGGCCCGCGGCGATGTCGTGGCTGCCGTCCAGGTGGGGATCGTTGATCAGGCCCTTCCAGCCAACCGTGGTGCGCGGCTTCTCGAAGTACGTCCGCATGACCACCAGCAGGTCTTCCTTGTGCTTCTCGGCCTGGCTGACCAAGCGCCGTGCGTATTCGAGGCCGGCTTTGGGATCGTGGATGGAGCACGGGCCCACGATGACCAGAAGACGGTCGTCCACTCCGTCCATGATGGCGCGGACCTGGTCACGGCCGCGCTCGACGACGGCAGCTGAGCGGGCGTCCAGCGGCAACTCCGCGATGAGGTCCTGTGGTGCCGGAAGCGGCTCGAAGCGGGCCACCCGAAGGTTGGAGGTGGCGGGCTGCGCAGAGTCTGCGGAGTCGAGCGAGGGGGATTCGGCGGCGATGCTGGTCATTTCTGGGTCCTGTCCGGGATGCGGAGCGGGCCCCTTTTCAGAACCCGCCGGATATGGCGAAGGGCAGAGAATCATCTCTGCCCTGCTGGCTCTGAAGGAAAGTTGGATGCGTGTCAGTTAGACGCGGGCCCCTCCAGAGCCAACGAAAAATACGCATACCAACGGTTTGTCATAGCCACACCATAACCACCCCGGGCCAGACCCGGCAAATCGCGTCCGTCATGATGACAAAAGTTTGCGGAGGAACTGCAACTGCTTGATCCAGTGGTGTTCCTGGCCGCCCTCGTGGTTGTTGAAGCGGTATACCTCGATGTCCTTTTCAGGCGACCCAGCAGAAAGCCCGTAGTTGTTGTAGCTGGCGAAGACCGTGGACGGAGGGCAGATATCGTCCATTTGCGCCACGGAGAACAGCGCCGGAACAGTCGCCGCCCTGCCCAGGTGGACGCCGTCGAAGTAGTTCAGCACGGACAGCATCGACTCGTAGCGGTCCCGGTGCCTGCCGAGGAAGGAGGCAATCTCCGGGTACGGACCGCGCGGGGTGATGTCTATCGCGCGCGGAAAGTCCTGCAGGAACGGGACGTCGGGCAGTGCGGCGATGACGCCGTCGAGCCTCCCTGCCGTCAGCCCCGCGGCGGCAACGGTAATGCCGCCGCCCTGGCTCACGCCGGTCAAGACAACGCGGGAAGGGTCGACGGCGGGATGGCTTTGTGCCGCTTCCACCGCACGGAAGGCGTCCACGTAGACCCGCCTGAAGTAGTAGTTGTCCTGGTGGTCGGCACCTCGGGTCATCAAGCCTGCAAAGGCAACCCCGCCGGCGGAAGGGTGCGGGTCCGGAGTGTCGCCCGAGACACCGCCGTAGCCTTGGCCGCGGGTGTCCATGACGAAGTGTGCGTAGCCGGCCTGTGCCCAGCGGGTGTTCTGGTTGACCAGGCCGCGGCCGCCGGAGTAGCCGATGTACTCCACCACAACGGGAAGCCGCGTGCCAGGCTCAAGGTGCGCGGGCAGATGCAGCCATCCTTTGATGCGGTCTCCCCCGAAGCCGGAGAATGTGACGTCGAATGAATCAATCACGGCCAGGTAGTTGTCCACCGGCTCAAACACGGCGTCCAGTGGTACATCGCGGGCCTCGGCGATGGTCCGGTCCCAGAAAGCATCGAGATCTGCGGGTGGGACCGCTGTTGAGGTGTAGTCGCGGAGTTCTTCGAGGGGGAGATCAAAGAGAGGCATGGGGACATCCTACGTCATGGTTTTGTGTGCTCGGCCACAGGCGCGGCTGGCTACAAATTGCTGATGGACAGGTTGCGGTACGCGGCCTTGAGCGGGGCCATCTGGCGGATGCCGAAATAGCCCCCACCCAGCGGAACAGGCGCGGGGTCCAACCAGGCAAACAGCGGAAGTTCATTGATGGCGAAGGACACCCGCGGACCGTCCTTGATCACTTCCATCCGGTAGAAACCGTCCGCATCCCCAGCCGGCGGGAGCGGATCTGCACCCTGCGCCACGAGTTCGAACCCCGCGCTCTTTCGCAGGTTGCAGGTCCTGAAGGCACGCTCGGAGGCGTACTTGTGCCGGAAATAGGACACGTGCAGCGCATCGATATCCCCTGAGTGATACTGCGGATAAAAGCCGGTCCGCGGGGCCAGGGCCTTGGAGAAAATGTCCTCTCCCCCGTGGCCCCGGGCCGCGAAGAACACCATGGCAAGCCCGGGTTCCTCAAGCGGCAGGAACTCCCAGCTGATGCGGACGTGGTCGGGCAGCTTCTCGGGGCACCACAGGGTCCAGTGGGCATGGTCACCGTGCTCTTCCCCGTCGAGGGAACCCGACAGGACCAGCGCACTGGTTCCGTCGGCTCCAAGACCGGGCCCGCCGTCGTCGAACGTTCCGAACTGCACCGGCCCTTCGGCGATCCAGGATGCCACATCTGAAGGGCCCCGCAAGGGGTTCGTGTACGTCACGCGCGTGCCCCGGAAGGGAGCGCGGCCAGGCCGTAACCCAGCGCTTCCAGCTGTTCGGCGACATAAGCGGCCACCCGTTTGGCACCCGCCTCATGGAAGTGCGTGTTGTCCGCCAAACCTCCGGCCCAATGCGCATGCGCCCCGGGAGCGAAATGGAAGAAGAGCTCCTTGGACCCCTCCTCTCCCAGCTCCAGGTAAAGGTCGCGGGTCCATGCGTTGAGGTCGAGGACGTCAAGTCCCAGCTCGGCGCCCAGTTCACGCACGACGGCGGGATACTCACCAAGGCTCTGCTCCAGTTGACCGGCAAGGAAGTGCCGGCGTTCCACGGAAGTGCACAGAATGGGCACCCCGCCCTTGGCACGCACGTCGGCCACCATCCGGCGAAGGTTTTCCGCATAGCCCGTCCTCGCCGCAAGGTGCTCACGCTTTTGGTCGTTATGACCGAACTGGATGAGCACCACGTCTGCCTGGACGGTCTGATGCAGCAACTGCTGCCAGAGGCCCTCTTCCCTGAACGACTCCGTGGTAGCGCCGCCCTTGGCGTAATTGTGAACGGCACCCCACCAGTAGGTCTCCGCCGCCAGGTGGGCGCCCCAGCCGCTCATCGGATATTCGTAGCTGGGGCAGGCAGCCACAGTGGAGTCGCCGGCGAGGAGGATTTTCATGGTTGTCCTTTCAGGAACCTGGGCCAAGCGTGCCTAGCCCTTGACCGACCCGATCAGCATGCCCTTGGCGAAGTGCTTCTGGAGGAACGGGTAGAAGATGAGGATGGGCAGGGTTGCCACGACGATCACCGCGAATTTGATCCCCTGTTCCGGCGGGATGTACGACGGATCCACATTGCCGGTGCCCAGGAGGTCGGATGCTGCGGTGACTTGGCGGAGGTACATCTGCAGGGTCCACATGTTGTTATCGCTCAGGTAGAGCAGCGGGGACATGAAGTCGTTCCAGATACCCACGGCGTAGAACAGGGCAAATGTGGCCAGCACCGGCTTGGACAGCGGCAACAGGATCCGCCAGAGGATCCCGATTTCCGTGGCACCGTCCATCTTGGCGGACTCCTCCAGCTCGGCGGGCAATTCCTGGAAAAAGTTCTTGATGATGATCAGGCTGAACGGGTTGATGGCAGCGGGGAGGATCAGGGCCCAGTAGGTGTTGAGCAGGCCCAGGTCCTTGACCAGCAGGAACGTGGGAATCATGCCGCCGGAGAACACCATGGCGAACACCACCAAGGACATGATCAGCTTGCGGCCCCGGAGGTTCTTCTTGGCAAGCGGGTAGGCCATGGTCACGGTCAGGACCAGCTGGATCACCGTACCCACAAGGGTCACCAGGACGGTGGTGACCAGGGCACGGGTAAACGCGGGCGTGGAGAAAATGTACTCGTAGGCGCCAAGGGTGAACTGTTCCGGCCAGATGAAGAACGCGCGCCGGGTGATCTCCGCTTCGTTCGCGAAAGAGCCTGCAATCACGTACACGAACGGCAGCAGGGTGATGATGCCGATTGCTGACAGGAAGACGTAGTTGGCGGCATCAAAGACCCTGCCGCCGCGGGTGTTGTGGATCTTCATTAGAACAGTCCGCTCTGGTTGAACCGCTTGGACAGCCAGTTGGTGCCGAAGATCAGCACGATGCCCACCACGGACTTGAAAAGCCCGACGGCGGTGCTGTAGCTGTAGGCGCCCTGCGTGATGCCCACGAAGTACACGTACGTGTCGAAGACGTCGGCCACGGAGCGGTTGAGTGCGTTGGTCATGAGGTAGATCTGCTCGAAGCCCGTGTTGAGCATCTGCCCGATCGCCAGAATGAGCATCACGATGATCGTGGACCGGATGCCGGGGAGGGTGATGTGCCAGACGCGTCGGAACCTGCCGGCGCCGTCGATAATTGCCGCCTCATATTGGTCCTGGTCCACTGTGGCCAGTGCGGCGAGGAAGATGATGGTTCCCCAACCGGTGTTCTTCCAGATTTCCTGGAGCACGATCAGCGGCCTGAACCAATTGGGGTCGGACAGGATATCCACGTTGGTTCCGAAGAGTCCGTTGACGAACTGGAACAACGGCCCGATGTCCAAGGCGAACAGCAGGAAACTCAACGACGCCACGATGGTCCACGACAGGAAGTGGGGGATGTACACGAGCGTCTGGACAGTGCGCTTCAGCACGGCCAAACGGACTTCATTGAGCAGCAGGGCCAGCACGATGGTCAACGGAAACGCGATCCCGAGGTTCAGGAACGCCAGGATCAGGGTGTTGGCCAGCAACCGGGGGAAGTCCGGGTTGGCGAAGAAATCGGTGAAGTTGGTGAATCCCACCCAGGGGCTGCCGTTGACCCCGAGGAACGGTACGTAGTCCTTGAAGGCAATGGATACCCCGTACATGGGTCCATAGCGGAAGATCGCGAAGTACAACACGCCCGGAAGCAGGAGGAGGTAGAGCCACTTGTAGTGCGCAAAGTGGACAGCAAATCCGCGCCGCCGCGCCGGGGCGGGGGGCTTGCTGGCCGCCCGCTCCGACGCTTTGGCCTCAACGACCGGCGCTGTCACTTCTTGTTTTCCTGCCAGAGCTTGTTGATTTCTTCCTTGACCTTGTCACCGCCGCTGGTGTTCCACAGCTTGATGGCGTCCTTCAGGCCCTGTTCGTCGAGTTGGCCGGCGAGGTACTTGATGCGGGCGTCGGCAACGATGTTGTCCAGCTGCGCGCCCTTGGCAACGTAGGTGGGCGAAACGAACGCGGCAGCGGGGTTGTAGACAGCACTCTTGAGGTCCTCGGCCATGATGGCGGTCCGCTCGTCGAATACCTTCTGCTCATACTCGGAGGCCTGCTTGACGGGGTAGAAGTTGTTGCCCGTGACGTTTGTCCCCAACTGGGCAAAGCTCTTGATATCGGTGTTGACCGCTTTGCCTTCCGGAGTTTCGGGCTTGATGGTCGCGGCCAGGCCGTCCTCCACCGTGAAGTTCACGCCCTCGATGCCGTTGTTCATGAGGATGGCAACGTCTTTGCTGTTGAGCTTGTCGAGGAAGCTGAGCACGTTCTTGAGGTCGGCTTCGGTTTTGACGCTGGCCTTGGGAATTGCCAGGAAGCCGGAGTAGCCGTCGGTGGGGTGTGCGTGGAGTTTCCCGTCGGGACCCTTCAAGCTGCCCACGAAACCCACCTTGTTCTGGAAGTCGTTGGGGTTGGCCTGCTTGAACAGGTTGATCAGGACGCTGACGCGGGAGTCGACGTCGATGATGATTCCGCCCTTGCCGTTGAAGAACGGCTCGTTCCACTTGGTGCTGTCGTAGGTGGCGAAATCGGGATTGATGAGCTTTTCGTCCACCATCTTCTTGATGAAGCGGTCGGCTTCCAGGAATTCGTCGGTCTCGAAGCTGGGCACCAGCTTGCCGTCGCGCTCGGTCCAGCGGTTGCCGGCTCCGTACCAGGTTTCGATGAGGTCGTAGGGGCTGTTGGTGCCCAACGCGCCCCACTTGGGGATGGTGATTCCGTAGGTATCGTTCTGCCCGTTGCCGTCTGGATCCTGTTCGGTGAAGGCCTTGGCCACCTTGTAAAGGTCTTCAACCGTTTCAGGCGCTTTGAGCCCCAGCTTGTCCAGCCAGTCCTGGCGGAACATGACAGCGGCCCGGATGGGGTTTCGTCCCCGGTAGACGCCGTAAACCTTGCCGTTGA
Organism: Paenarthrobacter sp. NPDC089307; assembly: GCF_040685055.1. NCBI lineage: Bacteria > Bacillati > Actinomycetota > Actinomycetes > Micrococcales > Micrococcaceae > Paenarthrobacter > Paenarthrobacter sp. NPDC089307. The sequence goes on from NZ_JBFBHE010000006.1 coordinate 267,034, forward strand.
TGCTGGCGTTCTGCTGGACCTCCGGGAACGTGGTTTTGAGGTTCGGGTAGTCCTTCAGCTTGTCCGTCAGGTCCCAGAAAGCACCGGCTTCGGCGTTTTTGACGAAGCCCGGCGTCTTGCCTTGGACCACCAGGACGTGCGGGATGTCCGAGGAAGCCAAGGTGATGTTCATCTTGTCTTCGTACGACGCGTTGGGCGTCCACGTGATGTTGACGTCCTTGCCGGTCAGCTCTTCGAGCTTTTTCTGCACGGCGCCGTCGGCGGAGGGCGGCTGGGCCTCCAGGAACGGCGCCATGATCTTGACGGAGGAAAGGTCCGACGCCGGTGCTTCGCCACCGCAGGCGGTCAGCGCCAGGGCAGCTGAGACTACGACGGCGGCGGCCAGCGTATGTTTCTTACGGATCATTTTCTTACCTGCTCCACTTCTTCGGGGTTGTTTGGGTTCGACGCGTTGGTGTCCGGTGCGCCGTAGAACCTTTTGAGGGTCCAGAGGTGCTGGCCATCCGCATCTTGATACGTTTCACTAGCGATCGTGGCTGAGGCACTTCGAATGGCCTCAGCGTGCTCCTGCACATCCAGGGGCCGGTGAAGGAGATGCTTCACCGTGCGCGGGGCGGGTTCACTCTCAGGCAAGACTGGCCTCCTTCGAGCCGGCAGGAGCGCTCCATAGCGCGAGCCCGCGGCCACCGTCGGCCTCAGCCTCGGATCCGGCCATCACCTGGTCATTGGCCGTGAAGAACCTGTCACACAGCCAGCCCGTCACGTAAAGCCAGGCTCCCACTCCGAAGAAGGGGACCAGTCCGGGAACAGAGCGGCAAACGAACAGGGCGGCCGCCGTCACGAACAGGAGGATGACCGTGCCCGCAAGGTGGCGCATGGCGAAGCGCGAAGACGTCAGGAAATACTGGGGAACCGTGAGCTCATACCGGGCGAACATCGGGAAGACGTAGCAGAGCGTCCCGGCGACGAACAGGGTGGCCAACAGGATTCCCGCTGAGGCGATCTGCGATCCCAGATCCCATCCGGCTGAAAAGAAGGCCCAGTTCAGGGCCAGCGCCACACCCACGGCCAGGATGGGCAGACCCAAGGCATTGCCCTTTGCAAAGTTGTGGAAATACTCCCGCGCAAACCGTCGCAGGAGTGGCGCGGCCTCGCCGCGGACCCTGGAGCGCACAAGGATGTGCGCCGCAACAGTACTGGGCCCCACCCCGAAGACCACCCCACCCAAAACGGTAAAAACCATCCACAGGACATTCAGGCAGGCAATCCATACCAGGGTGTCGAAGAACGTGTAGGCCCGGGCGCCGAGTCCATCAGGCGTCATTGTCCGCCCCCTTCTCCATCGTTGCAGAACAGGCCCTGCCTTCATGGCAACAGTGGTCGGCATGAGCCGCCATTGCCTGAAAGCCGGGGTCGACCCGTGTGGGCCACATCTCACTTAGCAAGCGCTTTCCCGCCAACTTAGACCGGGCCGGATATTCGAGTCAAGCAGTTTCTTGAATCGTTACATTCGGCCGTTATTCACACCGGGCCAAGTAGTCACACCTTTCGGAAAGCGCTTGCCGAAGGTAGTCTGGGGTCAACCACAACGCCCCACAAGAATCCGACGACGACGTCATACGCCTTCGTTGCAGCGCCAGCAGAGGAGATCCATGGACACCCCCTCCATCGAGCCCACGATCAGCCCCACGCCCTCGCGGACCGCATCCGGAACCGCCCCGGCACGAGCCAGGATCGCCTTGGTTGGAGTCCACGGATTTGGCACCCACCACTTGCACAATCTCGAGCGGCTCTCCGCCGATGGACACGTCGAACTCGTCGCTGTGGCTGACCCCAATCCCCCGGAACCCGGAGCCCTGCCTGAGGCTACGGCGGTCCACGCCACCTTGGATGAGCTGCTGGCGGCAGAGCATCACCCGGACATCGTCATTGTGGCAACACCCATCCAGACCCACGCACCGCTGGCGTTGTCCGCGCTGGCCTCCCATGCGGACCTGTATTTGGAGAAGCCTCCGGTTGCGTCGATGGCGGACTTCCTTCGCCTCCAAGCAGCAGCCTCGGCCGCCGGCCGCAGCGTCCAGGTGGGCTTCCAAAGCCTTGGTTCCCATGCCGTGGCCGCCTTGGAGAAGCTGGCCGGCGGCGATTCCACGGCAGATCTTCCCGGCATCGGCACCCTGAAGGGAATCTCCGCGACGGGCCGCTGGGTCCGGGACCGCGCTTACTACAAACGCTCACGCTGGGCCGGAAAGCGCAGCCTGGACGGGGTGGACGTGGTTGATGGCGTAGCCACCAACCCCCTGGCCCACGCCATCGCAACGGCGCTGCGCATTGCCGGCGCGCGGGAAGCACAAGATCTGGCCAGCGTGGAAACAGACCTCTACCGCGCGAACGACATCGAAGCCGATGACACCTCGGTGATCCGCCTGCGGACCAACAGCGGATTGCGGATCACCTGCGCACTCACCCTCTGCTCGGCCGAGTCGGTGGAACCATACGTCACTTTGCAAGGTACGGAGGGAACAGCCGTCTTCCACTACACGGAGGACCGCGTAGTGGTGACCACCGAGGCCGGTGAAACCACCCGGGTATTCGGCCGCGACGACCTGACGGAGAACCTGCTTCAACACCTCGCCACGGGAGCACAGCTCATCAGCCCGCTCAGCCACAGTGGCGCGTTCATGCGCGTGGTGGAGTCCATCCGTACCGCAGAACCGCCCCGGCTGATCGCTTCCGACCATGTGGACTGGGTAGGAACAGGCGATCAGGCCCACGCTGTGATCCGGGGCATCCAGGATGCCGTGGAACGGGCAACCCGCGCCCACGCCACCTTCGCGGAACTGGGACTTCCCTGGGCACGCCCCGCCGCATCGGGCGCGGAACCTCTTTTCGGCAGCGACACCTCAGCCGGCGGCGCGGGCGGCGCTGTCCTGCGGAATGGAAGGGGCCTCGAGTCCTGGCTCTCGCCCAGGCCGTACCTGCACCCTGTGGGCACGCCCTCCGGAACCGTGGTGACCGACCACCTTGCGTCGGACCACGTCTGGCACCTCGGCGCTGGTTTCGCGTTGCAGGACGTCAACGGGAGCAACTTCTGGGGAGGTCGCAGCTACCGAAGGACCGCAGGAAAGTACGTCGACCTCCACGACCATGGCCGGATCGAGGTCGCTGGAGTCGCCCGCGAAACGGACCGCACCACGTTGGAACTGGACTGGTTCGGCGCCGACGGCAGCCTCCTCCTCCAGGAACGCCGCACTTTCGAACGCTCCGTCAGCAGTCCCCGCATATGGCGCCTTGACATCCAGACCCAGCTCACCGCCGTCGTCAATACCTCGCTGGGCAGCCCGGGCTCGCACGGTGCGGACGGCAGCGGATACGGCGGGTTCTTCTGGCGGTTACCCGCCAGCTCCTCGGCGCGCGTCTTCTCCTCCACGGCCGATGGCGAATCAGCCGTGCACGGTTCCGTTTCGCCGTGGCTGGCATGGGCTGGGGAGTTCGACGGCGGCCCTGCCACTTTGGTGTTCGCGGCACCGTTGGAGTCGGCGGACCCATGGTTCGTCCGGCGTGACGGTTATCCGGCAGTAGGTTCGGCCCTGGCGTGGGACAAGGCCGTGGAACTCGCTGCCGGTGAGCCGCTCACGCGAAGCAACACTGTCTGGATCAGTGATGGCATCCTGGACCGTCAGGAGATCGAGGACCTGGTCACGGCCGGACGCTGAGCCGCCCGATCCGCCACATCAGCAGGCCAATGACCGCGGCGGAGGCCATGCCCAAGGCGCCCGTGACCACCAGCCCGGTCCTGACGCCGAAGTCCTCGGTGAGCCACCCGGCAAGCAGGCCACCCAGCGCGTGTCCGCCCAGGAGCAGCGGGAAGTAGAGGGCCAAAACCCTTCCGCGGACATGCGCGCCGGCCTCAAGCTGCACCGCAGTGGCCGCGCTGGTGAGGAAAACGAGGGTCATGAAGCCCACCACCACGAGCATCACAACAAAGAGTTCCTGCGTGGGCATCACTGCCGCGAGCAATTGCGTCAGTCCGAAAAGGCCTGCACTGGCTACGATCCCCTTCCGGCCGAATCGCTTGATCCTGGTGGCCACCAGCGCCCCGGCCAACGCGCCCAAAGCACTGACCGTGTTGAACAGGCCGAATCCGGCCGGGCCGCTGTGCCACACCCTGTCCGCGAACGCGGCCAGGACCACAGGGCCGTTCATACCGAAGGCACCGAGCAATCCGGCCAGGAGCATGGTCAACAGGAGCGGCGGGCGGGCCCGGACGAAGCGGAAGCCAGCGAGTATCCGGCCTTTTCGGGCCGTAGGTTCCGAAGCCGCCGGGGATTGATGCAGTTCGCCGGGCCTGATGGCGGCGATCATGGCCAGGACAGCCACACCAAGGCAGGCATTACCGGCGAAAGCCGCCGCAGGACCGGCGTGGGCAATGATGACACCGGCAAGGGCTGGACCCGCCATGGCACCCAATTGGCCGATTGCGCTGTTCAATCCGATGGCTGCGGGGAGGCCGGCATCGCCCACCACCTCGTTGACGAAAACCTGCCGGGCAGGGCCGTCAATGGCGCTGGTAATGCCCAGGGCTATGCAGGAAACGTAGACCACCCAGACGTCGCTGCCACCCGTCGCATTCCAAACTGCCAGACCCGCCGCGAGCAAGGCGGCCACCGTTTGGCAGGCCAGCAGAATGCGGCGCTTGGGAAAAAGGTCCACCAGGACCCCGCTGATGGGTCCCACCACCAACATGGGAAGGAACTGGAGGGCCACCGCGAGGCCCACTGCGGCCGGACTGCCCGTGAGCTGGAGAACCAACCAGTCCTGGGCGAGCCGCTGCATCCACACCCCGCCGCTGCCCACCAGTGAGAGCGCCACGAAGATCCGGTAGTTATGGTGCCGCAGCGGATAGTGCCAGCTCTCGGTGGATGGACCGCGTGAAGTGCCGGGACTGCGAGAAGTAGAGCGTCGTGCAAGGGGGCGCGGGGACACGGGGTGGTCTGCTCATTTCAGCGTGGTGGTCATCTACTGGGGTGGGAACGGATTTTGACGGCCGCGGCGGCCAGGATCAGGGTTCCGGGAACGATGACGAAAAGAGCCTGCAGCATCCACACGAACACCACGGCCATGAAGACGGCGGCGAGCAGGAGAAGCGAGCCGCTCCAGTCCCTGAGCGATTCCTCCTTGGCGGTGGAATACGCCAAGGCCCACCGTTCACGCGGGGCGGAGTCTGCGGACGTTGCTTCCCCGCCTTCCCATTGGACCGCACCGCTCCAGTTTGCGACTGTCCTCAGCAAGAGCACAGCGCCCAACCCCGCCAGGACCAGGGTGGCCGGCAGGACCACTGCACCGCCGGGCAGCTGACCAACCAGTGCGAGCATCAGGTTCAGGACCATCACGACGCCGGCTGCCGCCGTCGTGATTCCCAGCTTCCAACTGCCGGGCAGCGCCCTGCGGAAGTTGCCCCACAGGCTGCGGAGCGAATCGTCCCTGCCGCTGAGGTGCCTTTCCAGGTGCGCGACGCCGGCCGCGTAGGCAGCCGGCGCCGTCACCAAGGGGATGGAAAGGAGGAGCACGATGACTCCCGCCAGGATGGTCTCGGCGAAGAGGGCGAAACGGTTGACCGGGATCCCGGGTTTCGCCGGGGACGTACCGGTACTGTCCATGGTGCTCATCTCTTGTTGCTCCCTAGCCCTTGAGGCCCTGCGTTGAAACGCCTTCGACGATGTAGCGCTGGAAGACCAGGAAGAACACCAACACGGGCAGCAGCGCCAGGACCGACATGGCGATCATGGCTCCGTAATCCGAGCTCTGGGTCTGGTCCACGAAGAGCCGCAATGCCAAGGGAAGCGGATATTTTTCCGGGGTGTTCAGGTAGAGCAGCGGCCCGAGGAAGTCGTTCCAGCTCCAGATGAAGGAAAAGATGGACGTCGAGATCAGGGCGGGCTTCATCAACGGCAGCATGATGGACCGGAAGATCCGCACGTGCCCTGCACCATCGATGCGCGCCGCTTCATCCAGTTCAGCCGGAAGTCCCCGCATGAACTGGACCATGAGGAACACGAAGAACGCATCGGCGGCCAGGAATTTGCCGATCAGCAACGGCACGTAGGTGTCCACCAGGCCCAGCTGCTGGAACACGATGTACTGCGGGATGATCACCACGTGGAACGGCAGCAAGAGCGTGGCGATCATCATGCCGAAGAACACCCCGCGGCCCGGGAAGTTGATCCGGGCGAACGCATAGGCCGAGACACTGGCCGAGAGGACAGTGCCCACAACAGCACCCACGGCCAGGATCAGGGAGTTGGTGAAGAACGTCAGCGTGGAGACGCCACCGATTCCCTCCATGGCCGTGACGAAGTTGTCCAGGCTGAAGTTGCTGGACCACAGTGCGTTGTTTGCGCCGCCGATTTCCGAGTTCGGCTTGAAGGCCGAGGCGATCATCCACAGTGCCGGGTAGAGCACCATCGCCACCAGGCCCAATGCAACGATGTGGAAGATGACGCTCTTGATCCGTTTGGCGGTCCCGGATTCGGCTTTCGGGTTGTAGGCCGGAACCGGAGTGCTGGGCGAGGATTGGATGGGAGTTGCCGTGGTTGTCATTTTGAATCACCGCTGTAGTGGACCCAGGACTTGGAGGTCTTGAAGAAGATCAGCGTGATGATGCCGACCACGACAACCAGGAGCCAGGCCATCGCCGAGGCGTAGCCCATCCGGAAATCGCTGAAACCGCGCAAGTACAGGTAGAGGGTGTAGAAGAGGGTTGAGCCTGCCGGGCCGCCTTCACCGTTGGAGATGATGTAGGCAGAGGCGAAGATCTGGAACGCGTGGATGGTTTCCATGAGCAGGTTGAAGAAGATCACCGGGGAAAGCATGGGCCAGGTGATGTTCATGAACTTGCGGAAAGGGCCTGCCCCGTCCATCGATGCTGCCTCGTAGAGATCCGCAGGGATCTGCTTGAGGCCGGCCAGGAAGATTACCATCGGGGCGCCGAACTGCCAGACGGTCAGCAGGATCATCATGGGCATGGTCATGGACGGGTTGCCTACCCAGCCGCCGAGGTTGATGCCGAAGAATGACAGGCTTTCATCCACGGGACCGGAATCGCCAAACATGGCCTTCCAGACGATCGCGATCGAAACCGAGGCACCGATCAAGGACGGTGCGTAGAAGGCCGAGCGGTAGAAGCCCTGGCCTTTTCGCTTGCTGTTCAACAGCATGGCGACCGCGAGGGCCGCCGCGAGCTTCAGTGGAGTACCGAACACGACGTAGCTCAGGGTCACACCCACGGACTGGAGGAATCTCTCATCCTGGAAGAGGGTGGCGTAGTTATCGAAGCCTATCCATTTGGGGGCATCAAAGAGGTTGTAGTTGGTGAAGGAAAGGTAGAGCGAGGAAATCATCGGGCCCACAGTCAGGGCGATGAATCCCAGCAGCCAGGGAAGCAGGAAGGTGTAGCCGGCGCGGGTGTCCGCCCCGCGCCGCCGCGGCTTGCGCGGTTGCAGGGACGCGGACGTCTGGGAACGCCTGCTCAGGGTTGGGCTTTGAGTCACGGGATCGGTCCGTCAGTATCGGGAAAGCCTGTATCAGGCGTTCTGCTTGATGAGGTCTTCGGCTTCCTTGAACCAAGCATCGGCTGCGCCGTCGATGCTTAGCTTGCCGTAGTTCAGGTCTGAGCTGACGCGCTTGAAGGAGGCTTCCAGGGTCCCGAAACCCACAATGGGCGGCTCCGGAGCGTCCTTGAGGTACTTCTCGATGGACTTCTCGTAGTCCACAACCAGCTTGTCTGTGCCTTCGAAGGTGGTCCCGTCACGCTGGGTCTTCGACGCCGGTACGCCGCGGGATGTCTTGAAGATCTGGCCGACTTCGGGGTCGTTCACCATGAAGTCGATGAAGCGGGCGGCAGCATCCTTGTACTTGGTCTTGGCACTGGCCACCATCAGCATGGACGGCTTGAGGAAGAGGCCCAGGTTGTCGGGGTCATCGGAGGGGACGGGCACCAGCTTGAGTTCCTTGGCTCCGCTGTCGCCCAGGTAACCGGCCATGAAGTTGTCCCAGGTGACCTCGCTTGCAGTGACGTTGGAACCCATGGCGGACTTGGGTGCGAGCTGGGTGACGCGCTCTTCGGGAACCAGCGCGGGAGTGCCCCTCAGCCCTGCCGAGGTGTTCCACCACTTCTTGAGGTCGTCCTTGGTGAAGCCCAGTTTTCCTTCATTCGTGAAGGCCTGGATGTTGTTCTGGCGCAGCCAGATGTTGAACATCCACCACACGCCCGTGTAGTCCGTGCCACCGAACAAGGCGCCGTTGCTCTTCTGTCCAACTTCGGCCATGAAGGCGTTGAACTCTTTGTAGGTCCACTGGCCATCGGGCTCTGCGACCCCCAGGCTTTGGAGTTTGGCGGGGTCGTAGTAGACGGCAAAGGCGTTGGTGCTGGTGGGGATGCCGTAGGTCTTGCCACGGATCTGGCCGGAAGGAAGGAGTGACTTGTCGAAAGCGTCGGTGTTGATCTTGACGGTCCCCAGGTCCAGGAGTTGGTTCCGCTGGCCGTAGTCCCGCAAGTAGGAGAGATCCCACTGCATGACGTCCGGCAGGCCGCCGCCTGCAGCTTCCGTTGCCCGCTTCTGCCAGTAGCCGGCGAAGTCGGTGAAGTTACCGTTGACCTTGATGTCGGGGTTTTTGGACTCGAACAAGGCAATGGCCTTGCGGGTACGCTCCGCACGGTCGTCGTTGCCCCACCACGTGTAGTTGATGGTGACGGGGTTGTCCGCGGAGCCTGCCTTGGACTGGGCTGAAGACTGGCCACAGGCAGAGAGGAACGCGGCAGATGCAGTGCCGAGAGCCACCGTGGTGAGGAATTTCCTTCTATCGATCATGAGAGCCTCCTTGCTCAGTTGGTGCAAGTTCCTGAGAGTTTCTGCAACGTGGCAGTGATCTCGCTTACACTCGTTCTGAATCGATACAATAGCCCCAATGGAGAATCTGGGCAAGCGTTTTCCAAACCCTTGGGTTTTCCAACGTTTCCCGCACGCGACCGCCAGCAAGATCCGCCAACCCGACGAAGGAGTCCCTATGACCTCCCCGGAAACACCCCGCCATCCCTCTGTTTGGGGCCGCTTGGACGGCCTTGCGTACGGCGGTGACTACAATCCGGAACAGTGGCCGGAGCACGTGCGCCTGGAGGACATCGAGCTCATGAAGGAAGCCGGCGTCAACTTCCTGAGCGTCGGCATATTCTCCTGGGGACTGCTTGAACCCTCCGAAGGCAACTACGATTTCGGCTGGCTGGACGACGTGATGGACAACCTCCACGGCGCCGGGATCAAGGTGGCGCTGGCTACGGCCACCGCGTCTCCCCCGGCGTGGCTGGCCCGTAAATACCCCGAAATCCTGCCCGTGACTGCGGAAGCAACACGACTTGAGCGGGGCTCGCGACGCCACTACACGCCGTCGTCAGCCGTGTACCGCAGGTACGCCACCACCATGACGCGCGTGATCGCTGAACGCTACAAAGACCACCCGGCCCTGGCGCTATGGCACGTGGACAATGAACTCGGCTGCCACGTTGGCGAGTTCCACGGCGAAGAAGACGCCGCCGCGTTCAGGGCTTGGCTCGAGCGCCGGTACGGCTCCATTGAGGAGCTCAACGAGTCCTGGGGAACGGCGTTCTGGTCCCAGCACTACGCGTCCTTTGACGAGATCATCCCACCGGGGCCTGCTCCCACCACCCTGAACCCCGGCCAGCAATTGGACTTCGCCCGATTCAATTCGTGGGTCTTCATCGACTACTATCGCGAACTGCTGGCAGTCCTCCGGGAAGTCACGCCGGCAATACCGGCCACCACCAACTTCATGGTCTCCAGCGCCACCAAGACGCTGGACTACTTCGATTGGGCCAAGGACATGGACGTGGTGGCCAACGACCACTACCTGGTGGCCGCAGACCCCGAGCGCCACATCGAACTGGCCTTCAGCTCCGACCTCACCCGCGCAGTGGCGGGCGGCATGCCGTGGATCCTCATGGAACACTCGACGTCGGCGGTCAACTGGCAGCCACACAACCAGCCCAAAATGCCCGGCGAAATGCTGCGCAACTCACTCACCCACGTAGCCCGCGGCGCCGATGCCGTGATGTTCTTCCAATGGCGGCAAAGCAAGGCAGGCTCGGAGAAATTCCACTCCGCCATGGTCCCCCACGGCGGCCGCGACACGCAGGTGTGGAGGAACGTGGTGGATCTCGGGCAGGCCCTGTCGAAGCTCGAACCCGTCAAAGGTTCGCGGGTCACCTCCAACGTGGCCATCGTCTTCGACTACGAGGCATGGTGGGCTTCGGAACTCGATTCACATCCAAGCAATTCACTGAGGTACCTGGACACCATGCGGGCATTCCACCGGGCGCTCTACCTCCGCGGAATCACCGTGGACTTCGTCCATCCGACCACGGACCTGTCCGGCTACGACCTGATCCTGGTGTGCACCTTGTACTCCGTGACGGACGCGGCGGCGGCCTCGATCGCTGCAGCAGCGGAGGCCGGAGCCACGGTCCTGGTCAGCTATTTCAGCGGCATCGTTGACCAAAGGGACCACGTTCGCCTGGGCGGCTACCCGGGCGCGTTCCGGGATCTGCTGGGGATCCGCACCGAGGAATTCCACCCGCTGTTCCCCGGCACCACGCTTACCCTGAGCGATGGAACCGTTGGCTCCGTGTGGAGCGAGCACGTCCATGCGGGACCGGACACCCATGTGGAGGCGACGTTCACCAACTACCCGCTGGAGGGTGTCCCCGCCGTAACCCGGAACAGCGTCGGGGCGGGTTCAGCGTGGTACCTCGCAACACTCCCGGACGCAGCCGGGATCGACTCTCTGACCGCGCGGCTTGTGGAAGAAGCCGGGGTGAGGTCCGTGACCGAGGCTTCCACCGGCGTCGAGCTTTCGCGGCGCACGGCGGACGACGGCCGCACCTTCCTGTTCGCCATCAACCATGGCACCGAGGACGCAACCGTGAAGGCCGACGGCGACGACCTCCTCAGCGGCGGGCGTTTCAGCGGCGTGGTTCCCGCCGGAGCGGTGGCCGTCATCGCGGAAAACTGACCCAGGCAAGGTGGGCAGACAACGAAAAGCGCCCCCGGTTGGCCATAATCGACCAACCCGGGGCGCGGTTCGTACCCGGGGGTAGCTAGCTGATGGCGGACTTCATTTCGTCCACGGCTTTCTTGCCCGCTTCTTCCGCCGAAAGCCTGTTGAACATGACCTCCGAGGTGTAACGCTTGATGATTTCCTGGATGGCACCGGCGCCCTTCGGCGGAGCAGCCGGCGCGTCGCCGAGCTCGTCCTTGATGGAGCTGATGAAGTCCACAACCTTGACGTCGGCCTTGGCCAACTTGGGTGCGATTGCTTCGCGGACGTCGGAGTTCGGGTAGACGCCGCGGTCTGCCAGCAGGATCTCGCCGGCCTTGACGTTGTTGGTCAGGAAGTCGATGAACTTGGCAGCTTCTTCAGGGTGCTTGGTCCGTGAGGACGCAGACCAGAACTGTGAGGCCTTGTACCAAAGACCGGCATCATCAGCCTTGCCCGTCTTGGACGGGAACCGGAGGATCTGGAGTTCTCCACCGGCTGCCTTCTCCAGGGCGGGGAGCTGGTTGGACCACCAGAAAGCCATGCCGTTCTTGCCGGTTGCGAGCCCACTCTGGTCCAGCGGTGCCGCCTCCGCTTCAACGATTTCCGACGCCGAGGGCACAGCCTTCTTGTCGCTCATGTCCTTGAGGAACTCCCAGTAGCCCTTGATGTCGGAGGGCTCGAAGCCAAGCTTCCCGTCCTGCGTGTACAGCGACTTTCCATTCTGTCGCAGCCACACGCCAAGGGATGCCTCATCCGTGCCATAGGCCGCAGCACCGTAGGTGCCCTTGGGCGACTTTGCCGTCACCTCCGCAGCGATACGCTCGAAGTCCTCCCAGGTCCAGGTCTTGTCGTCCGGGAGGGGAACACCCGCGGCCTGGAACACTGCAGGGTTGGCGAGGATGGTGGCTGCGTTGATGCCGGCCGCGATACCCGTGAGGCCCTTCTCGCCCTTGCCCGCATTCAGCGCAGCTTCATCGAGCTTTGAGGTGTCGATCTTGTACTTGGAAAGGTCAAGCAGCGCACCGCGCGTGGAGTACTCGGTGATGTACTTTTCGTCCATCTGGATGATGTCCGGAGCGTCGTTGGCAGCCACCTGGGTAGCCAGCTTGTCCCAGTATCCCGACCAGTCGCCGTACTCGGCCTTGATGGTGATGTTGGGGTTCTCGGCTTCGAACGCCTTGATGGCTTCCTGCGTCAGTTGTGCCCGCTTGTCGCCACCCCACCAGGAGAAGCGGAGCTCCACTTTGCCATCGGCGCTCTTCGCCTCCGAACCTCCTCCACAGGCCGTGAGTGCGAGGACGGCGGCGGCCGTGGCGGCGATCAGGGCGGAGGCACGGAGCTTGCGCTTGGTACGTGTGGCCTTGGCAACCAAGGAACCTCCTGTTGTTTTTGCTGCAGCGGGGGCGACTGCTTCACCCTCTGGATATGCGGGCACTTGTGACTCCGATCTTCGTTGATCTCGATGCGAGGAAGTGAGAAAGCGTTTTCTTGCGTAGATTTATGATACAAGTCACATTCTTGTGTTACAAGATACGTGCTTGTTCCTGTCATGGCGAACTTAGACGGCGGGATTCCGCCAGGTGGGAGTGTTCCGCCCCCTCAAGGCGGGAACCTCCCGCTATTTGATACCGGTGGTGGCGATGCCCTTGATGAGGAACCTCTGGCCGAAAAGGAACACCAGGAAGACCGGCAGGAGGGACACGATGGACATCGCGAAGAGCGATCCCCAGCTGGTGGCCGACTGCGAGTCCACAAAGGCGCGCAGGGCAACCGGCACCGTGAACATGTCCGGGTCCGTCAGGTAGATCAGGGCTCCGAAGAAGTCGTTCCAGGTCCAGATGAAGGTGAAGATGGTGGTGGTGGCCAGTGCCGGAACCATCAACGGAAGGATGACCCGGAGGAAGATGCGGGGGTGGCCGGCGCCATCAATGCGGGCGGCCTCGTCAAGGTCCTTGGGAATACCGCGGATGAACTGGACCATGAGGAACACGAAGAACGCGTCCGTGGCCAGCAGTTTGGGCACAATCAGCGGCCAGAAGGTGTTCACCCAGCCGATCTGGGAGAAGAGGATGTACTGGGGCACGATCACCACGTGGAACGGCAGCATGATGGTCAGCAGCATGATGCCGAAGAACAGCTTCTTGCCGGTGAACTGCAGGCGGGCGAAGGCGTAGGCGGCCATGGAGCACGAGACCAGGTTTCCCACGATCGAACCCAGCACCACGATCGCCGAGTTGATCATGTAGTGCCCGAACGGGTGCGTCAGCGCTGACCAGCCGTCAGTGTAATTGCTCATTTCCAGGCTGTTCAGCCACAGGCCGGGCTCACGGAAAATGAGGTCGTTCGGCCGCAGTGAGGAAATGACCATCCACAGCAGCGGGTAGATCATCACGCCACCAACGATGATCAGGATGATGTGCTTGATCAGGCCTTTGATGCGGGCGCTGCGGCTGAAGGCCAGGCTTCCGCGGGATTCACGACGGCGAGGGTTCTTGCCGGATTTGGGGGTGGGATTGCCGCTGGCGGCGGGGAGGGTCTGGAGTTTAGTCATCGTAGAACACCCAATACTTTGAAGCGATGAAGTTGATGGCAGTGAAGACACCGATGATGACCAGCAGGAACCAGGCCATCGCTGAGGCGTAGCCCATATCAAACTGGCCGAAGCCCTTTTGGTACAGGTACAGGGTGAAGAACATGGTGGAATCCGACGGGCCACCGTTGCCGCCGGAGACGATGAACGCCTGGGTGAACGACTGGAACGAGCCGATGATCTGCAGCACCAGGTTGAAGAAGATGATGGGGCTCAGCATGGGAAGCGTGATCCGCCAGAACTGCTGGAGGGTGGTGGCGCCGTCCACTTTCGCGGCTTCGTAGTACATCACGGGGATCTGGCGCAGGCCGGCCAGGAAGATGATCATCGGGCTGCCGAAAGTCCAGACGTGCAGCAGGATGATGGAACCCAGGGCCGTGTTGGGATCAGAGATCCATCCAGGACCCTCAATGCCGAGCATCGCGAGCACCTGGTTTACCAGGCCGGTGGTACCGAAAATCTGCTTCCACAGGATGGCAACGGCCACCGAGCCACCCAGGAGTGAGGGCAAGTAGAAGATGGAGCGATAGAACGGCAAGCCGCGCAGCCCCTTGTCCAGCACCAGCGCAATCACCAGGGCAACCGCGAGCTGGAGGGGAACACCCACCAGGACATACGTGAACGTGACCCGCAGCGAATTGTGAAGCCTGGCGTCGCCGAACATGCGGACGAAGTTGTCCAGGCCCACCCATTCGGGCGGCTGCAGGAGGTTGTAGTCCGTAAAGGACAGGTACAACGACATGAGCATGGGGCCCACTGTGATGACCGCCAGGCCCAGCAGCCATGGAAGAAGGAAGACATAGGCGGCCTTGTTGTCGCGGCCGTTCGCCTTCTTCTCTTCCTTGGTCATGGGGCCCTTGCGGCGGGTCATCGATGAGAGTTCGCCGATGGCGCTCATTGCTTCCCCCTCGCCGTCCCGCGAGCGCCTTGCGGCGTCCCCGCGTGTTCATATACGGCCATGTGGTCTCCTTTGGTCATCGTGGCCATCCACGGAGTACGAGTGTGGTTGGTGCTTGCCTGCCAGGACGTCGCCGGTCCTCTGGCGCTACCCCTTCGAAGTGCCAGGATGCGGTCCCGGATTTCGGCGGCTCCGTACCAAAGTAAACGTTTTCTTGACCCATGTACAGCCTTTTGCTAATTTTTGAGAAAGCGTTTTCTGGTGAAGTCGCTTCACACGGTTTTCCACGCTGAAGAAGCCCGGCGTGCGCTTTCGCATACCCACCGCATCCGACAAGGCAGGACACCATTGTTTCCCACCAACCCCGCCTGCCTTGGGAGCGGAATGACGACGACGTCACCGCCTCGTTGCTGTTCCGTCCAGGCCGTCTCGCCCTCCGCTCCTGACCCCGCAAGGATTCCCTCATGACGCAACCCCTCACCGCAGCCTCCCCGGAGGAGCGCACCCACCTCCCCCGGATAGCCCTGGTGGGAGTGCACGGCTTTGGCGAACGCCATCTGGAAAACCTGGAGCGGCTGACGGCGGCCGGGGCCCTGGAACTTGTGGCAGTCGCCGACCCCCAGCCGCCCGCGGAAGGAACACTCGCTGACGAGGTAGGGGTTTTCGCATCCCTGGACGAGCTCCTGGCGGCCGGCCTTGCACCGGACGTTGTCATCATCTCCACGCCCATCCAGACCCACGCTCCGCTGGCGCTTGCCGCCATCACAGCCGGAGCCAAGGTCTACGTGGAGAAGCCTCCTGTAGCCTCCATGGCGCAGTACCAGGAGGTCATGGCCGCCGCAGCCGATGCCGGCTGCCTGGTCCAGGTGGGCTTCCAGAGCCTGGGGTCGGACGCACTGCCTGCCATCGACGCACTCGTGGCATCCAGCGTGATCGGAGAGGTCCGGGGCATCAGCGCCACGGGCCTGTGGCTACGGGACAAGGCCTACTTCAAGCGCTCCCGCTGGGCGGGCAAGCGCAACCTCGACGGGACCGATGTTGTGGACGGGGTGGCCACCAATGCCTTGGCCCACGCTGTGGCCACCGGGTTGAGGCTTGCCGGGGCCCGCACGGTGGAAGACGTACATTCCGTTGAGACGGATCTCTACCGGGCAAACGACACCGAAAGCGATGACACTTCAGTGGTGAGGGTCCGCACTGAAACCGGGACCGTCCTGACCTGCGCCCTGACGCTGGGCGCACCGGCGCAGTCCCCGCCAACTGTCACCGTGTACGGCACATTGGGCCAGCTGACCCTGTACTACACGGAGGATCGCGTGGAGATCAACACCCCACACGGAACCAGGGAGGAGACGTACGGGCGAACGGATCTCCTTGAAAACCTCCTGGCGGCCCGCAGCGAGAAAGAACTCCTCAGCCCCCTCAGCGGCTCTGGCGCATACATGGCAGTACTCGAAGCAATCCGCACGGCCGATGCACCCCGGGAAATACCTGCCGAATACCTCGTGTGGGAAGGCCAGGGCGACGACGCCCACGCCGTAGTGAAGGGCATCGGGTCCTTGATCCAGCGCGCGGCACTGGGCCAAGCCACGTTCGCCGAACTCGGCGCCCCATGGACCACCTCCCCCACGCCTGAACTGACTGTCAACGCCACCGTGGTTGCCGGCGTGCAGGACGGATCCCATGTCCGCCCGACCTCTTCGCCACGCCCCTACCTCCATCCCGTGAGGACCCTGGCCGGAACAGTAGTCACCGACCACGTCCCGGAAGACCATGTTTGGCACTTGGGTGCCGGCGTGGCCCTGCAGGACGTGGACGGGATCAACTTCTGGGGTGGCCGGACCTACACCCGCGACGCCGGGATGTATGTCTGGCGCAAGGACCACGGCAGGATCGTCACGGACTTCGCGGAACAGGGCGACGGGTACCGGCACGAGAAGCTGAGCTGGATCGGCCCCGACAACTCACCCATACTCCACGAACAGCGCACCTGGCGCTGGGCCGCCGTCGGGAATTCCGCGTGGAAGCTGACCCTGGACTTCGTCCTTGAGTCAGCCACGGGAAGTCCGGTGCTGCTGGGCAGCCCGGGCTCCAACGGCCGGCCGCAGGGCGGATACGGCGGCTTCTTCTGGCGGCTGCCCAAGGTGGGCGACGCCACCATCTGGACTCCGGACCTGCGCGGCGAGGACGCCGTGCACGGCAGCGTGGCACCCTGGCTGGCGTGGTCGGGGACATTCGACGCCGGAACGGTTGGTGATACGGGACTGGGCCACCCGGCAACACTGGTCTTCCTCGCTTCACCGCAGGCGCCGGATCCATGGTTCGTGCGGCACGAGGGCTATCCCGGCGTCGGGCTATCCCTGGCGTGGGACAGCCCCGTGGCCACCGAACCGGGCCACCCTGTCCACCGGACCGTGACCGTCCTTATCGCGGACGGTTTCCTGGCAACACAAGACATTGAACAGCTCATCACCACTTTGGGGGAAACGGCATGACCACACCTGCTCAATCCATAACGCCCCGGGCAATGACCGCCCCCGGCAACGTTGCAGACCGCGCGGTGAAGCGTCGCCGGGTCCTGGACATCCTGGACGCCGCCGGCCGCGACTCGCTGCTGCTGACGTCCAATACCGTCCTCACCTGGTACCTGGACGGCAGCCGCGTCCACATCAGCCTGGCCGGCGATCCCATCGCGGCGCTCCTGGTGGACCGCTCCGGCGATCACCTGGTGACGTTCAACAACGAGGCCGAACGGATCGCCGCCGAGGAACTCCCTGAGGGGGTCAGCCTGGACACCGTCCCGTGGCACGGCCAACTGCATGCGGCAGCAGCCAAACTGGCCCTCGACGGCGACCCGCTGGTGGAAGCCGCCGTCACCGCCGAACTGCGTGCTGCCCGCCAACAGCTGCTGCCTGCCGAGGCATCGCGCTATGCGGAACTTTCTGCTGACGCAGCGCGCGCCATGACGGACGTCCTGGGGTCGGTGACACCGGAAACCACGGAATTCCAGCTGGTGTCGGAGCTTGCCGCCCGTGTCGTGGCAGCCGGGGCAGAGCCACTCGTGCTGCTCTGCAACGGCGCAGGACGCAGCGGTTACCGCCACCCGCTGGCCACCCACAGCCCCATCGGGCGCCGCGCCATGGCCGTGGTGTGCGCCCGCCGCAACGGTCTGGTGGCCAACGTGACCCGGTGGGTGGCATTCGACGCCGGCACGGCGGAGGAGGTCGACGCCGAGGCACGCATCGCAGCAGTCGAGGCCGACATCTTCCGGGCTACGGTTCCGGGGGCCAGGCTCAACCAGGTGTTCGCCGGGATCCAGGAGGCGTACGCCCGGCACGGCTTCGGCCGGGACCAGTGGAAGCTTCATCACCAGGGCGGTCCCGCCGGATACGCGGGCCGGGATCCACGCGTCACGGCAGAGGTCACTGACACGATTGTCCTCAACCAGCCCTTCACCTGGAATCCCTCCGGCCCCGCGGTGAAGATCGAGGACACCGTGCTGCTCACGGATTCGGGGATACGCGTCTTGACCGTGGACGAACGTTGGCCGACCACCGAAGTGGACGGCCGCCGTCGTCCCGTCACCTTGCGCCCGTAACCGCAGCGACCACACGAAAGGGACGGGGTCACCGGAATGGTGGCCCCGCCCCTTTTGTGGTGCCTGCCCAACCAGGGGTCAGCCCAGGGTCAGCACGCCGTCCACGCGCCGCGGGATGCCCAACGGATTGGCGTCACGAAGGGCCGGGTGCAGCACGCTTTCCGGGGCGTCCTGGTAGGCCACGGGGCGTTGGAAGCGTCGGACTGCCGTAGCTCCCACCGAAGTGAACAGTGAGGTAGTGGCCGGGTACGGACCGCCGTGCTGCTGTGCCCAATTCACGGCCACACCTGTGGGCCAGCCGTCGAACAACACCCGGCCGGCCAAGCCGCTCAGCTGCTCCACGAGCGAAGAAACGTCCTCGCCCGGCTGTGCGTGAACGGTACCGGTGAGGCTTCCGGGAACCTTCGCAAGGGCCGCGGACAACTCCTCCTGGTTGGCGTACTCGATGAGCAAAGTGGTGGGACCGAAGCACTCCTCCAGCAGTTCCTCCGGGCGTTCAAGGACGTTGGCAGCGCTGGTGGAGAAGACCACCGGCGCAGCGCCGTCGGCCAGGCTGTCCTGCTGCACGGCGCCGCTGACCACCGCAACTCCCGGCTGGTCCGCGACGTTCCGCAACCCGTCCGGATAAGCCTCCGCGATGCGCTCGGTCAGCATGGCCGCTGCGGGCTTGTCCTTGCTGGCCTCGGCGAGGCGTGCGGCGAAGTCCGTGCCCGCGGGGATGAACACGAGCCCGGGCTTGGTGCAGAACTGCCCTGCCCCCATGGTGAAGGAACCCGCCAGTCCGGCGGCGAGCTGCTGGCCACGTTCGGCCAAGGCGTCCGCGGTGATGACCACGGGGTTAAGGCTGCCGAGCTCCCCGTAGAAAGGAATGGGCTCGGGCCTGGATGCTGCGAGGTCGAAAAGTGCCCGGCCGCCGGGGATGGAACCGGTGAAGCCAACGGCCTTGATGGCCGGATCCTGAACAAGTGCCGTGCCGGCCTCCCGTCCGCTGACCAACGCGAAGATACCGTCCGGAGCACCTGCCTTGGACAGGGCTTCAGTGACGATCTCCGCAGTCCGCTCCGACAACCGCAAGTGTCCCGAGTGCGCCTTGACGATCACCGGGCATCCGACGGCCAGCGCGGAGGCGGTATCGCCGCCCGCTACCGAGAAGGCAAACGGAAAGTTCGACGCCGAGAACACGGCCACGGGCCCGATCGGACGCAGGATGCGGCGCAAGTCGGGCTTGGGCGGGGTGGATGAAGGATCGGCGTGGTCAATGACCGCTTCAAGGTAGGAGCCCTCTGTGATCACGCCGGCGAACAACCGCAGCTGGCCGCTGGTCCGTGCCACTTCACCGGTCAGGCGGACAGCGCCAAGGCTCGTCTCGGAGTCGGCGATCGCCACGAGCTCGGTGACGTTGGCGTCCAGGGCATCCGCGACGGCGGCCAACCAGGACGCGCGTTCGGCATCACTGGCCGCTGCGGTCACCTTGGCCGCAGCGGTGGCAGCCGCGGTGATTGCTGTCAGGTCAAGAGTTGCTGTACTCAATGCTTTTTCCTTTGCTCTCTGGGGCTGAAGTATCAGTGGCCGGCTGCACTGCATCTGAAAACTCGAAGCCGAGGCCGGGCAGGCCCGCTGAACTGAGCCTGGTTATACCCGTAGCGTTGCTGATCCGGACTGGTGAAGGTCCGGCCAAGAGCCCGAGTTGCCCGAAGGAGGCGTCTTCGACGTCTTCCACGCTGACCGGCTCAGCCATAGTGAGCGCCAGCTGTCCCGAGAGTTCCGGGAGCAAGTGCGGCGCCACCCTGATGCTGTGTGTTCGGGCCAGCTCAACGATCCTGCGGAAAGGGGTGATGCCACCCACGCGTACGATATTGGGCTGGATGATGTCCACTGCCTCCGCCTCGATGAAATCGCGGAAACGGTAAATGGTGTGGACGTTTTCGCCCAACGCTATGGGCACCGGCGAATGCTTGCGCAAGCGCCGGTAGGCCCAGAGGTCATCAGCACGGATCGGTTCTTCCAGCCATTCCAGTCCGTACTCCCCCAACACCTCCAAGGCACGGAACGTGTGGGCCAGGTCCCAGCGCTGGTTGCCATCGATCATCAGCAGGCGCTCGGGACCTACGACCTGCCGGACTGCGGCGACCCGCTCAGCGTCCTCACGGAGTTCGGGCTTGCCCACCTTGATCTTCACGGCCATATGTCCAGCGGCGACCCATCGCTGGGCCTGCTCCACCAGTTGGTCAAGGGTGTAGTGCAGGTTCACCCCGGAGCCGTACACCTCCACGGACTCCTGGCGTTGGCCCAAAAGCCCAGGGACGGACGTTCCCGCCTGCCGCGCCTTCAGGTCCCAGAGGGCGAGGTCGACGCCGGCCATCGCGATGGTGGTCAAACCTCCACCGCCGGCTTCATGCAGTCGTTTCCAGAGCAGGTCCCACACCGTTTCCGGATTCGCCTCCAAACCAGTGACGAACGGTGCGATGTCGTGATCCAACAGCGCCTTCACTGCCTGGGGACCAATGGTAGGTGTCCATGACAAACCGTGGCCCGTGCCGCCGTCGTCCGTGGTCAGCCTGGTGACAATCACATGGTTCTCGGGGGCCTCCGAACCCCAGCTGCGCAGCAGCGGGACCGTGATCAGGCGGCTCGTGAGGCCCGTGATGCGGGCCGGCATCAGCTGCCTGCCAGCTCGTGGCCCTTGGCCAGGATGGCTTTGAGCTCAAGCAATTGTTCTTCCGTGGGATCGACCAGCGGCGGTCGGACCGGGCCTACGGGAAGGCCTGCGAGGCGCAACCCGGCCTTGATCAGTGAGACACCGAAGCCGGGCGTCTGGTCACGGAGGCGGACAAGCGGCGCGTAGAACCCTTCGAGGAGGGCGTGGCGCCGGTCCTCGTCGCCGGAGATGTACGCGTCGTAATAGGCCTTGGCGATTTCCGGCGCCATGGCGAAAGCTGCCGAAGAGTACAAGGGGATACCCAGGCCACGGTAGGCGCCCTGCGTCAGTTCGGCCGTCAGCAGGCCGTTGAACAGCGCGAAGTCGGCGCGGCCGCTGGCATTGATGGCGGACACGATTTCCTGGGCCAGTCCGACGTCGCCAATTCCGTCCTTGAAGCCAACCACCTTCGGGTTCGCGGTGAGGCGCGTGATGGCTTCGGCGGTGAACTTGGCAGTGCCACGGTGGTACACGATCACCGGGAGGCTGCTGGCCGCCGCGACGGCTTCCACATACGCCACAACGCCGTCGGTGGGACCGGTCACCAGATACGGAGGGAGCACCAGGAGCGCATCCGCTCCGGCTTCCTCGGCAGCTTTCGCAGCGGCGATCGCGTGGCCCAGCGGTCCCCCAGCGCCCGAAACCACGGGGACAGCACCCGCAACAGCCTCGACGGCGGCAGTCACCACCGTGCGGATCTCATCGAGGGAGAGCGCATGGAATTCACCGGTGCCGCACGCGGGGAAAACGCCGCCCGGGCCGAACGGAAGCCGCGAGGTGATGTGCTCCTTCAGCAGGGCAACATCCACGCTGCCGTCCTCGGCGAAGGGCGTGACGGGGAAGAACAGTACGCCGTCGAAATTCATGGTGTCTCCTTGGTTGCTCCCGCCGGGACCAGGCCGGCGTTGATCTCGTCATTGAGTGGTGCTTGCTTTGCTGCAGTATCGGGGCCCGCGTAGGGAGGGTTGAGTTCGGTCCGCCAAGTGCGCTTCGGTTCCCAGCCCAAGAGCTGGCGGGCCTTGTCGATCGAAAATGCCGGACTGGTTCCGGTGAGGTGCGCCGTGATGCCCTCGCTGCCGGGCAGGAAGCGCGGGAACAACTCGGCCAGGGGCGCCGTGGCCAGGGCATCCTCCGCGCCAACGAAGAACACCTCGCCGTTGGGAATGGAATCCATTGCGCCCAGCAGCACGTCCAGGAAATCAGCCACATCCCGGGCGTCCACGTAGTTGAACAGGGCCGGGGCGGACAAGGCGGGATCCTCCAGGCGCTCCCGGACGGTGTGCCCTTGCTGGGTGGGCGCTCCGTCCCATTCCTCCGGGGAGATCACGAAGCACGGACGGAACGCCGCATACCTGATCTTGTCCCCCTGCGCCGCGGCGAACATCTGCACCGTTTGTTCTGCGATCAGCTTGGACAACGCATAGGCGTTCCACGGTTTGGGCGGCGTCTGCTCATTCAACGGAAACGACGGCGGCAGCCATCCGGCCGGCGAACCATAGCCCAGGGCGGTGGGACTGCTGGCCGTGACGATCTTCGGGATTCCTGCGTCGGTGGCCGCACTGACCACCGCATAGGCGAGCCGGGTGTTCGTACTGAAGATGACATCCTCAGGCGCGCTGAAAGGTACGGCAATAGCAGCGAGGTGGATGACGGCGTCGGGCGCTGTCTGCCGGATAAGCCGCTCCGCCTCCCCAGGCGCCAGCAGGTCTGCGCTGTATTGCTCGACGCCGGCCGGCAGCAGTTCCGCCGGGACGGCATCACGATCCACGGAAATCACCGTGTGGCCTGCTCCGGCGAGGCCCGACACGACACTGCGGCCGAGCCTGCCCGAACCGCCGGTGACGAAAATCCTGCTCATTGCTCTGTTTCCTTCTCTGGTGATGACCGGTCAGGCCTGGTTGCGGCTGAGGTCGGCGCCGAGGCCGAGTTCACTGATGCGGACGGGCAGGTCAGTGTCCAAGGACTGGTTGCCGGCGATGCCCACGGAGACCGAACGGAGTCCGTCGAGGTAGCCGGACGGGCGGCCCAGCGGATCAGCACCGGGGCCGTTGAAGAGATCCGAGAGCAGCAGGTTGTCGCCGCCGCCATGGCCGCCTTCACCGTTGATGATGGGAACCTCATAGGCCGCTTCCCAGTGGCGCTGGACCACCAGGCGCTCGCCGTTGCGGCGGACTGCGTCATCTTCCTCAATGGGTGTGGCGCTCGGATCAACCACCGTCTTCTTGTCGGTGCTTTGCTCCACTGCGGCGCGCTCCACCACTTCAAGTTCGGCCCTGCCCTCCGTGCCGTTGACGCTCACGCGGTAGCCTTCCCAAGGGCTGTGGGCGTTCAGCGAGTAGCTCAGCGTAGGTCCGCCCTGGTAATCCACCACGAGGGCGAGGTTGTCCTCGATGGTGATGCCTTCGGTGAAGACGTCCTGGTCGCGGAGGTAGCCGTCAAACTTCTCGTTGTCGTAGTAGAGCGCCTTCAGGCGCTCGTCCTCGCGCATGTCCAGGCGGAAAGGATCGTGCTCGAGGCCGTCCACGGTACCGCGCTCCGGACGGGGACCCAGGCCGCGTTCTGCCGCGTTCCTGTCGCCATAGAAGCGCAGGCCGCCGGAGGCGAACACCCGCTCCGGAACATCATTGATCCACCAGTTCACGAGGTCGAAGTGGTGCGAGGCCTTATGGATGAGCAGCCCGCCGGAGTTCTTCTTGTCACGGTGCCAGCGGCGGAAGTAGTCCGCTCCGTGAACAGTGTCCAGCACCCAGCTGAAGTCGACGGACGTGACCTTGCCGATCACACCGTTCTGGATCACCTCTTTCAGGGCGGAGTTGCGCGGCGAGTAGCGGTAGTTGAACGTGACCACCACGTTGCGCCCGGTCTTCGCCACGGCTTCAGTGATGCGGCGGCAACCCTCGACGTCGATGGTCAACGGCTTTTCAACCACGACGTCGGCACCGGCCTCGAGTGCCTCAACGATGTAGTCCGCGTGGGTGTAGTCAGGCGTCGTCACGATGACGCGCTCGATGTTGTTGGACTGGATGAAGCTGGTCAGCTCGCCCGGCTCGAAGGAAGCCACGGGTTCTGTTCCGCCGAGTTCCTTGATGAGTTCCTGATAGAACTCCACGCGGCCCTGGTTCACGTCTGACAGGGCGACGAGTTCGGCTACGTCCGCGTGCTGACCGTAGATGGCCCGGATGTACATTTCCGAGCGGCCACCGGTTCCGATCAGGGCGATCCTGGTCCGTGGGTGGCTTTTGGACGGCGTGTCCGTTTCTGCGTTCGGGGTCCGGGTCTCGGCTGAGTCGACGGTGACCATGTGAATGCCCCTTTCAAAAGGCAGGAGTGAACCGCTTGACGGCCCGGGTTCGTGTGGAAGAATAAGCGAGAAAGCGTTTTCTCAGAGGGTTATAAGCTTTCTATCAAGACTCTGGTGGTCACGTCAACCACTGCTCCAACGATGGAGCTTGCGGGAGGCGGGAAAAGGGAAGGGGCCACATGGCACGCAGGAACACCAACAGGCGCATTGGGATTGCCGACGTCGCGGAGAAGGCAGGCGTTTCGCACGCCACGGTCTCACGCGTCATGAACGGTAACGCCGCGGTGGACCCCGGCATCGCTTCGCGGGTCCGAGCCGCAGCGGCTGAACTCAAATACCAGCCGAACCCCGTAGGCCGGAGCCTGGCGCTTGGGAAGACCGACACCATCGGCATCGTCGTCCCGGACCTGGCCAATCCCACCTTCCAAGCCATCCTGCGCGGACTCAGCATCGCTGCGGCCCAGGATGGATACCGCGTCCTGATCGCCGACTCCTCGGAAGTCACCAGCGAGGAAGCGATTTTGGCCGGGGAAGCGCGGCGCCGCTGCGATGGCGTGGTCCTTTGCGCACCCCGCATGGGCGATGCCGAACTCGAAGAACTGGCGCCAACCCTGCACCCGCTGGTCCTCATCAACCGGACCACCATTGCCACCAACACTCCGAGCCTGAGCGTGGATTACGGCCAGGGCATCCAGGAACTGGCCCAACACCTCGTATCCCTGGGCCACCGCCGGCTGGTGTTCCTCTCAGGACCCGAGCACAGCGCCTCCAACCGGCAGCGACTGGTGGGCCTGGACCAGTTCCGGAAAGAACATCCGGAGATTGAACTGCAGATGCTCCCGGGCGGTTCCAACTTCGATTCCGGCCACGAAGCCACTGATGCCATCATCTCCAGCGGGGGCACAGGAATCCTTGCCTTCAACGACCTCGTAGCCATGGGCTTGCTCAGTGGCCTGCACGAGCGCGGCATCCGGGTTCCGGAGGACATCTCCGTCACCGGCTTCGACGACATTCCGTTCGCCAAGTACACCACCCCGCCACTGACCACGGCCGCCGTGCCCATCAACGAGCTGGGGAGCCTGGCCTGGCGCAGGATGCGGGAACAGATCCAGCAGGCCGGAGAGGCCCCCGCCCAGGCGCAGGACGAGTTTTCACCCAGGGTGGAGCTCCGCAAGAGCACCGCTGCGCCGGCCCTCAAGCCCGCGTAGAAATGCAACGCGGGGTCACTTATGGCCCATCCGGAAGCCCATCATGGGCCATAAGTGACCCCGCGTTGCTCTAAGAGCCGTTGGTTGAGCCCACTCCGGCTTCCCCGTAGAAGCCTTGGATGTGGGCCGCCACCAGCTGGGCCGCTTTGCCGCCGTCGTTATTGTTGACGGCGGCGAGGATAGCCCGGTGTTCAGTCCGGAGCCTGCCGCACGTCGAATTCCAGTCGGGCAGGTTTTCGGTGAGCTCGCCCGCGTAGTTCTCGATCGCACCCCGCAACGAAGCCATCATGGCGCTGACCACGGAATTGCCCGCCGCCTGCGCAAGAGCCACGTGGAAACGGGCATCCAGGGCAAGGAACGCCTTGATGTCCTGAGTGGAGTCCATCTGGTCCAAAAGCTCCGCAGCCTCGTCCAGTGCGGGCACGCCCACTTTGGCTCGTTGCGCGGCCCAGGATTCCAGAAGGACACGCGTCTCGACGATGTCGGCCACCGGCAGATGCCTCGTGGCCACGTGGAGGCGCAAGGTTGAGCCCAGAGCAGACCCCGGCTCCGCGATGACCACCGTTCCAGCATCCTTCCCGGAACCCACCCCAGCACGCACCACTCCCATGGCCTCAAGAATCCTCACGGCTTCACGAACGGAGGTCCGGGATACCTGCAACTGCTCAGCCATGGTCCGCTCACCGGGCAGGCGACCACCCAGGACCAGTTCTCCGTCAGACAGCTGCTTCTCGATCCACTGCAGGACCAACTCATGGGTACGCATACCGGAATACTAGTTGATGTGGTCCAACCACATGGTTTACAGTGTGGTTAGACCACACAGCATTCAAGGGAGAACCGCATGACCGACACCCTCGATCCCAAGATCACGGCCGCGCCCGCCAACGCCGGGAGCGACCAGAACGTGACCCGGCCGCCGCAGCCGCATACCGGCGTCGTGCACCAATCCGCACTGCCGCCGGCACTGAAGCGCCGCATCCCGAAAGTGGCAGACCTCGCACCGCTGATGCAGTTCAAGAAGCCCGAATTCAGCAAGAGTGCACGGCTGAAGCGGGCCAGCACCATCTGGGAACTGCGCGAAATCGCCAAGCGACGCACCCCGCAGGCACCCTTTGACTACACTGATGGCGCAGCTGAAGAGGAGATCACCCTTCGCCGCGCCCGCCAGGCCTTCCAGGACATCGAATTCCGTCCCGGCATTCTGCGCGATGTCTCCAGGATCGACCTTCGCACAGAGATCCTCGGCAAGGAATCACGCCTCCCCTTCGGCATCGCACCCACAGGCTTCACCCGCATGATGCAGTCCGAGGGCGAATATGCCGGTTCGCAAGCCGCAGAAGCTGCTGGCATCCCGTACACGCTGTCCACCATGGGCACGGCATCCATCGAGGACGTGGCTACGGCTGCACCGAACGGCCGCAACTGGTTCCAGCTGTACCTGTGGACCGACCGGGACCGCTCCCTCGAGTTGATCGAACGCGCAGCCAAGGCAGGCAATGACACCCTCATGGTGACCGTGGACACCGCGGTGGCCGGGGCCCGCCTGCGCGACGTCCGGAACGGCATGACCATCCCCCCGGCCTTGACGCTGAAGACCGTGCTGGACGCTTCCTACCGCCCGGCCTGGTGGTTCAACTTCCTGACGCACGAGCCTCTGACGTTCGCGTCGCTCTCGCGCTACACCGGCACGGTAGCGGACCTCATCAACTCCATGTTCGACCCCACGCTGACCTACCAGGACCTGGATTGGCTCCGCGAAACCTGGAAAGGCAAGCTGGTGGTCAAGGGCATCCAAACCGTTGAAGATGCCCGGAAGGTAGTGGATCACGGCGCGGACGGCATCATCCTTTCCAACCACGGCGGTCGCCAGCTGGACCGCGCACCTATTCCGTTCCACCTGTTGCCCGAGGTCACGTCGGCATTGAAGGCTGACAACAGCCGGGCGGAGGTCATCCTGGACACCGGCATCATGAGCGGTGCAGACATCGTGGCAGCGCTGGCTTTGGGTGCAGACTTTGCCCTGATCGGCCGGGCATACCTCTACGGCCTCATGGCGGGTGGACGCGAGGGCGTGGACCGCACCATACAAATCCTGGAGAAGGACATGACCCGGACCATGGCGCTCCTGGGCGTCAGCAAGGTCTCGGACCTCAACCCGGACCACGTGCGGCTGCTCCAGCGATAGCCCCCACCCAAGTAAGTAGCAGATGACGCCGTTTTGAGCGTTCAAAACGGCGTCATCTGCGACCCAGTTGGGTACGCGGGCGCTAGATCAAGCCTTGGGCCAACATGGCATCGGCTACCTTGACGAAGCCACCGATATTGGCGCCCACCACGTAGTTTCCCGGGGCTCCATATTCCTCGGCCGTCTCAGCGCAGCGGTCGTGGATGCCCACCATGATGTCCGTGAGGCGCTGCTCGGTGTGCTCGAAGGACCAGGAATCACGGCTGGCGTTCTGCTGCATTTCCAGCGCGGACGTCGCCACACCGCCGGCATTTGCGGCCTTGCCCGGCCCGAACAGGATCCCCGCCTCTTGGAAGACCGACACCGCCGAGCGCGTGGAGGGCATGTTGGCACCTTCGGCCACGGCGATCAGTCCGTTGCTGACCAACTTGGCCGCGGCCTCCCCGTCGAGTTCATTCTGCGTGGCGCAGGGAAGCGCCACAGTACCGTTGACATCCCAGACAGAACCGCCGGCAACGTGGCTGGCACCCGGACGCCGGGCAGCGTATTCCGTAAGGCGCCCGCGCTCGACCTCCTTGACCTGGCTCAACAGCCCGACGTCGATCCCCGCCTCGTCCACGACATAACCGGCGGAGTCGGAACAGGCCACCACCGTGGCACCGAGGGACTGGGCTTTGGCAATGGCGTGGATGGCAACGTTCCCGGAACCCGACACCACCACGCGCTGGCCATCAAAGGAAGCACCGCGCGTCTTGAGCATTTCCTGGGCAAAGATCACCGTGCCGTAGCCAGTGGCCTCGGGACGGACCAGCGAGCCGCCCCAGGAGATACCCTTGCCGGTGAGGACGCCGGATTCGTAGCGGTTGGTGATGCGCTTGTACTGGCCGAAGAGGTACCCGATTTCGCGGCCACCCACGCCGATGTCGCCGGCAGGAACGTCCGTGTATTCGCCGATGTGGCGGTAGAGCTCGGTCATGAACGATTGGCAGAAGCGCATGATTTCAGCGTCGGAACGGCCACGGGGATCGAAGTCCGAGCCACCCTTGCCTCCGCCGATCGGCATGCCCGTGAGCGCGTTCTTGAAGATCTGCTCGAAGCCGAGGAACTTGACGATTCCCAAGTAGACGGAGGGGTGGAACCTCAGGCCGCCCTTGTAGGGACCGAGTGCGGAGTTGAACTCCACCCGGAAGCCGCGGTTCACGTGGACGCGTCCGGCGTCGTCGGTCCAAGGTACGCGGAAGATGATCTGGCGCTCAGGTTCGCACAGGCGCTCCAGGACGGCGCCTTCGAGGAACTCGGGGTGCCGATCGTGGACCGGGCCAAGGCTTTCGAACACTTCGCTGACGGCTTGGTGGAATTCCTTCTCCCCCGGGTTCCGCGCCAAAACGGTGTCGCGGACGGCTTCGAGCCTTGAATCCATGCGTCTTCCTATCCTCGGTGCGCCGGCCAGCGGCGGGACGAATCAGTCCCGCCCATGCTTGCATCAGAGGACATAGGATCTCCATCCGGAGCCAATGTGACCCTCCGGCCGGAGTTAACACAACTGTAGAAAAACGGTGAAAAGCCAAGGAAGCGTGGCGGCACGCCCGCCTCACATTGTGAGCATGATCACACTGATTACCGCTTGCGCCCGAACTTGGGAAGGTTGGGCAGGTTGGGAAGATTGGCCAACAAGTCAGCAGCCTTGGTGGCAGCACGGCCCACCGTGCGGCCGATTTGTTGTGGAACAGTATCGTCCGATGCCGGATCCAGCGAGACGGGGGTACCACTCGAATGGACCTTCGCTGCCTGGTTGATGGCTTCAGGGAGGGTCGGCACCTCAACGGGGGCCGCTACCGGTTCAGCAACAGCGGGCGCAGCGGCAGGCGCGACGGCGGCGGGTGCGGCTGGTCCGACGTCGAACGTTTCAAGCCAACTGGCGACGCCGGCGAGCGGCTTGGGATTGAGGGCATAGAAGCGCTTCTGGCCCTGTGCGCGCATGCTGACGAGGTCGGCCTCGCGGAGCACCTTCAGATGCTTGGAGATGGTGGGCTGGCTTGCAGCCAGTTCCTCCACCAGTTCGCCTACAGCTTTATCCCCAGAGCGGAGGGAGACCAGGATGTCGCGCCTGGTTGCCTCAGCAATGACGGCAAATACGTCGTCAGTCACCATGCCTTACACCCTAGCGACATATACGCCGATTGGCATCCCTGTTTCCTTGCGTGCATCCCTCCGGAGTCAGTCAAACCAAGGGTCCAGGCCGTACAGCGGGAAGATCTCCTTGCGGGTGGCTATGACAGTCCGGTCCACCTCGTCGGCGGGGTCGTAGCCAACTTCCCAGGAGCGCCACCACACGTCCACGTCATCGCCCATCGACTCTGGAGCCCACACGCCGTAGGCTTCCCTGACGTACGTCCGCCACGCCTCCGGCACGGGGAGGCTGAGCGGCACGGGGCGCTGCGTGACCATTCCGATCAAGTGGCTCCAGGCCCGGGGCACCACGCCTGTGACGTCGTACCCGCCTCCCCCGGTTGCGATCCAGCGGTTCTCGCAGTAGCGGGCGGCAAGGCTCGCGACGGCGGACGCAGCCTCACGCTGCCCGTCGACGCTGAGGTTGAGGTGCGTGAGGGGATCGTCGCGGTGGGAGTCGCAGCCGTGCTGGCTCACAATCACCTCCGGCTGGAAGGCCCCCACCAGCTGGGGGACCACCGCATGGAACGCACGCAACCAGGCGGCGTCGCCAGTGAATGTGGGAAGCGCGACGTTCACCGCCGTCCCCGGCGCATCCGGTCCCCCGGTTTCGTTGGCAAAACCTGTCCCGGGGAACAAGGTAAGTCCTGTTTCGTGGAGGCTGATGGTCATGACCCGGGGGTCGTTCCAGAAAATGCCCTGCGTTCCGTCCCCGTGGTGGGCGTCGACGTCGATGCTCACCACCCGCTGCACGCCGCCGTCGAGCAGCCGCTGGATAGCCATGGCGACATCGTTGTAGACACAGAATCCGCTGGCACGCTCACGGGCGGCGTGGTGCATGCCGCCGCTGAAGTTGACTGCACGCACCGCCTGGCCGGACAGAATGGTCTCCGCTGCCAGCAGCGAACCCCCTGCCAGGCGCGCGCTGGCCTCATGCATTCCGGCGAACGCGGGATCGTCCTCGGTGCCCAGGCCGCGGCTTTCTTCCGGGTGGCTTGGGTCCGCACTGACCCGCCGGACGGCCGCCACGTACTCGGGGCTGTGGACAGAAAAAAGTTCGACGTCGGTTGCCAGGCCAGGTGCCTCGACGGCCACGTGCTGGTGATCAAAGAGGCCGAGCGATTCGGCCAGGCGGGCCGTCAGTTCAAGCCTCTGCGGGGCCATGGGGTGGCCCGGACCAAAATTGTAGGCAGTCATGGCTGGATCCCACACCACCGTCGTTGGCAGTGCGGACCGCGTAATGCTGGAAGCCGTAGTTCCAAGCCTGGAGTTCATCCAGAACAGGCTACCTGAGCCTGGAACGCCCCAACGCCCGGTTACGCCGCGCGAATAGTGGTTTACTACTCAGGAAAGCTTGTTTCAACCAAGGAAGAGCGCCATGTCCCACAGCCAGTCGCGGTCCGCGAGCCCGACCAACTGGCAACCCATCCAGCAGGAGCGGGAAGGTCTGTGGATCTTCACCCGTGTACGCGACTTCGTGGACAACATTGCCAACACCTCACCAGCGCGCTTGGCGTTGACGGTGTTCGCAGTTGTCATCCTGTTCTTCACTGGTTTGCTCTCCTTGCCTGCTGCGTCCGCTGATGGGACTGTGACGCCGTTGCACCAGGCCCTGTTCACTGCGGTGTCGAGTGTCTGCGTAACGGGCTTGACCGTGGTCTCCACGGCTACGCACTGGACGTTCTTCGGCCAGCTCGTGATTTTGGTGGGCATCTTCGTGGGAGGCTTGGGCACCCTGACCCTCGCCTCACTCCTGGCCCTCATGGTCAGCAAGCGGCTGGGCGTACGTGGCAAGCTCATCGCCCAGGAAGCCATGAACAATGCCGGCCGCCTCGGCGAAGTGGGTACCCTGCTCCGGATCGTCATCGTCACCTCCGTGGTCATTGAGGGCGCCCTGGCCCTGGCATTGATTCCGCGTTTCATCGTGCTCGGCGAAGACTTATGGCAGGCCGTGTGGCACGGCGTCTTCTACTCGATTTCTGCTTTCAACAATGCCGGTTTCACTCCCCATTCCGACGGTATCGTGCCCTACGAAACCGACCTGTGGATCCTGATCCCCCTGATGCTGGGTGTCTTCCTTGGCAGCCTGGGTTTCCCCGTGGTGATGGTGCTCCAACAGAACGGGCTCAACTGGAAAAAGTGGAACCTCCACACCAAGCTCACCATCCAGGTCTCCTTCATCCTCCTGGCCGCCGGCACTGTCCTTTGGGCCCTGATGGAGTGGGACAACGTGCGGACCATCGCCCACATGGACCTGGGCGACAAGATCACGCATTCGCTGTTCGCCTCGGTCATGACTCGCTCGGGCGGCTTCAACCTGGTGGACCAGAACCACATGGAGTCCACCACCATGCTCCTTACAGATGCCCTGATGTTTGCAGGCGGCGGATCTGCCTCAACGGCTGGCGGCATCAAGGTGACCACCATCGCCGTCATGTTCCTCGCGATCATGGCCGAAGCCCGAGGCGACGCAGACGTCAAGGTCTACGGCCGGACCATCCCCCAGGGCACCATGCGGGTGGCCATCTCCGTTATTGTCGCCGGCGCCACTTTGGTGTCCGTAGCTGCGTTCTTGTTGCTCTCCATCAGCGGAGCATCATTGGACCGGGTGCTCTTCGAATCGATCTCCGCCTTCGCCACTGTGGGACTGAGCACCAACCTCAGTGCCGAGCTGCCGCCGTCGGGCGTTTATGTCCTGACGGCGCTGATGTTCGCCGGTCGCGTCGGCACCGTAACCCTTGCTGCCGGGCTGGCGCTACGCCAGCGCAGCCAGCTGTTCCACTACCCGGAAGAGAGGCCAATCATTGGCTAGTACCACGGGGGCTGCCAACCGCCCCGCACACAATGCTCCAGTGCTGGTCATCGGCTTGGGCCGGTTCGGCTCTGCTACGGCCGAGCAGCTGGTCAAGCAGGGCCGTGAAGTCCTGGCGATCGAGCGCGACCGTACGCTGGTCCAAAAGTGGGCCCCGGTATTGACCCACGTAGTGGAAGCCGATGCCACCAACATCGACGCCCTCCGACAGCTTGGCGCCCAGGAGTTCAGCTCCGCCGTCGTAGGGGTGGGCACTTCCATCGAGTCCTCCGTGCTGATCACCGTGAACCTCGTGGATCTGGGCATCCAGCACCTTTGGGTCAAGGCCATCACCCCTTCCCACGGCAAGATCCTCACCAGGATCGGGGCCAACCACGTGATCTACCCTGAGGCCGACGCCGGGGTGCGCGCCGCCCACTTGGTCTCCGGCAGGATGCTGGACTTCATCGAGTTCGACGACGACTACGCGATCGTCAAGATGTACCCACCCAAGGAAACGGTGGGTTTCACGCTGGAGGAATCCAAGGTCCGCTCCAAATACGGCGTG
This sequence comes from Paenarthrobacter sp. NPDC089307, assembly GCF_040685055.1. Lineage (NCBI taxonomy): Bacteria > Bacillati > Actinomycetota > Actinomycetes > Micrococcales > Micrococcaceae > Paenarthrobacter > Paenarthrobacter sp. NPDC089307. The sequence continues at coordinate 300,152 of NZ_JBFBHE010000006.1, forward strand.
ACGATTGTGGGCGTGAAGACCCCGGGCGAGGACTTCACCTACGCGCGGCCGGAGACCAAAGTGTCCGGCCACGACATGTTGATCGTGTCCGGACACGTGGACCTGCTGGAGCGCTTCGCCGCACGCCCCTAACCCCTCTGGAGTTTTTGTACAGCTAACGCCCTTAAGACAGGCTTTTGAGGGCGTTAGCTGTACAAAAACTAGCCGAGCTGTTTGGTGATCTCGGCGGCCCGGGCCGCTGCGGCTCTGGCGCCATCGGCGATAATCCTGGGGATCCCGCCGTCGTCGAATGCCGCGATGGCACGTTCAGTGGTGCCGTTGGGGCTGGTGACGGCGATGCGAAGGGCCCGGGGGTCCGCCCCCGGTTCGGCCAGCATGAAACCGGCCCCTGCAACGGTTTCGCGGGCAAGCATGACGGACAGCTCTTCATCCAAACCGAGTTCGACGCCGGCAGCGGCCATGGCTTCGGCGAGATAGAACGCGTAAGCCGGCCCGGAACCGCTGATGGCCGACAACGCGTCCACCTGCTCCTCAGGAATCTCCACAACCCTCCCGGCGCCAGCCAGCGCCTTCTTGGCCTGTTCGAGCTGCTCAGGGGTGCAATGGGTGCCCGGGGAGACGGAAATGACGCCGCGGCCAAGCCGTGCAGGCGTGTTGGGCATGGTGCGGATGACCGGTTGACCCTCTGGCAAAGCCGCTTCGAGCTGGGCGATTGAAACCGCCGCTGCGACGCTTACAACGATCGTGTCCTTACTCAGCGCGGGGCTGATTTCCCGGGCCAGGTCCAGGATGCCCACCGGCTTGACGCCCAGGATGACCATGCCGGAGCCTTTGGCAGCCAGCTTGTTGTTGTCCGGCTCTTCCTCCCCCGCGATGGCCATGACACCGTGGCGCTGGGCCAGCTCGTCCGCCCGCTCAGCACGGCGCACGGTGGCTACGATGTCGGAAGGGTCCGTGCCCGCGGCGAGCAGACCTCCCAGAATTGCCTCGTTCATGGATCCACAGCCAAGGAATGCGATTCGGTTGCTCATGGCTCCATCATTGCAGTTGGGCTCGGACGGGGTCGAATGGATTCCGGATTCACAGCTTGTTCCCAAGGTTATTGCAGGCAGCACTCAAGCTTGGTCCGTAACTTAGTAGTTACCTCATTGAGGGTGCGAGTGATGAGGCGGGCATGGGGATGTCCGCCAGCAGCACCGGTGGCCGGGCGGGTTTTCCCCCATTTCCCGATTCGGCCGCCGGTGCTTTCGCTTTTAAGCCCCCTGGACACCGGAGTTGTTCGCCCGACCGGCAGTTGAAAACTGCGGGCCAAGCGAACAAACCCGGCAGATTGCTGCCTAGCCGCGCTCCACCGGCGCAGGAACGCTCAGGTGCCGCCGCGCGAATCTCAGCGTTTCGGCGAGCATTTCCTCGCGCTCCCCCGCAACCTTTGCCTTGCGCGTGGAAATCTCAGCCACCACGACGCCGTCAAAGCCCGTCGCTGCCAGGTGCTGCAGGGCGTCGGCGCATTGCTGTGTTCCGGTACCGGGAACCAGGTGCTCGTCCTTGCCTGAACCCGAGCCGTCAGTCAGGTGGACGTGCCGGAGTTTGCTTCCCAGCGCCTTGATGGCTTCCAGGCTGTTGGCCCCGGCAGTGGCGGCGTGCGAGAAGTCCCACGTGACGTCGTCGTAATCCTGTCCCAGCGGATCCCAGTGCGGCAGGTAAGCCACGGCCTCCCGCCCGCGAACGCGCCACGGGTACATGTTCTCCACCGCGATGCGGACCTGGTACATCGTGGCGATTTCCCGGACCCCCTCAACGAAATTCTCCGCATAGTTGGACTGCCAGCGGAAAGGGGGGTGCACCACCACGGTGTCGCACCCTACTTCAGCGGCCATCTGGCAGGATTTCTCGATCTTGTTCCACGCCGTGCCCCACACTTGCTGGGTCAGCAGCAAAGTCGGCGCGTGGATCGAGACGATCTCCTGGTTGTAGCGGTGGCTGAGCTGGATCAGGGCAGCTGGGTCCTGGCTCACGGCGTTGTTGGTGACCATCACCTCGACGCCCTCGTAGCCAAGGTCCTGGGCTACGGCGAAGGCGTCATGGACGCTCAAGGGGTATACGGAGGCGCTGGAAAGCGCCACTGGGATCTGGCGGTCATTCACTTCAGGTTCGACGTCGTTGCTCATCTCAGGAGGCCAGCCCGCCTGCCGCGGGGGCTGGTATTGGGGAAGGGGCAGGGGTATTTACAGGGACCGGAAACTCTTTTACTTCCGGGTGGTCCTTGGCTTTCTTCTTGGATTTGTCTTTCTTCCTTTTGCCCACATGGGGTGCGGGGTCCAGGGCTTCCTCAAAGACCAATTGGTCCAGCCTGCGGAGGATCAGGCCTTCGCGCAGGGCCCAGGGGCAGATCTCCATGGTGGGAAATTCAAAAAGTTCAAGGGCCGCTTCAGCTACCAGCGCGCCTGCCAGCAGCTGGCGTGCCCGGGCGTCCGAGACTCCGGGCAGGTATAGCCGGTCTTCCACGGTCATGGCGGAAATCCGCTGCGCCCACAGGCCCAGGTCCGCGGCATGAAGCTCGCGCTTTACGTAGGGCCCGGCCGCGCTGGGGGCAGCACCGGCAATGCGGGCCAATGAACGGAAGGTCTTGGACGTTCCGGCTACGAGGTTCGCGCGGCCAAGTTCGTGGAAGTCGCGAACAACAGGCTTCAAAGTGGAGCGGATGTAGCGCCGGAGTTCCTTGACGCTCTTGGCACTGGGAGGGTCGTCGTGGAGCCAGTCCCGCGTCAGACGGCTGGCACCCAGAGGAACCGACGTGGCGAATTCCGGGAGTTCGTCAGTGCCGTAGGCCATTTCGAAGGAGCCGCCTCCAATGTCCAGGTCAAGGATCGGCCCGGCACCCCAGCCGTACCAACGCCGCACGGCGAAGAACGTCATGGAGGCTTCTTCGCTGCCCGTGAGCTCCTGGAGGGTCACTGTTGTTTCATGCTTGACCCTTGCCAGGACCTCGGGACCGTTGGTTGCCTCCCGGATGGCCGAAGTACAGAAAGCCAGGAGATCTTCCGCTTTATGGCTGGCGGCGAACTCCCAAGCCTCCAGAACGAATTCAATGAGCTCGTGCTGGCCGGCGTCGCTGATGTTGCCATCGCCGTCGAGGTACTGCACCAAGGAAAGCGGTCGCTTGTGGGAGGCGAAAGCCACCGGGCGCGCGCCGGGGTGTGCATCCACCAGCAAGAGGTGGACGGTGTTGGACCCGATGTCGAGAACGCCAAGACGCATTCTGCCATTATTCACCGATTCGAAGCCCGGTAAGCAACTTGGCGATGACGTTTCGCCGACGGGAACGGAGTCCTTGTGGTTATTCGGCCTGATCTGTTGCCTCGTCGGCCCGTTTGAAGTCGCGCCGGATGTTGGCAATGCCCTCGGGATCGATTTCGAAGCCGAATTCGCTCCCGGGGTTAATGACCATGCCCAGTTCGTCACCGATGTTGCCAAGGATCGCTGAACCCATGGTGCCCAGGACGTGCGGGGCGGCTTCGAGGAAACGCTCGTCAACGCGGCTGGGGTGGCTGAACACGGCCAGGACCGGTTGGCCGTCAGCGTTCGAGAGCACCAAGGGCTCAACCGAGGAATCGGGGCCGTCCACAGCTTCCGAGCTGACCAGGTAGACCTCGTTGTTCAGGAAAGCGAGGATGACGTCCACGGGGTTTGCATCCGGCTGGTCGGCCAGGGCAAGCTTTGCCTCAAGGTCGTTCAAGGGTCCGTTATCCGGTGAAACCGTCTGTTCAGTCATGGTTCTACTCGACCACGATGCCGGCCGGGAAGCAATTCGCAAATGCTGCCCGGCCGACGCTGCGGTTACTTCCTGGCTGCTGCCTTCTTCGCAGGAGCCTTGCGTGTGGTGGTCCGCTTGACCGGTCCCTTGGCCCGCTTTTCCGCCAAAAGCTCGACGGCGCGTTCCCGGGTCAGTTCCTCGAGCGAGGTTGAGCGCGGGACGGTAATGTTCGTGACGCCGTCAGTGATGTAGGGCCCGAAGCGGCCTTCCTTCACCACGATGTTCTTCTCGGAAACCGGATCGGGGCCAAACTCGGCAAGCGGCGGAACGGCTGCCCGTGCACCGCGCTGTTTGGGCTGCGAGTATATCTCCAGGGCCTGGTCCAGGGTGATCGTAAAGATCTCCTCTTCGGATCCGATGGACCGGGAGTCGGTGCCCTTCTTCAAGTAGGGACCAAAACGGCCGTTCTGGACCGTGATGGGGTTACCCTCAGCGTCCTCGCCGAGTACCCGTGGAAGGCTCATAAGCTGCAAGGCCTCATCCAGGGTCACGCTGTCCACCGTCATGGACTTGAACAACGAACCGGTGCGCGGCTTGGCCTTGACCGGCTTCTTGGGAGGCTTGGGCTTGCCGTTCTTGTAGTACTCCACCGGCTGGTTGGCCAGCTGTTCCTCGGTCATCTCCGGGATGACCTCAGTGACGTAGGCACCATAGCGGCCGTTCTTGGCTACCACCGTGTGGCCGGTGTGGGGATCCGTTCCCAGCACCCGTTCCTCCGGGGCCGCGGTCTCCATCAGCTCTTTGGCTTTTTCCGCCGTGAGCTCGTCGGGAGCGAGTTCTTCGGGCACGTTGGCGCGGGCGGACTCAACAACCTCGCCTGTCTTTTCGTCCACCGTGGGGATGGAGCTTTCCAGGTAGGGACCAAACTTACCAACGCGGAGCGTAATGCCTTCTGCGATGGGCACCGAGTTGATCTCGCGTGCGTCAATCTCGCCGAGGTTGTTGACGATGCTGAGCAGGCCGGGATCGGCATCTTCACCGTAGTAGAAGTGTTTCAGCCAAGCAGTACCGGCGGCCTGTCCGTTGGCGATCTTGTCGAGGTCGCCTTCCATGTCGGCCGTGAATTCGTAGTCGACGTAGTCCGTGAAGTGCTGCTCGAGCAAGCGGATCACCGAGAACGCAATCCAACTGGGAACCAGGGCCGAACCCTGCTTACGGACGTACCCGCGATCCTGGATGGTGGAGATCGTGGAGGCGTACGTGGAGGGGCGTCCGATGCCGCGCTTTTCCAGCTCAGCGGTGAGGGACGCTTCCGTGTAGCGCGGAGGCGGGGACGTCTCGTGCCCCACGGCCACAATGTCCGAAGCCGTGAGGGAATCACCCTTGGCGACGTTCGGCAGGCGGCGGGCTTCATCGGAATCGTCGTCGCCGCGGCTTTCGTCCTTGCCCTCTTCGTAGGCAGCCAGGAAGCCGGGGAAGGTGATGACGGTACCGGAGGCGGAGAACTCTGCGTCACGTCCGTCGGTGGCCACCGCACCCAGGCGGATCGTCGCAGTGGAGCCCTTGGCGTCAGCCATCTGCGAGGCGACGGTGCGCTTCCAAATGAGTTCGTACAGGCGGAACTCGTCACCGCTGAGCTGCTTGGCCACCTGGGCCGGCGTACGGAAGGAGTCACCGGCAGGACGGATGGCTTCGTGTGCTTCCTGGGCGTTGGCTGCCTTGTTCGCGTAGACACGCGGGCTCTGGGGCACGTACTCGGGCCCGTACAGTTCCGCGGCCTGGCGGCGGGAAGCTGTCAGTGCTTCGTCGCTCAGCGCCGAGGAATCCGTACGCATATAGGTGATGTAGCCGTTTTCATAGAGCCGCTGTGCAATCTGCATGGTGCTCTTCGAGGAGAACCGGAGCTTGCGGCCGGCTTCCTGCTGCAGGGTCGAGGTTGTGAACGGAGCTGCAGGCCTGCGGGTGTAGGGCTTGGTGTCAACGGAGCGGACACTGAAGTCAGCCTTTTCCAGCCCGGAAGCCAAGGACGTGGCCAGTTCCTCGTTGAGGTGGACCACATTCGAGGAAGTGAGCTGGCCGTTGTCGTTGAAGTCGCGGCCACTGGCAACCTTGGCACCGTCAACGGCAGCGAGCTTGGCCTTGAACGAGCCTGACCCTGCGCCGAACTGGCCCGTCAGGTCCCAGTAGGAAGCAGCCCGGAACGCCATGCGTTCGCGTTCGCGGTCCACCACCATGCGGGTCACCACGGACTGGACACGACCAGCCGACAGGCCGCGGGCAACCTTGCGCCACAGTACCGGCGAAATCTCGTAACCGTAGAGCCGGTCGAGAATTCGACGGGTCTCCTGGGCATCAACCAGCGCAGTATCAACATCGCGCAGGTTGTCCATGGCACGGTGGATGGCTTCCTTGGTGATTTCACCGAAGGTCATGCGGTAGACGGGAACCTTGGGCTTCAGGACCTCCAGGAGGTGCCACGCGATGGCTTCGCCTTCGCGGTCCCCATCGGTTGCGAGATAGAGAGCATCAGCATCTTTCAGCTGTGCCTTGAGTTCGGCAACCTTTTTCTTCTTGTCCGGGGACACGACGTAGTACGGCTTGAAGTCGTTTTCGACGTCGACGGCGAACTTGCCCAGCGAAGTCTTCTTCAGTTCTGCAGGGAGGTCGGAGGGCTGCGGAAGGTCCCGGATGTGGCCGATGGAAGCCTCGACGATGAAGCCCTCGCCAAGGTACTTGGCGATGGTCTTGCTCTTGGCCGGAGACTCCACGATCACGAGTTTCTTGCCGGTTTTTGCCTTGCTGGGCACGATGCTCCTACAGAAAAAATGTGTAATTGGGCTGCTGCCCATATTGGCCTAGTTCACCATAGTTTGCAGAATCCTGCGTTTTGGCAGGGAAAACCAGGTGGCCCTTCGAGGACCGGGGATGGTGCTACTGGCCCGGCGCCACGCGGTCATCCGGGATCATCGACCACAGGGTTGCCATGCGCTCTGCGCCCTCGGGAATCCGGGTGGGATCCTCAAGTTCGTACTCCCGGAATACTTCCCGAATCCTGTCTGCCAGCTCCTTGCGCTGCTCGTTGGTCAGGTACAGCAGGTTGCTTGAGAGGACCACGGCTGCCGGCTCCTCCCCCGAGCCGCCCCGCTGCCTGCGCTCACCGCGTGCTTTGGCAAATGCCGAGGCCCTGCGCCGGAACGCATCAAGTTCCAGGTCCACCACTGCGATCTCCGGGCTGGCAACGCTGCCGCCGGAGATGGTGAAGTCGGTCCCGGCAGCCTTCCAACGCCTTTCGCGGGCGTCTCCGGAGTTCTCCGCAGGCGCCACGATTCCCCACTTCTGAAGCGCCCGAAGGTGATAGCTCATGGCACTGGGCGTCAGGCCGGTCCTTGCTGCCAGTTCGGTGGCTGTATGGCTGACCTGGGTCGCGTAAAGCTCGGAGATGACCTCAATCCGGGCCGCATGTGCCAGGGCGCGGATGGCCTTGGGATCGGTGATCTCAACCGTCTTCTCTGCCCGCTTCCGTCGCGGAACGTCGCCTGACGTTTGGGATGTCTCGTTGTTCGCAATCACTTCATCAGTGTAGTCAGGGTCACTAACGGGGGAGCCGGATTCCGGTGCCCCAGGTGCGGCTGGTCCACTCACGAGCTGTACCGGTCAGGGTCCGGAAGCAGGAAACCCTCCAGGACGAGGTTGGTGACCTCGCTGAACAGGCCCTCACGGAAGGCATCTTCATCAAAGGTGTCGCCACCGCCAAGGAGCGCCACCAAAGCAGAAACTATCTGCCGGACGGACAATTGTCCGTCGCAGGCCGAGACGAAGCCGGCGAGTTCAGTACTCAGCAAATTGGTTCGCCGGAGGCCAGCGCCCTGACGCAGAAGGATGACTCCCGGGTGCGCGGCTCCGGGACGCTGGTGCCGTTCTTCGGTAACGTCCTCCGCCACAACCAGATGTGCCTCGGGGATGGCGTTTGCGGCCACCCAGTCAGCCCGCTCTACCGCGGCCCCCAGGTGCGGCCCGATCGGCTGCTCGATGGGATAGGTGATCTCCTCGAAACGGTTGATGACCGCACCGCGCCCGGGCCCGGGGCGGCGGAGCCAGATCATTCCAAAACCGATTCCTTGGACATTCCTGGACGCGAAGTCGCTGAGGTAGGCAGCATAGGCGTCCTTGTATTGCTCACCCTCACGGTTCTGCGAGGCGTCCTGCAACCAGGTTTCGGCATATTGTTCAGGTCCAACCTGCTCGCGCTGGATAAACCACACATCCAGGCCGGAGTCCTTGAGCCAAGCTTGGGGACGGTCCTTCCATCCGGCGCCTGCAGCAACCTCCCAGTTCCCCAGCATCTGGGCCGTCCCACCCGGTTCAAGGACCGTATCCAGGGACCGCACCAGTGATGCCACAATCTCGTCCCCCGGCAATCCCCCATCCCGGTAAGTGAATTGCTCGGCCGACGACTCCCCACCGGTACGGGGTGTAATGACGAAGGGCGGGTTGGACACCACCAGGCCGAACAATTCCCCGGCCACGGGCTCGAGCAGCGAGCCCAGCCTCAGGCTCACGCGGCCCTCAAGGTTGTTCGGGTCCAGGTCCAGCTCCTCGGCGTTGAGCAGGAGGTTGAAGCGGGTGAAGGCGAGCGCCCGGACGGAGATGTCCGTGGCGGTGACATGCTCGCAGTGGTGGAGCAGGTGGAACGTCTGGATGCCGCAGCCGGTGCCAAGGTCCAGGGCCCGTGCAGTGTGCTGCCTGGATGTCGTCTGGACGAGTGTGGTGGAAGCCCGGCCTATTCCCAGCACATGATCGTGCCTCAAGACTCCGGGTTGCTGGTGGGCGGCGAGGTCGCTGGCCACCCAGAGTTCCGCTCCCCCAGTGCCATCGGCGTTGGCATCCCAGCCATAAGGGCGGAGGTCCACCTTTGCCCGGACCATCCCAGACTCGAGGATAACCAGTCCGAGTACCTCAAGCCCCCGGGATCCTGTCCCCGGCAGGGCGGAATCGACGTCGGCGACGGTCTGCGGAACCGCGAGCAGCCACAGGCGGACGATGACTGCCAGTGCGCGGAGGGCCGGTTCTTCAGAGGCCACCTGGCGCTCACTGGCCAAAAGGGCGGGAACGAGCTGGTCCCTGGACAGTGCTTCCGAGGCCGACTCCCCCAAGAGTGCGGCCACTCCGTCCACGGTGTAGGAGATGGCGCGAAGATCCGCGGCGAGGGCCCTCAGGAGGTCCGGCTGGTCACTGCGGGGAGCATCGTCTGTATTGCCTGCGGTAAAGAAGGAAGCTGTGTCAGTCACCTTGCAAGTGTAGGGGTGGCGCAGCTGCACTGTGGGTTCGTCATTGGCGCTATGTGGACAAAGCAGGGCTCTTGAACCCGGTAGCGTTGGAACCATGCTCAACTTCTCCTCCACAGGGCGCTTTGCCGGCCTTGTTGCCATCTCGGCTGCTTCGCTGCTGGGAGTCTCAGCGTGCCAGGCTCCGGTCAACATCCAGGACGCGGACGTCCCTGCCTGGAGGGAAAAGGTGCTCCCCGCAGCCAGCACGGCCGTGTTGGAGGATTCGGGCAAGATTCTCAACCGTGATCCGCTGGTCAAGGAGTCCGCCAACGTTCCGGCCGGAAGTTACACGCTGACGATGGCGTGCGATGGCGGCGGCAAGGCGTATTTCGCAGTCTCCTCCGGCGGAGGGAAGATCACCGACGCCGCCGCAGCCTGCAATGGCAGCCTGGACGTTGTGAAGATCAAGGTGCCGGGAAGCGGAGCCATCAGCATCTCGACAAGCAGCGTGGACGCCCCTCTGGTCTTTGCTTACCATCTGGTCCCTGCGACCAGCTAGGGCGTCGTAACCACCTCACAAAGGTGCCCTTCAGCCGAAGCCCGCACGGGCGTAAAGTCAGCTCATGGGCAGCAGGGCGGCTCCCTCCGTAACGGTACAGCGGCTGGCGAGGGCCGCCGTCGGACTCCTTGTGCTGTGCGGAAGCGTGAGTGCCTGTGAATATACCTACGAGGACGGCGGCAAAGCCGAGGCCAGCGCCAGTTCGACTGCGGCCAACGTAGTTCTCCCGCCGGACCCCGCCTTGGACAAGACCGTCACCGGCAAGGCCTTGGACGAGTGGGCCACCGCTGCTTTGCCCCAGTCGCAGGGACAGTCGTTCTATTCGAGCAGTGGCTTTTTGGGCGCTGGCGAGTCAAGGACCGAGCAAACCGTCCAGCTGCCAGGCGGCACGTACGCAGTGACCTTGGCCTGCCGCGGCACGCGGCGGGTGGCTTTCGCGGTCAAGCTGGGCGAGGCTGAACTCGTTGACCTCACCCTGGGGTGCGCCAACGCGCGGGTCAGCGTGGTCCAGCTGGACAAGGACGCAGTCCTTTCCATCACAGTGGGCACCGGGGCCGATGCCAACTTTGCCTACCGCGTGAGCAGGCTGTGAAGTTCCCCTCAGGCGGCGTCGCAGCCACCCGGGCAACGGAGTGTTTCCGGGCTTGAAGCGCATTCGGCGCAGTAAAGGGTCAGCGTGCGGCAGCTGGGGTTGGAGCAGTTCTCGAATTTGTTGGTGGGTGATGCACACCTCACGCACTCGCCAATGGTCTTGGCTTCCTCGCTGAATTCGACGTGCATGCGCTTGTCGAACACATAGAGGGACCCCTCCCACAGGCCCTTGTCCTTGAAGGTCTCTCCGTAGCGGACGATGCCGCCATCCAACTGGTAGACCTCCTTGAAGCCCCGGTTGACCATCAGGCTGGAGAGCACTTCGCAACGGATTCCGCCGGTGCAGTAGGTGACCACCGGCTTGTCTTTGAGGTCGTCGTACTTGCCGGAATCGAGTTCCTTGATGAAGTCGTGCGTGGTGTCGACGTCGGGAACGATTGCGTCCTTGAATTTGCCGATTTGGGCCTCGAAGGCATTGCGGCCATCGAAAAACACGACGTCGTCACCGCCTGCCCTTTTCGCGTCCACCAACGCGTGGAGTTCTTCGGGCTGCAGGTGCTTGCCGCCGCCCACGACGCCGTTCTCGTCAACCTTCAACTCACCTGGAGCGCCGAAGGAGACAATCTCGTCGCGGACCTTGACGCTGAGCCGCGGGAAATCGTCGGCTCCGCCCTCGGACCATTTGAAATCGATCCCGTGGAACCCCTTGTACTCCCGTGTGGTCTTCACGTACTGCTTCATGTTGTTCAGCTCGCCGCCCACGGTGGCGTTGATGCCGTCCTTGGAAATGAGGATCCGGCCAGTGAGACCCAGTTTTTCGCAGAGGGCGCGCTGCCACAGACGCACGGCGTCGGGGTCGGCGATCGGGGTAAAGCCATAGAAGAGCACAATTCGGTTCAAAGCCACTGTTAAAGGGTACTTGGTGCTGTAAAACCGAGCGTGGCGGAGCGTCCACGTCACAATTCAATAAGCAACCGTCCTTCCCCAGACATCGCTCTGTTCCTTCAGGGAGCGCTGGCATAGTCTCTCTACATGAGTCCAGACGCCTTGGTTGAAGACATTGCGCACCTCTTGGAGGTCTGGGTGGCCGGCTGGTCCGGCTGCCGCGGCTATGAGTCACGCCAAGAGGGACGCTTCCCTGCCGCACTTCGCGCCGACAAGACCGGTGACTGGGAGTACTTCGCCCACGATCCTTCCGACGACGAGTTCACCGCCCTGGCGGGCAAGACCGCGGAGGCTCCAAGCCGGATCCTGACGATCCTCACCAACGACGTCCAACGGTACAAATACTTGGCCGAACAACATGGCTTGACGGTGACGTCCGCGTCCCAGACCATGATGATCGTCGACATGGAAACCCAGGATGCCGAGGATCCCTGGCTTCCTGACGACGACCTCGAACTCGCTACCTCTGAGTCGAACGGTGTGCACCACGCGGTGGTGCATTCCGGCGAACAAGTCGCTGCCAGCGGCAGGGTGTTTGTGGTGAACGGCACGGCCGTGTTCGACAAGATCGTCACCGAGCCGGGATTCCAACGCCGCGGGTTGGGCAGCTTCATCATGAAGGCCCTGGCCGCCCAGGCTTTCTCGCACGATGTTGAAAACGGCCTCCTCCTTGCCTCGCTGGATGGCCAGAAGCTGTACTCGCATCTTGGGTGGGACGTTGTGTGCCACGTGCTCATGATGTCCGTCAGCGGCGCGGAGGGTTCAGACCTCTCCGGCAAGTAAAGCGCGCCCTTCGGCGGACCTGTTCGACGGCGGCTCTCCCGGGAGCCGCCGTCGGCGTCTCCGCACAGTGACAGAATGATTCGGTGGCTGCACCGAATTCTCTGATCTCCCTGCTGGGCCGGACCCAGGACCCTGAGCAGCTCCGCCATGTCCACACCATCCCGGCGCGGAAGGCGGTCAACGAGCCCTGGCCGGGTTGGGTACATCCGGATGTCGTGGCCGCCTACGGATCTCTGGGCATCAACGAACCGTACCGGCACCAGATCCAGGCTGCAGAGATCGCCCATGGCGGCCAACACGTGGTGATCGCCACCGGGACAGCCTCCGGAAAGTCGCTGGCCTATCAGCTGCCGGCATTGGATGCGATACACCGTTCCGAGCTGCGTGTACTGTCTGATCCCGGAAAAATCCACGACGACGGCGCCGTCACGCTTTATCTGTCCCCCACCAAGGCGCTGGCCGCGGACCAGCTCGCAGCCATCCGGGCACTGAAACTGCCCACTGTTCGGGCAGAAACATACGACGGCGACACCGACGTCTCCTCCCGGCGCTGGATCCGGGACCATGCCAATTTCATCCTGGCGAACCCGGACATGCTGCACTTCGGGATCCTCCCCAACCACACGTGGTGGGCCAGGTTCTTCCGCAGGTTGCGCTACGTGATCGTGGACGAAGCACACAGTTACCGTGGAGTCTTTGGCTCGCATGTAGCAAATCTCATGAGGCGACTCCGCCGGATCTGCGCGTACTACGGTGCGGGGACTTCCTTCCCCGAACCGGTGTTCATCGCGGCGTCTGCCACCGCGTCCGATCCCGCGGTGTCGTTCGGGAGGCTTATCGGAGCTCCCGTGCGTGAAGTATCCGAAGATTGCTCCCCGCACGGATCCACAACCGTGGCGTTCTGGGAGCCTGCACTGACCGATGTCAAGGGTGAGAACGGGGCCAAGCAACGCCGTACAGCAGTTGCCGAAACGGCCGACATCCTGGCCAACCTGGTTTCTTCCCGGGTCCGCACCATCGCGTTTATCAAGTCCCGTCGCGGGGCGGAGTCCATTGCGTCCATCACCAAGAGACTCCTGGACGAGGTGGATCCCAGCCTGCCGGGGCGGGTGGCCGCCTACAGATCCGGCTACCTGCCCGAAGAACGGCGTGCCTTGGAGCAAGCACTGAGGTCCGGCCAACTGCTCGGGGTCTCGAGCACGTCCGCATTGGAGCTCGGGATTGATATTTCGGGACTGGACGCCGTGCTCGTGGCCGGGTGGCCCGGTACCCGCGCTTCCCTGTTCCAACAGATCGGCCGGGCGGGCCGTGCAGGGCAGGACGCCATCGCTGCTTTTGTTGCCAGCGACGATCCCCTTGATACCTACCTGGTGAATCACCCGGAGGCAATCTTTGATGTGTCGGTGGAAGCCACGGTCTTTGATCCGGGCAACCCCTACGTCCTGGGCCCGCACCTGTGTGCGGCAGCTGCAGAGTTGCCCATCGGCCCGGCGGAGCTGGATCTCTTCGGCCCCACAGCCGAAGGCCTTCTTGACCGGCTGGTAACCCAGGGTTATTTGCGCAAAAGGCCAGCCGGCTGGTTCTGGACGCATCCGGAGAGCGCGGCAGGCATGGTGAACCTGCGGGCCGACGGCGGCGGGCCCGTCAGCATTGTGGACGCCGAAACCGGCTCCCTCCTGGGAACCATGGACTCGCCGCAGACGCATTACCAGGCCCATACCGGCGCCATCTATGTCCATCAGGGTGACAGCTACCTGGTGGAGGATCTCAACGAGACCGACCATTGCGTCATGGTGCGCCGGGTGAATCCGGACTTCTACACCACGGCGCGGGACGTGACGCAGATCGAGGTTCTCGAAACGACACGCTCGGTTCAATGGGGAGACATCACCGTGCACTTCGGCGACGTCAAAGTAACTACCCAAGTTGTTTCCTTCCAGCGCAAAGCATTGATTTCAAATGAGATCCTCGGTGAGGAGCCATTGGATCTGGGCGCCCGTGACCTGTTCACCAAGGCCGTCTGGTTCGTGGTGGACAACAGATCCCTGCATGGAGCAGGGTTGGTGGAAGCGGAGTTCCCCGGTGCACTGCATGCCGCAGAGCACGCTGCCATCGGGCTCCTGCCCCTGGTGGCGTCCAGCGACCGCTGGGACATTGGTGGGGTTTCCACTGCCCTGCACGCCGATACCGGGGTTCCTACGATCTTTGTCTACGACGGACATCCCGGTGGCGCAGGATTCGCGGAGCGGGGCTTCGAAAAGGCCAAAACATGGCTGACTGCCACCCGGGATGCCATCAAGGCCTGTGAGTGCGAAGCCGGCTGCCCCTCCTGTGTACAGTCCCCCAAATGCGGCAACAAGAACAATCCCTTGGACAAGGCAGCCGCCATCACACTCCTTGGCGTCTTGCTGAAGGACGCCGCCTAGCCAACTGCTCCTTACGGAGGTGGTCCCGCCCTGGCACGACCCTTGGCGACTCCCCAGTTGAAGGGATAAGCCAGCTCGGTGACGACCTCCACCACCTCGCCTCCCACCACCGTGCAGGAGGTAAGGGTTGCGCTGTGATGCCCCACCACATCTGCAGCCACGGCACACGGCTCTCCTGAGGTCAGTCCCCGGGCAGCATCGGCTGCAGCAAGGGCCGCGAGGTCGGCAGCAGATGCCGCCCGCGACGCCATGACTCCTGCCTGGGCCAGCAGGAGCAGCCCAAGCAGGAGTGCCATCACCACAGCTCCCAGGGCCAAGGCAAGCACCGACCCCGACCCGCGTTCGGCAGCCAAGCCCCTGGTTTCCTTTGTCACGGGGTTCCTGCCTCCGCCCGGGCGGCCGCAGATGCCGTGAGTCGCCATGGGATCAGCGGGCCAAGGGCTCCCTCAACCGGCGATGAAGCAGTGACTGTCAGCCATCCGCCGTCGTCTGTCAGTGACGAACTGACGCCCTCCCCCGCAAGCCGTCGGACGGTGTTTTCCACCGAATCCCTGGTTTCGCCCCGGGCGGAGGCCCTGGCACCGGCCCTCACCGCCTCCTCCAACCGCAATTGCGTGATGCCTGCAGCGCCACCTGCCAACAGGAAAGCCAGAAGCAGCACCACAGCAGGCAAAGCAACAGCGAACTCGGCGGTAACGGCGCCGTATTCCGGCGCTCCTACGGCCGCCTTCCTGCCAGCAAGCAGCACTTTTGTCATGGCAGGGACAGAGCCGTGCGGATCACATTGAGCAGGAACCCCCGGACTTCTTCGCTGCGAAGGATGACCACCAGCAAACCAGCCAAACCAACCGCTGCCAGCGTGGTAATCGCGTATTCGGCCGTGGCCATACCCGACTCCGAGCCCATGAGCCGCTGTCCCGGCCCCGTCCATGCCCGGCTCCTTTGCCAAGGACTTGGCCAAAGACTTGCCCAAAAGCTTGCCCAACGACCTCCCCAACGGCGTTGCCGGCTCCCTAAGTGGCTGCCAGGCTGGCGCCCGGGGCGGGCCCGCGACCGTACGGGATCACTTCCCTGCTCCATGTTCCGCACCGCCACGACTGCCCTGTGGGATCCTGCTTCCGCCGCGCCGGGCAATGTTGTGACGTCGGGCTCGGCTCGGGAGGTGGCGGGAGGGCTGATGGTTTCTTTCATGGTGCTTTCCTTTCAAGAGATGCCAGCGCTCACTGGCTGATTCGACTCTTCCGTGGCCCCATGAGGTCCGGAAGAACAGGATTCCCGGAAGTGGATAAACCCTCCGAAAAGCCCGAATGTGGAGGAGCAGTGCAAGTCCCGGGGACTACAGCGGGCCCGGGACAGCGGAGACCCAGGACCGCACTGTCATGCCGAGGGAACCATGGCGATCAGGACAGGAACGATGCCCAGACAGATGAAAGCCGGGAGGGAGCAAAGTCCCAAGGGCACCACAAGCTTCACGCCCAGGGCGGCCGCCCGTTTCTCAGCGGCCCTGAATTGCCCACGACGCTCCCTGGCCGCTTGTGCGTACAGGATCGACGCCGAAGGAGCGCCGGTAAGGGCAGCAAAGGCCAACGCATCTTTCAGTCGCAGGATCTCAGCTGCATGCGGCGCGGGCGTGTGCCAAGCGGTCTCCCAGTCCGCGCCTATGGCCAAAGCTGCCACGACGGGTCTCAATGATTGGCTGATGGGAGGGGAGGCCGATCCGGCAAGGAGTTCCAGCGCCCGCCCGATGCCGGCTCCTGCATCCAGCATGGAAGCAAGCAATTCCAGCATCATGGCGGTATCGCGAAGACCGTCTGCTGGATAACTGGGTTTGTCCGGAGCGTTGCCGGCCGTGGACGAGGCAGACTGGTCCGCAAGCAATGCGCGGGCGCGGTTCGGGGGCCTGAAGAAGATGAAGGCTGCCAGCGCCAGAACACCCATCATGAGCAGGATCGAAACTCCGGGCATCAGATGCCTCCGGCTGCAGCTGTGACCAGCTTGGAGGACCAGATTCGCCCGGCAGCCGTGAGCAGCAGTCCGGCCGCGAAAGTGGCAACGCCCCATGGGTTGTTCAGCAGGATACCGAACGGGTCGACGCCCAGGGCCATGCCGAGCACCAGTCCGAACAATGGGAGCCATGACAGCAGGCGAACGGTGGCCTTGGGCCCTGCGAGCGCTGTCTGGCGTGCGGCCTCGGCATCTTCTTCGGCTTCGAGTTGTGCCGCAAAACGGGTGAGGAGGTCGGCAAGGGGGCACCCGCTGGTTTCAGCTATGTCCAGGCAAGCGGCCAGTTCCATCCACACCCTGCGCTCGGAGCTTCCGCGCAGTGGGTAGATCCCGGCCGCTGTTCCGCGGATCGCATCGGCGGGAGAATTTCCAACGCCTGAGGCGGCACGCGCCGCTCCGAGCACTTTCAAGGAGTTACCGGAAAGCGACGCTGCTCCATTTTCGGCATGTGGGGGAACTGCCGGATCCCCGGATGACCGGGGACCGTGGACGATCCAAAGCTCCTCCCACAACCGCGACGTCCCGCGGCCACCACGCAGGAGTGCCGCAAGCTGCTGGACCACGACCACCAAGGAGAGCGAATCAGGAGGTCGTCGTAGCCGGGGACGAACGATGCCCAGTAAGCGTGAGGGACGGGCGCCGGTGTCCCCGCGCCGGCCCAGGCCCCTCGTGATGCGGCGGCGGTTGGCCTCTTTGTGCCGGAGCTGCAGCCATACAGCAAATGCCAGAACGAGGACCAGGACGCTCATCATGCGCGGGGTTCCAAGGCAATCCGGCTGGAGAGTTCCGGCCAGGCTGGGCCGTGCACCATACCTGCAGGGCCCAGGCTCAGGGCTGCCACAACTTCGGGTCCTTTGGGGGTTTGGGCCATCACACCGATGCAAGCCACTTTCCGCCCAGCCTGGGTTCTGTCCACATGAATCACTACGTCCAGAGCCGAAGCGACCTGCAACTGGACAGCCTCGGCATTCAATCCCGCGAGCGCGCCGAGGGCCACAAGACGCGCAGGCACGGCTTCAGCTGTGTTGGCGTGTATGGTTCCACCGCCACCTGTATGCCCGGTGTTCAGGGCTGTCAGCAGTTCACGGACCTCAGCGCCCCGGCATTCTCCGACGATCAACCGGTCGGGCCGCATTCGCAACGCCTGGCGGACCAGTTCGCCCAGGTCCAGGGCGCCTCCTCCTTCCAGGTTTCCATGGCGGGATTCAAGGCTGACCACGTGGGGATGGACGGGATTGAGCTCAGCGGCATCCTCAATCAGGACCAGGCGTTCGTCCGGGTGGCTGAGCCCCAGCATGGTGGAAAGGAGCGTGGTCTTTCCGGAGCCCGTCGCACCGCTGATCAAGAAGCTCAGCCTCCGCGCGATGATGGCCCGCAGAACGGCCTCAACCTGTTCGGAGAACATGCCGCCTTCCCTCAGCTCTGACAGCGTAAAAACCTCTTCTCGTCGTATGCGGATGGACAGGAGGGTGCCTGCCGTGGAGATGGGCGCAAGCACTGCGTGAACGCGGTAGCCCCCGTTGAGCCTGACATCGACGCACGGGGAACCGTCATCGAGCCGGCGTCCGCCAGCGGCTACCAGTCGGGACGCGAGCGCCCTGACCTGGTGCTCGGCGTCAAACCGTATGGAACTGCGTTCCAGGCCCCGTCCGCGGTCAAACCACACCGAATCAGGTCCGTTGACGAAAATATCTGTGACCAATGGATTCCGGGCCAGCTCCTGCAAGGGTCCCAGTCCGTTCAATTCGGCATTGATCGATTCAGCGGCCTCCAATGCACCGGCAGTGCCCAGCAACCTTCCGCTGGCTTGAACGGCCGCCGCAACGGTTGAGGGTGTGACCGGTCCGCTGCCTGCAAGTACGGATTCGCGGACTGTCTCAAGAAGCAGGGAGTCCAGCTTCGGGGCTTGCCGGCGGCGCGGTCCCTGAACATATCTGCTCATTGCACGGCCCAGTTCAGTTCCAACACGCTGTTTGTGAAGCGGCCGACGTCCTTGCGGCGGCCCACTTCAAGCAAACGGCCCAGTTCTGTGCCGGCTGCGGCTCCACGGACCTCGGGGACTACCCCGACCAGTGGGAGCCCCAGCGATTCAGCGATGACTGATGGGTTCACCGGGGAGGCATTGTTCCCCCGCACCAGAAGTCCGGTATCCACGTGCGGGAGCTCGTCAAGTATCCGGGCAGATGCCACGGCTGCCCTCAGGTGGGCGGTTGTCAGCAGCAGGAGTTTGTCGCAGTCCCATGCGAGCCGTCCCACGCCCTCGCCGGTCCGTCCAAGGTCCACGATGATGAGCTCGAACCCCCGGCGTGCAGCATCCATGACCGCGGCAACGGCTCCCGCATCAGGACTTCGCACGGACTCCCGGGTACCAGGCCAGGACAAGTACGTGAAACCACCGGCGGTCGGCAGGGAATCCCGGAACTGGCCAGGGTCAATGCTTCCCCTGCTTTCCTGGAAGTCCGGCCACCGGAGGCCGGGGACGGGTTCATCCGTGATGGCAAGTTCCAGTCCGCCTCCCCAGGGATCGCCGTCGACAAGCAGCGTGCTGATGCCTTCCGAGGCCCCCGCCTGGGCCATCCAGATGGCCGCCGTTGACGCCCCTGCACCACCACACCCACCGACGATCCCAGTAACTGTTCCTCCAGGATCGGGCGAGCCGGACATGCTCAGGTGCTCAGCCAACCAGGCAGCCGCTTCGGGAAGGACTGCCACCCGTTCTGCTCCCAGAGCCGCAGCCAAACGCCAGAGATCGTCTCCTTCACCGGCCCTGCCCAGCAGCACCGAGGGAGCCCTCCGCCGGGGTGGCAGCTCACGAACATCGCTTCCCACCAGGACGACATCGGCGCTGTCCCATCCGTGGACAGCCTCCGAGACGTCAACCGTTGTTCGAAGGCTTCCACCTGCCGCGGCCACTATCCTCTTTGCTTCCTCCTGGAGGTATGGATCCCCCGAAACAAGAAGGACCCCGGAGGCATCCCCGGGCAGCCAGTGGCCATCCGGGTCCCCTTCCGTCATCTGGCCGATGGGTTGCCTGTACCGACGATTTCGCTTGCTCATGGACCCACACTGTCCGAGTCCCCTGACCTTGATAAGTACGGGATGCCCGTATGTGCAAAACCTGCCCATAACGATGCGCCAACCGGAGATGTGGAGGACAAGTCGCCCGCGGGAAAGCCCGGTGCACGGCAGCAGCGTGGCCAACAGGGCAGAATGGAGTCCATGTATTTGCTGCTTGCCGCCCACCCGGATGGCGCAGCCATACAGCGGCTCTCTCCCTCGGGAAAGGCCACCGCCGACGCCCGCGTCCTCACCCGCGGTGAGCTGCCCGGCGTCGTGCGTGAATACGAAGCCCAGCGGCCACGCTGGGTATGGCATCGGGCCCAGGAGTGGTACCCGGAACTGCTGGCCCAGGGCATCGAGCTTGAGCGATGCCATGACTTGGCGCTGTGCGGGGCAATACTGGCGCACTCGGAATTCACTGCCCACACGGACTATGCCAGGAACGCGGTCCACCTCACGCAGGACGACGACAACCCGCCCCGGCTCCTCCAGCCGCCACCGCCCTCTGCGGATCAAGGCCTGCTCTTTGAGGACCTCGCACCGTCGGACCCCAAGGTGGGGCTGGCTGAACTGAAAGCGGAATTCGCTGCCCAGCAAGAGGCGGTGGCCCACGTGGCCACGGACCACCAGCGAAGGCAACGCCTGCAGTTGCTGCTGGCAGCGGAATCAGCGTGCGCGATCATCGCCGTCGAGATGCAGCACGCCGGCGTCCCTTGGCGTGAGGAGCTGCACCAGCAGATCCTGGCCGATGTGTTGGGGCCCCGCCCGGCCCCCGGACACCGGCCGCCGGCCTTGGAAGCACTGTGTGCTGAGCTCAGGACGATCCTCAACTCCCCCAGCCTGAACCCGGATTCCCCGCAGGACCTCATGCGTGCACTCCACCGCAACGGAATCGAGGTCAAGAGCACGCGGCAGTGGGAACTCCAGGAGTCGAAGCACCCTGCCATCCAGCCCCTGCTGGCGTACAAAAAACTCTCCCGCCTCCACACCGCCAACGGATGGGCCTGGCTGGACGCATGGGTCCGCGACGGACGCTTCCACCCCGAGTATGTGGTGGGTGGCGTTGTATCCGGCCGCTGGGCTTCGCGCGGCGGCGGCGCCCTGCAAATCCCGCGCAACATCCGCGCGGCGGTGCACGCAGACCCCGGGCACAAACTGATCGTCGCTGACGCGTCACAGCTCGAACCCCGGGTTCTGGTTGCCTTGGCCCAAGACACGAAAATGGCCGAGGCTGCACGCGATAAGGACCTCTATGCGGGCATCGCAGCACAGGGCTTTGGTGGCGACAGGGCCAAAGCAAAAATTGCGCTCCTGGGTGCGATTTACGGTGCCACCACGGGTGAATCGGGCAGGCTGATGCCCCAATTGGCACGGACATATCCGCGCGCAGTGGGCTTCGTGGAGCAGGCAGCCCGGGAGGGTGAAGCCGGCCGGACAGTAACCACACGGCTCGGGCGAAGCAGCCCGCCGCCGTCGACCGGTTGGGTGCGGAGCCAGCAATCGACCACCGCGGAGGAACAACGCCGGGCGGACAACCTGGCGCGCTCACGGGGCCGCTTTACGCGAAACTTCGTTGTCCAGGGCTCGGCAGCAGAATGGGCGGCGTGCTGGCTGGCTGAATTGCGACGGCGGTTGCGCACCTTGCGCGCCGAAGGTTCGCCGTCCGGGGAACTCGTCTTCTTCCTGCACGATGAGGTGATGATCCACGCCCCTGACATCGCCGTTGACGCCTGCATCCGCGCCATTGAAGAGTCCGCCGCTGCTGCCAAAGAGCTGATGTTCGGGCGGATTCCGGTGGAATTTCCGGTGAGCGTCGCCGTCGTCGAGTCTTACGACAAGGCGAAGTAGCCGCAGGTTAGCGGGATGCGGCCGGAGTATCCAGTCACATCACCCCATATGAGGTTCGATGACCAAGCCGTTACGGGCGACTTTGGTTGGCCTCCACTTCCCGATATTTTCACTATGTGGATACGTTCCACGGAGCATGCAAGGAAGCATCACAAGGGGGAAGAGCATGGCAGGCAGGTTTGAAATTCTCAAGGAAAACGACCACGCGTACCGGTTTCGCCTCACGGCAGCCGATGGAACCGTCGTGGCCGAGTCGCCCACGTTTCCCCATCTGGACGGGGTGGTGGCAGGCATCAACGCTGTACGGGAAAACGCCGCAACAGGACTGATCGTGGACCGCTCGACGCCGGAGCGCAAGGCCGCCTGAACAGCTGCACCGGCGGCGCGGTCAGAGGTCGATGTGGTGAAGTTTGGCCCGGTCCCAAGGGACCGTCCAGCCCAGTTCATCGAAGAGGCCGCTGAGGACCATTCCGGTAAAACCCCAAACCAGAACGCCATTGATGGTAAAGCCGGGGCTCGTAAAAGTACGGCCGAAGCGTGAGAGTGTGGCCGTGACCCGGTTGGCAGGGTCCAGAAGGTCCCGGACGGGCACCCTGAAAACCTGTGCGGATTCGGCGTAGTCCACCACCCGCACCGGTGACGGGGCGTCCCACCACGCCAGCACCGGCGTCACCCGGAAATTGCTGCGGATGAGGCCAAGTTCGGGGATGACACCCAGGACGCGCACGCCTCCGGCGTCGAGCCCTGTTTCTTCCACGGCTTCCCTCAGTGCCGCAGCTATTACCGACTCATCCTCGGGGTCCACACTGCCGCCGGGGAACGCCACCTGCCCCGGATGATCGTCCAGGGTGTGTGCCCGCTCCAGCAGCAGGACGTCGAGGTCGGCTGGAGCGATGGGCCGCCCCGACTCGGCTGGAATGTCATCCAGGACGCCGAAAAGCATGAGCACGGCAGCTGCCCGGTTGGTCTCGGCCGTCACGGGAAGCATGTCCCAGAGAGCGGAGTGCTCCTGTTGGCCCGTCTCGAAACGGGTCACCAGGGCGGCCAGTTCCTCCAGAGCCGTCACCCCGGCCTCCTTTGGGATTCCATGCGGATCTCCGCGGCGCGGTGGGTCTCGGCCAACAGCTTTTCCAGCAGTTCTTCATTGCCCGGAGCGAGCTCGTATTTCAGGAGCTTGGCGGCTTTGACGGGATCCGTTTCGCCGTCGCCGTAGCTCGGACAAAGGCTGGCCACCGGGCATGCCCCACAGGCCGGCTTCCTGGAGTGGCAAACCCGACGCCCGTGAAACACCACCCGGTGCGAGAGCATGGTCCAGTCCCGCGGCTCAAAAAGTTCTGCAACATCAAACTCGATCTTCACGGGGTCATCCGAAGCGGTCCAGCCAAACCTGCGGGCCAGCCGTCCAAAATGCGTGTCCACCGTGATGCCGGGTACTCCGAAGGCATTACCCAGCACTACGTTGGCGGTTTTGCGCCCGACGCCGGGAAGCGTCACCAGGTCTTCGAGCCTGCCGGGGACCTCGCCGTCGTATTCATCCACCAACCGTGTGCTGAGCGCCAGGACGTTCCGGGCCTTGGCCCTGAAGAAGCCCGTCGGCTGAAGAATGGCCTCAAGCTCGGCGGGATCGGCCTCGGCCATCGTGCGGGCATCCGGATACCGGGCAAACAGGATCTTGGTGACCTGGTTGACAAGCACATCCGTGGTTTGGGCGGAAAGGACCGTGGCCACCACCAGCTCAAAGGGGTTCCTGAAGTCCAGCTCCGCATGCGCATACGGATATTTGTCTGCCAGGACCCTGTTGATCTTGCGTGCCCGGCGCTTGAGTGCGAGCAGCGAACCAGCTTCGGCGATGGCCACGGCGTCCCTGCCTAGCCGCGTTCGATGTTGCTGAGCTCCCGGAGAACCCCGACCTTGCCGTCGGTGTCCTGGACCAGGAACTCATGGCCTCGGTCTTCGAGTGCGAGCACCCAACCGCCGGGTTCGATGGTGAAGGACGGAGCGCCCGAGTGTTCGTCGTACGCGGTGCGGGGCTGGGCTACGGCGAACCAAAACGCCTCGTA
Organism: Paenarthrobacter sp. NPDC089307; assembly: GCF_040685055.1. Classification (NCBI taxonomy): domain Bacteria; kingdom Bacillati; phylum Actinomycetota; class Actinomycetes; order Micrococcales; family Micrococcaceae; genus Paenarthrobacter; species Paenarthrobacter sp. NPDC089307. Next base: position 323,449 of record NZ_JBFBHE010000006.1, read on the forward strand.
CTGCGGGGCGTCGGACTCTTCCGGACGACTCGCCGGGTCCACCGTGGCGCCAATCGTATCGCTGACCTTCCGGGTGTCGCCGGAGACGATCGGGGTTGCCATGGTTGCCGCCCACGGCTGCTGCTGCGCCGCCGGCTGAGCTGCGGGCTGCTGCGCCGCCGGCTGAGCTGCTGGCTGCTGCGCCGCCGGCTGCTGGGCGTGCTGGGTGGTGGCGGGCTCGGAAGAGGGAGACGGGGTTTCTGCGGGAGCGTCTGGGGTGGGCGCTTCCTTGACGGAATCATCCCCCGCAGCTGCCGGCACGGCAGAGGCACCGGCGCCGGAAATTCCCGATGCGGTTTCGGGCACGGCGGCTCCGGCGGACTTGCTGTCGGCAGAGTGCACGACGGCGGGAGCTTCAGTTGCCTGCGACGGCGTGATTCCATATGTGGCCGGCGGTGCGAAGGGGCTGGACACGGCGCCAGCGTTGGAAGCGCCAGCGTTGGAAGCGCCCACGCTGGAAGCGCCCACGCCGGAAGCACCCACACCGGAAGCGCCCGCCATGGACGTAGGGGCCGCAGCAGCGCTCGGCTTAGGGGTTTTGGGTTCCTTCGGTGCCTTGGGTGCTGCAGGCTTACGGCTGGGAACTGCTGCCTCACGGGCAACCACATGGGCCGGTGTTTCGGCTCGTCCCTTGAAGTCGGCGGAGAGCAAAGGCAGGTGCGGCGCAAGAACCGTGGAGGCCAGCAAGCCAACGGAGCCCACCAGGCCCAGAAGTACGCTGCCGTTGAATGAACTGGCAGCGACCAGGAAGAACAACGTGAACGCAAAGGACGCTACGACGGACGCGAACTGGTCAATTGAAAGGGACCCGACGCGGACGATGGTTCCCGGCTGCAGCCGACGGGCAACGAAAAGCGCCACAACGATCAACGGCAGGATGATGCCCAACAAAAGGAAGAACAGGCTTCCCACGTTCCAGAGGTTGTAGAGCGAGCCGAACATAGGCAGAAGCGATGCAACGAACATCAGGAGCGCGGAGCCAAAGACGGTCAGGTCCCGGACGGTGAAGGGGCCAGCGACGGCGTCGAACTTGGACGCTCCGCTGGCGGTGGTGTCACTTTTTCCTGGTGCGGCAGGGGTACCCTGCGCAGCAGCGTTGCCACCTGGTGCAGTGGCCGTTCCAGCCGTGGTGTCCGGTCCCGTCGCTTGTGAGTCATGCGGTCCTGGGCTCAGCTGGTTCATGTATTTCTCCTTCGTGCGGCGGCGCCTTGGGCAGTCCGGTCCAATGACTTCCGCAGGATTCCGCGGCATCACCGGACACGCCTGAAGATGCGTCCCAAGACCTCTTCAGCCTATGCCACCCCCCTGACAGCGTTCCAGCTGAAAACGGTCACAGCGTCCGGCCCACAGCAAACTCCAAGGTTACTTACAGACGGCCGCCCCACCCCGGAGGCCTTCGCGCGGGAGGCGGGGGTCGCCGTCGTTCGTCATGTAAGCGTTTCCCAAACGCGAAAGGTGCCATTCGGCGCTAAAAATATGCCGCTCGCTGGCGCATTTGTGACCACGCACACGTAGGACCTCCCAAGGCGATAGTGTGGAGGGCGGACAGTACTCTGCGGGCCTGACGGCGGGCTCCCGCAGCAAAGATCGATGAATAATGAGGTTCACCATGTCCCAGGACACCACCGGATCCACACACGTCGAGGCCCTTGAAAACCTCCTTCACGAGAACCGCAAGTTCGCGCCATCGGCAGAGTTTGCCGCGAACGCCATCGCAACGGCGGATGCCTATAAAGAGGCCGAGGCTGACCGTCCGGCGTTCTGGGCAAAGCAAGCCCGCGAGCTGCTGAGCTGGGACAAGGACTTCACCGAGGCACTTGACTGGTCCAACCCGCCGTTCGCCAAGTGGTTTGTCGGCGGCGAAGTCAACGCTGCTTACAACGCGCTGGACCGCCACGTTGAAAACGGCTTGGGAGACCGCGTTGCGATCTACTTCGAAGGCGAACCCGGCGATACCCGCACCTACACGTACGCGGAACTCACCCGGGAAGTAAAGAAAGCTGCCAACGCTTTCGAGTCACTCGGCGTTGCCAAGGGCGACCGTGTGGCCGTGTACCTGCCCATGATCCCCGAGGCCGTCATCACGCTGCTTGCCTGCGCCCGTATCGGCGCCGTGCACTCTGTAGTATTCGGTGGCTTTTCCGCGGACGCACTGCGCTCCCGGATCGAAGACGCCGAAGCCAAGCTGGTGGTCACCGCCGATGGCACCTACCGCCGCGGCAAGCCCAGCCCCCTGAAGCCAGCCGTGGACGAAGCCCTCGGCAAAGAGGGTCATACCGTCCAGAATGTCGTGGTGGTCAAGCGCAACGGCGAGGACGTCAACTGGGTTGAAGGCCGCGACCTCTGGTGGAGCGATACCGTGGACAAGGCAGCAACGGAACACACCGCCGTCGGGCATGACGCCGAGCACCCGTTGTTCATCCTGTACACCTCGGGTACCACCGGCAAGCCCAAGGGCATCCTGCACACCACCGGCGGCTACCTGACCCAGACCGCCTACACGCACAAGACCGTGTTCGACCTCCACCCAGAGACGGACGTGTACTGGTGCACGGCCGACGTCGGATGGGTCACCGGCCACTCCTACGTCACCTATGCGCCGCTCGTGAACGGCGCAACCCAGGTCATGTACGAAGGCACACCGGATTCCCCGCACCAGGGCCGCTGGTGGGAGATCGTGGAGAAGTACAAGGTCTCCATCCTGTACACCGCGCCCACAGCCATCCGCACGTTCATGAAGTGGGGCCGGGACATCCCGGACAAGTACGATCTCTCCTCCATCCGGGTGCTGGGCTCCGTGGGCGAATCCATCAACCCGGAGGCGTGGATGTGGTACCGCGACGTCATCGGCGCGAACGCCGGCAAGAAGGGCGAAAAGAAGGAACACCCCGCCCCGATCGTGGACACCTGGTGGCAGACCGAAACCGGCGCGCAGATGATCGCACCCCTGCCCGGAGTCACCGCCACCAAGCCCGGCTCGGCGCAGGTTCCGCTCCCCGGTATCGCTGTGGACGTGGTGGACGAGGCCGGTGAGTCCGTGGCCAACGGCGAAGGCGGCTACCTGGTGGTCCGCGAACCCTGGCCCTCCATGCTGCGCGGTGTCTGGGGTGACCCCGAGCGCTTCAAGGACACCTACTGGTCCCGGTTCGAGGCCATGTACTTCGCCGGTGACGGTGCCAAGAAGGACGAAGACGGCGACGTCTGGCTCCTTGGCCGCGTGGACGATGTCATGAACGTCTCCGGCCACCGCCTCTCCACCACGGAAATCGAATCCGCGCTGGTCTCGCACCCGTCCGTCGCCGAAGCCGCCGTCGTCGGTGCCGCCGACGAAACCACCGGCCAGGCCGTCGTCGCGTTCGTCATCCTTCGCGGTGACGCCGTGAACAACGGCGACGAAACCGTCCTGGAACTACGCAACCACGTGGGCAAGGAAATCGGCCCGATCGCCAAGCCCAAGCAGCTCCTGATCGTGCCGGAACTGCCCAAGACCCGCTCCGGCAAGATCGTCCGCCGCCTCCTGAAAGACATCGCAGAAGGCCGCGACACCGGCGACGCCACCACCCTGGCAGACCCGGGCATCATGACCCAGATCGCGGAGTCGCTGCGCAAGTAGCGTCCCAAGGCCTGAACGCTCGACGGCGCCGCTCACCTCCCGGGGTGAGGGGCGCCGTCGTGTGGTTAACCGGCGTCGTCGTGCGGTTAAAAGGGGACCGCGTCCTAGACTGGTGCCAGACCAGACGCATGTTTGACGAGGTTTCCAGAAAGGCCCTGATGCTTCAGGCAGCACGCCACTCAGCCATCATCGATGCCGTCCAGCGCGAACGCGTGGTGCGGGTTTCGGACCTTGCCCAACTGCTGGGCGTCTCCCCCATGACCGTCCGGCGCGACATCGAAGCCCTGGAGGAAACAGGCCGCGTTGAGCGCATCCACGGCGGGGCAAAGCTTCCCGGCGATGCCAGCACGCACGAACCCGGATTCGAGCTGAAATCCACCCAGCTCACAGCGGAAAAGCATGCGATCGCCGTCGAGGCCGCCTCCATGGTCCAGGAAGGCATGGCGATTGGCCTGAGCGCCGGCACCACCACGTGGGCGCTGGCCAAGGAACTCGTCAACGGACCCCGGATCACCGTCGTGACCAACTCGGTGCGGATTGCGGACCTCTTCCACCATGGAGCCTCTTCGGGCCCGGGCCGTTTCGGATCCACGGTGATCCTGATCGGCGGTGAGCGCACGCCCTCGGACGCCTTGGTGGGACCGATCGCCACGTCGTCCCTGAAACAACTCCACCTTGACCTGCTCTTCCTCGGTGTCCACGGCATGGATGCGCAGGCAGGTTTCACCACCCCCAACCTGCTCGAGGCGGAGACTGACAGGGCTTTCATGTCGTCGGCCCGCAGCACTGTCGTCCTCGCTGACCACAGCAAGTGGGGTGTGGTGGGTATTGCCTCGATTGCCCAGTTGGAAGAAGCAGACGAGCTCATCACGGATTCACTCCTCGGGGACGATGCCCGCCGCGTACTGGCTGAAAACGTGGCGAAGCTGCGGATCGCGGACGCCGAACCCAACTAGGTCGCAGATCAGGTCGTTCCCAGCGCTCAGAACGGCCTCAACTGCGACTCAGTGGGTCTCATACCGCGGGTGGAGGGCTGGCCGCAGAGTTCAGCCACTGGTTGGACGCCGCTGGCTGGGGCCTTTGGAGATGCTGGATATATGAACGCCATCCTCCACGCTCAGCAACTCACCAAGCACTACCCCGGCAGCATCGCCCTTGACCGCGTCGACTTCACCGCGAACGCCGGAGAATCCATTGCAATCATCGGTCCGTCGGGTTCCGGCAAGACGACTCTCCTGCATTGCCTCGCCGGGATTTTGAGGCCCGACGACGGCGCCATCACCTTGAACACTCCGTCGGCACCACTGCGCCTGGACAGCTTGGGGGACGCAGCGCTCTCCCGCCTGCGCCGTGAAGAGTTCGGTTTCGTGTTCCAGCAGGGCATGCTGCTGCCGGAACTGACTGCCGTGGAGAACGTTGCCTTGGCACTCATGTTGAACGGCACTGACCGGTCCACGTCCGAGTCCCGGGCCGCGGAATGGCTCGGTGCCCTGGGTTTGGCAGGCATGGAACAGCGCAGGCTGGGGGAAGTTTCCGGAGGCCAAGTGCAGCGCGTGGCCATCGCCCGGGCCCAGGTGACAGGCGCCCGGGTTGTCTTTGCCGACGAGCCAACGGGTGCCCTGGATTCGGCCACTTCCACTGAAGTCCTGGACGTTTTGCTGCATTCTGTGGCCGCCAACGGGCGGACGCTCCTGGTGGTCACGCACGATCCCCAGGTGGCCGCCCGCTGCCAGCGTGTTGTGGAGCTTCGGGACGGCAGGATCGTGGCGGACAGTGCGGGAGCGGTGCCCGCCTCCGCATCGCCCGCCGCCACGAACGCCGTGCCCGCCTCCGCCCCCGCTGCCAACAATTTCAAAGGTGCCTTCAATGTCTAGCCTCACCATGGCCCTCCGGCTCACGCCCTACCTGGCCCGGAGCGGGAGCAGCCTCCGGGAAACCGGACTCCGCGACGCCGGGTTGCCCATCCTGGCTTTCGGCACCGTGACCGCGCTGCTGCTCACCGTCGCGGGTGGCTCCCAGGTGTTCTGGTCCTGGACCGACGACATCGCAGGCACCTACCAGGCCCTGGCCGTCGTCGCGATGGTCTTGCTCGTCATCCCGCTGCTGACGCTCGGCGCCTCTGCCGCGCGCCTGGCCGCCCGGCGTCGTGATGACCGCTTGGCATCCTTGCGCCTGCTGGGCGCCAACAGCGCCACCGTGGTCTGGATGACCGTTATTGAGTCCACAGTCCTGGCTGCTGTGGGAGCTGTGGCGGGCGCCGGGCTGTACGCGTGCGCGGCTCCGTTCCTGGGTTTGATCCAGTTCCGGGGCCAGGCAATCGGCAGCCACGCATGGTTGTCCGTTCCCTCCATCCTGGGCTGCATCCTGGCGGTCTGCCTCCTTGCGGCAACGAGCGCGGCGCTTGGACTGCGGAAGGTTGTGGTGACGCCGCTGGGTGTCAGGACCAGGCAAGCGGCCGACGGCGCCCATTGGGTTCGGGGACTCATCGCGGCTGTGGTGGTGGTCGTCGGAGTGGTTGCGATGGGGATGCTGAGCAGCTTTGGTGCGTTCATTGTGATCATCGCCGTAATGGGTGGCTGCTTTGGCCTGGCGTTGCTCGCGTTGAACCTCATGGGCCCGTGGATCCTGCGGTTGAGGGCGTCCTCGCAGCTCAAGAGGGCCAGGACACCGGAGCAACTGTTGGCGGCACGCACCGTGCTGGAGAGTCCCAAGGAATCGTGGCGTCAAGTTGGGGGCGTCGCGATGACCAGTTTTGTGGGAGTCTTCGTGGGTGTGGGCATGGCGGTAGCGGACACGATGGGCACCGGCGGTGATTCCGAAGCCACGCTCCTGGTGCGTGACATCAACACCGGTGTGATGATCACGTTGCTGGGCTCGTTCCTGATGGTGGCGTGTTCAGCCGGCGTGAACCAAGCCGCGGCGGTGCTGGACCGGGCCTCGACGCTGGTGGCCCTGGACCGGGTGGGAATGCCGCGGAAGCTCATGGTCGCTGCGCGGGTGAAGGCCGTGATGTCGCCGCTGTTCCTGGTGGCTGGAATCTCGGCAGCTGCTGCGGCTGTGTTGGTCCTGCCGTTGACGGGCGCCGCGCTGTTGACCCAGCCCGTGGTGCTCCTGACCATCGCCGGGGTATTCGCGGCCGGGTTCCTGCTGGTCCGGCTGGCCGTGGCCGCCGGGACCGGGCAGATCGGCCAGGTGCTGGCCCGTCCCGAGCGCTACGCGAGCGTGGACTCCTAGCCCGGGAGCCGCCGTCGTTCGCGTCCAATAGCTCCGCGAGTTGGCATTAAGTGGCAATGTTGGACGTCAACACTGTCATTAAATGCCACCTCGGCGGGGCTATTTGCAGCCGCAGGACTGCCGGATGATGAGTTCGGTGGGCAGGATCTGGTGTTGGAGTTCCTCTCCACGCCCCTTGCCCACCAGAGCCGTGACGGCCGCCTGGGCCATGGCCTTGACCGGCTGGGCAACCGTGGTGAGCGCCGGCCAGCTGTATTCCGAGTCCAGGGAGCCATCGAAGGAAACCAACGCCAGTTCCTCGGGAACTCGGACGCCTGCCTCGTGGAGCGCCCGGAGAATACCGATGGCTTGCATGTCATTACTGGCGAAGATCGCCGTCGGCCGGTTCGCCATGGACAGGAACCGCTTGCCTACCTCGTAGCCGCCGGGACGGCTGAAGGGCCCGTGCAGCATGGGACCGTCCGGCAGTCCGGCCTCCCGCAGGGCGGCGAGCCAGCCGACCTCGCGCCCGTCCAGCTGGTTCCCTGTGTTGGTTCCGATCGCCAGGCCGATGTTGGTGTGGCCGTGGCCGATCAGGTGCTCCACGGCAGCCCGCGCACCGGCCTCCAGGTCCACCCCCACGCTGTTGAAACCGGGCGGGGATCCTGCGTTGTTCAACAGGACGGCCGGGATTTCCGAGGCTTCCAGTTCGGTGACGTCGGGATCGAACACGCAACTGGCCAGGAACACCCCGTCCACCTGCCGGGCAGCGAGCGTTCGGATGTTCTTGCGTTCACGGGTCAGGCTGCCGTCCGAGTTGGTGAGCACCATGCCGAACCCCAGTTCCGCCGCGGCGTCTTCCACCGCGTGGGCAAGCTGGGTGAAGAACGGGTTGGTATTGTCCGGCACCACAACACCGATGGTTTCGCTGGAACCCAGCTTCAGCGCCCGTGCCGCCGCGTTCGGCCGGTACCCGAGAATGCGGATGGCGTCGCGGACCTTCGCTTCGGTTGCCGGGGCCACGTTCTTTGGCCCACCGTTCACCACATAACTGACGACGGCGGTACTCACCCCGGCGTACCGGGCCACGTCTTTGCGTGTAACCGGACCGCGCGGGGTTTGTACTGCTGCTGTTGTCATGGGGTAAATGCTAGCTACTCCACGGGAGCATCACCGAAGTCGCGGATGGGAAGGCGCTCCCCGCCCCGAAGCGCGGACTGGTGGGCCACGATGCCGGGAAGGGTAAACCGGGCAGCCACCCATGCATTCACCGGGGGAAGGGTGCGGTTGTTCACGGCCGTCACGAAGTCGTCCACCAGGAACTGATGGCTACCCTCATGCCCGTTGGGCGCCCCCAGGTACTCCTCCGGCAGGCGGGACTGGTCGTGCACGGGAGCCAGTCCTGAGATGAAGGCGTCCCGGAGTTCGGGGGCCACGTCCGCCAATGAGGGATCGTCGGCGGACATGGTCGGCTTTGTTTCCACTTGGTCCGACACGTCGTGCACGGACGATTTGTCCTGCCACACGGTGGTGGTGGCGAGTTGTTCAAAACTGGCGTCTGTGCCGAAGAAGCGGAAGCGCGACTCCCGGATGTGGGACGGGTAACCCACGCGGCGCATCTCGTTGGTGCGCATGGCACCGCCGTCGTTCATTTCGAACAGGGCGGTGGCGTTGGAGAAATCGTTGCCGAACATGCTGACGTCTTTGTCGAAGACGCCGTCGCCCCGCTGGTCCTTGACCCCGATGCAGCTTACGCTCACGGCGTGGCCGGGCACTGCTCCGAGCACTCCACCGATGGCGTGGGTGGGGTAGAGCATGGGCGGGTAGCTGGCGGTTTCCTTCCAGCGGTCCCCGCCGCTGTACTGGTAGGCCTCGTAGAAGCCCAGGTCCATGTCGTGGACGTAGTCGCCTTCGGTGTAGAAGATCCGGCCGAATTTCCCGGCCTCGTGCTGTTGCCGGGCGAAAACCGTAGCGGGGTTGTAGTAGCTGGTCTCGCCCATCGCGTAGACCAGCTTGGTTTCGCGGACAGCCTCAATGATCCGCTCGATCTCCTCTTCGGAGATCGCCATCGGCACTGCGGAGTATACGTGTTTTCCGGCCCGCAGGGCCCGCTCGACCAAGGGGCCGTGGGTCCACCGCTGCGTAAAGATGGCGACAGCATCGACGTCGGACTCCAACAACTCCTCGAACGAAGCAATGGTGCCGTGCAGGCCCCAGCGCTCCTGCGCTGCGGCAGCGCGTTCAGGGAGTTCGTCCACCGCGTAGACCTCGCTGACACCCGGGTGCAGCTTGAAGAGGTGGGCGAACTGGCTGCCGAACTGGCCAGCGCCCACAACGCCAATCGAAAACGTCATCGTTTACCTTTCCTGGGCCGCCGGTGGCAGCCGCTGATATGTCGTATGGCACGTACGAATGAGTCTCGCAGCCGCATCTACACGAGTCAACAGAAGCAACATTTAAGAACAAATTCCCTCAAAAGTTTCCGCCAACTCTTGCCAAGCTCAAATCTACTCGTGTAGATTCGCCACCAGTTGTTACCCGCATCACTCCCAAGAAAGGGTCGACGATGACCACGCTAACCAGGCATCCGGGGAGCGCATCAGAACGCTCACGAAAAGCCAACGGGCCAGAGACCAAGCCAGCCAAGCGCAGCCTCACCAACCGCATGGGCGACCTGAAAATAGCCCTCTTCTTCATTTTCCCGGCCATGATCGGTTTCGTGGCGTTCTTCCTGATCCCCACCGTCCGGGGCGTCTACCTCAGCTTCACCGAGTACAGCATCCTGGGTGAGCCCACCTGGATCGGGATCAAGAACTACACAGCGATTTTCGCCGACGAGCTGTTCTGGAACGCCATGGGCGTCACGCTTCAATACGTGGCGCTGAACATCGGTTTCCAGACCGTCATCGCGCTCGGCCTGGCGTTGCTGATGCACCGTGTGGCCAAGTCCACCTTCATCCGCGGCGCACTGTTGCTTCCGTTTCTGGTGGCGAACGTCATCGTGGCCCTGCTCTGGTTCTGGATGCTCGACTACCAGCTGGGCATCGTCAACGAGATCATGAGCTGGATGGGCCTCCCCCGCGTCGCCTTCTTCGGGAGCGAACAATGGGCCATCCCCACCATCGCGTTCGTGAACGTGTGGCGGCACATGGGCTACACCGCGCTGCTGATCTTCGCCGGCCTGCAAGCCATCCCCAACCACCTCTACGAGGTAGCAAACCTCGACGGCGCGTCCCCCACACGGACGTTCTGGAGCGTCACCATGCCGCTGCTCCGCCCCGTGCTGGTGCTGGTGCTCGTAGTGACCGTGATCGGCTCCTTCCAGGTCTTCGACACCGTTGCAGTCACCACCAACGGAGGACCCGTCAACGCTTCCCGCGTGATCCAGATGTACATCTACCAAAAAGCCTTCGGCGAGTCGGATTTCGGCTACGCCTCAGCATTGGCAGTGATCCTGTTCGTCATCCTCGCCCTGGTGGCCTTCCTGCAGATGAAGTTCCTCAAGGGCAACGAATCGGACCTGGACTAAGCCGGGCTGGACCAAGGACAACACAATGACTCCCTCAAACCTCTCCCTCAAGAAGCCCCTCAACTGGCGACGCATCGGCGCCTGGGTGCTGGTCGCCGTCGCCGTCGCCGTCACTGTGGCTCCCTTCCTCTGGATGCTGCGCACCGCGCTGTCCAGCAACAGCGCGCTGGCCTCCAACGCCGGGAACCTCCTGCCTGCCGACTTCAGCTGGAACGCCTTCAAGCGCGTCTTGGGCCTGCAAAGCACCGAAGAAGCGATCGCCGACGGCGGCTCCGGGGCAGCAATCAACTTCTGGCTGTACCTGCGCAACTCCGTCCTTTTCGCCACGATCACCACCACCGGCCAAGTGTTCTTCAGCGCCATGGCGGCCTACGCCTTCGCAAGGCTGCGCTGGCCTGGCCGCAACAAGGTGTTCGCGGTGTTCCTGACCACCATGATGGTCCCGCCGATCTTCACCGCCCTGCCGAACTTCCTCATGATCAAGAACCTCGGCCTGCTCAACACCATGGCCGGCATGTCCCTGCCGTTCCTGTTCATGACCCCTTTTGCCATCTTCTTCCTGCGCCAGTTCTTCCTGGGCATGTCCCGCGAGGTTGAGGAAGCCGCAATGCTCGACGGCGCCAAGCACCTGCGCATCTTCTTCCAGATTGTGCTTCCCAACGCCGCAGCCCCCATCGCCACCCTGGCGCTGCTGACCTTTATCGGTCAGTGGAACGAATACTTCTGGCCGCTGCTGGTGGGCCAGGACGAGAACGTCCGGGTCCTCACCGTGGGGCTGAGCGTCTTCAAATCCCAATCACCGCAGGGAGCCATCGACTGGACCGGCCTGATGGCCGGGACCTTGGTGGCCGCTTTGCCGATCTTCCTGTTGTTCATCGCCTTCGGCAAGAAGGTAGTCAACTCCATCGGATTCTCCGGAATCAAATAGCCCGCATCCCCTGAAAGTTCCTGAAAGGTTCCCCATGAAGAAGTTCCTCGGTGTCGCCGCTGCTGCCGCCGCCATCACCCTGACCATGTCCGCCTGCGGAGGTTCCAGTGCCGGATCCACCGAAGCCAAAGGCGAGATCAACTACTGGCTCTGGGACGCCAACCAGCTCCCTGCCTACCAACAATGCGCGGACGATTTCACCAAGGCCAACCCGGACATCAAGGTCAAGATCACCCAACGCGGCTGGGACGACTACTGGACCACGCTGACCAACGGCTTCGTTGCCGGAACAGCGCCGGACGTCTTCACGGACCACCTGTCCAAGTACCCGGAATATGCGGCCAAGAAGCAACTGCTGCCGTTGGACGAAGCCGTGGAGAAGGACGGCATCAAGCTCGATCAATACACCAAGGGCCTCCCCGAACTCTGGGTGGGCCAGGACGGCAAACGCTACGGCCTGCCCAAGGACTGGGACACCGTGGGCCTGTTCTACAACAAAGCCATGACGGACGCCGCAGGCATCACCGCCGAGCAGATGGCATCGCTCGAGTGGAACCCGAAGGACGGCGGCACCTACGAGAAGACCATTGCCCACCTGACCGTGGACAAGAACGGCAAGCGCGGAGACGAGCCAGGTTTCGACAAGAACAACGTAGCCACCTACGGCCTGGGGCTCACGGGCAGCGGCTCCGGGCAGGGCCAGACCGAGTGGAGCTTCCTCACGGCAACCACTGGCTGGACCGTCACCGACAAAAACCCCTGGGGCAGCAAATTCAACTACGACGACCCCCGCTTCCAGGAGACCATCGCCTGGTGGGCCGGCTTGGTGGACAAGGGCTACATGCCCAAGCTGGAAACCACAGTGGGTGCCAGCATGCCGGACAGCTTCGGCGCCGGGAAGGCAGCCATCAACAGCAACGGCGACTGGCTGATCGGACAGTACAAGACCTACAAGGGCATCGAAACCGCCTTTGCGCCCACGCCCAAGGGTCCCAACGGCCAGCGCGCATCCATGTTCAACGGTCTGGCCGACTCGATCTGGGCCGGCACCAAAAACCCCGCGGCCAGCATCAAATGGGTGGAATACCTCGGCTCCACTGCCTGCCAGGACGTTGTGGCCAGCAAGGCCGTGGTCTTCCCCGCCATCGCCAGCTCTTCGGACCTCGCTGCCAAGGCCTTCGCTGACAAGGGAACCGACGTTTCAGCTTTCACCACCCACGTGAAGGACGGCACTACTTTCCTCTTCCCGATCGCGGACAAGGCAGCCAAGGTTGACGGCATCATGAAGCCGGCCATGGATGCTGTGCTCTCGGGCAAGAAGCCCGCGTCCTCCCTGACCGAGGCCAACGAACAAGTCAACAACCTGTTCAAGTAGTCCTCCAACACGCCAACCACCCCACTTTTCGAAAGAGACGTCACACATGCACCCGCTCCATCTCCGTTCCGCAGGTACCAGCCTGGTGATCAGCACCCACCGTGGAGAGGCTGAGATAACCCACTGGGGAGCAGATCTGGGCGATACCCTGCCGGACCTGGCCATCCTCAACGAGCCCATCCCGCCGTCGTCGATCGATGCCAACGTTCCCGCCGGACTCCTCCCCCAGGCGTCGTCCTCATGGCAGGGACGGCCGGGACTTCGCGGCCACCGCGTCGTCGACGGCGTAGCCGGCTTCGACTTCTCCATTCGCCTGCGCGTGGTGGGTGCGACGACGGACGGCAGTACCGCCGTCGTGCTTCAGTCGGATCCCGACGCCGGTATAACCGTCACGAGCAACCTCACCTTGCACCCGGGCGGGCTTTTGGAGCTGCGGCACACTGTAACCAACGAGGGCACGACGCCTTTCCAGGTGGATGAGTTGGCCACCATGCTGCCGGTGGCGCCCGACGCCGTCGAACTTTTGGACCTGACGGGGCGCTGGTGCCGTGAGCGGCATCCGCAGCGGCGGGCGATCCAGCAGGGAACGTGGGTCCGCACCGGACGGCATGGACGCACAGGGCATGATTCGTCCCTGCTGCTCGCGGCTGGGACTGCCGGTTTCGGCAACCGGCACGGGAAAGTGTGGGCCACGCATCTGGCCTGGAGCGGCAATCACGAACAGTTTGCGGACAGTGTTGCCGATGGCCGGACCATGGTGGGCGGCTCGGAGCTGCTCGGGCCGGCGGAAGTGGTTCTGCAACCCGGTGAAAGTTACACGACTCCAGCACTGTTTGCCGCCTATTCCGATCGTGGCCTGGACGGCGTCAGCGAGGCCTTTTACAGCTGGTTCCGTTCCCGTCCGCACCATGTGGACGTCGCTGCGAAGCCGCGTCCAGTAGTCCTCAACACCTGGGAGGCTGTGTATTTCGACCACAACCTGGAGAACCTGGTCGAATTGGCCAGGTCCGCCGGGGACCTTGGCGTCGAACGGTTCGTCCTGGACGACGGCTGGTTCCGCGGACGCCGATCGGACAACGCGGGCCTGGGTGACTGGTACGTTGACCAGGCTCTCTGGCCTAACGGTCTGACCCCCTTGATCGAAGCGGTGACCAGCCGTGGCATGGAGTTCGGGCTGTGGGTGGAGCCGGAAATGGTCAACCTCGACTCGGACGTCGCCCGGGAGCATCCCGAGTGGATCGTGGGTCCGTCCGCGCTCTCGCACAAGGATGGCGGGCGGCTCCCGCTCGAATGGCGGCAGCAGCATGTCATCGACCTTGTGAATCCGGACGCTTGGCGGTATGTTTTCGACCGGATCGACGCTCTCCTGCGGGAAAACGACATCAGCTACCTCAAATGGGACCAGAATCGCGACCTCCTGGAGCACGGTCACGCGGGCCGGTCATCGGTGCATGCGCAGACGTTGGCGGCTTACCGGCTTTTCGATGCGTTGCGGACGGCGCATCCAGGCGTTGAGATCGAGAGCTGCTCCTCGGGTGGGGCACGCGTTGACCTGGGAATCCTGGAGCGGACCGACCGGATCTGGGCTTCGGACTGCAATGATGCCCTGGAGCGGCAGACCATCCAGCGCTGGACCGGCCTGGTGGTTCCGCCGGAGCTCGTGGGGGCGCATATAGGTCCGGGCACGTCCCACACCACTGGCCGCACCCACGACCTCTCGTTCCGCGCCATCACCGCCCTGTTCGGTCACTTCGGGATGGAGTGGGACGTCCGCTCTGTCACCGGGGCTGAGCGCGAGGAACTCAAGCGGTTCATCGCGCTGTACAAGGAGCATCGCGGGCTGATCCACAGCGAACGGATGGTGCGTGCCGACGTTCCGGACGAGTCATTGATGGTGCATGGCGTAGTGGCTTCGGCTCACGACGGCGGCACTCCGGCAGGTGCCACGGCCGCGCTTTTCGCCGTGGTCAAGACGAAAACTGGCTTCGCCGAGCAAGTGGGCCGGGTGGCGCTGCCGGGGCTGGAGTCGAAGCGTTCCTACCGCGTGGAGCTCCTCTTCCCGACCCCGGACGACGCCGACTACGGGCACACATTCATCGAGGCCAAGCCTGCACCCTGGCTGGCATCGGGAGCGGAGGCAAGCGGACAGTTCCTGGGTGAGGTTGGCCTTCCCCTGCCCGTCCTGAACCCGGAGCACGCCATCCTGCTGCGGCTCACGGCACTCTGACCCTCGCTCACATCCCAAGGGCTTCCCGGGAACCCTCCATCACATCCCAAGGGCTTCCCGGGAACCCTCGCTCACATCGGCGTCAGGCGACGTCGGCCAAGTAGTCGATCGCGAGCTTGTACCCGAGCACTCCCGCGCCGACGATGATCGCATTGCACACTCCCGAGAGGTACGAGTGGTGACGGAACTCTTCGCGCTGGTGCACATTCGTAATATGGACCTCGACGGCGGGCAGCTGGACAGCGGCCAGGGCGTCACGCAGTGCCACTGAGGTGTGGGTGTAGGCGCCGGCGTTGATGACAATTCCCGCAGCAGTACCGCGCGCGGCATGGATGGCGTCCACGAGGTCGCCTTCGTGGTTGGACTGGACGCAATCCACGGTAAAGCCATGGGCCGACGCCGCCGTTATGGCGAGTTGCTCGACGTCGGCCAGCGTGGACGTTCCGTACTTCTCCGGCTCACGTGTGCCCAAGAGGTTGAGGTTGGGTCCGTTGATCACAAGGATGGTGCCGCGACCGGCTTCGGTGGCGGGGGTGGCTTCAGTCATGGCTCCCAATCTATAGCGGTGAGAGAGGGTGCGGGAATTGCGCCCATCAGGTGAACGAGCGATCTGGAAAAACGCCCATAATGTGAGAGAGGGTCCGCTATTTGCGTGTGCACTGCCCAGCGGAGACTTGATCGCTCAGGCCCGGCGCCTGCGAAGCCACCGGTTCCAGGTCAGTCATGGTCAGGGCGAACCCAAGGGCCGCGTCCGTGGTTGTCTTGGCGAAAATCAAGCCGGCTACCTGGCCTTGCATCGTCAGCAATGGCCCACCGGAGTTTCCGGGCTGAACGTCGCCGGCCAGCTTGTACACCAGTTCCGGAGAAGGGTTGTTGCCGTAGATATCCGGCACCAGGATGGGTGAAATCCCCTGCACGGTTGCGGGTTTGGACTGGAACGGACCGCCATGCGGATAGCCGGCAAAGGCTGCGGGACTTCCGTCAGGCAGGTCGGAGCTCAGCGGCAGCGGGCTGGACTTCAGTCCGTCCACTGCCAGGACAGCAATGTCCCGCTGGGGGTCGAAGTAGACAACGCGACCCGGCAACGCACCGCCGTCGGGAATTTCCACAACGGGCTGCGACACACCCGCCACGACGTGCGCATTGGTCACGACGCGCCCGGGCGAAACAACAAATCCGGATCCGGTCTGGTTCTGGCCGCACTCAAAGGCTGTACCGGCAATCTTCAGGACGGAATTCGCGGCCTGGTTCAACGCAGGGGTATCCGTGGACGCATTGGGAGCAGGCACAGGCGTGACGGGACCGATGCCCTCGATGAGCTTTGGAATGCCGTCGCCGATCACGGTGGACCTCAGCTGTGCCATGGTGCTTTTGACTGGCGTGGGCGTGATGTTGTCGATGTACCTGATGACGCGGGATTCAGCCAATTGCTGGGACACGAAAGGGACGCCCAATGAACTGATACTGAATGCCAGCATGGACATCACCAACGCGGCAACAACCACGCTCACTACGCCACCGATCAGCCGGTCTGCCGCGTGCAGCGGCTTGATCCGCACCGCATGGCGGATCTTGCGGCCGATCATGGTGCCGAGCCCATGACCCAAGGCGATAAGAACGACGGCGGCGCCCACTGTGGCGGCCAGCCTCCAACCACTGTTGGTCACCCAGTTGCTGACGAGCGGCACCGCGATAAATGCAGCGATGGCACCCACGACGAACCCTGCAATTCCGCCCAAGGTGACCATGAAGCCGTTGCGCAGGCCGTAGATCAGGTAGGACAGGAGCATCAAAATCAATGCCAAATCCAATATCGTCAAGCCAAACACCAATGCTCCTCATAGCCGGGTAGCGCCAATTGTAGTTGTGGACCCTGACAGCCAACCGTTAGTCACATCACTTCGGTTATGACAACCAGACACCCTTTCAAGCCGATGTTTAGGGCTTCGGACACCTGAAACCCCCGCCGTTTCAGCGTTTCACGTGCCAAGTACGTCACAGAAGCTCAAAAATTCTGAAACAATGGCTGGAGCGCCACGACCGAAACTTATATTCAGGAGATTTCATGGACATCGAGGTATTGCGCCGCGCACCCCTCTTCGCCACCCTTGACGACGACGCATTCCGCCTGCTGACGGACGAACTCACAGAGGTGGACCTTTCACGTGGAGCTTCCGTGTTCCGCGAAGGCGACCAGGGTGACCAGCTCTACTTCATCGTTTCCGGCAAGGTGAAGCTCGGCCGCACCTCCCCCGACGGCCGCGAATCCCTGCTGGCCATCCTCGGCCCGGGCGAACTCTTCGGCGAGATGGCGTTGTTCGACCCCAGCCCGCGTACTGCGACGGCTACCGCCGTCTCCGAAACCCGCCTTGCCGGCCTGAAGAACGAAAGCCTCAACGCCCTGCTCCGCACGCGCCCCGAGGTCTCCGCGCAGCTGCTGCAGGCACTGGCCCGCCGACTCCGCCGCACCAACGACTCCCTCTCCGACCTCGTCTTCTCCGACGTGCCCGGCCGAGTAGCCAAGGCCCTGCTGGACCTGGCTGACCGCTTCGGCCGTCCGGCCACCGATGGTGTCCTGGTTGCACACGAGCTCACCCAGGAAGAACTGGCCCAGCTGGTGGGTGCTTCCCGCGAGACCGTCAACAAGGCACTTGCTGAATTCGTTCAGCGTGGTTGGCTGCGGTTGGAAGCACGCGCCGTCGTCATCCTGGACATGCAGCGTCTCCGCCAGCGTTCGCGCTAAAGCGGTCAAAAAAGCCGCCCCGGTGTTGACCGGGGCGGCTTTTTTGTTGCTCAATGAGCGAGGGTTCGGCTCAAGCATGCGGGATGTGAACGAGCGATCGGCTCAAGCACGCGGGATGTGAGCGAGGGTCAGCGATCGCGCTGGGGCTCTCCTGCGACAGTCCGGGCAGCCTCGACCTCGAGCATCAGGATTCCGCCCTCATCCACGAGTTTGGGCTGATAGACGTGCGCTTTGCGCTTGTAGCTCAGGTACGCGATGCAGCCGTTGGCGTGCGCCATTTTCTCGAGCATGATTTCAGAGCCGGGCACCAAGAGTTGTCCGAGCGTCAGTCCCACGGTGTTCGGCTGGCCTATCTCGTCGCCCAACGCGGACGTTTCCCGGAGTTCAATTGCCTCTGCCGCGGACACCCAGCGGCCCCAAACACCCTTGCTGCCAAGGATGCTCGGCTGCTGGTTCACCGGAACCGTGGCAGCGAAGTAGCGGGTGTTGAACCGCGTGTGGGCAAAGTCCGGGCTGAGCCAGTTAACCAGTGGTTTCAGCAAGTCAGTGCGCAGGGAAAGCCCACGCTTGCCCAGCATCTCCGTGAACGATTTCTCCTGTGCGGCCACGGCTTCACGGGCGCGCATCCAGTCCACTGTTGAGTTGGCCTCCACTGTGGAGGAAGCGTCGGGACCTGCCAGGAGGACGCCCGTTTCCTCGAAGAGTTCGCGTATGGCGCCCACAACGTGACGGCGGGCAAGTCCGACGTCGTCCGTTCCCATCTGCTCAGCCCAATGCTGGGGTGAGGGGCCCACCCAACCGACGGGGTCGTCGTCGGAAGGGTCCAGGGACCCGCCGGGGAACGCCACGACGCCCAACGGCGAGGAACCGGGCCTGTAGCCAAGCCAGGTTTCCAAGCCGGAGGGCGAATCGCGCAAGAGGACAACTGATGAGGCGTAGCGGGCGGCCCTGGGGGTCCGCTCGCCGAGCTCAAGCCAGTTTTGTGCTGCCCCTTCGAGTTCGGGAGGCAGTACAAAAAGGCGACGGGCAAGCTGCGGCACTTGGGTGAACCGGTTCCTTAGCTGAATTCAGCAATGAGCTCGACCTCTACGGGAGAGTCGAGGGGCAGGACAGAAACGCCGACGGCGGAACGTGCGTGGATGCCGGCGTCGCCAAATACCTGGCCGAGAAGTTCGGACGCACCGTTGATGACGCCCGGCTGACCGGTGAAGGTGGGCTCGGAGGATACAAATCCGACAACCTTGACGATGCGGGTAACGCGGTCGAGATCGCCGATCACGCTCTTGACGGCTGCCAGGGCGTTGATGGCGCATACTGCGGCGTAGCGCTTGGCTTCTTCGGGATCAACAGTGGCTTCGTCCGACGCGCCCAACTCGCCCAACGAGACCTTGCCCGTTGCTTCGAGTTTGCCGTTAATAAAGGGCAGCTGTCCGGACGTGTAAACGTAGTTGCCGGAGACGACAGCGGGGACATAAGCAGCAACGGGAGCGGCGACCTCGGGAAGGGTCAGTCCGAGCTCAGCGAGACGCTGCTCAACGGCCGACGTGGGGGCGCCGGATTCCGCGGGAGACGTGGTTTCTGCGGGGGTGGTCATGGTTACTGCTTCTCCCTCTTAAGGTATGCGACAAGGCCTTTGCCATCGGGGCCACCGACAACCTGGACAAGCTCCCAGCCGTCCTCGCCCCACTGGTCCAGGATCTGCTTGGTGGCGTGAATAATGAGCGGAATCGTGGCGTACTCCCATTTGGTCATGACAGAAAGCCTAGCCCTTGCCGGTAAACTGGAAAACATGGTGACTCGCAAGAACCCCATATTCGATACTGCCACCACCCTCGGAAAGATTTTAGGTTTCCTTGGCGTGAGTGCGATCTGTGGCGTCCTGGTGGCGGGACTTCTTGTCCCTGCTGCGGCCGTCTCGGGCAGTGCCGCTAGTGGTTCCATCCAGTTCTTTGACACTCTTCCGGCGGAGCTGCAGGTGGATCCGCCCAGCCAGAACACAACGATTCTGGCGAAGGACGGTTCGCCGATCGCCTCGATTTATGCGGAGAACCGGACCAAGGTTCCGCTGGATTCCATGAGCCCGTTCATCAAGGACGCTGTCATCTCAATCGAGGACAGCCGTTTTTATGAGCACGGCGGAATCGACACCACCGGCATCATGCGAGCACTGGTGAGCACCGCCCGCGGCAACAAGCAGGGCGCCTCCACCATCACCCAGCAGTACGTTAACAACGTCATCAACGAGTCACTGGTGGCCTCCGGCAAGGGCGACGACGTCCTCCTCAACGGTGTTAACAAGGGCGTGGGCGACAAGCTCCGCGAAATGAAGCTGGCGATCGCACTGGAGAAGAAATTCTCCAAGGAGCAGATCCTTGAGGGCTACCTCAACATCGTCTTCTTCAACCGCGATGCCTACGGGATTGAAGCTGCGTCCAAGTTCTTCTTCAGCACCACCGCCAAAGACCTGACGCTCCCCCAGGCCGCCCTGCTGGCTGGCCTGGTGAACAGCCCGTCGGCCTTTGATCCGATCACCAACCCGGACAACTCAAAGGTGCGCCGCGACCTGGTGCTCAACGCCATGTTGGCCCAGAAGAAAATCACCCAGGCCCAGCACGACGAAGCCGTCGCCACGCCCGTGACCACCAAGGTGACCCCGGCCCGCCAGGGTTGCGCCTACGCCACCATGGCTCCGTACTTCTGCGACTACGTTCTCCATCTCCTGCTGAACAACCCGGCATACGGTGACACCACGGAGGAGCGCGAAAAGCGCGTTATGCGCGGCGGCCTGACCATCCAGACCACCCTTGATCCGACTGCCCAGAACGTGGCCCAGCAGCAGGTTGACGCCACGGCAGGTGCCAACCCGGACAAGTGGGGCGCTTCGATCGTCTCCGTCCAGCCGGGCACGGGACAGATCGTCAGCATGGCTCAGAACACGGTGTGGCTCCCTCAAGAGGGCAAGTTCGATCAGACCCAGAACTTCAACGTGGACGTCCTTGACGCCAACGGCAACGACCTCAACGGCATCGGTGGATTCCAGCCTGGTTCGACGATGAAGCCCTTCACGTTCGCCGAGTGGTTGAACGAGGGGAAGTCGATGGAGACGGTAATTAACGCCTCCAGGCGGAACTATCCGCAGAATTTCCCCTGGAGAAATACCTGCCCCACGCCGACCGACGGGTTCTATGACGCCAATGTCCCGGGCAGTTTCGACCTTCAAAACTCCGATGTGGGCTACTACCGAAACATGACGGTCCTGTATGGGCTCAAGAACTCCATCAACACCGCGACATTTGCCTCAGCGGCGCAACTTGACCTCTGTGGTATCCAGGGGATCGTGGATGCCACTGGCATCCATGGGGGACTTCCAGCTCGCGACGACAAGGGCAAGGTCACGGATCCGAACCCCCAGGTTCCCATGACACGCTTGGCCAACCTGATCGGTTCAACCCAGACGGCACCTTTGACCATGGCTACCGCTTTCGCGACTTTCGCTGCCGATGGCAAATACTGTGCGCCAATTGCCATCACCTCGGTGAAGGACCAATCTGGCGCAGATCTGCCCGCGCAGTCCTCAAGCTGCAAGGATGCCGTGAAGCCCGAGGTTGCCCGCGGCGTGGCATACGCGATGCAGGAGGTGCTGAATTCAGGCTCCGGTTCGCTGATCAGGCCATCCCTTTCAACAAAGAACAACTTCCCGGTAGCTGCCAAAACAGGCACGAACGACTCAAATGGCTCCACCTGGGTTGTTGGCTACACGACTGGTTTGGCGACAGCATCCTGGTTCGGAGACCCGTTGGGAAACCAGTCTCGCTACGGACGCAACATCACCGTCAACGGTAACTTCTACCCGTCCATCGACGGTTACATGATCGCCGGCCCGCAGTTCACCAACTACATGCTGGCTGTCGCACCGGCTTACGGGACCAACCCGTTCCAGCAGCCGCCGTCCAACCTGACGGGTGCGCCGGCACCGCAACGCAACAACACGCCGTCGAACACCACGCCGTCCGCACCGAAGCAGGCACCGAACCCGGCTCCGTCCACCGGAACCGGCAACAACGGTAATGGCAACGGAAACAGTGGCGACACCCCTGGCAAGGACTAAGAGTGACGTTCCCTGAATCACTGGCAGACCGCGTCCGTTCTTTCGGGCGCGGTTTTGCCGTCACTGCTGCCTTGGGTGCAACCGCAGGCACGGCGGCTGCCGCCTACGGTTGGTGGGAGAAGGACCAGTTCGGGGTCCGCCACGAAACGTTGCCGATCCTCCCCGAGGGCTCGGCGCCCTTTCGCGTGCTGCACCTGAGCGACATCCACTTTGTTCCCGGACAGCTGAAGAAGACCCAGTGGTTGCAGTCCCTGGCTGATCTCAAGCCGGATCTCGTGGTGAACACGGGCGACAACTTGAGCCACACCAAGGCCATTGATCCCCTCATTCAGGCTTTGAAGCCCTTGATGGAGTTCCCCGGCGTCTTCGTTCCGGGATCAAACGACTACTACGCTCCACGGATCAAGAACCCTGCGGGTTACTTCCGTGGTCCGTCTAAACCCAAGAAGGAACCGCTCCAGCTCGACTGGCCCAAGCTCCGCTCGGCCTTCGGTATGAGTGGCTGGATCGACCTCACCAACCGCGCCCAATCGGTGGTGCTCAACGGCCTGCGCTTCGATTTCTCGGGCGTTGACGATCCCCATTTGGGACGCGAACGCTACGCCGACTGGCCCCGCGGCACCGTGAACCAGGACGCCCGGCCTCACCTGAAAGTCGCCGTGATCCACGCTCCGTACCAGCGGGTGCTCGACCACTTCACCGAGGCGGGCGCAGACCTGATCATCGCCGGGCACACCCACGGCGGCCAGATCTGCATCCCCGGCTACGGCGCTTTGGTCTCCAATTGCGACCTCCCCACGTGGCGCGCCAAGGGCCTCCACGATTGGGAAAGCGATGGATTCACGACGCCGGTGAACGTCTCGGGCGGCATCGGCACCTCACGCTTCGCCCCGGTCCGCATCGCCTGCCGCCCGGAAGCTGTGCTGCTGACGCTCACGCCGCGCAACTGAACCGCTGCCAGCATTACGAACCTCAATAACTGGGTCAAACATTTCACCGGCACTGCGTAGTCCTGTGAAACGAATCACGCCATGGCATAGGGTAGTTGCTACGGGAAACTACCTCCGCACCATCTGAAGATCCAGCTGTTGAGAAGCGGGCATGTCCAAGCAAACGTCATTTTTCACCTCCGTCGGCCGCCTGTACCCTCACGTGCGGCCAATACTCCCCCGCCTTTTCATGGGCCTGATCTGCGCCTTGCTTGCCAGCATTGTTGCGCTCACCATCCCGCAGGTCTTGCGGGTTTTGGTCAACAACTCTTTGCAGCCCGGCGGTTCCACTGACGCAGTCTGGATTGCCGCCGTCGTGATCCTTGCTTTGGGTGTTGCCGAGGCCGGGCTGGTGGCCTTGCGCCGCCAGTTCGTCATCAACCCCGCGACCACGGTGGAGACCCGCATGCGCGTGACCCTTTACGGGCACCTGCAGGAACTCACGGTGGCGTTCCATGATCGCTGGGGATCGGGCCAGTTGCTTTCGCGGGCCATGACTGACCTGAGCTTCCTGCGTCGTTGGATGGCGTTCGGCGCGATCATGCTGGTGGTTACGACGCTGACGGTGATTATCGGCGTCGGGGTCATGTTTTCCATGAGCTGGCAGCTGGCGCTCATCTTCCTGGCCGCGGCCGTGCCGATCATGATCAACTCCTTCCGGTTTCGTCGACGCTTCAGCCTTGTCACCAGGCTCAGCCAGGACCAAGCCGGCGACCTCGCCACCACAGTGGAGGAATCCGTCCACGGCATTCGCGTCCTGAAGGCGTTCGGACGCAGCCGGGAGGCACTGGAGAACTTCAACGGCCAAGCCGAGGAACTGCGCCAAACTGAGATCGCCAAGGCAAAACAGCAGGCGGGTTTCACATTGGTGGTCACCCTTCTGCCGGAGCTCGCGTTGGGTGTTGGGCTGGTGGTTGGCGTCATGCTCGCCGCGAGTGGTCAGCTCAGCATCGGCGCGTTGGTGGCCTTCTTCGCGACTGCCGCGGTGGTGGCCACGCCGGTTGAATTCTCCGGCATGCTCCTGGCCATGGCGCTCACAGCCAAGACCGCCCTGGATCGTCACTTCGAGGTCATGGACACCGAGAACACCATCACTTCGCCGGACGAGGCCGTGGTTCCGGAAACCGTGAAGGGCGCCTTGCGCTTTGAACAAGCAGGTTTCGGTTTCGACGACGGAGGCACCCTCCTGCACGACGTCACCTTGGACATCCGCCCCGGCGAGACCATGGCCTTGGTGGGCATCACCGGCAGCGGCAAGAGCGCTCTGCTGCAGCTGGTCCCCCGACTCTACGACGTCACCGCCGGTGCAGTGACCATCGACGGCGTGGACGTCCGCGATTACGACATCGATGAACTCCGCAGGATCGTTGCCGTGGCGTTCGAAGACACCACGCTGTTCTCCAGTTCGGTGCGGGACAACGTCCTTTTGGGCGCTCCGGATCCCAGTGACGCTGCCTTGGATGAGGCTCTGGATGTGGCGCAGGCACAGTTCGCCTACTCCCTGCCCGACGGCGTGGACACGCTGATCGGCGAGGAAGGCCTGAGTCTGTCCGGCG
Organism: Paenarthrobacter sp. NPDC089307; assembly: GCF_040685055.1. Taxonomy (NCBI): domain Bacteria; kingdom Bacillati; phylum Actinomycetota; class Actinomycetes; order Micrococcales; family Micrococcaceae; genus Paenarthrobacter; species Paenarthrobacter sp. NPDC089307. Next base: position 347,769 of record NZ_JBFBHE010000006.1, read on the forward strand.
GCCAGAGGCAGCGCATTGCCTTGGCCCGCGCCATCGCCGCTCAGCCTAAGGTCCTGGTCCTGGACGATCCCCTCTCCGCTTTGGACGTGAACACCGAGGAACGTGTGGAAGCCCGCTTGCGCGAGGTCCTCCGCGAGACCACTACCCTGATCGTGGCGCACCGTCCCTCCACAGTGGCTTTGGCGGACCGGGTGGCGTTGCTCGAAAACGGAACCATCACCGCCGTCGGAACCCATACGGAATTGTTGACCGGAAACGACCACTACCGTTACGTCATCGCCAGCCTGGACGCCGGTCCGAAGGACCTGGATACGGAACTGGATGAACTCGAAGAAGCTGAGGAGGCCCGCCGGTGAGCGCCACAACATTTGGGACCGCCAACGAGGACAACACCCTCCTCAGCAAAGCAGACAGCAAAGCCGTACGACGCCGGTCGCTCGCCTTGCTTGCCTCGCTGATCCGCCCGGTGCGGTTGCGTTTTTGGCTGACGATCGTGATGGTGGTTGTTTCGCAGCTCACCCGTGTTGCGGGGCCGGCGCTGATTGCGTTCGGCATCGACCACGCACTGCCGGCCCTTCAGTCCGGTGACAACGGGCCGCTGGTGTTGGCGGGTTCCCTCTACTTGGCCGCCGCTTTTGCTACGGCTGGAATGACCGCTCTGTATGTGACCTCCACAGCCAGGCTCAGCCAAGCCATGCTCCTGGACCTGCGGCTGCGGGTCTTCCGGCACACCCAGCGCCTGAGCCTGGAGTTCCATGAGAAGTACACCTCGGGCCGCATCATTGCCCGGCAAACCTCTGACCTTGAGGCTTTGCGCGAGCTGTTGGATTCCGGCGTGAGTTCCCTGGCTTCCGGAATGCTGTTCATGCTGTTTACGGCCTTCACGGTGTTTGCCTTGGATTGGCGGAGCGGCCTGATCATGCTTGCGGCCGGCGTTCCCATGTTCTTCCTGGCGCGTTGGTACCAGAAGCACTCGCAGATCGCGTTCCGGGAGTCCCGAGTGGTGTCAGCTCGACTGATTGTCCATTTTGTGGAAACCATGACCGGGATCCGCGCCGTGAAGGCCTTCCGCAAGGAACGTGAAAACGCCGCCCGGTATGGGGAGTTGGCCGAGGACTATCGCAAGAACACTGTCCGCTCCATCAACCTGAACGGTATCTTCCAGCCGGGCCTGGTCTTGATCGGCAACGTCTGTGTGGCCGTGGTCCTGCTGTTCGGCGGCTTTCGGGTGCTCAGCGGTGACCTCGCCGTGGGTGTGCTCCTGGCACTGATCCTCTCCACCAAGCGCTTCTTCCAGCCGGTTGACCAGATGGCCATGTTCTACAACTCCTTCCAGAGTGCCCAGGCTGCACTGGAGAAGGTGTCAGGACTGCTGGAAGAAGTTCCCACGGTCCGCCCACCGAAAAACCCCGTGCCGCTGAAGAGTTCCCGTGGGGAGATCGACTTCAAGGGCGTGGAGTTTGGCTACAGCGACGGCCAGTTGGTTGTTCCCACACTTGACCTGCACATTCCTGCCGGGCAGACAGTCGCCCTGGTGGGACAGACCGGTGCCGGCAAGTCCACGCTGGCCAAGCTCGTGGCGCGTTTTTACGACGTCACGTCCGGCGCCATCACCCTGGATGGGGTGGACCTGCGGGACCTGGCGACGACCGATCTCCGCCGCGCCGTGGTGATGGTGACCCAGGAGGCATTCCTCTTCAGCGGTTCGGTCGCTGACAATATTGCTTTGGGTCGCCCCGAGGCTTCCCGCGCCGAAATCGAAGCTGCCGCCGTAGCGGTGGGTGCGCACGAGTTCATCACGAGCCTGCCGGAGGGCTATGACACCGACGTCAACAAGCGAGGTGGACGGGTGTCCTCCGGGCAGCGCCAACTCATCGGTTTTGCCCGGGCATTCCTTGCCGCACCGGCGGTCCTGATTCTGGACGAAGCTACGTCCTCCCTGGACATTCCTTCCGAGCGCATGGTCCAGCAGGGACTGGCTCATCTCCTGGAGGGAGTCGCAGGCGGGAACGCTGCCCGGACGGCCATCATCATCGCCCACCGCCTATCAACTGTGGAAACAGCCGACAGGGTGCTGGTGGTCCACGACGGACGCATCGTGGAGGACGGGACGCCGGCTGAGCTGATCAGTGGCGGTGGACGCTTCGCGCAGTTGCATGGGGCTTGGCGGGATTCGCTGGTGTAGCTATCTTTTGCGTGGGGCTCATGGGATTGCTGTGACCACCGACACCGCATGCTCGATTTCGCATCCGGCAGCGATTCAGCTATCCTTGAACAGTTGCTTTCGCAGCGGATCGGGATGTAGCGCAGCTTGGTAGCGCGCTTCGTTCGGGACGAAGAGGTCGCAGGTTCAAATCCTGTCATCCCGACCAAACACGAAAATGGCGTCGAGAAATCGGCGCCATTTTTGTTTAAGCCCAGCCGCTTCGCCGTAGTTATCCACAGCCACTCCCCCGACTGTTTGCGCAGGGGGCCGCTATCACTAGGCTTTCACGGGCCGGGGCAAGTTCCTGGCCCTCATCCACATGGCGGTATCCGGGGGACGAGCAATGCCGGCAGAAGTGATCCAGCTAATCGTGGCCCAAATCAATGCGGTGTCACGAATGCAACAGCAAGGGCAAAGAAAAACCCCGGGGCTGCTCGTCACACCCCGGGGTTTTACTAACTACAATTGATTTACATTGGATCCGGCCAGTTGCCAATCGACATTGGCGTGTAAGTGGTGTCGACTGACTTGGTCGGAGCCGCAATGCGCATAGGATCTGGCCAGTTGCCAATGGCGCTTACGGTGGAGGAGTCTACTGCCGACGCGGCAGAGACGACTGCGGGAGCCGCAACCGTGACGGTCAGTGCGCCTGCCAAGGCCACTGACGCGAAGATTTTTTTGAACATGATGTACCCCAATGCGAGTCGGATTCGTTACGAAAATTGCGCGGTCCCTGTTGACATACATTGTAAAATGTTTTCCACAGAGACTGTCAAGGTTTTGGTCAAAAGACACCTGTAGGAGGGACCCGTGGGAAACGGATTCGGCGAGAAACTACGTGCCGAACGGCTCGAACGCGGGTTAACGCAGGCGGAGCTCGGCAAGAACCTGTACTCGCCAAGCTACATCTCGCTGCTTGAGACCGGGCGCCGTGAGCCCACGGCAGAGGTCATCGAAGAACTCGCCCGTCGCCTGGAACTGGCCCCCAAAGCCTTGGAAGCGTGGAGCCAACCCGTTTCAGTGAGCGATGCCGAGTACGTTTTGGCCGGCCTCTACGCCCGGCAGGCATGGGATTTGCGCGACTACCAGCTCGCCGCAAGCCACGCCGCCACGGCTGCACAGATTGCCCTTGAGGCCAAGAACAACAGTGCCTGGTGGAACATGACCTACATGCAGGCCGAGTGCGTGATGAAGCAAGGCCAGCTGAAGGAATGCCAGCAGATCGTTGAGCACCTGCTGGAGCACCCCATGGCCACCGAATCCGCCGGCCTCGGGGTGCGCGCCTGGCAGATGCTTGCCGCAGTGTGTCACGGCCAAGGCCAGCTGGCCACCGCCGTCGAGCATGCAAAGCAAGCAGTAAAACTGAGCGAGCAACTGCCCAAGGGGTCAACCCTCATTATTGGTGCGCACCGCGCCCTGATCGGTGCGTTGGCCGAGAGCGGCAAGCTTGATGAGGCCTGGGAGTACTGCCTGGCGATGATCGAGCACATGGACGAACACTCCATGTCGCAGCTGGCAGGCGAGGTCGCGTGGGTGGTGGGCAACGTGGCCTTCATGCGCCACGACTACGTGGAGGGCATCAAGCACCACGAACGCGCCGCCAAACTGCTCTCCCCCGCCAACGACATCGAACTGTGGGCTCGCTTCAACAAGGCCTCCGCGGCGGTCCGGCTGTCCTCGGGCATCGTGGAACCGGAAACCCTGTCCGCCATTGAACGTGCCGAACTCGCGCTGTCCATCGTGGGCGGCAACAAGACCGACCAGCTGGAGGTCGCTTTCATTCGCGCCCGCTGGCTGTACCTGACCGGTGACATTCCGGCCGCCGTCGAGAAGCTGCGCGAAATCCACGCCGACCGCAAGGTCTTGGCACGGCACACGGCCGGCGAAGTCTCACTGCTGCTCGGAAAGTCGTTGAAGGCCGCGGGAGAAGCGTCAGAAGCGCTGAAGTTCCTGGAAGAAGCCCAGCACGACTTCAGTGCGGCCGGAGCGTCGGACCGCGTCCAGCAAGCCATGGACGCTGTGCTGGAAATCCGCCTGGCCGAACGTCGTGCCGCGAAGGAACACTCCGAAGCCTGATTACCCAACTGGGGGACAGCACATGTTCCACTGAGCGCTCAGTGGAACATTTACTGTCCCTCAGTTGGGTGGGGCTACGCGAAGGTGCGGCCCGTCAGCTTCTCGTACGCCTCTACATAGCGGGCACGGGTGCGGTCCACGACGTCGGCGGGAAGCGCAGGCGGCGGGGTATCCGAAGATTTGTCCCAGCCGGATTCGGCGGAGGTCAGCCAGTCACGGACGTACTGCTTGTCATACGAGGGCTGCGACTTGCCCGGCGCGTACGTGGACGCGTCCCAGAACCGTGAAGAGTCCGGGGTCAGGACCTCGTCGCCAAGGGTGATCACGCCAGTGGCGGCGTCGATACCGAACTCCACCTTGGTGTCGGCCAGGATGATGCCGCGTTCACGGGCGATCTCCTCGGCGCGGGTGTAGATCTTCAAGGTGAGCTCGCTAAGACGGGCCGCGATGTCATCGCCAACCATCGCCACCACGTCGTCGTACGTGATGTTGACGTCGTGTTCGCCAACCTCGGCCTTCGCCGACGGCGTGAACAGGGCGTGGTCCAAACGGGAACCATCCACCAGGCCCTCAGGCAGCGGGATCTCGCAGACCGTGCCGGATTCCTTGTACTCGGCCAGCCCAGAACCCGTCAGGTAGCCGCGGGCGATGCATTCCACCGGGAACATGTCCAGCTTCTTGCAGATCATGGCGCGGCCCTCAACCTCGGACGGCACCCCGCCCTCAACGGTGGAGGCCAGCACGTGGTGCTCCACATCCAGCTGCTCGAACCACCAAAGGCTCAGCTGCGTGAGAACGCGGCCCTTGTCCGGGATCTCGCTGCTGAGGACGTGGTCGTAGGCGCTGATGCGGTCACTGGCCACAACCAGCACGCACTCCTGGCCGATCTTCTCCGTGATGGCTTCATCGGCCGGAACGTAGAGGTCGCGGACCTTGCCGGAATAGACATGGGTCCAGCCGGGAAGGTCCAGGGTCTCGGTCTCGAAACCGCCTGCGGGAAGGGAATCAGTCATGCTCAGGCCTGCACTTTCGGGATGGTGCCGGTTGCCGTGTACGGCACCCGGATTTCGCCGCGGGCGGCTTTGCCTGCGATATCCGTACGGAACTGTGAGCCTTCAAGCTGAACCAGCTCGACGCCGTCGTACGCCTTTTCGCGGGCCTCCACCAGATCCGAACCGAGCGCCACGACCGCCAGGACGCGGCCACCGGCGGAGACAACCTTGCCTTCGTCGTCCAGCTTGGTACCGGCGTGGACCACGTGGACGCCGTCCAGCTCGTCGACCTTCTTCAGGCCACGGATGCGATCGCCGGTGCGGGGTGTGTCCGGGTAGTTTTCGGCTGCAACGACGACGGCGACCGCCGTGTCCTTGGACCAGCGCAGCTCTTCTGCGGTGTCCAGTTCGCCCTTGGCAGCTGCCAGCAGCAGCGCGCCGAGCGGCGTCTTGAGGCGGGCAAGCACAGCCTGGGTCTCGGGATCGCCGAAGCGGACGTTGAATTCGATGACGCGCGTGCCGCGCGAGGTGAGGGCCAAGCCGCAGTACAGGACGCCGATGAAGGGCGTGCCGCGGCGGGCCATCTCGTCCACGGTGGGCTGGGCAACGCGGTCGATGACTTCCTGGACCAGGCCTTCGGGTGCCCATTCCAGTGGAGTGTAAGCACCCATGCCACCGGTGTTGGGGCCTTCGTCGTTGTCGAAGATGCGCTTGAAGTCCTGCGCCGGGGACAACGGGACCGTGGTGCGGCCATCGCAGAGGACGAACAGGGAAACTTCGGGGCCATCCAGGAATTCCTCGATTACCACTGTTCCACCGGCGTCGAAACAGGCCTGCGCGTGGGCCAGGGCTTCCTCCCGGTCGTTGGTGACCACAACGCCCTTGCCCGCTGCGAGGCCGTCGTCCTTGACCACGTGCGGTGCACCGAAGGTGTCCAGGGCGTCCGCGGCTTCTTCGGCGTTGGTAGCAACCCGGGCCATGGCCGTGGGAACGTTGGCTTCGGCCATGATCTGCTTGGCAAACGCCTTGGAAGCTTCCAGCTGGGCTGCTTCCTTGCTGGGACCGAACACCGGAATACCGGCTTCGCGGACGGCATCGGAAACACCGGCAGCCAGCGGCGCCTCTGGGCCGACAACTACCAGGTCAACACCCAGCTTGGTGGCGAGGGCGGACACGGCTTCCGGGTTGTTCCCGTCAATAGCGTGCGTGGGAACGAGTTTGCTGATGCCCGCGTTGCCGGGGGCCGCGTGGACCTCGGAGACGTTGGGATCTTCAAGCAGAGAGCGGACAATGGCGTGTTCGCGGCCGCCTGGGCCAATGACGAGTACCTTCACAGTCTTCAAGGGTACTTTGTGTGGAGCGCTCGGCCTAAGCTGTGTCACTCAACGGACCAGGCGCGCACCACCGCTGGCCCGGGAACCACGCTCCCGCACCTAGACTTGCTTCATGCCCATGAGTTCGCATGAAACGTTCAACGTTGAGTCCGCCGTCGAACTGGCAGTGATCGAACGCAGTGGCTTCATCGAGTCCCGCCATGTTGGTGCGGCCGTGGTCCTCGCGGGGGACGGTTCGGTGGTTACCCGCCTCGGCGACATCGATGCTCCCGTTTTCGCCCGCTCCACCCTCAAGCCCTTCCAGGCGTTGGCTTCCATGCAGTCCGGCGTTCCCCTTCGTGGCGCCCAGGTCGCAGTGGCCTGCGGCAGCCACACGGGTTCCCTGGATCACATGGACGTGGTGGAGGGAATGCTCAAGGCCGCAGGCGTCCGGGAAGAACACCTTCAGTGCCCCACGGCGTGGCCGCAGGACGAGACCGCCCGCAACTGGCTGGTCCGCTCAGAGCGTGGGCAGTCCAAGCTCGCGTTCAACTGTTCCGGTAAACACGCCGCGTTCCTGTGGGCCTGCACGGAGAACGGCTGGGACCTGCGCAGCTACCTAGAACCGAACCACCCGCTCCAGCAGAGGGTACGTTCAGTCATTGAGGAGTACAGCGGCGAAGCCATTTCACACTTGGGCATTGACGGCTGCGGGGCACCAGTCGCCGCGATCTCCCTGACCGGGCTGGCCCGCGCCTACTCCCGCTTGGCCAAATCGCCGGGGGATAAGTCCTCCAACGCCCGCGCAGCCACCATCGCCACGTCCATGCTGGATTACCCGTGGGCCGTCCAGGGCAGGGGCGAATCGAACACCGTGGTCATGGAAGAGCTGGAAGTCCTTGCCAAGATCGGCGCCGAGGGCGTCCTGGTCCTGGCCACCCCTACCGGCGCCACCGTCGCAGTCAAGATGCTGGATGGGAACCTCCGCGCCACGTCCTTGGTTGGCCTGACGCTCCTCGCCGTCAGCGGTGCCGTGGACATCCCGGCCGTATCCAGCGTCCTGGAGCGGGTAGTTGAGCCCGTGCTCGGTGGAGGACATGAGGTAGGCCGGATCCGCCTGGGCCACGCCGTCTCCGCCCTGCTCGACTAGTAGTTAAGAAGGAAACAAACCATGGCCGTTGCACGACGCCGAGTCGATATCTCCGAGGGCCGCGCCGCGCTGGCAGCCTGGCAAACCGCCGTCGAACCTTCCAGCGGTGAAGCCGACGGTGAGTCCGGCGCCGCTGCCGGGACACCGCCGTCGCGCGCTTTGATTGCGACGGCGGTGCGCTACTCCCTGGAGGAAGTCACCGCGCGTGCTCCCGGGAACTCGGTGGAGGTCCGCGTCCCGCCGTTCGGTGTCACGCAGTGCGTGGAGGGGCCGCGGCACACGCGCGGCACTCCCCCGAACGTCATAGAGACCGACGCCGACACCTGGCTTCGGTTGGTGACCGGACGCCTCAACTGGGCTGACGCAGTATCGGCCCACAAAGTGACCGCCTCCGGCCTCCGGGCTGACCTCTCGTCGCTCCTCCCCCTCTAACCAAACGAGTTTTTGTACAGCTAATGCCCCTAAGACGCGGCCTTAGGGGCATTAGCTGTACAAAAACCCGGCAGGTCAGTCGGGGCAGACCGGTGTTGAGGGTTGGCCGGGTTTGCTCATCTCGAACTGCGGGATCTCGTCCGCTGCAGGGCCTCCCCGGAATTTCGGCGAAGGCTGCTGGCCGCCGCTGATGCGCTCCAGCTCCTGCTGCGCGTAGACGTCTTCCTTGCCGAGCATGATGGCCGTGTCCTCATTGGTGATCTCACCGTTGAAGGCGCGGACCATGACGCTGCGGTCGAACTGGCCTTCCCACTTGGCCACCACGAACGTTGCTACACAGTTGCCGAGCAGGTTCACCACTACGCGCATGGAGTCCATCAGGCGGTCGGCGCCGAGAAGGAGTGCCACGCCTGCCACCGGGAAGATGCCCAGCGCGGCTGCGGTGGCGGAGAGTGCCAGGAACGACGAACCGGGGACGCCTGCCATGCCCTTGGACGTCAGGAGCAGCACGCCGAGGGCGGCCAGTTGCTGGCCGAGGTCCAGGTTGTGACCGAATGCTTGCGCAAGAAACAGCAACGAGATGGACAGATAGATCGCAGCGCCGTCCAGGTTGAAGGAGTAGCCGGTTGGAACCACAAGGCCGGTGGTTGCACGGGAGCAGCCGGCGTTGGTCAGCTTGGTCATGATCCGGGGCATGACTGCTTCAGTGGACGCCGTGCCGAGTGCCAGCAGGAATTCCTCCCGGGTGTACTTCAGGAACTGCCAGAGCGGAACCCGGGCGAAGCCCCAAGCCACCAGGAACAGCAGCCCGATGAAGATGATAGCCGCGCCGTAGCATGAGGCGATCAACAGGGCGTAGGTGCCGAGGGTGCCCACACCGTATTGGCCAATGATGAACGCCATGGCGCCAAATGCGCCGATCGGAGCCACGCGCATGATCCAGGACATGATCTTGAAGATGAGCTCCAGGACCGTTTCCATAAGGCTGATGACCGGCAGGCAGCGTTCCCGGCCGATGACCACGATTGCGGCACCGAAAAACACGGAGAAGAAGAGCACCTGGAGCAGGCTGTTGCTGGCGAAAGCGCCGATCACGCTGGACGGTATGACATCCAGGATGAAGGCGGCCGCATCCTTGGGGACTGCGTGGCCGGTCTTGGCGTCGAGCGCTTCCTGAGACAGGGTTGCGGGATCGATGTTAAGGCCGGCACCAGGCTGGACGATGTTTGCGACCACCAGGCCGAAAACCAGGGCGAAGAGCGTGGCGCCGGTGAAGTACAGGAGTGCTTTGACCCCGACCCGTCCGACCGCCTTGACGTCGCCCACTGCCGAGATGCCCGTGACGATCACGAGGAAAATCAGCGGGGCGATGATCATTTTGATGAGTTGAATGAATCCATCACCCAGTGGCCGGAGTGCGGACCCGATGTTCGGCCAGAAATGACCGATGAGCACACCTGCGACGACGGCGATCAGGATTTGAAAAAAGAGCGACTGGTACAGCCGCTTTTTCTTCTGCGGGGCCGAACTCGCCTTCAGCGCCGCGGGGTCTGGGATCTTCATTGATCTGAACCAATCAGTTGGGAAACGGCCCCACGTTTTGAGGGGATGTTTTCAATGTAAGCCGGGTCACACCATTCCGCAAGGGGAGATTCGATTTCCGTATTGCGGAAGTCGCATTTGGTTTTTTGTACAGCTAATGACCTCCTGGGCGGCTTTTAGGGTCATTACCTGTACGAAAACTCAGCCCGCCCAGCCTTGCTTCCGGAGCGCTTGCCTCACCCGCGACACCACCCAGTTCCGGCCATGGTCCATGTCGATCCTGTTGATCTTCACCTGCCGCCACCCGGCGTCCGCCACACGCTGGTCCCGGTACGCATCCAGCGCCTGCTGCTCGGGAGAAAGATGATGAAGTCCTTCATACTCCAGGCAGGTCCGAAACCCTGGGCACCCCAAATCGGTCCAGACAGGCCGGCCCAGGGCATCATCCACCCGGCAGTTGGGGGCGAACTCAGGAAGTCCGGCCTCGTCAAGCATCAGGCGTAGCTTCGTTTCCGGCGGAGAATCAACTCCCACCCGAAGCATGTCCAAGGCGATGCGCGCTTTTCGCACGCCGTGGACTCCGTTGGCCTTTTCGACGAATTGCCTCAGCTTGGACAGGGGCACCATCGCAATCCGGGGTGGTCCAAACGACCGCTCGTGTTCGCTGACAATGGCATCGCCCGCAATCACCAGGTCCTCCAGCGGCAACATCGTGGCCAAATCCACCCACGTCCGCGCGATGGACGTGAGCAGGACGCCGTGAAGTTCAGTGAGATCGCCAGCCCGCAATGACAGGCGGTGCCCTGCAACACCCCTGCGTCTGGGCAGCGCACCGGTCCTTTGTCGCGACAGGTGGATGAATCGTCCCGGCTCGCGGAAATGCGGACCGCTTTTGGGTCCCCACGGGACAGGTTCGACGACGGCGGTCACCGGCCTGCCGCCGTCGGGCCTGAACTGCGCCCAGGCGGGCAGTGGCAATCCGAGTACCTCAGCGGCACTGACGTGGCTCAGGAAATCACCCTGGTGAAGCTCGAGGTGGGGACTGGCCACCGACAACAACGTTTGCGGATTCTTTGGCACGCGAAGGCCCCGGCTTGGCACCCAGAGATCGGCCGCGCGGAGCCGCCGGGGAGCCACGCCGGATTCTGCTGCCGCGTCCACTGTGAAGGCGCGAAAGGTCAGGGCTGGAGGAAGAGGAGATAACGGCCGCATGCCCCATTGAGTCACACGGAAGGAACCCGTGGGACGTTATCCACAGCTCAGCCCGCCCTGCACGGAGTTTTTGTACAGCTAATGACCGCAAGAGGGGGTTTTAAGGGCGTTATGTGTACAAAAACTCCCCGTACGGGGGGTGAGGGGACCGCGTTAGCCGCGGCCCACGAAAGGCATGCCGGCAGCCGTGACCACCAGGGATCCAACACTCGCCGACGCCGGCATGTTGGCCATCAAAAGCACGGCACGTGCGGCATCCTCCACTGGGAACATCGGCTCCACCTTGCGGCTGCCATCGGCCTGCAGCGCACCGGAGCCGACGCCAATGGTGTCCATGATCTCGGTCCGCGTGTTCCCGATGTCGATCTGGCCGCACGTGATCCCGAAAGCCCGCCCGTCCAACTCGATGCTCTTGGTCAGGCCCGTCATTGCATGCTTGCTCACGGCATACGCCACGGACCTGGGCCTGGGCGAATGGGCCGAGATGGAACCATTGTTGATGATCCGTCCGCCCTGGGGACGTTGCTCCTTCATTGAACGCACAGCCTCAGCGGCGCAGAGCATGGACCCGGTGACGTTCACCCGAAGAGTGGCTTCCCACTCCTCCACGTCAAGGTCGCCCACATCCCCGGAGGGTCCAAAAACGCCGGCATTGTTGAACAGGACATCGACCCGGCCCCAACGTTGGCGGACTTCCCCGAAAAGGCGCGCGACGTCGTCGGGCGCCGTCACGTCGCAGGGAACCGCGAGGGCGTCCGGATGGCCATCCGCGGTCTCGAGCAGCTGCGCCTCCCGGCGCCCGGCCAGCGCAACCCGATAACCGTCGGCGAGCATGAGTCGGGCCACCGCCCGCCCGATACCCGAACCGGCACCGGTCACGACGGCGACCCTGGGGGCCGGGGGCGGGCTGGAGTCAGTCATGTGGTTGCCTTTCGGTGGTGCGTTCAGCGCGTTGCGGCAGCGGGCCGGGCTGCGGTTATCGGCCAGCCTATGACAGTCTTGGGCCGCGGTGTGGCGTATGTCCGCACCTTGGAGGTGGACAGGCCGAGGCGGACCAACGACTCAGCAATGGTCACGGCCGCGGCCACACCATCAACCACGGGTACCCCGGTGCGTTCGCGGATTTGCTCATCAAGTCCGGCCATTCCTCCGCAACCGAGGACGATAACCTCGGCGTGGTCCTTGCTGACGGCTTCTTCGGCTTGCCCGACAATTGCCTCGACGGCACGTTCCGGATACTCCTCGAGCTCCAGCACGGCCATGCCACTGGCACGGACAGAAGCGCAGCGTGCGTCCAGCCCGGCGAGCTTGAGGCGGTCCTCGATCAAGGGCACCGCGCGGTCAAGCGTGGTCACCACCGAGTACTTGTGGCCCAGGAACATCGCCGTGCTCGCGGCGGCTTCGGTGATGTCTACCACCGGCACGTCCAGGAGCTCCTGAAGACCCTCGCGGCCGTGCTCGCCGTAGCCGGCCTGGATGACGGCGTCGAAGGGTTCCGGGTAGTTGACCACAGCGTCCATGACGGCGATGGCGGCGAGGTAGCTTTCAAAGTTGCCCTCGCAGGAATCGGCGCCAAAACGCGGAGTGATCCCGATGATCTCGGTACCGGGGGCAGCGGCGGCTCGGGCCTGGGCTGCGATGGAGTCGGTCATGGATTGGGTGGTGTTGACGTTCGCGACAAGGATGCGCATGGGGTTCCTCTCAACGGCAGCGCCCGCCCTGCGGCCGGCGTCCGTTGAACTCGGAGGCCGGGAGGGCGGGCTTGCCGCAATGCTTTGTGTCTAGTGCGTGCTGGCGACGGCGATCGGCTCGCCGGAGACGTCCTGGTGGACTTGCTTCTTATCCGCCACGGCGAAGTAGGTCAGTGCGGCGACGCCGGCTCCGATGAACCAGGCGAACGGCGCCGCGGCGGCCAATCCCGGTATGAAGGCGATGGCAATTGCCAAGGCAGCAGCCGGCAGCATCGCGATGATGGCCTTGGGGTTTACGCCGCGCTTGTAGAAGTAGGCGCCCTTGGGGTCTTCCGTGTAAAGCTCCGGAACGTTGACCTTGCCCCGGCGGACCAGCCAGTAGTCGGCCATGACCACACCGAACAGCGGGCCGAGCAAGGCGCCCAGGCCGCCGAGGAAGTACACGATCACGATCGGGTTGTTATAGAGGTTCCACGGCAGGATGATCAAGCCGATGGTGCCGCTCACCCAGGCTGCCTTGCGGAAGTTCAGGTGCCGCGGGAACAGGTTGGTCAGCGCGTACACGGGGGCCACGAAGTTGGCCATCAGGTTCACCGCGATGGTGAGGATCAGCAGGGCGAGGCAGGCCAGGACCAGCAGGAGCGTATTGGGGATGCTCTGGACGATGTCGGAGGGACTCTGGATGACCGTGCCGTTGATCTTGTACTGGCCGCCCGCCATGACGACGACGATCGCGCCGAACACGAGCATGTTGATGGGGATGCCCCAGAAGTTGCCCTTGACGATGGACTTCCTGGAGGTGGAGGACCGGGTGAAGTCGCAGAAGTTCAGCACGAAGGTTCCGTAGATGGACACCCAGAGCGCACCGCCGGCAAAGATGGTCAGCCACATCTCGGTGCCCTCAAGGCCCTTGATGCCGGACCACTGGATGGCGCCGCCGGCTTCGATGAAGACCCAGACGGCGATCGCTGCCATGGTGATGAGGATGATGGGGCCAGCGAAGGCTTCGTATTTACGGATCATTTCCATGCCGAAGCTCACGATCACCAACTGCACGATCCACAGTGCCACGAAGGAGAACCAACCCAGGGTTGAAAGGCCCAGAATGGAGTTGCTGTCGAGGTCCTTCAAGCCGGGAGCCATGGCCACCAGCATGACGCGGAGGACCACGGAGGCCAGGTAGGTCTGGATGCCGAACCATGCGACTGCGACGGCGCCACGGACCAGGCTGGCGATCTGGGCTCCCCGGATACCGAAGCTGATTCGGCTCATCACGGGGAAGGGAACACCTGTCTTCTGGCCCATGAACCCCGAGAAGTTCAGGAGGGCAAACAGAAGCACGGCCCCGATGCCCAGGGCTACCAGGATCTGCCATCCTCCCAGGCCGAGGGAGAACAACCCGATGGCGAAGGCATAGTTACCCAGGCTGTGGACGTCGTTGGCCCAGAGGGTAAAAATGCTGTAGCTGGTCCACTTGCGGCCTTTGGCCTTGGTGGGTGCGAGGTCGATGTTGTAAAGGCTGGGACTGATGGTTTGGCCTGCGGCTTCGGAAGCAATCGCGCAAAGATCCGTGTTTCCCACGACCGGATGGCCAGGGGCACCCGTCTCTGCGTCTTCCGGAGTCTCGTTGACGCCGACTGATGAAGTCGTCTGCATCGTGGATCTCCACTTCGTACTGATTCCACATTGCGGAATCGAGTTATTGAATAGTGAAAGAACTCTATGACGCAGGTCACCCTGGGTCAAGGCTCGCGACTGTATGCAGGGTCACATTTGGTTGTTTGGCGTCGGGTTTCCGGGTTGACTGTTTCGGATACGCGATCCGTGTTGACGCTGCCCATCGGCAGACGTAATCTCGAATTGCAGAATTTTATTCTCACAATACGAAATTCCTTGAGCGCCCCCACAGAGCAAGCGCCCATACATTCAATGAAGAGAGGTTGGACGTGGCTGCAGGAGAAGAGACCTCACACATCCTCAGCGGGTTGACTGCCCAGCTGCCTGATCGTGATCCGGAAGAGACCGCGGAGTG
>NZ_JBFBHE010000007.1:0-340845 GCF_040685055.1 Paenarthrobacter sp. NPDC089307
TGCACCCGGGAGGGTGTGGGAGAGTAGGACACCGCCGGACACACATTAGCAAGAGCCCCGACCACACGGTCGGGGCTCTTCGCACTTAAAACAACACCACCCAAAACCAGAACCAAGGGCCCTACGACCAAAAGGCCGCCAGTTCACCGGCCAGGGACTGGCCTTGTTCGTATCCTGTCCTCGCGGCGCGGGGCCGGAGGGACAGGTCCATGGCGTTGACCCCGAACATGAATTCCGAGGCCGTGTCCGGATAGACGGTCTGAACCTGGCTTCCGCTGCCACGCAGGGCCTCCACCTGCGCCTCCAGGTGCATGCCCCATTCGCGTGGCGTTCGGGTGCGGCCACCAAAGGGTGAAAGCACCAGCACTCGCGGGTACCCCGCTGCAAGGTCGGCGTTTTCCGCGTTGGTGCGGTATCCGCCGTCGATGTATTGGTTGCTGCCGATGCTGTAAGCGAAGCCGCTGGCACAGCTGGCGGCCACGGCGTCCGCCAGGTCCACCCCACTGTAGCGATCGAAGACCACCGGTTCCCCGGTTTTTGCGTCTACTGCCGTGAGGAGCATTGACCCCTCGGGCCACGCCTGTTGCGGCAGCCGGCTCGCCACAGTGGTTCGCCACCGGACGCTGGCCCCCTCCATGGCTGCGGCCATGTCGAGTGCTGCTGCGCCCATTCGGCGGCGCATGTCGGCCATGTCCAGCGCGGCGTCCAGGATTTTGCGGGTCCGTTCCATGTGTTCGGCCACGTGATTGGCCCCCTGCGCCCGAGGGGCCAGCTGCCCCGCGGCCGGCTGGCCCGCAGACTGCCCCGCAGACCCCTGCCCCGCCCCAGAACCCTTCGATCCCAACTCCGCAAAGGCCCGCGGCGACAGGGTCGCTGGGTCGACTGTGGCGTTGAACAATTCGGGCGGCGTGGCGCCGGCGATCTGGGCAGCCGCCGTCGCTCCGGCCGAGGTGCCAATGGTGAGGTCGGCGGCTGTGACGTCCATCCCGGCGTCGTAGAGTCCTGCAACGACGCCGATGAGCCATGCGTTGCCCGTTGACCCACCGCCGCCCAGGACCAAGGCTCGCTCGCCTTTCGGGATGCGGGATGAGGCGTCAATGGTTGGCTGGTCCTGCACTGGCCTTGATGGCTCCTGTGCAGGCGAAACGGGCAGCTTTGAAGCAAGCCGTGAAGAAGTTGGTGTGTTCATTGGAGATGCCTTTCGCGATGTGCGTACAAGGCGCTCCCGGGGGCGGCTGGGTCAGCCGCGGGATCGTGGACTGCAGGGAGCGCCCACTATGGATACTGCTTTCATGGGTCTCACCTCCTGTTCACGGATCACGATCATCGGAAAATTACCACCCTTGAAGGCCCGCGCGCAATGGGCGTTCAGGGACGAGACCCACTGTGGAACCGCATCTGTCCCGGCCGCCCTTTCTTCAGGTCCAGCGCCCTAGGGTACGCCAAGGGCTTAAAGCACTCCTAAAAACCCTGAAAATCCGGTGATTTTGGTCAAAAAGGCGCGGAAACACGCGGAATTTGCTGGCCATGAGAGCCCAAGCTGGTAAGTTTTCGAACAGTGGCTTGCTCGCATTCCGCTTGAAAGCTCAAAAACGTATGAGTCCAGGAGGACGTAAATGGCTAAGAACCGTAGTGAACTCGTTGCAGAGGTAGCAGGCAAGGCTGGCACCAGCCAGGCAGCAGTCAACTCCGTGCTCGATGCACTGTTCGAAGTTTTCGAGACTTCTGTCGCCGCCGGCGAGAAGATCACCATCCCGGGCTGGCTCGCCGTTGAGCGCACCGACCGTGCAGCCCGCACCGGCCGCAACCCGCAGACCGGCGAAACCATCCAGATCGCAGCCGGCCACAGCGTCAAGCTGACCGCTGGCTCCAAGCTGAAGGCAGCTGTCTCCAAGAAGAAGTAACTTTCTTCGACGCATGCCTTGAAGGGGCGGGAACCTGATGGTTGCCGCCCCTTCTTTTTTGGGTTAATCCACATAGCGCCTCTTCGATTCGCAGCCCGGCGACAGGTAGCGGACAATGGATAGGTGCCATCAGCAAGAAGTTCCGCAACTGCCCCTTCGTCCCCTCCCAAGCCGGGAGCACGCGGAGGCTCTACAGTCGCGGGGATTTCCCTTCCCTGGCAATTGGCAGGATTGGCGGTGCTGTTCGTCATTCTCGCAGGGGCGTTGATCTTCTCCGGGGCCTCGGCGGCCCGCCAGGTCTCAGATCCCGGCGCCTTGGTCAGGTGGGGCCTTCCCTTTGCCAAGGCCATCCACAATGTTTCGGTAGCTACCGTCGTCGGCGGCTTGATCTTTGCTGTGGGTATCCTGCCCAAGAACCTCGGCGGATCCCGGTCCCGGGAGAAGGACGCCGACGCACCTGAGCATCCAGCGTTTACAAGAGCCCTGGCCGTTGCCGCTGCAGCTGGTGCGGCGTGGACCTTGTCCGCTGTGGCCGTCCTCGTCCTGACCTATGCAGACGTTGCCGGACAACCCCTCTCCGGGGATGCCGATTTCACCCGCTCGCTGGTCTACTTCATGACTGACATCGAAACCGGCAAGGCCTGGCTCGCGGTCACGATTATTGCCGCCGTTGTCACTACGGCCCTGTTCGGCGTCCGGTCCTTGACGGGACTGGCCTTCACACTTGTGCTCGCCTTGATTGGGCTGATCCCGACAGCGCTCATCGGCCACTCTTCCAGTTCGAGCGACCACGAAGGTGCCATCAATTCCCTGGGTCTCCACTTGGTGGGCGTTTCCACTTGGGTGGGCGGCATCATCATGCTGGCGGTCCTGTCCGGAATTCTCACCGGCTCGCGGAAGACCGCCACTCCGGACATCACGGAGCAGACCCTTCGTCGCTTCTCGTCCTTGGCTGGCTTCGCTTTTGTCCTGGTGTTCGCATCAGGTGTCATCAATGCTGCCATCCGGGTCACCAACCCAGCAGACCTCTTTGGCTCCGCCTACGGCCAGCTCATTATGGCCAAGGCCCTTGCCACCCTGGTGCTGGGCGGCATCGGTTTCATGCACCGCCAGTGGGTTATCCCGCAGCTCGGGAAGAACGGTTCCATGTCCGCCCGCCGGGTGCTGTGGCAGCTGGTTCTGGTTGAGCTGCTGGTGATGGGCGCGACGTCGGGACTTGCCGTTGCGCTCGGACGCTCGGCTCCGCCGCAGCCCACCACTTACGCCCCTGATGCTTCGCCTGCGTTCATTCTTTCCGGGTACGAGCTGCCACCGGAACTCACCCCTTCGCGCTGGCTGACGGAATGGCGCTTTGACTGGCTGTGGGTGGGCGTGGCCCTGTTTGGCGCCGTCTCCTACATCATGGGCATCGTCAAGGTTCGACGCCGTGGAGACCAGTGGTCCGTATTCCGGACCGTGAACTGGATGATCGGCTTGTTGGTCCTGACATACATCACCTCGGGCCCGCCTGCGGTGTACGGCCGCGTGCTGTTCTCTGCGCACATGGTCGACCATATGGCCCTCACCATGGTGGCCCCCATCTTCCTGGTCCTTGGTGCCCCCGTCACCTTGGCCTTGCGTGCGCTCCCCGCCAGGGGCGAAGGCAGCCATGGTTCCCGTGGCTTGCGGGAATGGCTGCTGCTGTTCGTGCACTCCAGGTTCTCCCAGGTAGTCACCCATCCCCTGTTCGCTGCGGCAAACTTTGCGGGATCCATCGTCTTGTTCTACTACTCGGACCTCTTCGGTCTGGCCATGCGCGAGCACGTTGGCCACGAGCTCATGAACCTGCACTTCCTGCTGACCGGATACATCTTTGTCCTGAGCATGATCGGCAGCGATCCTTTGCCTCGTCGTGCGCCGTACCCGATGCGGCTGCTGCTTCTCCTTGCCACCATGGGATTCCACGCGTTCTTTGGAGTGTCCATCATGGGCGGCACCGGCCTGCTCGCGGCCGACTACTTCGGAAACCTCGGCCGCGCCTGGGGCCCGACAGCCTTGGGAGACCAACAGTTGGGCGGCGCCGTGGCCTGGGGCATCGGCGAAATACCCACACTCCTGGTGGCCATCGGGGTGGCTGTGATGTGGTCCAGGTCCGACGAACGGGAAAAGCGCAGGGTGGACCGTGCGGCGGACAGGAATAACGACGCCGATCTCAGTGCTTACAACGATATGTTTGCCCGGCTGGCCGAGCGTGACGCCAAGCTTGCAGGCCGCACTGGCAGAGCAACAACAACGGCCCCGGCCGAACGCCCTACTAACGACACCGCCGGGCAGACCGACCCGAATACCAAGCTGGAAGGACGCTGATGAGCGAAACCGTACGTACCCAACACCGGGTCCGGGCCTCCGAACTCGAGGGCCGCGGCTGGCTCAACACGGGTGGGAAATCCCTGGACCTCGAGTCGCTGCGGGGCAAGATCGTGCTGCTCGATTTCTGGACCTTCTGCTGCATCAACTGCCTGCACGTGCTGGACGAGCTGCGTCCCTTGGAAGAGAAGTACTCGGACGTCCTGGTGACGGTTGGCGTGCACTCGCCCAAGTTCGAACATGAGGCGGATCCGGTTGCTTTGGCATCTGCCGTCGAGCGCTACGAGATCCACCACCCGGTCCTGGATGACCCGGAACTTGCCACCTGGAAGGCCTACACAGCCCGTGCCTGGCCCACCCTGGTAGTTGTGGACCCCGAGGGGTACATCGTGGCGCATCTTTCCGGAGAGGGCCACGCAGACGGCCTCGCCGTCCTGCTCGAAGAACTCGTTGCCGAGCACGAAGCCAAGGGAACCCTCCACCGCGGTGACGGTCCGTACGTAGCGCCGGTGCCGACGTCGGGTACGTTGCGTTTCCCGGGCAAAGCGACCCAGCTTCCCAACGGCAACTACCTGGTAGTGGACTCCGGGCATCACCGTTTGGTGGAGTTGCGCCCCGACCTGGAAACCGTGGAGCGGGTCATTGGCTCCGGAACCAAGGGCTACCTGGACGGGCAATCGGAGCTCGCACAGTTCAACGAGCCCCAGGGCGTTACCCTGCTGCCGTCGGAACTGGCCTGGAAGCTCGGCTACGACGCCGTAGTGGCCGACACCGTCAACCACCGCCTCAGGGGCGTGACGCTCAGTTCAGGATACGTCCAGACGATCGCCGGCAACGGGGTGCAACGGCTGCTCGACACCGGTCCCGCCCGTGTCACGGACTCCGGCGCGGGGACTTGGTCCGAACACCACGAGGACGGTCCGGCTGACTTCGCGGCCGACGCGGTAGACGTCGGTGCACTCGGCCTGGGTACTGAAGTTTCCCTTTCCTCGCCGTGGGACGTGGTCTGGAGCGAAAAGCTGCAGAAGGTTGTCATTGCGATGGCCGGAACGCACCAGATCTTCGCGTTCGACCCCTTGGCCAAGGACGTTTCCATCCTGGCCGGCTCGGGTCTTGAAGGTTTGCTGGACGGAAAAGCCGAGGAAGCCTGGTTTGCGCAATCCTCCGGCTTGGCCATCGACGGCGAAGACAACATCTGGGTAGCTGACTCGGAGACGTCATCCCTGCGCCGCCTGGTGGTCAGTGATTCCGGCGTGACCGTGGAAACAGCGGTGGGCAAGGGCCTGTTCGATTTCGGTTTCCGTGACGGCGAAGCTTCGGAGGCCCGTCTCCAGCACCCTCTGGGTGTGACCGTACTGCCGGATAACTCCGTTGCCATCGCCGACACCTACAACGGGGCTGTCCGCCGCTATGACCCGGCCAGCAAGTCTGTCTCCACGCTGGCCAGGGGCCTCGCTGAGCCGAGCGACGTCGTGGTGGTTCAGGTAGAGGGCAGCGATCCGCTGCTGGTGGTGGTGGAGTCGAACAAGCACCAACTGGTCCTGGTTCCGATCCCCAAGGAAGCCCAGCAGGTGGACGAGGGCGCATCGCAAACGCACCGTCCCAAGAGCCCGGTAACCCCCGGAACCCTTGAGCTGGCGGTGCGCTTCAAGGCCCCCACGGGCCAGAAACTGGACGACCGGTGGGGTGACCCCACCCAGATGAAGATCTCCTCTACACCGCCCGAGCTGCTGGTTTCAGGTGGCGGGACGTCGGTGGGCCTGCTGCGGACGCTTGAACTCTCGGCAGACGTGCCAGAGGGCATCCTGCACATCACGGCCCGCGCTGCCGCGTGTGATGGGCCCGAAACTGAAGACGGCGAAATCCCTGACCACGCTGCATGCCACCTCTATCAGCAGGACTGGGGCATTCCGGTGGTGCTTCAGGCCGATGGCGAGTCCGAGCTGGTGCTGGACCTCCGAGGCATGGATTAAGCGGCACGTCCTTAGCCGCACGTACTAAGCGACATGAAAACGGCCCGGTTCGTTCCCCCAGCAGGGAACGAACCGGGCCGTTTTGTCGGCGGCTGTTCGGCAACGGCTAGAACGTCAGTAAAGGCGTAACCGTCACGGTGTCGCCGCTGACATCCAACTGCGTGGTGAAGCTGAAGTCGTGCTCCACGTTGAGGTCGTTAACGAGCCCGGTGAAGAGGTTGACCTCCCTGGCGGTCAGGGTCGCCTTGCCGTTCAAGGGTGCAACTACCCATTTGCCGCTGAACGGCTCGATGGTGATCTTGGGGTATTCAGTAATGCTCCACTTGATGGTTCCGTCCACCACGCGCGCATTGCTGACGTGGTAGAACGGGCAATCGGGCTGGAGTCGCTGCTGCTCGGTGGCCTGGGCTGCGCAGGTGTCCAGGAATTCCCGGACCTTGCCGGCTACGGCGTCGTTCATGGCTTTGGTGGAGCGGGTCTGCAGGTTCAAGGGTGCTTGTCCGCCGTCGCGTGTTGCCACGAGCGCGGACGTCGCGGGGGCTTCGAAGTAGGTACCGTTCAAGCTGGCTTCGTACTTGCCCGGGAAGAATACGGCGAACGTGTTGCGGCCGTTGGGCATGTTGACGGGCACGCCGTTGAGGGTGGCTTCGCTGGCGTTCACTACGGTGACATCAATGGTGGGCAGCGTGGTGGGAACGAACGCCCATTTTGCAAAGAACAACCACTGCGTCCCGGTCCGCTCCATGAGGAATTCCGTGTGCAGCCGGCTGCCGTCCAAGGTGTAGTCCACGGGCACGGCCACGCGGTTTGTACCCCGGGACTCGGGGTTTCCCACCTTGACGTCGGACATCTTGGAGGCGGCGGTCTGAAGGGCCGTTCCGTCCAGCATGGCCGCGTTGGCGTTGGGCACTTTGGCTCGCAGGAGCCCCAGGGCTTCCTCGCCGTTGCCGTCCTGTAGCGCCTGTATGTACTCCTTGACCGGCTGTTGCGGACTTGCCACCGACGAGCTCACAAGGTTGATGCAGACGATCGCTCCGGCGGCAGCAAGCATCAGACCGAGCAGCCATCCGGCTGCGGTCTTGACGAACGCTTGACTCAACTGCACGCCCTTTACGTTACCTTCCGCAGCGGCCCCAGCCGTGCAGGAGGTACCCGCAGGGACGTTTATCCGCCGTCTGGAGAAGCCCGACGCCGGGTGGCAGCAGGCGTTGCTGCCGCCCGGCGTCGTGGTTCAGCCAGCTGGACGCAACTAGCGTCGGCGACGCGACGACGTGCCAAAAACTCCCCGCATGAGGTCGCGGCCGAGCTGTGTTCCCATCGACCGGACCATGCTCTTGAGGCCGCCACCCAGCGCTCCGCCGAGTGCCCCCGCGAGGTCTCCGAACATGCCGCTGTCCTGCGGCGCCTGCTGGGGGACAGGCAGGGGAGCCGGCGGTGCGGGGAAGGATTCGGGCGCAGGCGAGGACGGCCGCGAACTTGGCCGGCCCAGGATTTCTTCCTCGATCCGGCGGGCTTCGGCATCGATGTCGGCCTGGGAAGCGCCAAGGGAAGGCCCGGACGATGGGACGGGAGGCAGTCCCGGTGCCGCATCGCCTGTGGATACCGGCGTGGCACCACTTAGTTTCTCGTAGGCCGAGACGTTGTCCACGGCCGTCCCGTACTTGGCCAGGAGGGAGGACCCGGCAACTGTGCTCTTGATGAGCTCATCCGTGCTGGGACCCATCACAGACTCGGGGGCACGGAGTCGGGTGAGGGCAACCGGTGTGGGTGCGCCCTTCTCGTTCATGACCGTGATGACGGCCTCGCCAATGCCGGCGGAGGTGAGGGTCTCTTCGAGGTCGTAGTCGCTGACGGGGAATGTGGATACCGTGGCCTTCAACGCCTTGGCGTCCTCGGGAGTGAAGGCACGCAACGCATGCTGGACACGGTTGGCCAACTGGCCAAGGACATCCGCCGGGACATCCTTGGGTGTTTGCGTGACGAAGAAGATGCCAACGCCCTTGGAACGGATCAGCCGGACGGTGGTGGTGATGGCTTCGAGGAAGGCCTTGGACGCGTCGTTGAACAGCAGGTGGGCTTCGTCCAGGAAGAACACAAGCTTGGGTTTGTCGAGGTCGCCGGCTTCGGGCAGGTCCTCGAACAGATCGGCCAGGAGCCACATGAGGAAGGTGGAGAACAGGAGCGGCTTGGTTTGCAGCGTGGGCAGTTCCAGGCAGCTGACCACACCCCGGCCATCGGGTGCGGTGCGGAGCAGCTCGGCGGTATCGAACTCGGGTTCGCCGAAGAACCTCTCCATGCCCTGGGCTTCCAAACCGACGAGTTCACGGAGGATCACACCTGCAGTGGCCTTTGACAGGCCGCCCAGTTCAGCCAGTTCGGCTTTGCCTTCGTCCGAGGTCAGGAATTGGATGACGGCGCGGAGGTCCTTGAGGTCGACCAGTTCAAGGTTTTTCTGGTCCGCAAAGTGGAAGATCAGCTGGAGGCTGGACTCCTGGGTGTCGTTGAGGTCCATGATGCGGGAAAGCAGGATGGGCCCGAACGAGGTGATGGTGGCGCGGACTGGAATGCCGTTGCCATCCCCACCCAGGGACAGGAACTCCACCGGAAAGTTCTTGGCGTGCCAGTCCTGGCCGAGCGCAGAGGTACGAGCCGTCAGCTTTTCACTGCCTGTGGCCGGTGTCGCCAACCCGGAGAGATCGCCCTTGATGTCCGCGAGGAAAACCGGGACACCCGCCGTCGAGAGTTGTTCGGCGATCATGTGCAGCGTGACCGTCTTGCCGGTACCGGTAGCCCCGGCCACCAGGCCGTGCCTGTTCATCATCGCCAGTGGCAGGCGGACCTGGGCTTCCTTGTGGACTTCGCCGTCCACGATCGCGGCACCCAGCTCGATGGTGGCCCCCTCCAACGTGTACCCCTGTTGGATGGTGGCGAGTTTTTCAGCAGTGGTTTTCGTGGCCATGCGCATAGCTTAGCTGGGCTTGGCAAGATCCTTGCTGAAGGCCAAATGCTTGATTTCTTCGGGGTCGGCGGCGAGGTCGAACAAGGCCTTGTACCCCGTGGCGAGGTACAGGTGTTTTGCCTCGGGCTGGCGGGGCCCGGTGGTCAGGTACAGCTTCCTGTAGCCGCGCCGGCGGGCCTCGTTTTCGAGCTCCTGCAGGACCAGCCGTGCCAGCCCGCGCCTGCGATGGGCCGAGTGCGTCCAGATTCGCTTGAGCTCGGCGGTGTGCTCGTCGTAGCGGCGGAAGGCGCCCCCGGCAACGGACTCGCCGTTTTCCTGGATGATGATGAGCGCGCCATGGGGAGCCGCGAATTCTTCGGCAGGGTAGCGGTTGAGCTCTTCGGCTGCTCCCTCGCTGCTGAACAGGTCCCCGTAGCGGGTGTTGTACTCGACGGCCAGTTCATCCAGGAGTGGACGAACCCGGGGGTCGCGCATCGGGAGGCTGAGGACGGTAAGGCCCGACGGCGGCAGGGTTGGGGTGGTGGTCATGTCAGGCCTTTCGTAGGTGGGAACCCAACCAGGTAGCAGTTAACGTCGTTTTGAGGGCTCATAACGACCTTAACTGCGACTCAGTTGGGCGGCAGCAGCAACGGTGGTCAGGGTTTCCAGGATCCGGCGGGCCAGGGCGTCGTTTTCGCGGAACGGAGCGGCGTTGGTGTTGGGACGTGCAAAAGCTCCCGCACCCCAGCCTGAGGTCCCGGGACCTACGGCAAACAAACCCTGCTGTGGGATACCAACAGGGGACAGTATCTCGTAATTCCCGGAAACCAGGAGCTTGCCCGTGGAGTGCGTGCCCTCGGAGGTGAGCAGCCGCTGTTCGGTGCCCCATCCGGCGTCGTGCAGGTCCGCCAGGGCGGGATTCGCGGAGCGTTCCACGGAAGCGGAAGGCAACCGCGCCTCGATGTAGGCCGAAGCGTCCACCACCAGCGGCGACTGGAACGAGCCCGCCACGAACCGGCCCACGGACTCGTCGGCCCGTACCCACATGCCCGGGCCCAGGAACTTGAGGAGCCCGGCCCTGTGCAGGGCAAGCATCTCCCGGAGGCGGTGCGACGGCGGCCCGGAGTCCACGAAGCTGAAGAAGCCGTGCCACCATCCATGAATGGACTGCTGGGAGCGGGCGTTGAGCCGTTCCTGGGGGACCAGCCGGCCGAGGTCCATGTACACGTACAAAAGCGCAGTGAACAGGGCCAGGGTTTCGGAATGGTCAGGACCGGTCCGGAGGTCGAGGTCACGCTGGATGTAGGCGGCTACGGAGCGCTGCACGGCGTCGTGATCGGCGAACGCGCAGCCGCTCAGCGGGTGGTCCAGCTTCTCCAAGTCGAGGCGCAGGGCAGGATCCGGAACGGAAACAGCCACCAGTTCCTCACGCTCTTGGCTGTACCAATCGAGGGCATCGAACCGGGCCTCAAACGCGGCCCACGAGCCCACGACCCGCCCAGGGTAGCCCGTGAACAGCTCGCGGTAGTAGGCGTAGCCGGCATCCTTGGCGATCAGCGGCCACAGTTGGGTGCGGAAATCGAGTTCTACGTGCGACGCCAGCAGCGCGTCGATGGCTGCGGCCGTGAAGTACCGCGGCCGCTCCACCGGAGTGCGCAGCGTGGAGGAGATCTTGGAGTGGTACGGCACGCCGCGTCGTGACCCGGCCCAGATCCGCGGTTCGGCGCCGGATGGCACGTAGTCGAGTCCGCCGTCGGGCCGTTCTTCGAAGCGGCCGCCGCGGCCTTCGAACAAGAGCACCAGCAGATCAACGAACGCCAGCCCCATTCCGGAGACGATCACGTCCTGGCCCGCCCCGATGCCGGAGTAGTCAACGTCCGTGGTGTACGACGGCGGCGCGTGGAAGCCGCCGTGGCGGGCAGCGAACTCGCTGTGTCGTGCCGACTCGGGGTCCACCAGGGAATCCGTGTGGCCCAGCGCGTACACCACGACGTCGGCAACAACCTCGCCGCCGGAGGCCAACCGAACGCTGTGCGCGCCTTCGGAAACGGGCGAAACGCCGGTGGCCGTGTCGCGATGAACGGTCACGGTTGCTTCAGGGCCAAGGGCGCTGACGGCCCGGCCGAAGAACCATTCAAGGTATTTGCTCTGGAGTTGCCGGGTGGGGAAGGACGAGGGCGTCAGCGCGCGGAGCTGCGCGAGCAGGTGCGGTTCCAACGGGGGAACGTCACGGATACTGCCTTCCAGGATCCCGGCGGCCCAGGCGGACAGTCCGGGTCCTTGAACCGAGGGCCCGTCGCAGGTCACGGACTCATCGGTGAACATGGTGACGTCAGCGGCGGTGGAGTTCAACAGCAGGCCCGGGCTCTGGTCATAGCGCCAGATCCTCCCGGAGCCAGGCTGGTAGGGCTCAATGACGTGGATATCCAGGGGGCCGTCGAACAAGGTGGGCCGGTTCGCGGCAAGCCGTTCCAGCACACCGGCCGTGCGCGGACCGCCGCCGATGAAGGCGATGGCGGGAACTCGTGACGGCATGGGATCTCCTGAAATGCAGTGGTTGGTGATGCCCAATCTAGGGAGCTTGGGGTGCGCTGGTCGAGGAGCGGGTAACGGCCGTTCACCACGCGTCACGCGCCGTTAAGCAACGAAAGATCGCGACTCATATGGCGTTCCATGACGATGATTGTGACGCCTTAAGAACCCCGGCGAAGCCCTGCGAAGTCCAGTGAAGAAGTGCAAATTCCCGCCTTGCTGCGGGGTTTGGCACGCCCATAGATTGGCAGCCATCCGATAGACAACAACCGATCTGAAATGAGGTGGCGCATGAGTGCAATCGCACCGCCTGCCACGGCGGACACTGCACCGCCCACCCCGGATTACTCCGAGTACAAGCTGGTGCCTGCCCGGCATCCCTGGCGATGGGTAGGCACTGCGGTGGTGGCCGTCGGCGTTGCCGCCATCGCGTGGTCCCTTGTCACGAACCCCCGCTGGGAGTGGGGCGTGGTGGCCCAATGGTTCACGGCGCAGTCTGTGGTCACCGGCCTGGTGGAAACCCTCAAGCTCACGGCTATCTCCGGCGTGCTGGGCTTTGTCCTCGGTTTCATCCTGGCCTTGATGCGCTTGTCGGCGTCTCCGCTGTTGGTTTCGGTTTCGTGGACGTTCTCCTGGATCTTCAGGTCGACGCCGCTTCTGGTCCAGCTCCTGCTCTGGTACAACCTTGGCTACCTCTACGAGAAGATCAGCCTGGGTATCCCTTTCACTGATGTCCGCTTCTTCGAGGCCCAGACCACCACGCTGATCAGCCAGTTCGCTGCAGCAGTCCTGGGGCTGACCCTGAACCAGGCGGCCTACTCCGCGGAGATCATCCGTGGCGGCATCCTTTCGGTGGACCAGGGCCAGCTTGAGGCGGCCTCCGCGTTGGGCATCCCTGCCTGGCAGCGGAATACCAGGATCGTCCTGCCCCAAGCGATGCGGGCCATCCTGCCCAACGCCTTCAACGAGATCATCGGCCTGGTCAAGGGCACCTCGATTGTGTACGTCCTTGCCTACTCGGAGCTCTTCTACACGGTCCAGGTCATTTACAACCGGACCCAGCAGGTGCTGCCGCTGCTCCTCGTTGCCACGCTCTGGTACGTGGTGATCACGTCGGTATTGAGCGTTTTCCAGTACTACATTGAGCGCCATTTCTCCAAGGGTGCTGTCCGGAACCTGCCGCTCACCCCGCTGCAGAAGGCCCGGAAATTCTTCTCCACCCACGTTGCTGCCTCTCCTACGAAGGACGCCCGATGAGCATCATCGCCGCACGCAAAGTATCCACGAGCACCGCAAAGTCCGAAGCCGAAGCCCACGCTGAACCGCAGGCTGGCGCTTCGGCCGGCGCTTCGGCTGGCGCTTCGGAAGGTTCCGCCCGGGCGGCTTCCACTGCCACCCGCGGACAGGTGGACATCACCAACGTCCGCAAGTCCTTCGGCGCCACGGAGGTCCTCAAAGGCGTGACATTGTCGGTTCCGCCCGGCGGGGTCGCGGTGATCGTGGGCCCCTCCGGGTCCGGCAAGTCCACCCTGCTGCGGACCATCAACCACCTTGAAAAAGTCGACGGCGGCTACATCACCATCGACGGCGAACTGGTGGGCTACGAGGTCCGCGGCAACAAGCTCCACGAACTGCGCGAGAAGGACATCCTCAAGCAGCGCACCAACATCGGCATGGTGTTCCAGAGCTTCAACCTCTTCCCGCACCTCACGGCGCTCGAGAACGTGATCGAGGCGCCGATCGTGGCCCAGAAACGTTCCAAGGCCGAAGCCCGGAAACGCGGGCTCGAACTCCTGGACCGGGTGGGCTTGAAAGACCGCGCAGACGCCTACCCCCGACAACTTTCCGGAGGCCAGCAGCAACGTGTCGCGATTGCCCGGGCTTTGGCGCTGGATCCCAAGATCCTGCTCTTCGACGAACCGACGTCGGCGCTGGACCCGGAGTTGGTCAACGAGGTCCTGGACGTCATCCGGGAACTCGCCACATCCGGAACCACGCTCATTGTGGTGACCCACGAGATGGGCTTCGCCAGGGACGTTGCGGACACCGTGGTGTTCATGGATGACGGACTGATCGTCGAGTCCGGCAAGCCCCAGGACATCTTCGCCAACCCCCGCGAGGAACGCACCCGCAGTTTCTTTTCCAAAGTCATCGAACCGGCTTTCAACATCTAGGACATCCCCATGCTTCGCACCACCCACAGCTTCGCCGCAAGTGAAACAAAACTGCGTCCCCTCAAAGGCAAGCTCCTGGCACTTGCTGTACTTCCCGCCGTCGTACTTCCGGTGCTGGCCGGGTGCTCCGATCCTGGAGCGTCGGCAGCCAAACCGGAATCCGAAGCCGCCAAGAACGGCGTGGTCTACAACACCTCCGTGGACCAGAACCGGATCCGCGTGGAAAAAGACGCCACCGCCGCTGCCGCCGTGCCGGCCGCCATCGCAAAGGACGGCAAGCTGACCGTGGCCACCACGGCCGGCGCCATCCCGCTCTCCTTCCACGCCACGGACGACAAGACCCCGATCGGGGTTGAAGTGGACATCGCCCAGTTGGTGGCCGACAAGCTCGGCCTGGAACTGGACCTGCAGGTGACCTCGTGGGAGAACTGGCCGCTCAAGACCCAGTCCGGCGACTTCGAAGCTGTGTTTTCCAATGTGGGCATCAACGCCGCGCGCGTGAAGCTGTTCGACTTCTCCACCTACCGTGCCGCGTTCATGGGTTTCGAGGCGAAGAAGAGCTCCAACTACGACATCAAGGGCTCGGACGACATCTCGGGCCTGAAGATCTCCGTGGGCTCGGGCACCAACCAGGAGAAGATCCTGCTGGCGTGGAACAAGGAGCTCGAGGCCAAGGGCAAGGCACCCGCCACGCTCCAGTACTACTCCTCCGACGCCGATACCATCCTGGCGCTCTCCTCCGGCCGGACGGACCTGAACCTCGCTCCGTACCCGTCGGTGACCTACCGCGAGAACACCCGCGACGACCTCAAAGTGGTGGGCAAGGTCAACGCGGGCTGGCCGTCGGAGACGCTCGTGGCAGCGACGACCCTGAAGGGCAACGGCCTGGCCCCGGCCATCACCGACGCCCTGAACTCCACCATCAAGGACGGCTCCTACGGCAAGGTCCTGGAACGCTGGGGCCTCTCCGAAGAAGCTGTGCCGGAATCCAAGACCGTCACCGAGGCCACGTTTGGAACCGGAAAGTGAAATTCCAGGTCCTGGACATCATTCCGCACCTGAAGAACCCGGTGACCGGGGAGATCGTCTCCACCGCCGACCGGCTCAATCAGGTAGTGGAGACGGCCCGCCGGGCCGAAGCTTTGGGAATCGACAGCTTCTCGGTCGGGGAACGCCACGCCGGTGAGTTCGTCTCGTCATCCCCGACGACGGTCCTCGCCGCGATCGCGGCCGTCACCAGCCGCATCCGCCTCCAGACCGGGGTCACCGTACTCTCCGTGCTGGATCCCGTGCGCGTGGCCGAAGACTATGCCACCATCGACCAGTTGAGCCGCGGCCGGTTGGAATTGGTGATCGGCAAAGGCAACGAGGTGCTGCAATACCCCTTGTTCGGCCTGTCCCTGGACGATCAGTGGGACCTGTTGGCAGAAAAGTACGCACTGCTCCGTACACTGTGGCGCAAGGAAAGCGTCACATGGTCGGGCCGCTTCAGGCCGGCGCTGACCGAACCCACCACGACGACGCCACGCCCCTTCGCAGGATCACCCCGGATTTGGCACGGCTCGGCTACAACCCTGACGTCCGCTGCGCTCGCCGCCAAATGGGGCGATCCGCTCTTTACGGCCAACGCCATCCAGCCCCGGGAAAACTACAAGGTCCTGATCGACCACTACCGGGAAGAATACGAACGCCACGGCCACGATCCGCGGCACCAGTACCTCGGCTCCGGAAGCGGCGCAGGAGGAGTGTTCATCGCGGACACCACGCAGGAAGCCATCCGGCAGTACGGTCCCGTGTATGAAGCCCTGACCGCTGGCCGCAACGTGCCCGGGAACAACTCACCCTTCCGGGACATCCACCACGCCGTGGCCGAGGGCCCTGCCCTGGTGGGAAGCCCGGAACAGGTCATCGACAA
This sequence comes from Paenarthrobacter sp. NPDC089307, assembly GCF_040685055.1. Lineage (NCBI taxonomy): Bacteria > Bacillati > Actinomycetota > Actinomycetes > Micrococcales > Micrococcaceae > Paenarthrobacter > Paenarthrobacter sp. NPDC089307. Next base: position 15,783 of record NZ_JBFBHE010000007.1, read on the forward strand.
GATCCTCAGCTACCACTCGCTGTACAGCCACGATCTCCAGTCGATCTCCCTGCCCACCACGCTGCCCTTCGAACAGCAACTGGAAATCCTGGAACGCTTCGCCACGGAAGTCATTCCCGCTGTCCGGGCCGCGGCCCCCACCACCCTGTGGGAAACCGGGGACCCCTTCGGCGGCCGGCCGGAATTTGCCGGTGCCACCGAACCCGACGCAGCAGCAACAGTCACAGCCGACCACGCCTTCAACAGGACGGACAACGCACATGTCTTTGCACACTAAGAGCGCTACCCACACAGCGGCTGGCCTCGAAGCCTCATCCGCAGCGGAGGCCTTCGACGCCGAATGGCAGGAATGGCATGCCGCCCACGAACGCCACCGCGCCCACCCGCACGGCTTCCTCGCCGTGACCCACCTCCACTGGCTGACGGCCAAGCCGGCCCGGCTGGAAGGTGCGCCGGGCAGCTGGAGGGTGGACGCCGGCGTCGTGCGTGTCGACCTGGAGCCGGGCGAAAGCCTGCAGCAAGACGGTGTGGAGCTGGCAACCCCCATCGCGCTTGGGCCGATCGAGGAACGGGGCGGCATCAACCTTGTCTCAGGCGATACGGTGATCGAGGTTGCCAAGCGCGGCGGCGAGTACATCGTGCGGCCACGGAACGCGGAAAACCCGCTCCTGCAGGAATACCAAGGGACGCCGGCCTATGCGCCCAATGCGGCGTTTGCCGTGCGCGGAACCTTTGTCCCGTTCGAGGAGCCCCGCCCCACCACGGTGGGTGCCGCCGTCGAAGGTATCCAGCATGTTTACGAAGCACCCGGTGAGATCCGCTTCAAGCTCGCTGGGGAGGAGCTGGCGCTGACCGCGTTCAACGGGCACGCGCCGGGTTCGCTGTCCGTGCTGTTCACCGACCAGACCTCCGGCAAGACCACATACGCAGCCAACCGCTCACTGTCCGTGGTGCCCGGCGCTGACGGTTCCGTGGAGCTCGACTTCAATCGCGCCGTGAACCTCCCGTGCGCCTACACGGACCTCGCGACCTGCCCGTTGCCGCCCGCGGAGAACAGGCTGCCGGTGGCCATCGAAGCCGGCGAGAAGATTCCCTACGAACGTCAGGACCAGAAGTGAGCATTCCCAAGACGCCAGGATTCCTGGCCATCGAATTGGACGGCGCGGGCTACGAACACCTTGCCGATGCCGTCCTCGCCGCCGAATCCGCGGGCTTCCACGCGGCCACCTTCAAGGATGCCCCGGAACCCGGACGCGCCAACGCCTTGCAGCGGGCTGCGTTCGCCGGACCGATCACGCGGACCATCGCCGTGGTGCCGGAAGTGGACACCGTATATACCGAGCCGTTCCACATCTCCACGCAGCTGGCCAGCTTGGACTACGTGTCCGGAGGCCGTGCCGGGTGGATCGCGACAGCGGACGAGTCGCCCGAGGCCGCTGCCGCCGTCGGACGTTCTTTTGTATCCGGTGAGGCACTCGCGCAGGAGGCCGCCGCGTCCATCGAGGTCGGCCGCCGGTTGTGGGACTCCTGGGAGGACGACGCCGTGATCCGCGACGTTGCCACCGGGCGCTACCTGGACGTCGACAAACTGCACTATGCCGACTTCGAAACGCCTGCAGATTTCGCCGGCACGCCATACTCGGTGAAGGGTCCGTCCATCATTCCGAGGCCCCTGCAGGGACAGCTGCCCGTGCTGGCTGCGGCGTCCCTTGTTGGCGAGGGGCGGGTACCGGTGGATTCCGTTGACGCGGTGCTGGTGTCCGCGCCGACGGCCGAACTGCTGAGCGCGGAGATCCGCGATGTCCGTGCCCGGCTGGGCGGTTCGGTCAGGATCATCGCAGAGCTCGACGTCGTTCTGGACGCGCGCGGGCAAAGCGCGGCTTCACGCGCGGCTGCTTCGTCCGAAAGCGACAAAGCGCGGTACGCAGGATCCGCTGCCGGGCTCGTCGAACTGCTTGAGGCGTTGCTGGCGGAAGCCGACGGAATCCGCCTCCACCCCGCTGCGGTGGACGTGGATCTTGAGGAACTGTCCAGGCTCGTCCTTCCGGAGCTGCGACGCAGTGGTTCGCTGCGCGGACCCATCCAGGATGGGACTTTCCGCGATGTGCTCGGCCTTGGAACGGCGGAGAACCGCTACGCAACCACCGCTCCCGGAACAGGAAAGTAAGGACCACCATGACACGCGATATTTTCCAGCCGAGCGGCCAGATCCAGTTCGGCATCTTCTTCCAGGGCGTCAACTCGGGCACCATCTGGAAGGCAGCAGAATCGGGTTCCCAGACGGATTTCGAATCGTTCCGCCACATCGTGCAGACTGCGGAGCGCGGCAAGTTTGCCGCCTTCTTCCTCGGGGAAGGGCTCCGGCTGCGCGAACACCTCGGACGTCCACATGCACTCGATGTCGCCGGGCGGCCGGATGCCCAGACCATGCTGGCTGCGTTGGCTTCGGTCACGAAGAACATCGGCTTGGTAGCGACCCAGAACACCACCTACAACGATCCCGCCGATCTCGCCCACCGCTTGTCCTCGCTGGACCTGATCTCCGGTGGCCGGGCGGCATGGAACGTGGTGACCACGGACAACGCCTGGACCGGTGCCAACTTCCGGCGCGGTGGCTACCTGGACCACGCCGATCGCTACAAGCACGCGGAAGCTTTTGTTGAGACGGCCAAGCGGATCTGGGATTCGTGGGAGACCCCGTCCGGTCCCGCGCGCCGGGTACTGCACGAAGGCCAGCACTACACCGTGGATGTCACACCGCGTTTGCCGCGCAGCGCCCAGTACCGTCCGGTGCTCTTCCAGGCCGGTGATTCACCCGAGGGCCGCGACTTCGCAGCACGCCAGGCGGACGTCATCTTCTCGGCCCACCCCAAGTTCGATGACGCCGTGGAGTTCCGCAGGGACATTGTTTCCCGTTCCGTGGCCGCCGGACGGGGCGCCAACGCTGTGCAGATCATGCCCGCCAGCGAGTTCATCCTCGCCGCCACGGATCAGGAAGCCCAAGAGAAAAAGGCCTGGGTCCGCAGCCTTCAGATCGGACCACAGCAGGCTGTTGCCTACCTTGAGCAATTCTGGGGCCGCGAGCTCTCCTCCTACGATCCTGACGGTCCCCTCCCGGAGATCGATCCTGTGGTCGAGGAGACCTCCGAGACGCGTGGCAGCGGCTTCCACGGCGCCAAGGCGCGCCAGCTTGCTGACCAGTGGAGGGCTGAGGCCAAGGACAAGGGCCTGTCCATCCGGCAGTTTGTGACGTCCAAGACGGCACGGATCGATGCCACGTTTACGGGTTCGTACACTGCCGTGGCCGACCACCTGGCCGAGTACGCCAGGGTGGGTGCCGTGGATGGGTTCAACATCTCGCCGTGGCTCATCCCCACTGGCTTGGACGACATCGTGAACCACCTGGTGCCCGAACTCCAGGAACGCGGCGTGTACCCCACGGAGTACCGTGGCACAACGCTTCGCGAAAACCTGGGCCTGGAAACGCCGGTGCGGTCCGAAGAGTCGGTCGAGGTCTGATGGAGAGGCCGGTAAATTCTGCTGGATCATTCCTTGCTCACCGGAGCGGAACCCCTGAAAGACGGGGGCTGTTTCGCATGGTCATGGCAATGATCCAGCAGAATTTCGCACCTGCGGTCCCGGACGCGGAACGCGGGAAGGTAGTGCTGCAACTGACAGTGTGGGGGCAGCCGCTCTAATTGGGCCGCGGGCTAGAGCAGTTCCCGGAACACGTTCCAGCCGTTGCCCACGGGCCCATACGGTCCATACAGCGCTGTGGTGAGTGCGCCCGTGGAGTACAGGACAAGATCACCGTTCTGGTTGATGGCAACGAGGTTGTTGTACTTCTGATGGCTGAAGCTGCCCAGCCCCGACACGTCCAGGAAAGTGTTCCAGCCGCCACCCATGAAGGCAGGCGCGCCCCAGCCGCCTTGGCCGTCAGTGGGATAGATCTGCAGTCCGCCGTTGGTGTCCCGGCCGAAGATCTCCACTGTGCCATCGCCGTTCATGTCGCCCCCGGTGACGATCTTGTTCATGACCTGCCAGCCCCAGCCCACCTTGCTGGGGGCAAGCCACCCGCCTTCGCCGTCGCCCGGGTAGAGGAACAGATCGCCGGCAGCGTTCCTGGCCAGGACGTCGTTGGTCCCGTCGCCGTTGAAATCCCCGGGGCCCACGATCGAGTCGAAGATGTTCCATCCAGTGCCTGCTTGGCGGGTGGGAAGCCAGCCGCCGTCGCCGTCGCCGGGGTAGAGGAACAGCTGGCCGGCGGCGTTCCTGGCAAGGAGATCATTGAATCCGTCGCCGTCGAAGTCTCCGGGTGAGAAAACGATGTTGAACATGTTCCAGCCCGCCCCTACTTGCCGGGGTTCATCCCATGATCCCCAGTACGCGGGGCACGGACCTTCGCAGGAGCCCTTGTAATACGTGTAGGTCCGCGGGTAAAGCACGAGCCTGCCGTCGTAGGTGCGTGCCAGGGGTTCGAAGTTGCCCCGGCCCGTCCAGCCCATTGCCCTGTTGGAGGCCTTGATCGGGTTGGTTTCGGCGCTGAGCTGGGTCTCGGTAGGGCAGCCAGGCTCGCCGGGAGTGAGGGGGTGGACCCTCAATGAGATGCGGCTGCCCTGGTCCTCCGGCAGTATCCGCAAGGTTTCGCCCTGACGCTCGGCGGGAAGTGTTTCGCCGTCGCGCAGCCACTCCAGGGAGATACCGTCTCCGGAGCCGTCAGGATTCCTGCAGCCCCAATAGTCGTAGTTGTACTGGCGGCGCATCTCGGAGCCGACGTACGGGACGCCGTCGATATACGGCGTGGACTGACTGCCCGCGCTGGCTGGCGAAGCCGCCAGGAGGCCGGACGCCAGGAGCCCCGCTGCCATTGCAATAGTGGTTGCGTGCCTTAAAGAGCGCGCTCGAAAGATCCCCATTTTTCCCCCCGGAAAGTATCGCGTCGTAGCCGCGTGGTGTGCTGAGGCTACCGCATTCCGGGCAGGGGTGGTCAGCTGTTGCCCGGGGCCACCATAAAGACATCTAGCGGGTCCTCGGATTCCAGCACGAAACCGTGCCGTTCGTAGAGACGCCGGGCAGCGCTTCCCTGGAGGACGTCCAAGCGGAAGGGGCGTTCGTCCACCGAAGCTGCCATGACGTGCCGCAGCACAGCGCTGCCGAGGCCCTTGCCCTGGTGGGCAGGTGCAACAAAGAAATGTTCAATCCACCGTGCGTCCGGTTCAGGTCTGACCGCGATCACCCCGGCGTCGACGCCCTCCGAATGGATGACATAGGTGTGCTCGGGCTGGAAGGCGTTCAGGAAGCGCTCGCGGACACGGACGGGATCAAAGCGCCCAAGGCGTTCCAGGTCCGGCCGCATGACCACTGCACGGAGTTCGGCGATCCAGGCGGCATCAGTGGCTACGGCGGGACGAAGGACGAAATCGGGCATGGCCCAAGCTTATGCGCGGTGCTGAACCGGCACGTACCGAACCATAGGATGAGTCTGACGAAAGGTGCAGCCACGATGGTCACACGCGATGAAGTAGAAGCTGCCTACGCCCGGACTTCGGGCTGGGTCCGGCACACGCCCCTTGCCGAGAGCGGCAACCAGGAGACCTACCATTTGTGGTTCAAGTGCGAGTACATGCAGCACACGGGATCCTTCAAAGCGCGCGGGGCCTTCAACCGACTTCTCACGGCGAAGGAGAACGGCCAGCTGGATCCTGAAGTCGGGATCGTGGTGGCCTCCGGGGGAAACGCCGGCCTGGCCAACGCATACGCTGCAGCGAAGCTCGGGGTTCCGGCAACCGTGTTCGTTCCCGAGTCCGCTCCGGCCAACAAGGTCCACAAGCTTTACGCCATCGGGGCCACGGTGATCCAGGGCGGTGCCGAGTACGCAGAGGCATATGCTGCTGCCGTCACGTTCGCGGAAGAGAAGGGGGCCGTCTACTGCCATGCCTACGACCAGCCCGAGATCGTGGCAGGCGCCGGTGGGGTGGGGCTTGAACTTCTGGATGAACTGCCCGACGTCGACACCATCCTCGTTGCTGTCGGCGGCGGCGGGCTGATGGGCGGCATTGCCGCAGCCACCGAGGGGCGGGCGCACGTAGTGGGCGTTGAACCGGAGACGGTCCCCACCCTGCATACGGCTTTGGCGCAGGGGAAACCGGTGGATGTGGCGGTTTCCGGCATTGCGGCGGATTCCCTGGGCGCCCGGCGGATCGGGGAGATCGGCTTCGGGATCGCGCGGCGTACGGGCGTGGAGAGCGTGCTGGTCAGCGACGAGGACATCGTCGAAGCCCGCCGCACACTGTGGGAGAAGCACCGGATCGTGGTGGAACACGGTGCTGCGGCAGCCTATGCTGCGTTGCTCTCGGGTGCCTACACCCCGCGCGATGGCGAGACGGTCGCCGTCGTACTTTGCGGCGCCAATACGGACCCCGCGCACTTCTAACGCACCCAAGCAGGTCGCAGTTGAGGCCGTTTTGAACGCTCAAAACGGCCTCAACTGCGACTCAGTTGGGTCCTACTTCTTGGGCAGGCCCGGCGGGTTCAGTTCTGACGCGGGAATGGCCTCGGAGGACAGACCCCAACGGTCCAGGATCTTTCCGTAATTGCCGTCCTTGATGAGGGTGTTGAGGGCAGCCTGCGCCGCAGCTGCCAAGCCGTTGCCCTTCTGGGTGGTGAAGGCGATTTCTGCCTTCAGGGGCCAGCCTCCCTCAAGGGTGCCCACTTGCTTGGTCTTGCCGTCCTTGGCCGCTTTGTACGCGGCGGAGGCGTTGGGCCCGAACGTCAGGTCCGCGCGGCCGGACTGAAGGGCGAGCTGGGATGCGGAGTCGTCGTCGTAATACTGGAACTCGACCGGCTTCAGGCCGTTCTTCTTGTTCTCTTCGTCCCAGCGCACCAGGATTGCTTCCTGGTTGGTGCCCGAGCCGACGATGATGCGCTTGCCCGCCACGTCCTTGGGCTCTTTCACCGTAGAGATGTCAGAGTCGGCCTTGGCGTAAAAGCCCAGGAGGTCGTTGCGGTAGGTAGCGAAGTCGAACTTCTCCTTGCGGGCCTCGGTGACGGTGACGTTGGACAGTACGGCCTCGTACTTGCCTGACTCCACGCCCAGCGGCCAGTCGGCCCACGCTACCGGCAGCACCTCCACCTGCAGCCCCAGGCTCTCACCGACGGCATAGGCAATGTCCACTTCGCTGCCGATCAGCGTCTTGTTGTCAGTGGCGAACGTGCTCAGCGGAGGGGTTCCACCGGTGGTCACCACGGTCAGCTTGCCGTCGGCTTTGATGGCGTCGGGGACCAGGGCGGCCGCAGCCGCGTCCACGGAAACCTTGATGCGGTCCTGCTGCGGGGTGAGGTTGAACTGCTTGGTTGCGCTGGTTGAAGCGTTCGCACTTGCCGACCCCTGCGGGTTGGATGCCCCCGTTGCGGCGGTGGCGCCCGGATCCGAGCATGCGGCCAGGCCCAGAAGGGCAGTGGCGGCCAATGCCGCGGTCAGGCCGGTTTTGGCTGCGAAACGTGCCATGGGTTCTCCTTGGTTCCGCCGAAGCGGGAAGTCTGATGCGGGTTTGTTGCTGCCACTATCCGGCAGCCTCCGGAACCCGGTCAAAGGAGTTTGAAACGCAGGGATACGCAGGGACACCGCGGTTAATCCGGCGTCGAACAGGGTCATAAAACAGCCCGGGACCCTGGGCGCAGCCAGCACGCGACGCAACTCACAGAAATAAGCCGGGTGCCGCCGTCGTTGTCGCTAGAGTGCCCGGCAACCAGAAGCGGGTACCGCGAAACGTACCGAAAGGCTTCCCCGTGACTGTTCCTCTTTCCATCCTCGACCTGGCAACCATCGGGAAGGGCCAGACGGTGGCGGAAAGCCTCGCGGGCAGCGTGGCCATGGCGCAGAAGGCTGAAGAACTGGGCTACCGCCGCGTCTGGTACGCCGAGCACCACAACATGTCCGCCATCGCATCGTCGGCAACCAGTGTGCTCATCGCCCACGTGGCCGCGCACACCAAGTCCATCCGGCTGGGAGCGGGCGGCGTCATGCTGCCCAACCACTCGCCGCTGACCATCGCAGAGCAGTTCGGCACGCTGGAGACGCTCCACCCGGGCCGCATCGACCTCGGTTTGGGACGCGCCCCCGGCAGTGACCAGAACACCATGCGTGCGCTGCGGCGCGACCATACGTCCTCGGACAGGTTCCCCCAGGATGTGCTGGAACTGCAGGGATACCTCACCGGCCCCACCCGAATCCAGGGCGTTGAAGCGACACCAGGCAAGGGCACCAACGTCCCGCTTTACATTCTTGGCTCCTCGCTGTTCGGTGCCCAGTTGGCCGCGCAGCTCGGCCTGCCCTATGCGTTCGCTTCACACTTTGCCCCGGCCGCGCTGCAGGACGCTGTTGCCATTTACCGCCGCGAGTTCAAGCCTTCCGGGCAGTTGTCCGAGCCGCACGTCATCGCTGGAGTGAACGTCACCGCCGCAGACACCAACGCTGAGGCACAAGCCATCCACCTGGCCGTGAAGAGGGCACGGGTTTCCCTGTTCTTCGGCGGCGGCCGCGAGTTCACGGATGACGAAGCGGACATGGTCCTTGACTCGCCGCAGGGCCAGCACATCGCCCAGATGATGAAGTTCTCCGCGGTAGGCACCAAGGACGTAGTACGCGACTACCTCGACGAGTTCGCAGCTTTTGCCGATGCCGACGAACTGATCGTGGCCCACCAGAGCATCGGCACTGAAGAGCGTTTGCGGTCCGTGGAGCTCCTGGCCGACGTGGCGGGCCTAGTGGCCGCATAAACTCCCGCATAAATCCAAGGAAAAGCTTTACTCGATTGCAATCTGCAAGGTAGTCAAGCGAAACCCGCCGGGCGGAAACTGTAGCTATCCGCGTCGGAAGGACCCGCTATGCCTGCGCATCTGAACCAATCAGTCGCCGATTCAGCGTTGCTGATGAACTCGCTTCCGCTTGGCCTGCTGAGGACGGTTCTCCAATCCGACGCGCAGAATGGCATCACTCCTGAGCTGTTCTCGGAGCTCAGGGTCCTGGCGCGGGTTCCAGGTCTCCTTGTTGCGTGCAATTACGGGGGCACGCTCTGCTCAGCCGAAGGCGTGTCCACCGAAACGTTGCCCCTGGACAGTGCTGCGGTGGCTCTGCGTGCGCTCGCGGCCCTGCCCAACACCCACGCTGCCATCATTTCCGGCCGGTCCTTGCGTGACCTGGCGGCCGTGTCCCGCCTTCCCGCGGAGGTTCACTTGGTGGGCTCGCACGGGGTGGAGTTCGACATGGGCTACGCCTACACCCTTTCCCTCGCCACGGAGCAGCTGCTCCAGCAGGTGGCCACGGCACTCACGGAGGCGGTCGGTTTCGAGAAGGGCATCAGTGTTGTCCGCAAGCCGGTAGGGGTGGGCGTCCATACCCGGCCCGCGACGCCGGAGGTGGTGGACCGCGTGAGGTTCGTCGCCCAGAAGATCGCCATCGAGTTCGGGATGTACTTCATCGTGGACGGATCGGTCCTGGACCTCACAGTGGAGGAGCCGGCCAAGGGCCAGGCGCTGGAGCAGTTGCGCGCCCGGCTCGGCGTTAGCGCCGCACTGTACGCCGGCGATGCCGAAAGCGACGAGAAGGCACTCGCCACCCTGCGCGGCCCCGACCTTGGGCTGCACGTCGGGCCAGGGAGCACGACGGCGGCCCACACCATCCCGGACCCGGAAGCCTTTGCGCACGTGCTGGCTTTGTTGTTCGAGCTGCGCAGGGCGTGGTTGTTCGGTGAGGACGCAGTGGGTTTGGAGCGGCACTCGATGATCGGCAACGGAACGTCGACGGCCCTGCTCACCCCGGATGCGAAGGTGTGTTGGATGAGCCACCCCTTGCCGGATTCGGGGTCGTTGTTTGCCCATATCCTCGGTGGGGACCCCGCTGGGCACTTCAGCATCGAACCGGTGAAACCTTCGCCCGTGTTGGCGCAGCGCTATGTGGACAACACCATGATCGTGGAGACCCGTTGGGCCGATGTCACCGTGACGGATTACCTTGAACCCGCGCCGGAAGGAATCACCAGCCTGGTCCGGGTCTTGTCCGGCACAGGTTCGGCCCGGGTAGTCTTCGCTCCGCGGCCCGACTACGCCACCGCGCCGTTCAGCATGGAGATTCGCGGTGACGAGGTACATATCCTCGGTACTTCCGATCCCATCATCCTGTCCGCTCCGGGCGTCGCCTTCACCATCAGCAGCGACGGCCGGTATGCCACAGCCACCGCGGTGGTCCCCCTCGGTGATGGGCCCGTGGTCCTGAACATGCGCTGCGGGGATACTGAGCCGCCGCCCGCGGACCCGGCCGGTGAACCCCACCGCCGTGCCGCCGTCGGGCTTGTCATGCGGGAGTGGGTCAAGGCGCTGCAGCTGCCCACCATGAAACCATCATTGGTGCGGCGGTCCGCCCTGGTGCTGAAATCGCTGGTCCATGAGCCGACGGGCGCCGTCCTCGCAGCCCCCACGACGTCCTTGCCGGAAGGAATTGGCGGGACGCGCAACTGGGATTACCGCTACTGCTGGCTGCGCGATGGGTCCATGACGGTCAACGCGCTGGTGTCTTTGGGTTCCACCGATGAGGCCGATGGGTTCCTGGGGTGGCTGGGCCGGATTCTGGAGAACGCGCCTGGGCCTGAATGGCTGCACCCCCTGTATTCGGTCACGGGTGCGCCGCTCTCCACTGAGGCCATCGTGGAGAGCCTGCCCGGTTATGCCGGGTCCAGGCCGGTCCGGATCGGCAACGCAGCGGACCACCAGGTACAGCTGGACGTGTTCGGGCCCATCGCCGAGTTGATCAGTGACTTGGCCGAGCGGCGGAACTTCCTGCCCGATGAGCACTGGTTCCTGATGGAGGAAATGGCGCATGCCGTCATGGCGCGCTGGCATGAGCCGGACCACGGCATCTGGGAGGCCCGCCGCGCGCCCCGGCACCACGTCTACACCAAGACGATGTGCTGGGTCACGCTGGACCGGGCCTTGCGGACGGCGGCCCTGCACGGCCGTACGCCCCACGCCGACTGGGCGCCTGAGGCGGCCACCATCCGTGCCGAAGTTCTCAGCGAGGGGTGGGACTCGGCGGCGCGCTCATACACGGTGGCCTATGACAGCCCCGACCTTGACGCTGCAGTCCTTCACATCGGGCTATCGGGCCTCTTGGACGTCCAGGACCAGCGGTTCCTGGATACGGTCACGGCCGTGGAGCGCGAATTGCGGGTGGGCCCCACCGTTTTCCGGTACAGGTACGACGACGGCCTGCCGGGTTTGGAGGGCGGCTTCCACATCTGCACCACTTGGCTGATAGAGGCGTACCTGGCTGTGGGCAGGTTGGACGATGCCCTGGAGTTGTTTAACCAGCTGGTGGCATTGTTCGGCCCCACTGGCTTGCTTCCGGAGGAGTACGATCCCGCCACGGAAACACATCTGGGCAATCACCCGCAGGCATACTCGCACCTGGGTTTCATCCGCTGCGCGCAGCTCCTGGACCATTACCTGGCCAGCGCGGACGTTGAGTAACCCGATTTGAGGGGCCAGCTTTAGGTAAGCAGCAGCGCGACGGCGATCATGGCCGGGACCGCCACGATGATGGTGATGAGCACGGTGTCCTTCGCTACCGTGATTCCCGCCTGGTAACGGTTGGCGGCCACGAAAACGTTCTGCGCCGTGGGCAACGCTGATGTCACCACCACGGCGAAGAGTGCGTGCCCGTCCAAGCCCAAAGCGAACCGGGCGAACAGGTAGGCGACCAGTGGATGGACGATGAGTTTGAAGCCGCTGGCCAGCAGGGTGTCCAGCCGGCGTCCGGATGATTTCTGCAAGGGCCGGGATCCGTTCAGGCTCATGCCGAAGGCCATCAGCATGGCAGGAATCGCGGCTCCGCCGATCAAGTGGATGGGCTCTAGAAGGAGCGTTGGAACCTGGAAGCCGGTTCCAGCCACCAAGAGGCCCAGCGCCGAGCCCACGATCATGGGGTTCCTGACGATCATCAGCACGAAGCGCAGGGGAGTGGTCCGGTGCGAACTGGTACTGGCATCCAGGGCCATCAGGTACATCGGTGTGAAGAACGCGAGCTGGAAGATCAACAGCGGTGCCACATAGCTCGCATCTCCCAGAACGAACACGGCGATCGGAATGCCGAGATTGGCGGAGTTCGCCAAAGACGCGCTCATGGAAGACATGAGGGCTTCGGGCATGGTGCGCTTCAACCAGAACTTCACGATCAGGAAGAACAGCAGGCCCGTGATCACAGCACCCACGGCCGTAACCAGGAGGGGCGCGGCGAAGACGTCGTGCAGTTTAGCCTTGCTCAACGTCTCAAAAAGGAGCGCCGGGCTCGCCACGAAGAACGTCAGCGAGCTCAGGACTGACCTTGCGTTCTCCCCAAGAACGTTGCGGCGGCCAACGAACATGCCAACCAGAATGATGGCCCACACTACGAAGAACCCGGAAAGAACGCCGATCATGGAGCGGTATGGGCGCGGGTTCGTCGGGTCACGAAAACCAGCCTAGCGGCTGGCAGCCCGCGAGTAAGCGTTTTCTGCGCGTGGTTCCGTCATGTGGACATGGAGTTTTTGTACACCTAATGACCCTAAGCGGCCCTTTTAAGGGCGTTAGCTGTACAAAAACTACGACGCCGGGACCCAGGTGGGAGCCGACGTCGAGCGTTATGTGTGTGGCTGGGTCAGCTCAGGTGGGCTGCGTTGCTGAGCGCGTGCGGCGGGCGCATAAGTCCCGGCGTGTGACCTTCGGCGGGGTCGTTGCCGAGCTGCAAAATCTTGTTGTCCTTGCCCACGTGGACAACCCTGGGCTCGTACGCCCGGGCCTCTTCCGTGGTCATTTCCGCATACGTGATGAGGATGACCGTGTCACCCACGTGGACCATATGCGCAGCTGCGCCGTTGATTCCGATCACGCCGGAACCGCGCTCGCCCGCAATGGTGTAGGTCTCCAGCCGGGCGCCGTTGGTGACATCCACGATCGAGACGAGCTCGCCGGGCAGGATGTCGGCCGCGTCCAGGAGGTCCAGGTCGACAGTGACCGAGCCGACGTAGTGAAGATCGGCATGGGTCACCGTTGCGCGGTGAATCTTGGACTTGAACATTGTGCGGATCATAGTGCGTTCAGTTTAGCGCGGGAGGCTCACCCGGCGCTGTGACGTACCAGACGTTCAGCCAACGCCGGTTCGTACCGCACCAGCTCGGTGCCGGCGCTTACCAACGCCCGGAGCTCAGCCAAGCCCCCACTCACCACACCCGCTGCCCTTGCCTGAACCAGGACATTGCCCAGCGCAGTGGCTTCCACCGGACCAGCCACCACGGGCTTTCCCGTAGCCTCCGCCGTCAGCTGGCACAGGAGCCGGTTCTGCGAACCGCCACCTACGACGTGCACCACGCTGGTGCTGCGGCCGGTAAGCCGTTCGGCGTCGGCCAAGGTGCGGGCGTAACCGGCAGCCAGGCTGTCCATGATGCAGCGCACGACGGCGTCGGGCCGGTCCGGGAGCACCTCACCGTTGTGCCGCACGGCTGCGCGGATGCGTTCGGGCATGTTGTCCGGGGCGGTGAAGGCGGGGTCGTCGACGTTGATCTGGGGACCCCCGGGAGGGAGCGCGGCGGCAGCGTCGAGTAAAGCGGGCAATGATTGGCTGAATCCTTGAGCCGCCCAGGAACGCTGGCATTCGCTCAGCAACCACAGCCCACCCACGTTGCGCAGGTACCGGATGGTTCCATCAACGCCGCGTTCGTTGGTGAAGTTGGCCTTGCGGCTGGCTTCCGTGAGCACAGGGTGGTCCAGCTCCACGCCAACTAAGGACCAGGTGCCGGAGGAGATGTAGGCGAAGTCTTCCTGAAGGGCCGGGACTGCTGCCACGGCTGACGCGGTGTCGTGCGAACCAACTGCGACCACGGTGGTGTCGGCAGGCAGGCCTGTACGTTCGGCGATGGCAGGGAGCACTACACCCACTGGATCGCCGGGCTGGATGAGAGGCGGAAAGATGTCCCGGGGCAATCCCAGTGCGTCCAGGAAGTCAAAGGCCCAACTACCGGAGACGGCATCGAACAAGCCCGTGGTGGAAGCGTTGGTGGCCTCGGTTCGACGTTCTCCCGTGAGCAGGAACGCGATCAGGTCCGGAATCATCAACGCCTGCAGCCCCGCCAAGGAAGGCTCGGCTGCCAGCTGATACAAGGTGTTGAACTGCAGGAACTGAAGTCCCGTGACGGCATAGAGCTTCTCCGGCGGGATCACGGCATGCACGCGCTCAACAGTGGCCCGGCTGCGCTCGTCCCGGTAGCTGAACGGCGCCGAAACAAGCTGCCCCGAGGAATCCACCAGGCCATAGTCCACAGCCCAGGTGTCGATACCGAGGCTCACAATGCGCTCGCCGTTCGATGCTGCCACAGCAGCCGCAGCGGTCAATCCCTTGAGCACCTCAGCGAACAGGGCATCGAAGGCCCAGCGGAGGCCGCCGTCGAGCTCTACTACCCCGTTGGGGAAGCGGTGGATCGTCTCGAGGGCCACACCCGAAGTGGGCGAGACCCGGCCGAGCATGACGCGGCCGGAGGAGGCGCCGATATCGACGGCGGCGAACACCTTGCGGGGAAGCGCCGCCCCGGCGTGGGCCGGGACGGCATTCGCCGGGAATCCGGTGGTCATCGCAGGAAGGCTGCTGCGACGCCGGCGTCCACGGGGATATGGAGGCCGGTGGTGTGGGAGAGCTCGTTGCTGGTGAGCACGGACGCCGCGTTGGCTACGTGTTCGGGCAGGACTTCGCGCTTGAGGAGCGTGCGCTGGGCGTAGTACTTGCCCAACTCCTGCTCGTCCACGCCGTAGACCGCGGCCCGCTTGGCGCCCCAACCGCCGGCGAAGATGCCGGAGCCACGGACCACGCCGTCTGGGTTGATGCCGTTCACGCGGATGCCATGGTCCCCGAGCTCCGCGGCGAGCAGCCGGACCTGGTGTGCCTGGTCCGCCTTGGTGGCGGAGTACGCGATGTTGTTGGGGCCGGCGAAGACGGAGTTCTTGGAGGAGATGTAGATGATGTCTCCGCCCAGGCCCTGATCGATCATGACTTTCGCCGCGGCCTTGGACACCAGGAACGAGCCCTTGGCCATGACGTTGTGCTGGAGGTCCCAGTCCTTCTCCGTGGTTTCGAGCAGCGGCTTGGAGATGGACAGGCCGGCGTTGTTGACCACCAGGTCCAGGCCGCCGAACGCGAGCACGGCCTCTTGGATGGCAGCGGCGATTTGCGCTTCGTCGGTCACGTCCGTCTGGACGCCGATTGCGACGTCGGATCCGCCCAGTTGCTCGGCGACGGCTTGGGCGTTCTCCAAGTTGAGATCGGCAATCACCACGCACGCGCCGTCGGACGCCAAGCGGGTTGCGATTGCCTTGCCGATACCCGACGCCGCGCCGGTCACCAGCGCGATGCGGGTGGCGTGGGATTTGGGCTTCGGCATCCGGGCGAGCTTGGCTTCTTCCAGCGCCCAGTACTCGATACGGAATTTCTCGGATTCCTCGATCGGGGCGTAGGTGGAGATCGCCTCCGCGCCGCGCATCACGTTGATGGCGTTGATGTAAAACTCGCCGGCCACGCGAGCAGTCTGCTTGTCCTTGCCGAAGGAGAACATGCCCACGCCCGGAACCAGCACGATGGCCGGGTCCGCGCCGCGCAGTGCAGGTGAATCGGCGTCCGCATGGCGGTCGTAGTAGGACTGGTAGTCCTTGCGGTAGTCGGCGTGCAGTTCCTTGAGCCGGTCCACGGACTCTTCAATGGAGGCGTCCGCCGGCAGGTCCAGGACCAGCGGCTTGACCTTGGTGCGCAGGAAGTGGTCCGGGCAGGAGGTGCCCAGCGCAGCCAGACGCGGGTGCTCGGTTGCGGCAAGGAATTCAAGTACGACGGCGTCATCGCTGAAGTGCCCCAGCTGCGGCTTGTCCGTGGAGGCCAGGCCGCGGATCACCGGTGCCAGGGCTGCTGCTTTGGCGCGTCGTTCGGTTTCCGGGAGTGCGGCGTAGCCGGGGAGTGCGGGGCCGAAGGGCTCGGCTTTGCCGTTCTCTGCGATGTATTTTTCGGCCTGGTCGATGATCCACAGCGAGTTGGCCTCAGCCTCTTCGCTTGTGGCGCCCCACGCCGTGATGCCGTGGCCACCCAAGATGGTGCCGATCGCCTGCGGGTTGGCTTCCTTGATCGCGGCGATGTCCAGGCCCAGCTGGAAACCGGGACGACGCCACGGAACCCAGACAACCTTGTCCCCGAAGATCTTGGACGTCAGTGCCTCGCCGTCCACCGCCGTCGCAATCGCGATGCCCGAGTCCGGATGCAGGTGGTCGACGTTTGCCGCGTCCACCAGGCCGTGCATGGCGGTGTCGATCGACGGCGCCGCGCCGCCCTTTCCGTGGAGGCAGTAATCGAACGCGGCAACCATTTCGTCTTCACGCTCGACGCCGGGGTAAACGGACTTGAGCGCCTGCAGCCGGTCCAGCCGGAGTACAGCGAGGTTCTCCGCTTTCAGCGTGCCGAGGTCGCCGCCGGAGCCTTTCACCCAGAGGAGCTCGACGTCCTGGCCCGTGACGGGGTCCTTCTCGATCCCCTTGGCGGAGGTGTTGCCGCCGGCGAAGTTGGTGTTCCGCTTGTCCGCGCCGAGACGGTTGGAACGGGAAATCAGGTCTTCAACAGTGTTGGCTGTGTTCTGCATGTTCATGCCTCTTACGCGCCCCATCCGGCTTGCTGGCCGCCTGCGCGGTCCTCGTTGATTTTCTTCTGGTATCCGCTGGCCTTGTAGGCGGCCATCGGATCGGCGGGCAGGCCGCGGGATTCGCGCCATTCGGCCAGGACCGGGCGGACGTCGGTGTAGAAGGCATCGTTGAAGATGCCGTTGGCGGCCAGGACATCCCCGGCACGCTGGGCCTCGTTCAAAGCGGCCGTGTCCACCAGCAGGGCGCGGGCCGTCATTTCCTGGACGTTCAGCACCGAGCGGATCTGGCCCGGGATCTTTTCTTCCAGGTTGTGGCACTGGTCCAGCATCAGCGCGACGCCGGACTCTTTGCCGAAGCCGCCGCCGCGGATGACCTCGTGCATGATGCGGAAGAGCTGGAACGGGTCCGCCGCGCCCACTATCAGGTCGTCATCGGCGTAGAAACGGGAGTTGAAGTCGAAGGAACCCAGCTTGCCCAGGCGCAGCAGCTGCATCACGATGAATTCTATGTTGGTGCCGGGCGCGTGATGGCCGGTATCCAGGCAGACAAAGGCCTTCTCGCCCAGCGCCAGGGTCTGGGCGTAGGAGGTGCCCCAGTCCGGAACATCGGTGTGGTAGAAAGCCGGCTCGAAGAACTTGTACTCCAAAACCAGGCGCTGTTCATCACCCAGGGCAGCGTAGATCTCCTGAAGGGATTCGGCGAGGCGATCCTGGCGGCCACGCATATCGTCCTGGCCTGGGTAGTTGGTGCCATCGGCCAACCAGATCTTCAAATCCTTTGATCCGGTGGCATGCATGATCTGGATGCACTCGAGGTGGTGGTCGACGGCGCGGCGGCGCACCGATTCCGTGGAGGAGGTCAGGGAGCCAAATTTGTACTCGTCGTCCTGGAAGGTGTTGGAGTTGATGGTCCCCAGGCCCACGCCCAGCTCTTCGGCGTACTCCTTCAACGCCGCGTAGTCATCCACTTTGTCCCAAGGGATGTGCAGCGCCACAGTAGGAGCCAGCCCCGTCAGCTCGTGCACCTTTGCGGCGTCGGCGATCTTTTCCTGCACGGTGCGCGGCGTACCCGGCGTGCCGAAGACCTTGAACCGGGTCCCCGAATTTCCATAGGCCCAGGACGGCACTTCGATGGCCAGTTCTCCCAGGCGGCCCAGGGCCGATTCTATGGTGTTCATGATTGTTCCTTCTGGTGTCCGATGGTGCTGTCTGTATGTGCTGGCGCGGCGTCGTTAATGACGACGCCGGATGTGGCCAGTTGGTCTTCCAGGTTGAAAACTTCCTCGACGATTTCGAAGCCTTGGTCCGGAGGGACATCGCTGTCAGCAAACAGGGTGGCCATCCCGGCCTGCCAGCGGGCGTTGACTTCCGTCAGGGCCATTCGAGCCTGTGCCGCTGCGTAGTCATCGCATTCCAGGTAGCCGATAAGTTGACCGTCGGGGGCCAGGAACAGGGAGTAGTTGTTCCACCCGGAGGCCTTGAGGGCCTGCAACATTTCCGGCCATACGGCAGCGTGGCGGCGCTTGTATTCGTCCATCAGCTCCGGCTGGACGGAAGAGCGGAAACATACCCTCATGCGGTTCTCCGGGTTACTCGTCTTTGAATCGTTTCATTTGTTACGATTCAAATTACCCTCGGAATGCGAAGGGTGTCAAGGCGTTTCCACTCCCTTGACTTTCAGCCAGCGAGAACGGAAAGCATGTCCCAGACAGCCAGCATCAAGGACGTTGCCAACCACGCCCACGTAGCCGTGGGAACTGTTTCCAACGTGCTGAATTATCCGGACAGGGTTTCCCAAAGGACCAAGGAACGCGTCCTCAAATCAATCGCCGAACTCGGGTTCGTACGGAATGACGCCGCCCGACAACTCCGTGCCGGGCAAAGCCGGACCATCGGGCTTATTGTGCTGGACGTCGGAAACCCGTTCTTCTCCTCGGTGGCACGCGCGGCCGAGGATGCCGCAACCGCGCTGGGCAGCGTGGTGTTGGTGGGGGACAGCGGCCAGGATGCTTCGCGGGAGGCGCACTACATGGACCTGTTCCAGGAACAACGGGTCCAGGGCCTGCTCCTTTCGCCTGTAGGAGACGTGGAGGCCCGGATCGATACCCTCAGGGAGCGCGGGGTCCCCACCGTCCTGGTGGATCAACTCGCCGATACCGAACGCTGCAGCTCGGTCTCCGTGGATGACAAGGAAGGCGGATATTTGGCCGCCAAGCACCTGCTGGACCTGGGCCGCCGTCGTCTGGCCTTTGTTGGCACCCCCTCCATCCGCCAGGTGTCCAGCCGACTTGAGGGCGCGCAGCGTGCGGTGGCGGAAGTCCGGGATGCGACCATCGAGGTTCTCGACTCGGCAGGGCAAACGGTCCTGGCCGGACGACAGGTGGGGAACGCGCTGGTGGAACGGGATCCGGCGGAGCGGCCCCAAGCCGTCTTCTGCTCCAACGACCTGCTGGCCCTTGGTGTCATGCAATCGCTGACCATGCTGCGGACTGTCCGGATTCCCGACGACATCGCCCTCATCGGCTACGACGACATCGATTTCGCCATCTCCGCCGTCGTGCCCTTGTCCTCGATCCGCCAGCCCACCGAAGCCTTGGGGCGTACCGCCGTCGAGCTCCTTGCGGAAGAGCAGGAGAGCAACGGAACCAAGCACCGCGCCGTCGTGTTCACCCCCGAACTCGTGGTCCGCCAAAGCACCGCCGGCGCAGAAAGTTAGCTACAAGGCGTAGATGCTCCAGGCCGCCACGTGCTCGGTTCCGGGCTCCAGCCGGACCAGGTCCGTGCCGCTGTTGAAAGCATCGGGCGGGCAGGTCATGGGCTCCACGGCCAGCCCCAGGCGGTTGGGCAACGGTTCCGGCTTGTCGGCGGTATGGATCTGCAGCCACGGGCAGCTTTCGTCCCAGGACATCCCGACGCCGCTGCCGGCCGGGTCCCGCAGCGACAGTCGCGCCAGCCCGGCGTCGAAGCTGATGTCCGTGAAAGCGTGGTCGATTTCGGTGGTCCCGATGGCGCGCGCGGAACGGAAGTCGAAAGCGTGGCCTTCCACCGGCTCCAGCGAAACGGGCAGGAGCCGGTCGGGGGTGACCTCAAGGTACCGCCCGGCCGGGGCTTCCAGGATCCAATGGTCCAGCGGAGACGAACCGGCCACCAAGTACGGGTGCGGGCACACGCCGTAGGGCGCCGCGACATCAGCGGCGTTACGTGCGGTCACGGTGGTGTGGAGGCCGGCGTCGTCCAGCACATACTGCGCCGAGAGCTCCAGGACGAACGGGTAGCCCTCGGTGGGACCCACCGTGCAGCTCAGGGTGAGCGAACCGGCGTCGGCCTCTTTCAGGGTCCAGTCGAGCGGAAAGGCGAGGCCGTGCAACGCCGTTTCCCGCTCGGTTTCGTTCACGGGAAGCTGGTACTCGACGTCGTCGAACACGTACCTGCCATCAGCGATCCTGTTCGGCCAGGGTGCGGCGATGATGCCGCGGTAGTCCGGGATCGGGCCACCTTCGGGAAACGGGACCACGAGGTCGCGGCCTTCGAACTGCAGCACCCGCAGTGCGGCGGCGCGGGCAGCCACAACAGCCGTGTAGCCGCCCGCGCTCAGCGTGAATTCCGTGCTCACAGGCCGCCGGCCAGCTTGTAGTAAGCGGCGTTCCAGGCGAGTTCCTTCTTGAACTGCTTGATGGTGGTGTCCTCGTCGATGGTCAGGAGCTCGGTCTTGGCGATCTCGGCGAAGTCCTCGAACACGTCCAGGCCCACCTGCGTGGACAGCACCGTGTGGTGTGCGGCGCCGGCGGTGAGCCACGCCGCTGCCGATGTGGCGAAGTTTGGCTTGGGCTCCCAGAGGGCACGCGCTACCGGCAGGTTCGGGAGCGGCTGGTCGAGGTCGACGACGTCCACGGCGTTTGCCACCAGGCGGAACCTGTCGCGCATATCGGACAGCGCGACGACGACGCCGGGGCCGGCATCGGTATCGAACACCATGCGGACCGGGTCCTCCTTGCCGCCGATGCCCAGCGGGTGGATCTCAACGCGGGGCTTCCTGGCTGTCAGGGACGGGCAGACCTCGAGCATGTGCGCACCCAGGATCTTCTCGGAGCCCGGCTCGAGGTGATACGTGTAGTCCTCCATGAGCGAGGCGCCGCCGGGCAGCCCGGAACCCATCACCTTTGCGGCGCGGACCAGGATGGCGGTCTTCCAGTCACCCTCGGCGCCGAAGCCGTAGCCATCGGCCATGAGCCGCTGGACAGCCATGCCCGGGAGCTGGCGCAGTTCGCCGAGATCCTCAAAGGACGTGGTGAACGCGGCCGAACCGTTGGCTTCCAGGAAGCTGCGCAGCCCCAGCTCGATCCGGGCGCTGTACCGCAGCGACTCGTGGCGGGCGCCGTCTTTCTGCAGTTCCGGAACCACCTCGTAGAGGCGCTCGTAGTCGGCAACCAGGGCGTCGACGTCGGACTCTTCCGCGCCGTGTACGGCGTCGGCGAGCTCGTTGACCGACCAGGTGTTCACCGATACGCCGAAGCGCAGCTCGGCCTCGGTCTTGTCGCCTTCGGTGACGGCGACGTTGCGCATGTTGTCACCAAAACGGGTCAGTTTCAGGGTGCGGACCGCTGCCCAACCTGCCGAGGCACGCTGCCAGGCGCCCACCTGGCGGGCGACCTCCGGGTTGCTGACATGCCCGACGACGGTCTTCCGCGGCACTCCGAGGCGCGACTGGATGTAGCCGAATTCGCGGTCGCCGTGGGCTGCCTGGTTGAGGTTCATGAAGTCGAAATCGATGTCGGCCCACGGGAGGTCGCGGTTGGCCTGGGTGTGCAGGTGCAGCAACGGCTTGCGCAGCGCATCCAGCCCCTGGATCCACATCTTGGCAGGGCTGAACGTGTGCATCCACGCGGTCACCCCGATCACGGAATCATCCGAATTCGCTTCCAGCGCGGTGCGGCGGATGGCATCTGAATCGGTGAGGACGGGCTTCCACACGAGCTTCACCGGCACATCAGTGGCCGCGTTCAGGACGTTGGCGATCTCCTGCGACTGTGCGGCGACCTGCTTCAAGACGTCCTCGCCGTAAAGGTGCTGGCTGCCGGTGAGGAACCAGACCTCGTACTGCCCCAAGGACGTGGAGTTGGCGGAGGTGTTGTTGGCGTTGGGCATTTCGTGGCTCCTGGGTGAGGCTCTGGGAGTAAGCGGTTGGCTGGTTGTACGGTCCGCTCAGCGGCCGTAAACGTTCTGGTATCGGTCGTACAGGGACTCGATCTTGGCTTGATCGATGGGCAGCGGTTCCCCAAGCTGGCGCGAAATATGGACGGTCCTGGCCACTTCTTCGCACATCACTGCGGCCTTGACGGCGTCGCGTGCGGACTTGCCGATGGTGAACGGGCCGTGGTTCTGCATCAGGACCGCCGGTGAGTTGGAGTTCTTCAACGTCTCCACGATCCCCTGGCCGATTGAGTCGTCCCCGATCAAGGCGAACGGTCCAATCGGGATGGGCCCACCGAATTCATCGCCCATCATGGTGAGCACGCAGGGAATTTCCTCGCCGCGGGCCGCCCACGCCGTGGCGTAGGTGGAGTGGGTGTGCACTACGCCGCCTACCTCGGGCATATGCCGGTAGACGTAGGCGTGCGCGGCGGTATCGGAGGAGGGCGAGAGATCCGGGTTGCCCCAGTCGACCGTGCCGCTGCTGCCGGTGTTCATGCCCCGGACCGGTGTGCCGTAGAGGTCGGTGACCACCATGAGCTCCGGAGTGAGGTCGTCGTACGAAACTCCCGACGGCTTGATGACCATCAGGTCGTGGCCGGGAATGCGGCCGGAGACGTTGCCCGCAGTCCAGACGACCAGCTGGTAGCGGGTCAGTTCTGCGTGTAGTTCGCAGACTTCCCTGCGGACTTTTGCGATGGTGTCCAGGAGCGCGCTCATGCGGACACCCGCTCTGCGGCATCGGAGGAGGAGTTCGACGCCGGTTCGGCCACCCCGCCGCCGCCCTGCGCCTGACGCTGGATGGCCTTGAGGCGGTGCATGACGTTGTTGGTTCCGCGGCCGAAGTAGTCGTGAAGGGTGCGGTACTCCTGGAAGAGGACCTCGTACGCGGCGACGTTCTCCGGAATGGGCGTGTAGACGGCCCCCGGCGCAGCAGCCATGGACGCGGCGGCTTCCCGGATGTCCGCGTACTTCCCGGCAGCAACGGCGGCGTGGATGGCCGATCCCAGCGCCGGGCCCTGCTCGGAACCGATGGTGGAGAGCTGCAGGCCAGTGATGTCGGCGTAGACCTGCATCAGGAACTTGTTCTTCAAGAGTCCGCCGGCCACGATGAATTCCTTGACCGGCACACCGGAATCGCGGAACGCGTCAACGATCGTCCGGGTGCCGAATGCTGTGGCTTCCAGCAAGGCCCGGTAAATGTCCTCGGGCTTGGTGGCCAGAGTCTGTCCCACTACTACGCCGGAAAGCTCGTGGTCCACCAGCACGGAACGGTTGCCCGAGTGCCAGTCCAGGGCAATCAGGCCGTGCTCACCGATGGCCTGCTTTTCCGCGAGTTCCGTGAGGTATTCATGGATGCCCAGGCCCTTCTCTGCTGCTGCCTGGTGGTATTCGGGAGGGACACCGTTCTTGGTGAACCAGCCAAAGATGTCGCCAACACCGGACTGGCCTGCTTCGTAGCCCCACAGGCCGTCCACAAT
Organism: Paenarthrobacter sp. NPDC089307; assembly: GCF_040685055.1. Classification (NCBI taxonomy): domain Bacteria; kingdom Bacillati; phylum Actinomycetota; class Actinomycetes; order Micrococcales; family Micrococcaceae; genus Paenarthrobacter; species Paenarthrobacter sp. NPDC089307. The sequence continues at coordinate 39,148 of NZ_JBFBHE010000007.1, forward strand.
GCCGCCGTCGACCACGCCGCACATGCCGGGGACCTCGCGCAGGACATCGCCGTTCATCACATGGCAGGTGGAGGTGCCCATGATCGCGACCAACTGGCCGGGTTCCACGGCATTCGCAGCCGGCGCGCTGACGTGGGCGTCCACGTTGCCCACGGCCACAGCGATTCCCGCCGGCAGTCCGGTCCACGCCGCGGCCTCTTCCGTGAGGTAGCCCGCGGCGTCACCCAGGCGTCCGATGGTGTGCTCCAGTTTACTGCTGACAAAGTCCTTGAAATCCGGGTTAAGGGCTGCCAGGAAATCCTCCGACGGGTACTTGCCGTCCTGGTAGATGCCTTTGTAGCCGGCCGTGCAGGCGTTGCGGACGTAGCTTCCGCAGAGTTGCCAGACGATCCAGTCGGCTGCCTCCACCCAGTGCTCCATGGCTCCGTAAACTTCCGGGTCTTCTTCAAGAAGCTGCAGGCCCTTGGCGAACTCCCACTCGGAAGAGATCAGGCCGCCGTAGCGGGGGAGCCAGGACTCGCCGCGCTCTTCGGCCAGCTGGTTGATGCGGTCGGCCTGCGGCTGCGCAGCATGGTGGCGCCACAGCTTCACGAACGCGTGGGGGCGGTCCGCGAAGCGTTCCAGTTCGTTCAGCGGTGTGCCGTCCGCCGTCGTCGGAACCATGGTGCAGGCCGTGAAGTCGGTGGCGATGCCCACCACGTTATCGGGGTTGATGCCGGCATCGGCGACGGCGGCCGGTACAGCATTGCGCAGGACGTCGCGGTAGTCGTTCGGCACCTGGAGGGCCCAGTCGGCGGGCAGGCGGCGGCCGCTGGTGGGGAGGGTGTCGGAGACAACGGCGTGCGGGTATTCGAATACTCCGCTGCCGATCTCGGCGCCGTCCGATACGCGCACCACTACGGCGCGGCCGGACAGGGTGCCGTAATCCACACCGATGACGAACTGCTCGTCGAGCGGGTAGTTTTCTGAGGGATTCATGGGTGTCTCCATCCGGCTGGCCGAGGCCTCATTGCCGGGGGTCGGGGTGGAAAGTGAAGAAGGTCTGATGCAATTGTTAGCGCTCACAACTTTGATGTCAAGAGCAGGCCGAACAAGGGACGGAGAACGCCGCTTCGGGTGCCTCAGCTGAGCGTCATGCGGGCTCGGCCTGGCTCAGTTGTGCAGGGCTGCCGTGGTGGATCGGACCATCAGCCGTGGAGTGACGGTAGCTGCCTTGCCGATGGTTCCGCTCTCAATACGATCCAGCAGCAGGTTGATGCACCGTTGGCCGAGCTCTTCGAAATCCTGGGCCACGGTGGTCAGGGGAGGGATGAAGTAGGCCGCCTCGGGCTGGTCATCAAAGCCGACCACGCTGATGTCGGCAGGGACGTGGACGCCGGCTTCGTTGAACGCACGCAGCACTCCCAGGGCCATTTGGTCATTGGCCACGAACACAGCGGTCACTGCCCGTTCGGCTGCGATCTTCAGGCCCTCCCTGTAACCGCATTCAGCGCTCCAGTCACCCTCGATCAAGGATGCCGGTTCAATTCCTGCGGCGCCCAGGGCATCGCGCCAGCCGTCAATGCGCGCCGCGGCGTCGATCCAGTCCGAGGGACCGGAAAGGTGTCCGATTCGTCGGTGCCCCAACTCCAGCAAATGCTCGACGGCGAGCCGCGCCCCTTGGCGCTGGTCAACCGTGGCGCCTGTCAGGTGCTCATCGCCGATGGATCCCACCGCTACCAGGGGCACCTGGGCAGTAACGTCCTTGAGGACTTCGAAAGTGCCCGGATGCGGGACCGTCACCACAATGCCGTCAACGCCCTGGTCCATGAAGTGCGCAATCGCGTCCTTGATGGTTTCCGGAGTGACTTCCCGCAGGGCTGCAATACTCACGAAATAACCGGCATCCCTTGCCGCCTGCTGCACTCCTAGAAGCGTGTGCGATGGGCCGTATTGCGCCATTTCACTGCCCAGTACGCCGATGGTTTGGGAGCGCCGGGTCACCAGGCTGCGTGCGGCGGTGTTCCGGCGATAGCCCAGTTCAGTGATCGCCTGTTCCACGCGTTCGCGGGTCTTCGAGCTGACGTTGGGGTGGTTGTTCAGCACCCGGGAGACGGTTTGGTGGGAAACCCCGGCTACGCGGGCGACGTCCTCCATGACAGGAGGACGGGCTGATGCAGATTGTTCAGAGCTCACCCTGTCACGATAGAGCACTGGCTACCAGGATCAGCCGATGGCTGCCTTGGCGGCGTAATGACGATACCTCTCCAGGAATGGCGCCGTGCCCTTGCTTTCCGTGCTGTTCACGGTCAAGCCGTCCAACGACCATTCGGGCAACTGCCCCGTGAGGACACCCGCAGCTTGCCGGGCAGCGCCATCAGCAACGTATTCCCCGGGCTTGGGAACGAACACGGGCAAACCGAAGGCGGAGGCGGCCACCTGTTGGACGGCTTCGGATTGTGCACCGCCGCCCACCAAAATGATGCGCCGGGCTTCCACCCCTTGCGCCTGAAGCGCGGCCAGCCCGTCAGCCAGCGAACAGACAACTCCTTCGATCGCGGCTCGTGCGAGGTTGGCGGGCGTGTAGTTGGAAAGTGTAAGGCCGTGGAGGGACCCGGTTGCCTCGGGAAGATTGGGGGTGCGCTCACCTTCGAAATAAGGGACGAGTGTCAAGCCCCCAGCTCCTTCCGGTGCGGACAGTGCCAGGGAGCCGAGTTCGTTCAGGCTTACGTCGAGCAGGGCCGCTGTGGCATCGAAGATACGCGTGGCGTTGAGCGTGCAGGCCAGGGGGAGGTAGTTGCCTGTGGCGTCGGCAAAACCCGCCACCAATCCACTGGAGTCTTGGGCCGGAGTGTCCGACACTGCGAACACCGTCCCGGAGGTTCCAATGGAGATGACTACATCTCCGACGGCGGCGCTGACGCCAAGGCCTGCTGCGGCATTGTCGCCTGCGCCCGGGCCAATCAAAGCACCGGTCGCGGTTTTGCCGGCCGTTTCCAACGGGCCCACTACGCCGGGCAGTATGGGCACATGCCCGAGGGTGTTTTCCAAAACATCCGGAAGATATTCTCCGGTGGTGGCCGAGAAATACCCGGTCCCCGAGGCGTCGGACCGATCGGTTCGCAGGAGCTCCAACGATGCCGGCCCGCTTCCCGGCCCGCGACCGGCCAAACGCCAGGACAGCCAGTCATGCGGGAGGCACACTGCGGCCGTGCGCCGCGCATTCTCCGGTTCGTTCCGTGCGAGCCAGCGCAGTTTGGTGGCCGTCAGGGAAGCCACCGGAACTGTTCCCGTGCTGCTCGCCCAATACGTGGACCCGGCAGCTGGATCACCATCTCCGGCGTCGAGGATCAGCTCCTCGGCGTCCTGTGCGGAGCGGGTATCGTTCCACAACAGGGCCGGGCGGACCACCTCCCCGGTTTCGTCCAGGCACACCATGCCGTGCTGTTGTCCGCCGACCGAAACGGCCTCGACGTCGTCCAGCCCGCCTGCTGCCGCGATGGCTTCCTGCAGGGCTGTCCACCAATGATCCGGGTGGATCTCGGTGCCGTCCGGGTGGGAGGCCCGGCCCTGCCGGACCAGGGCGCCGGTGACTGAGTCACGGATGACCACTTTGCAGGACTGGGTGGAGCTGTCGATCCCGGCTACGAGAGGCATGCGTTGTTCCTTTGGCGAACCGCGGCCGGGCCTGCCCAGGAAGTCCTGGGACAAGCCCGGCGGCGGGGTTGCGGTGGGTTGGGTGTTTAGCGGGCGCCGAGCAGGTGCTCGATGGCCAGCTGGTTGAGGCGGATGAAAGCGAAGGAGCGTTCGGCTGCCTTGTCGGCGTCGAACGTATCGAAGGCGCTTGCGTCGGCCAGCAGGTCCGCAGTGGTTTCGCCCGCGCCCAGTGTGCTCTCGCCGAGTTCGAACACGCCCGAGGTTGCCAGGGCTTCCTGGACCTCGGAATCCGCGCGGAATGCCAGGGCGCGTTCCTTCAGCAACAGGTACATGGACATGTTGGACTTGGCGGATTCCCAGACGCCATCGTAGCCATCGGTACGGGACGGCTTGTAGTCGAAGTGGCGGGGGCCGGTGTACTTGGGGCCTCCGTTGGGGAAGCCGTTCTCCAGGAGATCCACGGTGAAGAAGGCGCTGGTGAGATCGCCGTGGCCAAAGACGAGGTCTTGGTCGTACTTGATGCCACGCTGGCCGTTGAGGTCGATGTGGAAGAGCTTGTCCGCCCACAGTGCCTGGGCGATGCCATGGGTGAAGTTCAACCCGGCCATCTGCTCGTGGCCGGTTTCCGGGTTGAGGCCCACGATGTCGCCGTGTTCCAACTGGGCGATGAACGCAAGGCCGTGGCCCACTGTGGGGAGGAAGATGTCGCCGCGGGGTTCGTTCGGCTTGGGCTCCAGGGCGATCCGCAGGCCGTAGCCCTTCTCCTTGATGTACCCGGCGGCGGTGTCCACGCCTTCCTTCATGCGGTCCAGTGCTGCGGACAGGTCCTTGGAACCGTCGTACTCGCTGCCTTCGCGGCCGCCCCACATCACGAAGGTCTCGGCGCCAAGTTCGGCGGCGAGGTCGATGTTGCGGAGGATCTTGCTCAGTGCGAAGCGGCGGATGGAGCGGTCGTTGGAGGTGAATCCGCCGTCCTTGAAGACCGGGTGGCTGAAGAGGTTGGTGGTGACCATGGGTGTCTTCAGGCCGGTCTCGGCCAGGGCTGCCTTGAAGTTCTTCAGGATGAGGTCGCGTTCGGAGGCGCTCGCATCGAAAGGAATCAGGTCATTGTCATGGAAGGTGATGCCGTACGCGCCGAGTTCGCTGAGCTTGTGTACTGCCTCCACCGGGTCCAACGCCGCGCGGGTGGCAACGCCGAAGGGGTCGGCACCGGTCCAGCCGACCGTCCAGAGGCCGAAAGTGAACTTGTCTGCAGGGGTGGGCTGCGGGGTCATGATTGCTCCTTTGCAAGGCAACGGGAAAGAGGGGAAAAACTGCGTTCCAATTAGTTTTCAATCTGAACTATATGGGGGATGATGGATCATGGTCAATGGAAGTCCGCAAGAATTTTTGAATCCGCGAGGAGGTCCCTGCTGATGAATGAGCCAACCGCGCCCGGACGCGTGGGCGACGTCCGCCGTCGAAACCTTTCCCTCGTGTTGGACTCGATCGCCAAGACCGTGGATTCCAAGCCAAGCCGCGCCCAGCTCGCCGCCGGTACCGGGCTTACCAAGGCCGCGGTCTCCAGTCTCGTGGCGGACCTTGTGGAGTCCGGCCTGGTCTCCGAGGTTGGCCTCTACCGCGACGGAGAGCGGGGGCGGCCGGGACAAGGCCTGCAGTTGAACGCCCGCCGGGGCGTGGTGGGCATGGAGATCAACGTGGATTATCTGGCTGTGGGGTTGGTGGATCTTGCCGGAAACCTCCGCTTCCACTCAGCTGTCGAGTCCCCGAACCGCGGAATGCCCCCTGCCAAGGTGATGGAACAGCTCGCGGGCCTGGCAGCCGAAGCGAAAGCGGCGGCGGAGGCCGAGGGCATTGCCATCCTTGGTGGCGGGCTGGCTGTACCTGGGCTCGTCGACGAGAAGAGCAACGTGGTGCTGTCTGCCCCGAACCTCCACTGGGAGGGTGAGCAACTGCATCCCCAGTCCCTCCTTGAGGGTGCGCCGCTTGGCGTCAAACTGTCCAACGAGGCCAACAGCGCAGCCCTCGGCGAGCTTTGGTACGGCGCAGGAGTGCCTGATTTCCTGTACGTCTCGGGTGAAGTCGGCGTCGGTGGTGGCGTGATCATCGGGTCGGAGTTGTACACCGGCCCGGGCGGATCGGCGGGGGAGCTCGGCCATATCGTGGTGCATCCGGAAGGGCCCCGATGCTCGTGCGGTGGGGCTGGATGCCTGGAGACGTTTGCGGGCCAGGAAGCCATTTTCGAAGCCGCGGGCATAGCTGGCGGAACGCTGGGCGAGCGAACCGAGGCCTTGCTCGCCGCGCTGGCGGCCCAGGAGCCGAAGGCTACCCAGGCGGTTTACGACGCCGGTCGCTACCTGGGTGTCGCGCTCGCCTCCGCTGCGCGGTTGATGGACATTGAAGCGGTGGTCCTTGGTGGGCACTTTGCCGTCCTGGGGGAGTGGCTCAAGCCGTCGTTGCTGGAGAGCTTGGAGCGCTACGCGCCGGGATTGCTGGATCCGAAGAATCTGACAGTCTCAGGCTTGGAGCATTCCGGCACGCTCCTTGGGGCCGCCGGGCAGGTAATCCGCTCGGTCATCGAGTCGCCGTTCGAGTTTCTTTTGGCGAGCAAATTGGCCTGAATCGCGGGTAAATGGGCCGGGGTCCTTCCGCGGCAATCGTCAGTATGCTTACTATTGGTGGGTCAGCTGTTCGCGCAAACTACCCACGGACGAGTGCCTCATGACTACACAAGACTCAGCCCACACCAGTACACGCAAGGCGCAGACTGCGCCTTCCCCCGAAGATTCGCGTAAGCCGGACAGTCCCAACGACCTCGTCAAGCCTACGTGGAGCTACATTGCCAAGCGCACGCTGCGCGAGTTCAGCAAGGACCAGTGCCCGGACGCAGCAGCCGGGTTGACGTACTACGCCGTCCTGTCGCTGTTTCCGGCGCTCCTGGCCCTGGTTTCCCTCCTGGGGCTCTTCGGCGACGCCGGCAAGACCACGTCAGCCATCCTTGATATCGTCCAGCAATTCGCGCCGGGCCCCGGCGTCGACGCCATGCGCCAGCCCATCGAGGAGCTGACCCGCTCCAACGCCGCAGGCTTCGCCTTGGTCTTCGGTATCCTGGTGGCCCTCTGGTCCGCCTCGGGATACGTCACCGCCTTCAGCCGGGCCATGAACCGTGTCTACGAAGTGGACGAAGGCCGCGGTTTCGTGAAGCTGCGGGGAACCATGCTCGCAGTCACCGTCGTGGCAGTGGTCGGGGCCGCACTGGTTGCCGTCATGCTGGTCCTCAGCGGGCCGGTGGCAGAGACCATCGGCGGGGTCATTGGCCTCTCCGAAGCGTTCGTGACCGTGTGGAACATCGCAAAGTGGCCGGTCCTCATCGTGATCGTGATCGCCATCATCGCCGTCCTCTACTACTTCACACCCAACGTCAAGCAGCCCAAGTTCCGCTGGATGAGCATGGGCTCGCTGATTGCGCTGGTCATCTTCGCCCTGGCCTCACTGGGATTCGGTTTCTACGTTGCCAACTTCAGCAACTACAACAAGACCTATGGCGCACTTGCAGGCGTCATCATCATGTTGTTGTGGCTGTGGATCCTGAACATGTCCCTGCTGTTCGGTGCCGAGTTCGACGCCGAAATGGAACGCGGCCGCCAGCTGCAGGGCGGCATTGAAGCTGAAGAGAGCCTCCAGCTGCCTCCGCGGGACACCAAGCGCAGCGACAAGCAGCAGGAAAAGGAAGATGAATTGGTCAGTCGCGGCGAAGAACTCCGCGAAAACCACCGCGACAACGCTGGAAAAGACAAATAGTAGGAGTGGGCATGCCCGGCGGAAAGAACACCAAGCTCAAAGCCATCAAGAATGGCGACAAAGTAGAGATCAGCGGTGAAGTTTTCCGGGTCAGTTCCGTGCAGCCCGAGACTGATTCACGGAACATCAAGCTCGAACTGCAAGGACGCGACGGCGGATCGGTCACCTTGATCGGACTGCCGAAGGCCCGCGTGGAGCTTGCCGCGAAATCCTGATGGGGCGGACCCATGACGAAGCGGGTCCCTGCCGTGACCGTGGCAGGGACCCGCTGGCTTTGGAGCGGACCTCCCGCGGAGCTTAGGGCATCCGCGGGAGGACCACGTAGTTACGCGTACGGCAGGACGAGCTCCGCGTAGCGCTGCTTCATCGTTTCCAGGACGGTGTCGCCATCCGCGTCCCAGATTTCCTGGTTGAAGATCTCGACTTCGATGTCTCCCGTGTATCCGGCGTCCCTGACCCAGGTGCCGATGGTCGCGAAGTCGATGACGCCGTCGCCCATCATGCCGCGCGACAACAGCGCGTCCGCAGCAATCGGCAGGTTGAAGTCGCACACCTGGTAGGAGGCGATGCGGTTCTCACGGCCGGCGCGTTCAATCTGCGCCTTCAGTTCCGGGTCCCACCAGACGTGGAAGGTGTCGACGGCGACGCCGACCGCCTTTGCGTCGTACGGCGCGGCAAGGTCCAGGGCCTGGCCCAGGGTGGAAATCAGCGCACGGTCCGCCGCGTACATCGGGTGCAGGGGTTCCAGCACCAGCCGGACGCCGTTTTCGGAGGCGAAGGGCACCAGTTCCTCAAGGCGGTCGGCTACGCGCTGGCGTGCAGCCACCACATCCTTCTCGCCGGGGGCGAGTCCACCGACCACCAGGAACAGCTCCTGGGTGTCCAGGGCAACGGCTTCGCGCACGGCCTCGAAGTTGTCGGCCAGTGCGGCAGCCTGCCCCTCAGGGTCTGCTGCGGTGAGGAAGCCACCACGGCACAACGAGGAAACGCGGAGTCCGGCGTCCTTGATGAGCTTGGCTGCTTTGTCGAGGCCTGCTTCGGCCACGCGGTCACGCCACGGGCCAACGGCCGGGATACCGGCGCGTGCGCATCCGTCAACAACCTCGGCAAGCGTCCATTTCTTGGTGGTGGCACTGTTCAGAGACAGGCGTGAAAAGTCCGTGCTCATGCACCCACCCCGTTGATTCGCAGGTAGTCGGACATCCGGAAGGCAGCCAGTGATGGATCCTTGAGCAATCCTGCCTTGTCCGCAAGCTCGAAAGTCTTGGCCAGGTGCAGGACCGAACGGCCCGAGTGCAGGCCGCCAACCATCTGGAAGCCGGGCTGCTTGCCGTTGAGCCAGGACATGAACGCGATGCCCGTCTTGTAGTAGAACGTCGGTGCGCTGAAGATGTGCTTTCCGAGCTCACGGGTGGAGTCCAGGATGGCGCGTCCTTCGGCGCCCTGGCCGGCGTCGTACTTCTGCAACGCAACCGAAGCGGCGGGGTAGATGGCAGCGAAGATGCCCAGCAGGGCGTCGGAGTGGTGCGCCTGGTCGCCGTCGATCAGTTCCGGGTAGTTGAAGTCGTCGCCTGTGTAGAGGCGGACGCCTTCCGGAAGTGCCGCGCGGAGCGCTACCTCGTGCGAAGCGTCCAGCAGCGAAACCTTGACGCCGTCAACCTTGTCCGAGTGTTCACGGATCAGGCTGAGGAACGTTTCGGTGGCCACGGTGACGTCGTCGGAGCCCCAGTAGCCGGCCAGGGCGGGGTCAAACATCGTTCCCAGCCAGTGCAGGATGACGGGTTGGTCCACTTCCTGGAGCAGCGTCGAGTAGACGTGCAGGTAGTCGTCCGCGCTGGTGGCCACCTTGGCCAGGGCACGGGATGCCATGAGGATAACCTTCGGGCCGGCTTCGCTCACGACGGCGATCTGCTCGCGGTAGGCGTCGATGACGGCCTTGATCCCGGCCGAGCCGTCGGGCAGGGCTGCGATGTCCAGCTGGTCGGTGCCTGCACCGCATGAAACGAGGTCGCGGACGGACTTGCCGGCGATGGCTGCGTTGCCCGTTGCCACAACGGATGCGGCCTCGGCGCCGCTGCGCTTGATGAGCTGCTGCGTTGCCGCCCAGTCCAGGCCCATGCCACGCTGCGCCGTGTCCATGGCATCGGCGACGCCCAAGCCGTAGGACCAGAGCTCATGCCGGTATGCCAGGGTAGCGTCCCAGTCGAGCTGGGCCGGGGCGCCGGGAGTGTTGTCCGCGGCGACCTCAGGGATGACGTGCGCGGCTGCGTAAGCCCGGCGTGTCGTCAGGGGCGCTGTTGGCTTGGCCCAGGACGTGGCGCCCTGGGGGCGGTACTCGCGAGTGCCGCCGTCGTCGGTGGGAAGAATCAGTGACGTCATCAGAGCGTGATCTCCGGGATGTCGATGGTGCGGCGCTCGGCCGAGGACTGCAGGCCAAGCTCGGCCAGCTGCACGCCGCGGGCAGCGGAGAGCAGGCCGAAGCGGTGTTCGCGGCCGGCGACGACGTCGCGGAGGAATTCTTCCCACTGCAGCTTGAAGCCGTTATCCAGCTCAGCGTTGGCGGGAACTTCCTGCCACTGGCTGCGGAAGGATTCGGTGACGGGCAGGTCCGGGTTCCAGACGGGCTTGGGAGTGTGGGCGCGCTGCTGCGCAACGCACTTGTTCAAACCCGCGACGGCGGAACCGTGCGTGCCGTCGATCTGGAACTCAACCAGTTCGTCGCGGTAGACGCGAACTGCCCACGAGGAGTTGATCTGGCCGATGACGTCGTCGCCACCCGGGGTTTCGAGCTCGAAGATGCCGTACGAAGCGTCGTCGGCGGTGGCCTTGTATTCCTTGCCGGACTCGTCCCAGCGTGCGGGGATATGCGTGGCGGTCTTGGCGTTGACGCTCTTGACCTTGCCGATGATGCCTTCCAGGACGTAGTTCCAGTGGCAGAACATGTCCGTCGTCATTCCGCCGCCGTCTTCCTTGCGGTAGTTCCATGACGGACGCTGGGCTGCCTGGACATCGCCTTCGAAGACCCAGTAGCCGAATTCGCCGCGGATGGAGAGGATGCGGCCGAAGAAGCCTTCGTCCACCAGGCGGCGGAGCTTGACCAGCCCGGGCAGGTACAGCTTGTCGTGCACGACACCGGCAGTAACGCCGGATTCCTTGCCGATCTGTGCCAGCTCAATGGCTTCCTCAAGGGTCTCGGCCGTGGGCTTTTCAGTGAAGATGTGCTTACCGGCGCGCATGGCCTTCTTCAACGTGGCGGCGCGAAGGCTGGTCATCGAGGCGTCAAACACGATGTCCACCGTGGGATCGGCGATGACGGCATCCAGGTCCGTGGACCATTCGGAGACCTTGTGGAGTTCGGCAAGCTCGCGGATCTTGGCTTCGTTGCGGCCGACGAGGATCGGTTCGACCTGGACTTTGGTGCCGTCTTCCAGGGTGAAGCCGCCGGCGTCGCGGATGGGGAGGATGGACCGCAGCAAGTGCTGCCGGTAGCCCATGCGTCCAGTGATGCCGTTCATGGCTATGCGGATCGTCTTTGTTTCGAAGCCCATGTTTTCTCCAGTGCCTTGTGTGCCGGTCGCTTTGCGGAAGCCGGTGCTTGCTAGAAAGATGTGGGAAAGCGCATTCCCATTGCAACGATCATGCACTATGGCGCGCCGGGTTGGCAAGCGCTTTCCCGGATCTTCCGAAGAACTGCCATAATTTCCTTAGCGCCAGCACCGACGCTTGAAGAAGAGGAGTCCTCCGTGGCCGCCAGCACACTCAGTGAAGTTGCCCGTCTAGCGGGGGTCTCCCTGGCTACTGCATCCCGGGTGCTCAACGGTTCTTCACGCAAGCCCGCGGAAGACATCGCGGAGCGCGTGCGGGACGCTGCAGACAAGCTCGGGTACGTTCCCAACGCCCAAGCCCAGGCGCTCGCGAAATCCAGCTCGGGGCTGATCGGCCTGGTGGTCCACGACATCGCAGACCCCTATTTTTCGGCCATCGCACGCGGCGTCCAGGAAGCGGCGCGGCAGCAGAACCGCATGGTGTTGCTGGCCAGCACCTCCGGGACTCCAGCAGATGAAAGGGAAGCGGTAGCCGCCTTTGCCGCCCGCCGCGCGGACTCGATCGTGATTGCCGGATCGCGTTCTGCGCGGGAAGAAGACAAACAGGGCAACGCAGAACTTGCCGCAGAGCTGGACAGGTACTGCCGGAACGGTGGACATGTTGGAGTTGTAGGCCACCCGGTGGTCGGGGCGAGTGCTTCGGAGGGGTATCACGTAGTAGAGGTCCCCAACGAGGAACTATCCAGGGACCTGGCGGAGCAACTTGCTGCCAACCACGACGGCGGCTTCGTGATCATCGCCGGACCTGAGGGGCTGTACACCTCGGACGACCGCGTGCGCGGATTCCAGCGCGGCCTGTCCGACGCCGGGCGTCCGGCCGCTGAAGTCATCCGCACCGGTTTCAACCGTGCAGGTGGGTTCCAGGCCGGTCAGGCGCTTGCCGAACGCATCAAGACGTCCAAGGAGCGGCTCTGCATCTTTGCCGTCAATGACGTCATGGCCATCGGTGTGACCGCAGCCCTGCGCCCTGAGGGCGTGTGGATTCCGCGTGATGCCACAGTGGCCGGTTTCGACGATATTGAAACGCTGCGGGACTTCAGGCCCGCTCTGTCTACGGTGCACTTGCCGCTGGAAGATATCGGGCGCCTCGCGGCCGGTGATCCCGATACCCCGCCCGTGAGCGGCGCGGTCAAGCTCCGCCGCAGCACGGAAACCCCTGTGGACTCCCAGCTGTGACAACCTCCCCTGCAGCGGCGCCCCGCGCGCTGACGGTGATTCCCGCCGTCGCTGGGTATTCATGCTTTCGTGCTGCGTTACCGGGTAGCGCCGGATCGGCACCCGGCGCCGCTGCTGGATGCCAAGACGGCGATGCTGTGGATTCGCAGCGGCAGCCACGGCCTGAACATTGATCCATCGCGCGTGGGAGTGCTTGGCTTTTCCGCCGGCGGGCATCTCGCCGCCACTGTGTCGGTGGGCGTCGCGACGGGTGATCCTGCCTTGGATGTTCCTGCGGCGCTGCCCGATCTCAGCATTCTCTGCTATCCGGTGATCTCCTTTGTGAGCTCCGTACACCAGGGATCCGTGGACAATCTCGCCGGAGCGGGTGCTTCCCCGGAGATCCTGCGGGAGTTGTCGGCGGAACTGCACGTCAATCCGGGGACGCCGCCAGCTTTCCTGTGGCATACCGGCGACGATGACGCCGTCCCGGTCAGCCACAGCCTCGCCTACGCGGGCGCGCTCAGCACGGCAGGAGTGCCGGTGGAACTTCACGTTTTCCCCAGCGGTGTTCATGGTCTCGGCCTGGCAGGCGGGGTGCCGGGCGTCGAGCAGTGGACGGCCCTGTGCGCGGCCTGGCTGCGGCGCAGGGGCTGGGCGGCAGCCGTTCAACCAGGCTCCGGCAAGCCTTAGCCGGTTCCGGGCGCGACCCCCGTCACCGGCTCCAAGGGAATGCGAACCGTACGCCAAGTATCCAGGGCCATGACCGCGCCCAAAACCACCAGCGACAGGGAAATGGAAGCTACCGTGTCGCTGACCCAGTGGTAGCCAAGGTAGAGCCGGCTTGCTGCCGCCAGCACAATCAGGAGGATGGCAACAGCAAAGCCGACGCGGGCAGCTGCGGGCTTCCGGACGCGGGAGAAGACCAAGTAGCAGGTCACCAGGAGGAAATCCGAGGCGCCGAGGACATGGCCGGAGGGGAAGGAGAAAGTGTGGTCCGGCCCAAACAGCATCTGGTCCACCGGTGGCCGCGGCCGTTGAACGGACGCGCCGATGATCTGGGCCAGCCCAACACCTGTCAGCATGGCGGCCGCGAGCAGCAGGGGCCGCCAGGCATGCTTGGCCAGCAAGCCCCACGTGATGGTGGCCACCAGGACGATGATGGGCAGCCCGACCGGGCCGAAGCCGACTGCCACGGCCCTCATCACCGCCGTCAGTGTGTCGGAGTGCGTGCCCATCAGCCAGTGCTGCGCAGCCTGATCTGCGCTGGCAATTCCGTCGCTGTGCAGCACGCCGATGAGGGTCGCAAGGAACACCGCAACCCCCACCACCACCAGCACTACCGCCGCGCGGTACAGCGCAGTCCGTTCCCGGCTGGAGACGTACCGTTCTTCCACCACAAATTTGTTATGGACTACGCTCCACCAGTTCCGGCCGTCCTGTAGCCGTTCCGCCATGAATCAACCATCCGCCGTCGGGAAGTGTGCCGTCCGTTCACTGCAACTTTGCCCTGCAGGCTATAGCTATTCAGGTGGCCTGCCAAGCCGTCACCGGTTGCTGGGCGTGAAGTGCGCGTTCGGGCATGCGGCAAGGGACCTGCGATCCAGCCCTAGTCCTCGCCCAGCGTGATGGTGTGCAGGAAGGCGGCATCGCTGAGCACGTTGTCCGGCAGGTCGTCCTCAACGAACTCGAGCATGATGTCCAGTTCCTTGCCGTTGCCGCGCAGGACATCTGCGACGCTCCGCCAGAGTGACGAGCGCTTTCGGAGGGGAAAGCGCTCGGCCTCCGCTCCCCATGAAAAACAGTGCACGCCCACCAGGTGGTGCAGGACTTCGTGGAGGGAGTGCAGTGCCTGTTCGTCCGAAAGCCCGACGGCGGGCTGCCAGTACGTGCCGACGTTGGGACGGTTCACGCGCTCCAGCAGTTCGAGTGTGGTGGCAGGGGAGTCCGTGAGGGTGCTGCCGTGGTACTCAAAAGCGATGGCCATCCCCCTGCCGGCTGCAAGGTCCGCGATCCGCCGGGTGTCCTCCGCCAGGGAGTCCCAATGGTCCGGACCGGCCTCAGCGGAGCCGAGCCCGCCCGCCCAGACCCGGATCCTGGGAGCACCCACAGTGCTGGCGAGATCAAGGACGGCCCCGAAATCCCCGAAGGCGCCGCAACGGTAGTAGGAGCCAAGCGACAGGACTGTCATTCCGGCCGCTTCCGTGGCGTCCTTGGCGTGCGTAGCCGAACCGGCATCGGCGATGTGGACGTCGGTTCCCCACTCGATCCCGGCGAGTCCTGCTTCAGCCGAGATGCGGACAACTTCGTCAATCCCGCTGGAGCGCAGGGTGACGGAGCAAATGCCCGGGGTCAGGTCAGCCAGGATGGGGTGATCGGTCATTTGGTCCACGATACCGGGAATGCGCTTACCGGGACAGGCGGAGGCGCTTTTAGGTCACGAACCCGTTCGCTATACCGCGGGGTCGGGCCGGGTGGAGCGGGTTCCGCGTGCTGGAGCCAGCTTGCGGACCTCTCGCAGCACGATCTGTTCCGGGCAGACGGTTGAAAGGAAGTCGCCTACCGACAGCGCCAGCCGTTCACCCACCAGGGAGTAAAGAATGCGGTTGGCATCCCGCCGCTCGGTGACCAAGCCGGCTTGGCGCAGCACGCTCAAGTGCCGGGAAATGGTGGGTCCTGTGGCGTTGAAGCGCGCGGCGATCTCGCCTGCCGCCAGCTCGCCGTCCTTGAGGTCCTGAAGGATCTGCCGCCTGGTGGGATGGGCCAGGGCGGCGAAGATGTCCGATGCTGCATCTGCCATGTTTGCAATATAGCACAATAGCTATATACAGTTTAGCTTCATTGCTAATAAGCGAAGGAGCAAGATCATGCGTGTAGCCATTACGGGCGGTACCGGATTCGTAGGGCGCCATCTCGCGGAAAGGCTTGGCGATCCGGATACCGTCATCATTTCGCGGCGGACAGGCACTGCCATAGACGACGTCGAAGCTCTGGCAGCAGCCTTCAAGGGCTGCGACGTCGTGGCGCATTGCGCGGGGATCAATCGTGAAATCGGCGGGCAGACCTTCCAGCGGGTCCATGTGGACGGCACCCGCGCCGTCATTGAGGCTGCTCGGATAGCGGGTGTCCAGCGAATAGTCATGCTGAGCTTCCTCCGGGCGCGCCCCGACTGTGGTTCGGCCTATCACGAGACAAAATGGGCCGCCGAAGAGCTCCTGCGCCATTCCGGAATTGAGCACACCATCCTCAAGGCGGGCATGATTTACGGCCCGGGAGATCACATGGTGGACCATGTAACCCGGGCTGTGCGTACACTTCCCGTGTTTGCCATGGTCGGTTTTCGGGAACGTACGGTTCGTCCCATCCCGGTCGAGGAAGCAGTCAATACCCTCGTCGCGGCCTTGGAAGGCCGCGTGCCTGACCCGACCGTCGCCGTCGTCGGAGCCGAAGAACTGGAGCTCGGAGCGGCTGTCCGCAGGATCGCCGGGGTCGCAGGAGGCCACCCACTCTACGTTCGTGCCCCCGTCTGGTCGATCCGGGTGCTCGCGCAACTGACGGAGTGGATCATGGTGGTGCCGCTCCTAGCGAGAGCCCAGGCCCAAATGCTCCACGAGGGAGTCAGTGAGCCTTCGCCAGCTGCTCCCTGGCTTCCCGAAGAACTCCGCCCCGCACTCCCCTTCGACGACGAACGCATCCGTGCCGCGGTGCCTGACGGCCGCTTCAGCCTCGATGACCTTCGCGCCGTGCGGTGGTGGAAGAGGCGGCGCGCGAGCGGCCGGAACGCTGAAGCCGGCTAGTTCGACTTACTCAATGTCCGGCCCATGATCGCCTGTGTCAGGGCGTCAATGACCTCGGCATTGGCCAGCGGGTTGCGGATCAGGGTGAAATCGACGTCCCCGACCGGCGGGAGGCCGAAGCGTTGGGTGATCACTTTCAGGTCCTCGGGTACCAGCGAGGCCGGCATGACCGCGACGCCGATGCCCGCCCGGACTGCGGCGAGCACGCCGCTGATCTGCTTGGTGCTGCACGTGATCCGCCAGGTGCGGCCTTCGGCTTCCAAAGCGTCGATGGCCAGCTTCCGGCTCAGGCTTGGCGCGGGGTAGGCGATGAGGGGGACCGGGGCGCCTGGCTCCAGGACGGTTTGCTCCACCCCCACCCACGCGAAGTTGTCGTGCCGGACAACGGTTCCTTCCTTCGCTCCCGCCACCCACTTCACGAACACAAGGTCCAGCTGCCCCGCGTTGAGCCGTTTGTAGAGCTGGTCGCTCTGGCTGACAGTGAGTTCGAGGTTGATCTGGGGGTACAGCTGCCGGAATTCCCGGAGGATCCTCGGCAGGCCGGTGATGGCGAGATCATCCGCAGTGCCGAAACGGAGGCGCCCGCGCATGGCAGAGCCGGAGAAATACCGGGCGGCGGAATCGTGGGCGGCCAGGATGCTGCGGGCAAAGCCGGCCATTGCGTCGCCGTTGTCGGTCAGCCTGACCTCGCGGGTGTCGCGCGCCACGAGGACCCTTTTGGCGGCTGCTTCGAGCTTGCGGACGTGCTGGCTCACCGTCGGCTGGGCAAGCCCCAGGCGTTCGGCGGCCTTGGTAAAACTCAGCGTTTCCGCGACGGCCAGGAAAGAGCGGAGCTGGACAGGTTCGAACACGTAACTCCTAAAGCGCAGGTCAGCGCCGGGCCGGAGTACTGCGCCGATGGAGAGGGACTATTGCATTCCGCAATGCTAGTTATAGGCGCAATACGCTTCCATAATTGCTGCTGGCAACCATAGCGTTAATCGCATCCCACCGACACTCTCATCCGAGGACTACTTTTGGCACCCCCACCGCCTTCAGCGGCAAACGTCAGCCAGCCCGTCATCGATTCCCTGTCCGCTGGTCCAAGCCAGCCGGACACCGTCACCCAGCCACTCGCCGTCGTGAGTGAAAAGCTGCCCTGGCGGCATACCTTCATCTCCTTGAAGGTCCCCAACTTCAGGATCTTCGCGATCGGCCACTTCATCGCGGTCATCGCCATCTGGATGCAACGCATCGCCCAGGACTGGATGGTGCTCCAGCTCTCCGGCTCGGTCACCGCCGTCGGAATTACCGTGGCGCTGCAGTTCATGCCCTCCCTTTTCCTTGGCCCCTGGGGCGGCATGATTGCCGACCGCTTCCCCAAGCGCAAGATCCTCATCATCTGCCAGTCGGCCGCAGCGGTACTCGCCGCGCTCCTGGCGGTGCTTTCCTTGAGCCACCGCGTCGAGGTCTGGCACGTCTACGTCATAGCGCTGGTGCTTGGCTTCGTGACTGTGCTGGACCAGCCCGCCCGGCAGGTGTTTGTCAATGAACTCGTCGGACCCAGATACCTGCGCAACGCCATCAGCGTGAACTCCACTACCTTCCAACTGGGTGGCTTGATCGGGCCCGCACTGGCGGGTGTGCTCCTCACCGCGGTGGGGGCCGGATGGGCTTTCGCCGCGAACGCCGTGGCCTGCTGCTCCACCGTGACTATGTTGCTGGTGCTGCGCAAGGACCAGCTGCACCTCAGCCAACCAACGCCACGGAAGAAAGGCATGCTGCGCGAAGGCCTCAACTACGCGCTCAGCAAGCCCACCATCTACTGGCCCTGGCTGATGGCTGGCTTCGTGGCGGTTTTCGCCATGAGCCTGCCGGTGCTGCTGGCCGCTTTTGCGGACCACGTGTACGACGCCGGTGCCGGAGGCTACGGCCTGCTGAACGCCATGGTTGCGCTCGGTGCACTGACCGGCGCCATTGCGTCCACCCGCCGGCGGCAGCTGCGGTTGCGGGCGGTGGTGCTCTCGGCCGGGTTGTACGGCCTGATGCTGTGCCTGGCGTCTCTCATGCCGTCCATGGTGCTCTTCAGCGCCACCATGGTCCTTGCAGGATTCTGGTGCCTGATGTTCCTCACCGCGGCAAACCAAATGGTGCAGACCAGTTCAAACATGAGCATCCGAGGACGCGTCATGAGCCTGTACCTGGTGGTACTCATCGGTGGTCAGGCCATCGGCGGACCCATGATGGGTTGGCTCGCAGAGCATCTGGGCCCGCACCTGGCCATCCTGGTGGCAGGCGGGGTTCCCGCCATCGCAGCGGCCGTCGTCGCCGTCGTCCTGGCCCGGAAGTCGTCCCTGCACATCAAGGTGGACCTGCGCGACAGGCGGCGCGTGCTGCGGATCGTGCAGGAGCCGCAGGCGGCCTGATCCGCGCCTTGGTGGGTGCCGCCGTCGGGCCTTGTCTTGCCAACAAAAGAACCCCGGATCCTTGGGATCCGGGGTTCGTTGCGAGCGGGCGACGGGAATCGAACCCGCGTATCGAGCTTGGGAAGCTAGCGCTCTACCATTGAGCTACGCCCGCACTGCCCGGCGATAATCAACCGGGCGAGTCCTAGCTTAGCGCAGTTGCGGGGGTGCCCATGACAGGGACTCCGGGCAGCTGGAACGTGTCCGCCACGGTCCTAGCTGAAGAGCTTCATCGCGTCCCAGCCGTTGCCCACCTGGCGTCGGACGCCCCACACTCCACTGCCCAATCCGTAGTCCACCAGGTAGCCGTCCACGGTCTGGGCCGTGATGCTGCGCGTTCCCGGACCGGACAAACCGAAGCTTGGTACCAGCGCCTTCATGGTTCCCCATCCCGAACCGATGGTGCTTGGCAGTCCCCGGAATCCACCCACGCCGTTGCCCGGATAGCTGAGCAGGAGGCCTGAGGGTGTGGTGGCGAGGATGTCGTTGGCGCCATCGGCGTCCCAGTCGGCCATGGTCAACCCCATGCCGGCCCAACCGGTCCCGATATCAACCCGGTACGTCAGCGCCCTGCCGGAGGTATTGGGGTAGTAGCGGAGGCCGCCGTCCGGGAAGTACCCCACCACGCCCGGGTAGCCCTGGTTGGCCGACCATTTGCCCACGGTGATGGTCATTGCGTCCCAGTCGCCGGTGCCCACCACGATCTGGGTGGAAAAGGCGCCGCCGGGCCAGCCCTTGAACAACCCCAGGGTGCCGTTGTTCCATTGCGCCAGAAGGTCGTAGACACCGTCCGAATCCCAGTCGACCACGAAAGCCCGTTTCAAGCCCGTCCAATTGGAGCCGATCTGGACCGGGACACCGTAGCCTCCGCTCGCAAGCGCGGGGTAGCGAAGGAGCCGTCCCGCCGGATCCGCTGCCACCAGATCCGCGCCGGAGGTGATGCTCGCGTACACACTGGGATTGCCGGCGAAGTACTGCTCCATGGTGGAGAAGCCGCGCCGCTTCATGTCTGTTGCGAGGTCGAGGCCCACATAGCGGAGGTGCCACGGCTCGTAGCTGTACCCAGTGATGTTGGTGTAGCCGTCGGGATAACGGACGATGAATCCATATTTGTGCGCGTTCGCCGCCACCCATATCCCCGCAGCAGTGTCTCCGAAACAGGTGCTGAGCCCGCAGGAACCGTTGGCGTTGCCGACGTCAACGGCGAGCCCGGTTTGATGCTCGCTGTAGCCGGGGCGCGCCGAGATCAGGTCCGCTTGCGCCTGGCCATAAATGCCCACGTAGTAGGAGTACAGCTGTTGCTGCTGCGCATAGGAGCGGTAGCCGCTCACCACTGCCAGCCCGCCCGTTCCGGCATCCGCCGCACCCTGGAATAGCGCGTTGAGCCTCTCTGCAGCTTCCGCCCGGACGTACTGACCTGAGCCGCGGGCGTCGACAAGATCGCCCGGGGCGTACGTGGCAGGGTTCAACGGACGGGACTTGTTGACCAGGACAGACAAGCTGGCAGGGTCACCCACAGGATCGACACTGGGCAGCGGATTCGCCGCGGTGGGCAGCTGTGCAGTGGGTACCTGTGCTGTGGGTAACGCGGCATTAGGTAACGGGGAATTTACGACGGCGGTGCGTTGGGTTGGGACGGTCGCGGCGGCCGACGCCGTGGTTGCGGAAGCAGCGGGAGCGACAGAGCCGGCCAGCGCCAGGGCGAGGAAGGCAGCGCAAGCAGCCATCCGGCGTCGAGCGTTCCTTGATGTTCCCGGTCGGTCCTGAACCTGCATGACGCCCCCCAGTTTTATCCAGCGGCTGGTTTACCCAGCGGCTGGCACTCTACCCGGCGCGGAGACACGTGTCAGCAGTGTGTGCCAAAAAACTCGGCAGGTAACCATTCGGTCAAGGCTCGGCGGTCCTGTGTCTTCCCTGCACCGCGCTGACTATTCTGAAGGTGTTAGCTGCAGTGTATGGGGAACCCGGCTACGACATTTGAACCGTAGGTCGAGAGAGGTTTCCGTGGCATTCGCAGCCAATGAAGTGGTGATCAGTCGGGACGCCATGACCGTTTACGGTTTCCTCATGGACGGGATGAACAACTCACTCTGGCGTTCAGACGTGCGGAGCATCGCGCTCCGCTCGGGTGTCCGGGGGCAAAAGGGCGCGTTGTACCAGCAGACAGTCGCTGGTCCCGGCGGCCGGCCCATCGCTGCCGATTTCACGATCACGGAGGCACGGCCAGGGGCGGAAGTCCGGTACGCCGTGGTCTCCGGGCCCGCCCGGCCAACCGGCGGCTACTACCTCAGCACCGAGGGCGACACCACCCGGCTCCGCTTTGCATTGGAATACCACCCCAAGGGTCTGCGGAAACTCATGAACGGGATGATCCAGAAGGCCTTGGAAGACGAGGTGGGGCAGCTGGACCGGCTGAAGACCGCCATCGAGTCAAGCTCCTAGCTCGCGAACCTCAGCCCGCCCCAGCCATTGCCGATGGTCACGGGGGTGGTGAGGCGACCGGACGACAAGTCCCAGTACTCGACCATGCCGTTGCGGTCCAAGCCTGCCACGCCTACCGAATCCGGACCGGTAAGGCCACTCAACGCCCTCAATCCCGTGTAATCCGTCCAGGCGCTGCCCACCACGGGGCGTGACTCCTGCTTGGGTGTACCCAGGCCGCTGCCGCGATACAGCCGCAGCGTGCCATTGGGCTCCGTGCTGAGCAGGTCCTCGAAACCGTCGGCGTTGTAATCAACCATGGTCAGCCGGACGGAAGGGTTGCCGGTTCCAATCGCGGCCTGGCTGCGGATAAAAGCCAGGCCATTGTTCTTGTACAGATAGAGGTTGCCGCCCTGATCCATGGCGACGATCTGGGGAAGCCTGTTATTGGCACACCACGTGCCCACGGAGATGTTCAACGTCCCCCAGCCCTGGCCCAGCTGCACCGGGTCCTTGAAGCCGCCTGCTTGAAGGCCCGGATAGACCAAGAGCGTGCCATCCAGGCGTTGATAGACCAGGTCAAAGACGCCGTCACGGTCCCAATCCGTGACAAAGAGGTCCTTGAGGTTCACGAAACCTGCCCCAATCCGCTTGCCCAGGCCGAACCGGCCGTTGCCCCACGACGGATACGCCACAACCGATCCGTCCCCGGCAATGGACACGAGATCCGCGGCGCTGCTGATCGACGCGGCACTCAAGTCGACGGTGGGTGGTTGGTGCTTGGACCCGGGCTCGCACACCGCCACGGGATCGGTTGGCGGCGTAACCGTTCCCCCAGGGCTGTTGGTCGTCCCGGCAGGGAGGGTGGTGTAGCCGAAAAAATTGACCACGCCCCAGAGCGTGTAGCGGTTGGGTGTCGTCTGCCAATTGCCGTCCGTGTACGTGATGCCAATGCCCATCACGTTGAACCTTGGGTCACGCAGCAAGGCATCGTGGCCGGGCGAGCCCTTCCACCACTCCACGAGTTGGGCCGCGTCGCGGTCCCAACGCACAGCGATGACCTCGCCGGCGCCGTTGTTCGGATTCATTGCCCGCGGGTCTGTCCAGAAGTTCGGGCGGTGCTGGATCACTTCCCGGGTGGCAATGCTGTTTGACCATTCCTGTGCCAGGTTCGCTACCGTCGCGTGGTACTTCACCGGCGCCAGGCCCAACGACGCCCGGTAGCTGTTGATCGCGTTAAACACCGTGAGGATCGCGGCGCTGTTGTTGTCGGGGAGGAGCGCCATCGCTCCGTCCTCGAGGTTGGGGTCGTGGTTGGGGGCCTTGCCGGGGAAAGGAGTGGGGGAGTCCGTGATGGGGTTTGTGGGGGTGGCGGGTGCTGGTGACGTGGTTGCTGGCGCCGTGGTTTCCGGTGCCGTGGATTCAGCCGGGGTTGCTGTGGCGGAGGGTGTTTGCGACGGGGCGGCTGTTGCCGAGGGGGTCCCCTCTGGCGTGGATGACGGTCCAGCGGCCTCGGCTGTCGGTGTAGGCACGCTTTGCGCGGTCTCTACCGGAGTGGGCGGCGCTTCGCTCGGCTGGGTCGCCACCGGGCTGGTTGACCCCGCACCGGGATCCGAAGGATTGTCCGGTCCCCACGATGGTCCGATGTTCGGCACTGGCGGCGGCGTCTCAAACACCGGATCGACGGCGACTGGGCCCGTACCGGTCGCCGGAGCCTGCGAAGGCACAGGCTCTGTTGCGGGTATCGCGGGACTCGAAGAGTCGTCGACGGCGGGCGTCGTCGCCTGAGGTGCGGGCACCGCCGTCGAGCTTTCTTCCGGAGCCGTGAGCCCGGACGGGACGCTGGACGATGCCGTGGTGCTTGGGCTGGGTGCTGCCTCCGTTGCCGGCAGGATCTGGCTGGAGGCCGCCATGCAAAGCGCCAGCGCGCCAGCCAGCACAATAGCGGCAGGCGCTGCCAGTTTGTTCACAATTACCCCGCGGTTGCTCGTTGCCCCCAAGTACGGGCGCGGCTTTACATGTCCGGGAACTATAGTCCCATGGGGGCGCCCGGACAATGCATGCGGTATTTTTGATGACGTGCTGATCTCTGACCGCGATATACGTGCCGAAATAGACTCCCAACGGATTGTTCTTGAGCCGTACGATCCCGCGATGGTGCAGCCCTCTTCCGTGGACGTGCGAATCGACCGGTTCTTCCGGCTCTTCGACAACCACAAATACGCCCACATCGATCCCGCCGAGGAGCAGCCCGAGCTGACCCGGTTGGTAGAGGTCGAAGGCGACGAGCCTTTCATCCTGCACCCCGGAGAATTCGTGCTCGGTTCCACGTATGAAACCGTGAGCCTGGCTGATGACATCGCGGCCCGACTGGAGGGCAAGTCCTCCCTGGGGCGCCTTGGTTTGCTGACGCACTCGACGGCGGGCTTCATCGATCCCGGTTTCTCCGGACACGTCACCCTGGAACTCTCGAATGTGGCCACGCTTCCGATCAAACTGTGGCCGGGCATGAAGATTGGCCAGTTGTGCTTCTTCCGGCTCACTTCCTCCGCTGAGCACCCGTATGGTTCCGGCGAATACGGGAACCGCTACCAGGGCCAGCGCGGGCCGACCGCCAGCCGCAGCCACCAGAACTTCCACCGGACGTCCATCTAGCGCCCTGTTCCTGGTGGGGCGTTAAGCCGTGACGTTAGGCCGGGGCGTGGTCCGTGGTCCGTGGTGGTGCCTTCGGGCTCCTCCGGAGCGCTTTGACCACGGGTTCCACGAAGCGGGCCGCCAAAGGACCAAGGATGGCCATGATGAGGACATAGGCCGTGGCCAACGCCGCGAGCTCGTGGGGGACAGCACCGGAAGCGACAGCCAGGCCGGCGATAACGATCGAGAACTCACCGCGGGCGATCAGCGCGGCGCCGGCACGGAACCGGCCGGGTAACGCGATGCCGGCTCTCTTGGCAGCCCAGAACCCAGTGAGCATCTTGGTGGCAGTGGTGAGCAACGCCAGCAAGAGGGCCCAGCCAAGGACCGGCGGAATCGAAGTGGGATCCGTGTTGAGCCCGAAAGCCACAAAGAAAATCGCAGCGAAGAGGTCCCGCAGGGGTTCAAGGATCCGGGTTGCGTTGTGTGCTGTGGCGCCGGAGATTGCGATCCCCAACATGAACGCGCCCACTGCTGCGGACACCTGCAATGCCGACGCAATGCCTGCCACCAGCAAGGCGAGTCCCAGGACATTGAGGAGGAAGACCTCGGAGTTTTCACTGTGGATCGCTTGCGAAACCCTGTGCCCGTGTTTGAGGGCGATCACCAGAACCACCGTGACGACTGCCAGGGCTATCCCCACTGTCTGCAGCCCGCCCAGGAACCCAACGCCTGCGAGGATGGCGGTGAGGATGGGCAGGTAGATGGCCATCGCCAGGTCTTCGAACACTAGGATGGACAGCACCACCGGCGTTTCGCGGTTTCCTATCCGCCCGAGGTCGGTGATGACCTTGGCGGCGATGCCCGACGACGAAATATACGTGACGCCGCCCATGACGATTGCGCCCACGAGTCCCCAGCCGAGCAAGACGGCCAATCCCGCGCCGGGCAGGAAGTTGAGGACGAAATCCATGACCCCTGCCTGCCAGGAGCGGCGAAGCCCTGTCACCAGCTCCGAAGCCGTATATTCCAAACCGAGCATAAGCAGCAGCAGAATAACGCCCATTTCACCCGAAAGGTGCGCAAACTCGTGCATGCCGTCCAGCTTGACGAACCCGCCGGCACCGAAAGCCAGGCCACCTACAAGGTAGAGGGGGATGGGCGACATGCCGATTCTGCCCGCTAACCGGGCCAGGAGGCCGAGGCAGAAAACGACGGCCCCCAGCTCAATGAGGGCTACTGCGAGCGGATCCATTCCGGTTAGCCGTTGCGGAGGATGTCGGCTGCCGAGTCAAGTCCTTCCTGCGTGCCGACCGCTACGAGCAGATCACCAGTGTGAAGTACGACGTCGGGTGCCGGCGAGGGGACAACCTCACCTTCGCGCATGATCGCCACGATGGAAACGCCACTGCGTGTGCGGATTTGGGCTTTGCCCATGGCCTGGTTCACGAATGGGGAATCAGCGGTGATGGAGAACTGGCGGGTGACGATTCCCGGGATTTCGCGGTGTGCCTCGGCCAGGCGCATGGCAATGTGTTGCCCGCCGAGCAGGTTCCCAAGCGTGGATGCTTCGTCCGCCGTCAACGGGATGGAGGCCTGGCACGTATCGGGGTCGTCCCACGTCGAGACGAAGAGCTCGGTCTCGCCCTCGCGCAGTTCGACTACGCCAATACGGCGGCCCGAAGCCGTCACGAAGTCCTTCCGGATGCCAAAGCCCGGAAGTTCGGTCTCATCCACGTTCATAGCTCCACCCTAAACTCTGTTGAACCGGTCCGGTACGCTGTTGACGCTCAACCGGTCCTATGTAGTTAACGCTCTGGTACTACGGCTATTTCCACTTTGGCCGGCGGCTTCACCGGCAGGATCACCAGTAGCCCGGCCAACAGCACCACCATGATCCCCAGGATGCCCCAGCGCTGTGCTTCCCCTTCAGCGACGAGGGGTGAGGCGATCGCAATGCACAGGGTAAACAGCGTGGGCGCCAGGAAACTGACTGCCCTCCCGGTTGTGGCGTAAAGGCCAAACAGCTCGCCCGATTCTCCGGCGGGGGCGAGCCTTGCGAGGTAGGCCCGTGACGAGGACTGTGCGGGACCCACGAACAAGCACAGCAGGAGCCCGAAGACCCAGAACGTGGCAGACCCGGGCCACGCGTTGCCGAAGAAGACGTAGTCCCCGTTGCCCAGGACCAGGATGAAGGAGCCCGCGGTCAGCAGGCCTATCAGGGAGAGGATGATAACGGCTTTGGGCCCGATTCTGTCGTCGAGGAAGCCACCGATGACTGCTCCCACGGCAGCCACCACGTTGCCGAAGATGGCGAAGAAGATGACTTCCTTGAGTTCGAAGCCAAAGGTTCCCGCAGCGATCACGCCGCCGAAGGTGAATACTGCGGCCAAGCCGTCGCGGAAGATGGCACTGGACAGCAGGAAATAGATGGTGTGGGGGCTGGTTCGGTAGATCGCCCCGATCCGCCGGATCAGCAGTTTGTAGGAGGCAAGGAACCCGAGGGATGCCGAGTCCTTTTTGACGGATACCTCAGGGACGGCGAACATCACAGGAAGCGCGAAGATGAAGAACCAGAGGGCGGAGAACACGGCGACGAGCCGGATGTTGAGGGAGTCCTGGGTAGAGGCCCCGAACCAGTCGAAGGAAGGCTGGACGAAAAGCTGCAGGACGAGGAGGAGTGCCACGATCCCGCCCAAATACCCCATGCCCCAGCCGAAGCCGCTGACTTTGCCGATGTTCCTGGGTGTGGAGATCTGGGCAAGCATGGCGTTGTAGTTGACGCCCGCAAACTCGAAGAACACATTGCCCAGCGCGATCAGGCAGACTCCCAGCAACAGGAATTCGGGCCGCGGAAAGACGAAGAAGCACAGGCCGGTGAGCAATGCCGTGGCGGCCGTGTTGACTCCAAGCCATAGTTTCCGCCTGCCCCCGGCATCGGAACGTTGCCCGGTTACGGGGGCCAGCAGCGCGATGGCCAGGCCCGCGATTGCCAGTGCCGCACCCAACGCTGCCGATGCCGCGTCTTCTCCGCCGAACGCTTTGGACGTGAGGTAAACGGTGAAGACGAACGTCGTCATGACCGCGTTGAACGCAGCCGAACCCCAATCCCAGGACGCCCACGCGAGAATCTGCCCCTTTTTGGAGGCGACGGGACCCGACGCCAGCTCGGATGTCGGATGGGAGGCTTCGGGAACTGCGGCCGCGTTCATAGTGTGAATGCTATAGGGACGGGGAGGGCTGCGCGCGGATGACAGACCGCTGTGTGGACAACGGCAGTAATCGGCCGGGGCGGGGCGGAAGCGTGGCCTAAAACTGTCTGGGCCCCTTGATAAACTAGATGGACTGAACCCAACGTATGACCGCGTGCTCCAACTTTTGACAATGCCTTCCTGACTTTGCGGAGAAAACAGTGATCACAGTTCTCGCCATCACCTTTGTAGCGGCAACTGTGGCGCCCTTGGTCTTTCGCTCACTGGGTCGGAACGCGTTCTATCTGCTCGCCGCGGTCCCCGCAGCCGCCTTCGTTTGGCTGCTGTTCCAGTACGGTCCCGTATATTCCAATGGCGGCATAGAAGAAGTCCTGCCGTGGATTCCCAGCCTCCAGCTTGAACTGGCATTCCGCATGGATCCACTGGCCTGGGTCATGTCCCTGCTCATTCTTGGAGTGGGTTCCCTGGTGCTGGTCTACTGCGCCAGGTACTTCAAGAACAAGGACGCGGGCCTCGGTGGTTTCGGTGCCCAGTTGCTGGCCTTCGCCGGAGCCATGTTCGGATTGGTTACCTCCGATGACCTCCTGATGCTGTTCATCTTCTGGGAGTTGACCACCATCCTGTCCTATCTGCTGATCGGCTACGCCCGCACGCGCCTGGCGGCCCGCCGTTCTGCACTGCAAGCACTGATGGTCACCACGGCGGGTGGCCTGGCGATGCTTGTCGGCCTCATCATCGTTGGCCAGGCCGCCGGGACCTACCGCATCTCCACCATTCTGGACCAAGCCGGCACGCTCATGAGCGGACCCATGCAAGGGGCGGTGACCGCCGCCGTCGTACTGATCCTGGTGGGTGCCATCACCAAGTCGGCGCTTGTTCCGTTCCACTTCTGGCTCCCCGGCGCCATGGCTGCACCGACGCCGGTCAGCGCCTATTTGCATGCGGCCGCCATGGTGAAGGCCGGTATCTACATCGTCGCGCGGCTGGCTCCGGGCTTTGCCGAATCGGACCTTTGGCTGCCGCTGGTGCTGGGGCTCGGTCTGGCCACCATGCTCGTAGGCGGCTACCGTGCGCTGCGGCAGACGGACATCAAGCTCATCCTTGCTTATGGCACCGTTAGCCAGCTCGGGTTCCTCACCATGGTGGTGGGGCTGGGACGGCCCGATGCCGCACTGGCCGGCCTCGGCCTGCTGCTGGCCCACGGTCTGTTCAAAGCCGCGCTGTTCCTGGTGGTAGGCATCATCGACCACCAATCCGGCACCCGCGACATCCGCAAGCTTTCGGGCGTCTTCCGTTCCTCCCGCGCCCTGGGCGTGGTTGCGGCCATTGCGGCGGCGTCCATGGCGGGAGTACCGCCGTTGGCGGGATTCGTCGCGAAGGAGTCGGTATTCGAGGCTTTTGTCCACTACGGAACCGGCCACGATGCCCCCGCTTGGGGCATCTGGATCCTCGTGGGCCTGGTCATTGGCTCCATCCTGACGTTCGCTTACAGCGCCAGGTTCATGTGGGGTGCGTTCGCCGTCAAGCCCGGAGTTGAGCCCACCCCGTTCAAACCAATCAAGCCCGCATTCCTGGCTGCCCCGGCGATCCTCAGCCTGCTCACCATCGTGTACGGCCTGTGGCCGGCACCGGTGGACACCTGGATACAGCCTTACGCTGCGTTGTTCGCTGACGGTCCGGACGCCGTCGACGCCGGTCACTTGGCTTTGTGGCATGGCCTCACCCCTGCGTTGGGGCTGACGGCGGTGACCTTCGCATTGGGCGCGGCCATGTTCTACGGGCGCAACCTCGTTGCCCGCGTCCAGGGCCTGGTTCCGGACTGGGTCGACGGCGACCGTGCGTACCAAAACACCATCGGCGCCCTGGACGATATTGCAGTCTGGGTCACGGGCCGCACTCAGCGTGGTTCGCTGTACTTCTACCTGGCAGTGATCCTGACTGTCGCTTTCGCGGTTCCCCTGACCGCCTTGGTCATGGCCAACAAGCCCCTGCCCGAGGGCATCTATTTCATCGATCCGAATTCGCCCTTGCAGGTGGTGGCAGGAGTCGGAATCGTTGTGGGCGCACTGGCCGCGGTCAGGGCCAACAAGCGGTTCCTCGCGGTGCTCATGGTGTCCGTTACCGGCTACGGCATTGCCCTCATGTTTGCGTTCCAAGGTGCTCCGGACCTGGCCCTGACGCAGATGCTGGTGGAAACCATCGTGCTGGTGGCCTTCGTGCTCGCCATGCGCAGCCTGCCCGCGGAGTTGCGGGACCGGACAGGGGGCCGGCTCAGGGTCATCCGTGTCATCATTGGCGCGGCCTTTGGCATCACCATGATCTTTGTGGCGATCTACGCAATGGGCGCCCGCGTAACCACTCCGGTTTCCCTTGACTTCCCGCGCCTGGCCTACGAAGGGGGCGGCGGGCTGAACGTGGTCAACGTAACCCTCGTGGACATCCGTGCCTGGGATACCTTCGGTGAGATCTCCGTGCTGGCAATCGCTGCCACAGGCGTCGCCAGCCTGATCTTCGTCCGAAGCCGCGGGGACAGGATTAAGACGTCCGAGGCGGTGCCGGAAGGCAGCGTGGGGCGCCGCACCGGCGTCGAACGTGATTCCAGGGCACATGCCACGCTGGCAGTCGCCCGGAAGTTCACGGGCGTCACCCGCGACGCCTGGTTGGTGGCAGGCCGCACCCTGGCTCCCGAACGTCGCTCGATCATTTTCGAAGTCGTCACCCGGCTCATCTTTCACTCGATGATCGTCTTCTCCATCTACCTCCTCCTCGCAGGGCATAACCTCCCCGGCGGCGGGTTCGCCGGTGGCCTCACGGCGGGGCTCGCCCTGACCATCCGCTACCTGGCCGGTGGACGGTTTGAGTTGAGCGAGGCGGCGACAGTCAGCGCCGGGACACTTTTGGGAACGGGACTTGCGACGGCGGCAGCCTCCGGAGTTGTGCCGCTGTTCCTCGGGGGACAGGTGTTCCAGAGCGCCATCATCGAGTTCTGGTTGCCCGTCTTTGGCGACGTCAAGTTCGTCACGTCCACCATTTTCGATATCGGCGTGTACATCGTGGTGGTGGGATTGGCGCTGGACGTCCTCCGAAGCCTCGGTGCCGAAATCGACGAACATTTTGAAGGTGCGGGCGCCCCCCTCACCGAGGAAGAGGCCGCAGAGCAAGCCGGGAGGGCGCAGGAAGCCGGACTGGCCCAGGAAGCTGCCGCATCCGTCGCATCCGGGAAAGGTACATCATGAGCATCAACCTGACCCTGCTGATCGTCATGGGCGTCCTCTACGCCTGCGGAATCTACCTCATCCTCGAACGCAGCCTCACCCGCGTGCTGTTGGGTTTGATGCTGCTGGCCAATGCCACCAACATCCTGATCCTGAGTACGGGTGGGTACGCCGGACTGGCGCCTTTCTTCACCAAGGAAACGAACCCGGATTCCTACAGTGACCCTCTTCCGCAGGCACTGATCCTCACCTCGATCGTCATTTCCTTCGCGGTGACAGCCTTCATGCTCGGCATTATCTACCGCACGTGGGTGCTTGCCCGCCAGGATGAAATCCAGGACGACCTCGAAGACGTCCGCGTGGCAAAGACTCCCAGTTTCGACGCCGAGGACGACGCAATCGTGCCCTTGGAAACCTCGGAGTTCGCGCTTACTCCGTCCAGCACTTCGGACCGGTACCACCCGGAAGCCACAGAAACCCCCAACACGTCATCGACGCAGGAAGGAGGCAGCGCGTGAATCTCGCAAACCTGTCGCCGCTGGCTGTCCTCCTCCCGATCCTGGGGGCCGCGCTGGCCTTCCTCCTGATCCGGCACCAGACCGCGCAGAGGGTAGTCAGTATCGGCATCCTCAGCAGCACGTTGCTGCTGGAATGCCTGTTGCTGTTCTCCGTATGGACCGGCGGCACCACCTCCGTCACCTTGGGCGGCTGGCTGCCGCCATGGGGCGTGGTGCTGGTGGTGGACCAGTTCTCCTCCCTCATGCTCGTGGTTTCGTCCGTGGTAAGCCTTGCCGTTTTGATTTACGCCACCGGCCAAGGCATGGCCGACGGCGACCAGGAAGCTCCCGTTTCGATCTTCCACCCGACGTACCTCATCCTGGTGGCGGGCGTGTCCAATGCCTTCCTCACCGGCGACCTGTTCAACCTCTACGTCGGTTTCGAGATCCTGCTGACGGCAAGCTACGTGCTCATGACCCTGGGCGGGACGGGGCCGCGCATTCGTGCCGGCGTCACCTACGTGGTGGTTTCGGTGGTGTCGTCGGTTCTGTTCCTTATCGCCATTGCCATGATTTACGGGGCCACGGGAACCATCACCATGGCGGATCTGGCCGTCAAACTGGCCGAACTGGACCCAGGCACCCAGAACCTGTTGCACGTGATGCTGCTGGTCGCATTTGGCATCAAGGCCGCCGTGTTCCCCTTGTCCTTCTGGCTCCCCGACTCCTACCCCACGGCACCGGCCCCCGTCACCGCGGTGTTCGCCGGATTGCTGACCAAGGTGGGTGTTTATGCCATGGTCCGCACCGAAACCCTGCTGTTCCCGGGGGACACCCTGAACGTCCCTTTGATGGTGGTGGCGCTACTCACCATGGTTGTCGGTATTCTGGGTGCCCTTGCCCAGAGCGACATCAAGCGTCTCTTGTCCTTTACCCTGGTCAGCCACATTGGCTACATGGTGTTTGGCCTCGCCATCAGTTCCGTGGCCGGCCTCGGGGCAGCCGTCTTCTACGTTGCGCACCACATCACCGTGCAGACCAGCCTGTTCCTGGTCACCGGACTCATTGAACGCCGTGGCGGCAGCTCTTCCATTGACCGGCTGGGTGGCCTGGCCAAGCTCTCACCGTTGCTGGCGTTGCTGTTCTTCGTACCCGCCATGAACCTGGCGGGCATCCCTCCGTTCTCCGGCTTCCTTGGAAAACTGGGCCTCCTGCAGGCCGGCGTTGAGCTTGGCACACCTTTGGCGATCGTGCTGGTAGTAGGTGGAGTGGTCACCAGCCTGCTGACACTCCTGGCGATCGCGAGGGTATGGAACAGGGCCTTCTGGCGCAAACCCGAGGACGCCGAATACCCGGATCCCGTGCTGTTGACCCCCGGGAACGTCGGAGTGCTGCCGCGGACCATGGTGGGCTCCACTGCGGCCTTGGTGGTGTTTGGAGTTGCCTTGACGGTCTTCGCCGGCCCGCTCTTCCAGGTGGCGGACGGTTCCGCGGAGATCATGCTGGACCGCTCGGCCTACATCCATTCGGTGCTGGGCGATTCCGTTGAGGTGCCGCCGCTGCCACAGAACGCTGGTGCCAAATGAGCCGCAAGCCGATCTCATTCCGCACGGAACTGCCGCTGCTCATCTGGCTGGTCGTCGTCTGGGGTGCGCTGTGGCGGGACTTCAGCCCGGGCAACCTGCTCTTCGGGGCCCTGATCGCGGTGCTGGTTGCCAAGTTCTTCTACCTTCCGCCGGTGGAGCTCAGCGGACGGTTCAACATCCTGCGTGCCATTCCGTTCGCCCTGATGTTCGTCGCCAAAGTGGTGGCAGCGAGCTTCCTGGTGCTGTACCTCGCGGTGGTCAAGGGACCCAAGGTCCGCAGCGCCGTCGTCGCTGTTCCGCTGCGAAGCCATTCGGACCTCATGGTGACGGCCACAGGCCACGTCATCTCGTTGATCCCCGGCTCCCTCGTGGTGGAAGTGGACCGTTCCACTTCCACCCTTTACCTCCATGCGCTGAACATTTACCAAGAAGCGGACATCGACAAAATACGCCGGGAAACCCAAAACATTGAGGCAGGGTTGATCCGCATCATGGGCACCCGGGAAGAAGTCGAAGCGCTGAAAGCCGAGCCCCGTCCCGGCATTGAAGGAGCCACGCTGTGAAGGAATTTGTTCTTGTGGCCACGGCAGTAATCCTCAGCCTGGCAGCTGCGGGTGCCATCGTGCGCATCGCAATTGGCCCGTCCCTGCTGGACCGTGTCCTGGCCTCTGACGTACTGCTGGCCATCCTGGGCGCAGCCCTCGCCGTAGACATGGCAGTGAACCGCCACCTCAATAACCTGATGCTGCTGGTGGCGCTTGCCATTATCGGGTTCATTGGCTCGGTGACGGTTGCCCGGTTCGTGGCCGAGCGGAGGGAACAAAACAATGAGTCCTGACGCCACCGGGATGGATCTCGTGATTGACACCGCAACGGCGGTGTTCCTGATTGTGGGTGCCCTGATGTCGCTCGGCGCCGCGATCGGCCTGCTGCGATTTCCGGATCTCATGAGCCGCATGCACGCAGCCACCAAGCCGCAGGTGTTGGGCTTGTTCCTGATGCTCGGGGCGATCGGACTGCAGATGCGCACGTGGTGGGTGTGGCCTGTCCTGCTGGTGGCGTGGATCTTCCAGCTGCTCACGGCACCGGTCTCCGCCCACATGGTGGGCCGCTCCGCCTACCGCACCAAGCATGGGCACCGCGAGAAGCTCACCAAGGATGAACTTGAAGCCGTGGTCCAAAGGGCGGCTGCGGGCCAGGATCCGTTGGAACCCTAGAACAACGCGGGGTCACTTGTGGCCCATAAATCGCCGTGGGACGGGCCATAAGTGACCCCGCGTTGCTTCTCTAAGGGTGTGCTTAGACGATGTCCGCGCTCTTGGCGAAGCGGGCAATTGCCCGTTGCGTGCCCCTGCTGGCAAGAACCTGGATGAGGGTGCTCACAAAAGCAGAAATCAGCGCGAAGGTCAGGGCCGAGCGGAGGCTCGCTTCCATGTCGTCGTTGCCTGTGGGCGGCTTGCTCCCCGTGGCCTTCTCCCAGCCCTTGTTGACGAGTTTGGTACCGACAAAGCCTGCGCCGAGGCTTACTCCGGCACCCAGCAGCTTGAAAAAGAGGTTCATGCCCCCAGCCTAGCTGCACTGCCCCGGCTACCTGCGGCTTTCGCGCTCCTTGAGGAAGGCCGCTAAAGAACCCACCGGGGCCAGTACCGGGACCACCGGGTGCTCGGCGGACCACACAGCCTCAACGGAATCGAAGGCTGCAATCTCCTTGAGCAGATGGTACGTAGGAGGCATGAGCTTCAATTCTCCGGCGGCTTCCGCTTCGAGGATTCCTGCCACCGGCATCCACAAGGATTGCCACGCTTCCGTTGTTTGGTGGCGGGGCTGGGCATCCGGCGCGGGTTTGGCTACGTAGAAGTAGGTGTCGAAACGTTTGGGCATGTCAACAGGAGTGATCCAGTTGGCCCAAGGGCGCAGGTCAGCGGCTTCGATGTCCAGCCCGGCCTCTTCCTGCACTTCGCGTATGGCTGCCGCGACAACTGCCCCCGCCTTCTGTTCTGCCTGGGCGGGGTCAGTGGCAATGGAGCTCTGTGCCCAGGCTGCCGCATGGCTGCGGAGCAGTTCGGACGGGTAGTCCCATCCGGTTTCGTCCGCAGTATCCACCCGGCCGCCGGGGAAGACCACCATTCCGGCAGCGAAGTCCATGGTGCTGACCCTGTGCTGGACAAAGGCCTCAAGCCCGGATGGGGCGTCGCGGAGCAGGATCACGCTGGCTGCAAGGCGGGGCTCGGCCGCTGGGCCGTTGGAGCCGTGAAGGTCCGTCATAAGGCCATTCTGTCAGGTCGAGTGCCGGGCTGGGCCTGCGCGCCAAGCCCGGCAAGGACCCCGGAATGGGTGGTATCCGAATATGACCCTGCGCCCGCCACCCTCGCACCTGGAGGTGTAAACTGAACCAGCCCATCAGGGCAGATTTGATAACGACAGGGGAGCGCCGCCGTCGAATCCTGCAACCGTGCAGGAGACGCGAGGGCGCTGAGAGTGCGGACAGCCGCAGACCCTCGAACCTGATCCGGTTAGTACCGGCGCAAGGGAGTCGAGCTTCTCAGAGTGTCCGGATCCGGACGGCATAAGCCAGGCGGATCCGGGGAGCACTTTCCCCTCCTGTAACCTCAGGAGGCAGAAAATGACCACGGTAAACGTGAAGAAGACCAGTTATGGCTGGCGAGTTGTAGACATCGTGGTGGCAGCCCTTATCGCCATCGCCGGCGGCGTGATCTTCTGGGCCTGGTCCCAGGGCGCCGCGCTTGTATCCATTCCCATGAACGCGGCATATCCGCCCCTCACCGGCCTGATCGCTGGTGGCTGGATGATCCCGGCTGTCCTGGGCATGCTCATTATCCGCAAGCCGGGCGCGGCCCTCTTCTGTGAGGCCGTGGCCGCCACGGGCGAGCTCATCATGGGCTCGCAGTACGGCACCACGGTGTTGATCTCGGGCATCCTGCAGGGACTCGGCGCCGAGCTCATCTTCGCGGCCTTCCGCTACAAGAAGTTCAACCTGCCCACGTCACTCCTCGCGGGCGCGGGTGCGGGGCTCTTCTGCGGCCTCAACGACTCCTTCCTGCCGTGGGGATGGAACATCGCCTACGAAGCCATCGACAAGCTGACCTACATTGCGTTCTGCACGATCTCCGGCGCAGTGATCGCTGGCGGACTGTCCTGGATCGCCACGCGCGGCCTGGCCAAGACGGGCGTCCTTAGCTCCTTCGGGTCCCGCAAGGCCGCCTCGGAGCCTGTCTTCAACTGATGCCTGCCACACACAGCGGTTCGGTGCGGCCGGCCGCCATCTCCGCCGAGGGGTGGGGATGGCGGCATGCCGGCCGCGCAACGCCTGCCACCCAGGGCCTGGACCTCAGGATCGAACCGGGGGAACGCGTGCTGCTGCTGGGCCCTTCGGGAGCCGGCAAGTCCACGCTCCTGCACGCCCTCGCAGGGGTGCTGGGGGACGAGGAAGACGACTCGGACGAGACCGGATCGCTGTTGATCGACGGCGCCGCGCCCCGCGGGCAACGTGGACGCGCCGGCCTGATGCAGCAGGACCCGGAAACGCAGGTAGTCCTCTCGCGCGTAGGCGACGACGTCGCGTTCGGCGCGGAGAACCTGGCAGTGCCCCGTGACGAGATCTGGGCACGCGTCCACGAAGCGCTCGACGACGTCGGCTTGCGTACCGCTGCCGGTGGCGGTTTGGCGTTGGACCACCCGACGGCGGCACTGTCCGGGGGCCAGAAGCAGCGCCTTGCGCTTGCCGGCATTTTGGCGATGCGGCCCGGGCTGATCCTGCTGGACGAGCCCACGGCCAACCTCGATCCCGCGGGAGTCCTCGAGGTCCGTGACGCAGTGGGCCGCTGCCTGGACAAGACGGGCGCCACGCTGGTGGTGGTGGAGCACAGGGTGTCCGTGTGGAAGGACCTGGTGGACCGGATTGTGGTCCTGCAGCCAGGCTCCGCCAGGACAGAAACGGGCGTCCTTCTGGACGGACCACCGGAGCAGGTGCTCGCGGAAGCACGCACCATGCTCATGGCAGCCGGGGTGTGGGTTCCCGGGTATGTTCCGGCAACAAGGGCGCGGAGCCAGGCAACCGGGACGAACGAGCTCCTCCTCGCGACACAGGACTTGGCCGTCTCCCGGGAAAAGCCGAGGTGGAAGGGCTTCAAAACCATCCCGCCGGTTCCCGCGCAGGAGGACATCAACGCCCAGGTCAGGGCCGGCCAGGCCCTGACGATCACCGGACCGAACGGGGCAGGAAAGTCCACCTTTGCGCTGACCTTGGCCGGCCTCCTGGCGCCTGTGCGCGGCACGGTGAGTGCCGGCGTCGAGCTTTCACAGGGAGCGGGCATTGACCCGTACGCATGGAAGGCGGACCAGCTCATCTCCAGGATCGGCACGGTCTTCCAGGAGCCGGAACACCAGTTCGTCACCGGCAAGGTCATCGATGAACTCATGTTCGGTCCGAAGCACTTGGGGCATGGCGAGGAACGGGTGGACGAACTGGTGGAGCGGCTGCGGCTGGACCATCTGGTGGACGCGAATCCGTACACACTCTCCGGCGGGGAGAAACGCAGGCTTTCAGTGGCCACAGTGCTCGCGGCCCACCCCAAGGTACTTGTGCTCGATGAGCCTACCTTCGGCCAGGACGCCAATACCTGGGCGGAACTGGCCTCGTTCCTCTCGGAGTTGCTGGACGCCGGTACTGCCGTCGTCTCGGTGACCCACGACCAGGAGTTCAGCGCCGTCCTGGGTGGGACCGAACTGCGGCTGGGACCGGTGCCGCAGGGCGAAACCACCCATCAGGAAGCGGGTGCCGCATGAGGGACGCCTTGAACCTGCGCGGCAACCAGGCACTCCTGACACGGGCAAACCCCTTGGCCAAGTTCGTGGCTGTCTTCCTCATTTCCCTGGTGTTGGCGTTGTCCATCGACTGGGTTTCGGCATCAACGGCGCTCGTCGCCGAACTGGCTCTCTTCCCGTTGGCTGGCCTTACGCTGCGGCTGTTGTGGCTGCGGGCGTGGCCGTTGATCATTGCGGCCGTGATTGGTGGCTGGAGTACCGCGATTGTGGCCGCGGACAGCGGCGCTGTACTGCTCGACGTCGGACTCTGGTCAATCAGCGAAGGTTCCCTCCAGCTGGGGCTGGGTTTCATGCTGCGGGGTTTGGCGATCGCCCTCCCGGCGATCCTGCTGATGTCCTGCACCGACCCGACTGACTTGGCGGACGCCCTGGCGCAGAAGGCCAGGCTGCCGCACCGCTTTGTCCTCGGCTCCCTTGCCGCGATGCGGCTTGTGGGCCTCATGGCGGAGGAGTGGCAGACCATAGGCATGGCCCGGCGGGCCCGCGGGGTTGGCTCACAAGGCAGCCCGATCCAACGTCTGAAAGCCACGCTCGGCCAGAGCTTCGGACTCTTGGTGCAGGCCGTCCGGCGGGCTTCGCGGCTGGCCGTGACCATGGAAGCCCGCGGTTTCGGTGGGGGACAACGAACGTGGGCACGCGAATCCACGTACTCACTCCTGGACATATGGGTGCTCGCTGGGGGCCTGGCGATAGCAGCCGGCGCCGTGCTTGCTGCCGTGGGCGCCGGAACGTGGAGCTTCGTTTGGCGCTAGCGGGCTGCCAGTTCCTGGATCCCGTCAAAATCTTCCCGTGTGAGGAAGCCGAGTTGGGCTTCCTTTTTCTCCAGCTGGATGATCGGACCGAGCTCGAAACAGGTCGCTTCAAGCCGTCGCAGGGCTTTGGCGTTGCGTGAGTCGGGCTCCACGATGATCCGGTCCTTGCCGGGCAGGGAGAACATGTACTTGATGAGGGATGTGCCGAGCCTGGGTGTGAAGTGGGGAATTGGCCGGGTTGCCGGCGCCAGCAACAGGTGCATGCCGATGTCCGCCTCCCGTGCAGGGTAGGCCTCACCTACGGGATCGTGCAGCGGCTCGTATGTCTGGAACAGTGCCAGCGGTTCGCCGTCAAGGAGGGCCAGGAATGCGTGGTGGGTCTCCAACGAGTCCAGGAACTCGTAGATTTCGAGCACTTCCTCCTGCGATTTCTCCGTCATGCCCCAGAACTTGGCGCGGGGCTGCTTGACCCATTCGAAGACCAGCCCGATGTCCTCGCCGGGAACCAGCGGAACAATACGCAGCTCACCCCATCCCTCGAGGCTTTCGGAGTAGACGGTGGTGCGGACGGAGAAGTCCGGTGTTGCAGTGATCATGGTTTCCTTTGGTAGGCGGGGCGAAGGTCGGCAGGTGTTAGTGCGTGTCTTTGGCCAGGCTGGACCAGTCGGTGGGCACGGGGACCATCTGCCCTTCTGTCCAGAGCGCCAGTTGGTCGGCGAAATGACTGTGGCCGGGTGATCCTGAAGCTCCGAAGGGCACAATCCACCGGCTGTTGTCCCGGTTGGCCAGGTCCCAGACGTAGCGGGCTACGGGCCCCCGGAAGCTTCGGTCTTCCACTCCGGGGAGGCTTTCGGTGCACAGCACGCAGCCGGTGTCTCCGCTCAGGGCGGTCGCCGGGGCCGCTCCTGCAAGTGCCTTGGGGAGGACATGGACTGCCATCAGCTGGTGCCGCTCGCCCCAGGAGCCTCCATCCAACATGGCTTCCGATGCTGTGTCCTCAAGTGCTGCTGCCACCTCTTCCCCTGCCGCGATGCCAAGTTCGGAACCGCGGACCAGCAGTGTTTCCAACGCGAAGCCGATGCGCGATGCCACGGACAACCACGGCCCGAACAGGGAGGAATAGCCGCTGGCTGCCTTCAGCGGAGCAAGGGCGGTATGCCGTCCCAGCCGCTGAACCAACGCAGCCCGCCAGGCGGCGAAAACGGCGGCTTGGTGGCTGCCTGCGTCCATCCGGCCATCCCAGGCCCGCAGCCGGGTCCTGACTTCCTTTGCTTCCTCCGACAGCTGGGATGGGTCCACTGCGCCCAGAAGCTGCCGGAAGAAGGGCCAAGGACCAAGCAACGTGTCCGAGTGGATGGCCTGCATGTCATCTGCGGACAGCATCCCGGTGGGTCCGGACTCCAACAGCTGCCGGATACGCAGGGCCCGGTAAGGAGGTGCGAACTCCATCGCCACTGCATCCCCGCCACCTGCCGCGCGGTCGTTCGCGCTGACTGCAAACTTCCCGATCCCGGCGCGGTGCAACGGGACGTATCGCCCTTCCCATGCGTGGCGGGGCGAAAATGCGGGCGCGGGCAGCCGGCGGTTTGCAGGGTTGCGCAGCG
Organism: Paenarthrobacter sp. NPDC089307; assembly: GCF_040685055.1. NCBI lineage: Bacteria > Bacillati > Actinomycetota > Actinomycetes > Micrococcales > Micrococcaceae > Paenarthrobacter > Paenarthrobacter sp. NPDC089307. The sequence goes on from NZ_JBFBHE010000007.1 coordinate 78,352, forward strand.
GAACCAGTCCGGCGACGAAATGCCGCACGGCCCCTGAGAATCCGCGGCCACCACGCTGTTGACGGGCTCCACCCAGGCATCGAAGGCAGCCTCAACGTCAGCGACGCTCCGGCTCCGCAGCAGCGGCAGGAGGGCCTCAAAACCCAGCCGCCCTTCCACCCCGGCGGGAAAACGCAAACTCAGGGCGCCGCCGTCGGGCGTTTCGGAAATGACCGGACCACGGGCTGTCTCGATGACCTCAACAATCACCGACCCACCGCCCCTGACGCTGATGGTTTCGGTATTGACGACGGCGGGTTCCCAGCCTTCGGCTCCCTGCGCCTCGATGCGTTCGCCGTCGTTGTCGCTGATCCGGCGCAGTTCTTCAACGAACAGGTCCTGGTAGTCGGCCATCGCGTTGGTGACGGCCCACGCGGTGTGGCCGGTGTGCGCGAAGTGCGGCAGGCCCGGAACGCCGGGAAACGCGAAGCCCACAACGTCGAATTCAGGGCAGGCCAGGCGCACCTGCTGGTAGACGCCCGGCAGCTCCATGAGGCGGTGGGGGTCCCCGGCGATCAACGGAAGGCCGCTGGCCGTCGTCGAGCCGTGCGCGGCCCAGGCGTTGCTGCCGGACCAGACCGGAGCCTCGATGCTGAACAGGTCCACGGCGTCTTCCCCGAGTGTCCTCGCGACGTGGGCGCGGAAGAGCTTGTTGGGAAATGTGGAGAAAAGGATGTGATGAACCAGGAAGACCCCGAGCGGTGTCCAGGGGAGCCACGGCTCGGGGGCGCAGCCGGCTTCATCGAACTCCGGGCCTCCGCGGAGACCGTCTGCCAAGGCCTGGTTGATCCCGGCCACGTACTGTCCGCACCACCTTCGGGTGGCCGGAGGGAGGTTGTCGAAGCAGCGGCGCGCGGTCTCGTTGAGCCGGGCCTGCCGGGCAAACCTGTCCCAGGCCAGGGCGTCCGGGCCCAGCACCTCAGCGGTCCGGCCTTCCGAACGCCAGCGCTCCAGCTCGATCTGCCAGGAACGGTCGATCGCCGCATTGCGGCCCTGGAGGAAGGCGAGCTCATCGGCGGAATCAGCCCAGAGGTTCGGAATGCCCCAGTGGTCGCGGTACGTTCCTGCTCCGCCTGCCGGGGCGGGGTGGTGCGTCGGGGCAGGCGTCATAGTCTGGGGCCGCTTTCGAGCTTAGGTTAGGCTTACTTAAGTTCAAGATAAATGGCTTTGGCCCCGTTCACAAATCGTGGACATTCGTGAAGGAGTGTTGCTTGAAGCGCAATTGGGAGGGCGTAGTCCTCAAGGTCATGGGCGCGAAGGACTTCACCCTGGAGGTCATCGGCCGCGAAGAAATTACCCCCGATTTCTTCCGCGTCCACGTGCGCGACGGCGGACTCCTGAAGGCCGGCGGCCTGCACCCAACCATGTGGATCCGGCTGTGGTTCAACGATTCCGGCAAGGCCCACCAACGCGCCTACACCCTGGTGGACGCCGACGCCGCGGCCGGAACGTTCAGCATGGATTTTGCGATGCACCGCGGGGTCGCAGCGGATTGGGCCCGCACGGTGCAACCCGGCGACACCATCGAGGCCACGGTCCAAGGCAGTTCCTTCAGCTTCCCCCAGCCGTCCCCGCGCCGCCTCTGGGTGGTAGGAGACCCCGCGTCCATTCCAGCGATCAACTCCCTCCTGGACGCGCGGGGCTTGGCTGAGGTTCCGGTGACCGCGTGGCTCGAATACCAGCACGACGCCGATCCCTCGCTGGAAGTGCGGACGGCGCCGAACGATGTGGTCACCTGGATACCCAGGAAGCGCGACGGCGCCGCCCTCGTGGAGGAGGTCTGCGATGCCCTGTCCGCGGATACGGTATCTGCAGCCGACGACTTCTTCTGGATCGCGTGCGAAGCATCAAGCACCCGGGCAATCGTCAAGCACCTGCGGAAGGGGCTGGGCGTGGATAAGCACAGGATCGACGCCTTGGGGTACTGGCGGGCGTAGTACCGAAGGGGCTCCGCGCGGCCGCGCAGGTGAGGCGAGTGCCGCCGTCGAGATCTATATCGCACAAAACGGATACGCTGTGACGTTTGCCGCGAAAACAGTGTTTCGCTGGCCAGTTCTAGCTCACTTATGATATTTCTTGGGTATGACGCAACCCACCGCAGAACACGTAGGCCTCCTGCTCCGCAACGCCCGGGGCGAAAAGGGTTGGACGCAGGGGCAGCTGGCTACTGAGCTGGGAACCAGCCAGAGCGCAATCGCCCGGATGGAACAGGGTAAACAAAACCTTAGTCTCCGGATGATCGAACGCCTCGAGGCGATCTTCGGCCGTTCCATCGTCAAGGTGGGCAAACCGCAGATGACCCACCTCCGGGTTGAGGGTGGGCGGACACTCTCGGGCGAAGTGGATGTCAACAGCAGCAAGAATGCCGGCGTGGCCCTGCTCTGCGCCAGCCTGATCAACCGCGGAACCACCACATTGCGGCGCCTTGCACGCATCGAGGAGGTCAACAGGATTGTTGAGGTCCTGACGTCCATCGGAGTCGAATGCACCTGGCTCAACGGAAGCGATCTGCGCATCCGCCGCCCCGAGGTCCTGGACCTTGAATCAATGGACGTCGACGCCGCCCGCCGGACCCGCAGCGTGATCATGCTGCTCGGCCCGCTCCTTGACGAGACCAGCGAATACCTTCTGCCCTACGCCGGTGGATGCGACCTCGGAACGCGGACCGTGGAGCCCCACATGCAGGCGCTGCGCCAGTTCGGACTGGACGTTGAGGCGAAGTCCGGGTTCTACTCCGTCACCGCGCCTCCCGCCGACGCCCACCACCGCTCGTTCGTGCTGACCGAGCGGGGAGACACCGTCACGGAGAACGCAATCATGGCTGCCGCGCACCGTGAAGGCACCACCGTGATCCGCAACGCCAGCCCCAACTACATGGTCCAGGACCTCTGCTTCTACCTGCAGGGCCTGGGCGTGGATATCCAGGGCGTGGGAACCACCACACTGAAGATCACCGGCCGGCCCGCCATCGATGTGGACATCGAGTACTTCCCGTCCGAGGACCCCATCGAGGCCATGAGCCTGATCACCGCCGGAATCGTGACAAACTCCGAGGTCACCATCCGCCGGGTACCCATTGAATTCATGGAAATCGAGCTGGCAACCCTGGAGCAGATGGGCCAGAAGTTGGAGATCTCCGGCGAGTACATGGCACGAAACGGCCGGACCCGCCTGGTGGATGTCACCACCAAGCCCTCCGAGCTCCGCGCTCCGCAGGACAAGATCCACCCCATGCCCTTCCCCGGCCTGAATATCGACAACCTGCCGTTCTTCGCCGTCATTGCGGGCAACGCCGAGGGGCAGACCATGATCCATGACTGGGTCTACGAGAACCGTGCCATCTACCTGACCGAACTCAACAAGCTCGGCGCCCAAGTACAGCTGCTGGATCCACACCGTATCTACGTCAACGGACCCACCAAGTGGCGTGCGGCCGAGGTCGGCTGCCCACCGGCGCTGCGTCCCGCCGCCTGCCTGCTCCTTGCGATGCTCGCGGCCCGGGGTACCTCTGAGCTCCGCAACATCTACGTGATCGAGCGCGGCTATGAGGACCTGGCCGAGCGGCTGAACACCATCGGCGCCAAGGTGGAGTACTTCCAGGACTGATCTCCCGCAACGCGGGGTCACTTATGGCCCGTCGCGTCCCTGCACATGGGCCATAAGTGACCCCGCGTTGCTTTTATGCGGGGGACTCGTGACGCAGAATGGAGCATGCGGACGTTTGGGGTGGAGGAAGAACTGCTCATCGTTGATCCTGCGACGGGTGCGCCCCTGGCCTTGGCGGATGCGCTTCTCGCCGGCCAGGGGGAACCCGCCACGGAGACAGGACTGAGCCCGGAGCTCAAGCTGGAGCAGATCGAAACCCAAACGCGCCCTTGCCACAGCTATGCCGAGCTGCTCCAGCAGATCCGCCGGGGCCGCGCCATGGCCGATGAAGCGGCCCGGCGACACGGCGCCAGGGTTGCCGCAATTGCCACCTCACCCCTGGCCTCTAACACGCACACCACCCCGGATCCCCGGTACGCTGCGATGCTGGACCACTTCGGGATCATCGCCACCGAGCAACTGACGTGCGGATTCCACGTGCACACCTCGGTGGAGTCGCCCGAAGAAGGGGTAGTGGTGTTGGACCACATCCGCGACAAACTCGCCGTACTGACCGCGCTCTCCGCCAATTCACCCTACTGGCGCGGCCTTCCCACCGGCTTTGACAGCTACCGCACGCAGGCGTGGAACCGCTGGCCAACGTCCGGGCCGTCGTCCATCTTTGGCTCACTGACGGCGTACCGGAGGGTGGTGCAGCGGCTGCTGGATACCGGGGTGATCCTGGATGAGGGCATGATCTACTTCGATGCCCGGGTCTCCAGAAACCACCCCACCGTGGAGGTCCGGGTGGCCGACGTCTGCCTCCGCGCCGAGGACGCAGCCTTGATCGCGGTACTGGTGCGGGCCTTGGTGGAGACGGCTTCGCTGGAAATGCTCGACGGCGTGGATCCCACCCCGGTGCCGACCGCACTGCTCCGGATGGCGGGTTGGCGGGCCAGTAACTCCGGTTTGCGCGGAGACCTCCTGGACTTCGGCGATTTCCGTCCCCTACCGGCCGCGGACGTGGTGTGGGCTTTGGTGGATTACCTCAGCCCGGTCTTGGATGACCAGGGTGAACTGACGCTGGTCAAGGCCGGAATCGCGGAGATCCTGGAGCGCGGCAACGGGGCGCTTGAACAACGCGACGCGGCGGCACGGTACAGCAACAGGCATAACGGGCCCGGGACCCCGCCCAACGCCGAGGCACTGGCGGCCGTGGTCTCGCATGCTGCGAAGGTTACGGTGCACGGCACCGGGCAGGCTGGGCCCAAGGACCCCCTGCCGATGCTGGCCAGGGTGCGGCGGCCCTAGTCCTCGATGTCGCTGGGGCCGGGGGGTTCCTCCCACGTCATCAGGTACGCGCCCACGGCTCCTTCGGTGAGATAGAAGACCAGCGGCGGTATGTCTTTGGTGGTTGCCAGGACCGCCCCGGACACCGCAGCCACTCCAGCTGCTGTGATGCCAGGCCACCGTTTTGCAGGGGAGTTCAGGAGGCTAACGCCCAGCGCTGCCAGGCCCGCCACGTGCAGCCAGGAGTAACCAAGGAACGGTGCGTTGGATCCACGGAACGAGGCGAATCGTTCAATGTCCGAGGCACGCCGCGCCAAGCTGTAGGTGAAGAGCGGCGCGCCTGCGAGCAAGGCCATGGCAGCCGCGGATGCCCACGAGCGGGAATTGCCGGGACGTTGAGCCTTGGCGAATGCCATGAATCCCGCCGGAACCGCGGCGGTGCCCGCAGCAGCCATGTGGTGGCCGATAATCCAGCCGCGCTCGCTGTCGACCAGCAAACGCAGGCGCTCCCCGGGGTCATTCATGAGGTACACGCGCGACCCCGGCGAAATCCCTGCCAACCACACCACCGAACCCGCAACAATGACAGCCCCCGCACGGCGGTATGGATGCCTCATGCGAGCAAGGTTAGACCTGCTTGAGGGCTTTCTCCAGATCCAGAATGAGGTCGTCCACGTCCTCGAGCCCCACGGACAAGCGGACTACGCCATCGGACAGCCCGATCGCCGCACGCCCCTCGGGACCCATGGCCCGGTGCGTGGTGGTGGCCGGGTGCGTGATGAGGGACTTGGAGTCGCCCAGGTTGTTGGAGATGTCGATGACCCTGAGCCCGTCAAGCAGCGCAAACGCAGCTTCCTTGGCCGAACGCCCGGCCGAAGGAGCGAGCTCGAATGTCAGCACGGTGCCCCCGGCTTTCATCTGCTTCGCCGCGAGCTCGTACTGCGGGTGCGACTTCAGCAAGGGGTATTTGACCCAGCTGATGGCCGGCTGCTGTTCCAACCATTCCGCGATCTTCAACGCGGACGCCGAGCTGTGGTTCACCCGCAGGCCGATCGTCTCAAGTCCCTTGGTCAGCACCCAGGCATTGAACGCCGAAAGGGATGGTCCGGTGTGGCGCATGAGCTGCTTCACTGGTCCGTCGATGAACTCTTTGGTGCCCAGGATCGCGCCACCGAGGACACGTCCCTGCCCGTCGATGTGTTTGGTGCCGGAGTACACGATCACGTCGGCGCCCAGCTCGCCGCAGCGTTGCAGCAGCGGAGTGGCAAAGACGTTGTCGACGACGACAGTCGCCCCGGCGGCATGCGCCAGTTCGCTGACGGCCGCGATGTCCACGATTTCCTGCATGGGGTTGGAGGGCGACTCGAAGAAGACAGCCGTGGTCGGCTCGGAGAGTGCCTCGCGCCACTGATCCAGGTCCGGGCCGTCAACAAATACTGTCTCCACGCCCCAGCGCGGCAGGATTTCGTTGAGGATCACGAAGCAGGAGCCGAAGAGGGAGCGGGCAGCAACCACGCGGTCGCCGGCAGCCAGCAGGGCGCCCAAGGCGGTGAAAACCGCGGACATGCCGGACGCCGTCGCAAAGCACGCTTCGGTTCCTTCGAGCAGCCGCAGCCGCTCCTGGAACGTGGCCACGGACGGGTTGCCGTAGCGGGAGTAGACGAAGCGTTCGTCCTCGCCGGTGAAGGCGCGTTCTGCGGCGGCGGCGGATTCGTAGACGAACCCGGAGTTGAGGAAAACGGGCTCGGCGGTTTCCTGGAAATTAGTGCGGTCAAGTCCACCGCGAACGGCCTGCGTGTCGGGGCTCCAGGCGGCGGCGTCGGGATTGAAAGTCACTTAGTCGGTCCCCAGGTTCGTCGGCAGGCCACGGTTTTTCCAGCCATTCACGGTTCGCTCGCCGTAACGGTCGGGCTCGCCCTCGAAGCCTTCCAGCACGTTGTAGGCGGTGAATCCGGCCTGTGTGGCGGCGATGGCGGCGGAGACGGACCGCTGTCCGGAACGGCAGATGAAGACGAGCTCCACGCCGTCGTCCTCAGGTGCCTGCTGTTGCAGGTCCTCGATAAAGCGGGAATTCGGAATGCCGCCAGCGAGGTTCCACTGGATGAACAGGGGGTCGTTCTCGGTGGCCTTGGTGTCGGGAATGCCGATGTGCGCCCATTCGCCCTCGGTCCGGACGTCCACCAGGATGGCGCCCTGTTCAAGCTTGGCCCACGCGTCGTGCGGGGTCAGGTCACCTGCGTAGCTCATGCGTGGCCCTCGAATGCTTCTTCGTCGTCGGTATCCAGTTCGTCAACGGCGTTGGCAACTGCGGCGTCGGCGCTGGCAATCGCTGCGGGCAGGACGACGGCCTGGGCCACGATCACGTCGGTGCCGTTGAACGTGGCCGCGGGGCTGCCGTGCAGCACATACCCCTCGGCCAGGGCGTTGGTGATCCGCTCGCAGAAGTCGCGGGTATCCGGGCCTGTAATCAGGCGGTAGGAGAGTCTGTCTTCAGTGGGTTCAGGCATTGCTGGTGCTCCTCAGTCACGCTTGCAGTTCGAGTTGTCGATACGCCGAGTAGTCACCTGAGGCACCCCGCCGGAGAGAGGGTTGCCGACCAGCAAGTCAGGGCTTCGCGCTGGTGCTCATTACTCAAGAAAAACGTAACATCCACGACGGCGGCCGTCACCGCCGCCGTCGTCATGTTGCGTAATCGGAGGGTGCTGGAGTACGGGTCCAATTAAGACGTCCCGGGAGCATAATTGACGCAGTACGACCCCCTGTAACTTCGTATGAAATCAGGTCGCGGTGAACGGACAGAGCAGTTCTACACTCAAGCCCATGCTGCATTTTGGTTGGTTCGTGGGGCACGGATTCGGGGTCCAGGGCTGGGGAACTCCGGGCTACAGCCTGGGCTATGACTGGAAGAAGCCCGCCCTGTACCAGGAGGCCGTCCGCGCCTTCGAGCAGTCCGGCCTGGACCTGTTCATCATCGAAGATTCCCTCACTGTTCCCGACACCTACGGCGGCACGGCCGAGGTTTCGCTGGCGCATGCCTCCTTCGCTCCCAAGCACGACCCCTTGGCCTTGGTCCCGTATTTGTTGTCCGCCACGGAGCACCTTGGGATCGTGCCCACGGTCAGTGCTTCCTTCTACCCGCCCTTTACGGCCGCCCGGCTCCTTGCCACGCTGCAGCACTTCTCGGAGGGGCGACTGGGTTGGAACGTGGTCACCTCGGGCAGCGACCTCGCGGCCCAGAACTATGGGCTTGACCAGCAGATCGAACACGACCGCCGGTATGAGAAGGCGGAGGAATTCGTCGACGTCGTCACGCGGCTTTGGCGGAGTTGGGAACCCGGTGCGGTGCTTGAGGACGTGGAAGCCGGGGTGTTCGCGGACCACAGCAAAGTTCATCCGATCAACCATGACGGCGATTTTTTCAAGGTCCGCGGGCCACTGAACACGGCTCCATTGCCGGAGGAACCCGTGCTGGTGCAGGCGGGCGCTTCTCCGCGGGGCAAGGCCTTCGCCGGAGGGCACGCCGATGTGGCGATCGCTTTGGCGCGCGGCGTTGACGGCATGAAGGCCTATCGCGATTCCATCCGTGCCGAGGCTGCCAAGGCTGGCCGGAACCCCGACGACGTCAAGGTACTTTTCGTGCTGAAGCCCACCGTGGTGGGTTCAGCTGCGGAGGCGGAGGACTTGCGGGCGCAGCGCCGGGAACTGACCCAGCGTGACATCGACAGCCAGCTCAACTCCATCTCCTACCTGTCCGTGATCGACTTCAAGCAGTTCGACCTCGACGCCCCGTTGCCCGAACTGAGCACCAACAGCAATCAAGGCACGCTGGAGCACTTCGCCAAGGCCGCCCCTCCAGGGTCCACCCTGCGTGAGATCCTGCAGGCCCGCAGCGGCGGTGCCGGGGATTCGATCATCGGAACCACCGGGGAGATAGCCGACTACCTGGAGGAGACGGGTTCGGCGGTAGGCGGCGATGGCTTCCTCTTTTCCGGCTTCGTGGATCCCGTCACCGTGCATGGCGTGCTGGACAAACTGACGCCGGAGCTGCGGCGGCGAGGCCTGTTGAGGAAGAGTTACGGCAACGGTGGCTTCCGGCAGAATCTCCTGGATTTCTAGTGGGAATTTTCAGCATTGGAACCGGGCCGGTTTCCGCACTGGCGGTCGCTGGAGCAGCCGCCGACCCCACATTTCACGTTGAACTCAACCCCGACGCGTTGAGTCTGATCCGCCGCGCACGGGACATCGTCGAGGCGACTGCTGCCTCCGGGCAGAGGGTCTACGGGCTCAATACCTTGCTCGGATCCGGCCGCGACACCACTGTGGAGGAGAAGTCCATCCAGGCCTACCAGGTGCAGGTGGTCAGGTATCACAACAGTGGCGTAGGTCCGTACCTTGACCGCGCATCCGCCCGCGCCCTGATCCTCGCCCGACTCGTGGGATTCAGCCGCGGCGGCTCCGGCGTCCGCCCCGGGACCGCCGGTTTCTATGCCGAACTGCTCAACCGCGGCGTCTTCCCTGCCATTCCTCGAGAAGGCTCGGTGGGTTCCTCGGACCTGACCCAGCTCGCCGCCGTCGCCGCCGTTGCCCTGGGCGAGGGCGAAGCGTTCGACGCCGCGGGCAAGCTGGTACCCGGCGCAAAAGCGCTCGCCGACGCCGGACTGCAGCCGCTCCAGCCCGCCGCCGGTGAGGCGCTGGCTTTGGTGAGCGCCAACTCTTATTCAGTTGGTGCCGGGACCCTCGCTTTGGTGCGTCTGCGGCAGCTGGCCCGGCTGGCCGACGTCGCGCTTTCCCTCTCGCTGGAGACGATCGCAAGGTACGACGGCGGCGGGAACCTCAGCCCGTTCTCGCCGGCCATCCAGGCGGCCAAGGCAGTGGACGGCCAGCGGGATTCGGCTGCTGCTGTCCGCGGGCTTTTGCGCGGCGGCTGGCTGGAGGATGCACGGCCGGAAGTGTCGGTGCAGGACGCGTTGTCTTTCCGGGCGGCACCTCAGACCCATGGTGCGTTCAGGTCCTTGGTGTCGCAACTGCGTGAGGCCCTCGAGGTGGAGCTGAACGGCCGGGGCGATAACCCGCTGGTTGATGTGGAGTCGGGCGGTATGGTGTCCGGCGGGAACTTCCAACCGATGCAGCTTGCGTTGTCGTTTGAAGGCTTGAGGCTGGCCCTGGCGCATGTTGGGGTTTCAAGCGAGCGGCGGATAGCCAAGCTGTACCCGCCGCAACGGGCTATCCGGGCGCGACACCTCGCGGCGGCATCCTCCGAACCAGGATCCGCCTCGGCTTTGGTCCAGGAGGAGCTGCCCGGGCTGCTGTGGTATTCCGCGGCGGGACTGTTGGCCGAACTCAAGTTCCTGGCCGCCCCGGCAACCCTGGGCGCGCCCACCCTGTCCGCCGACGTCGAGGACCATTCCACGCTGGCGCCGCTGGCCCTGCAGCAGCTGGAAAAGTCCATCGATGCCGCGGAAAAGCTCCTGGCGATAGAGGCCCTCACGGCGTCCTACCTCCTGCTGGAAGCGGAAGCTTCGCAACCGCTCGGCAACGGGACAGGGCTGGTGGTGGGCAGGCTTGCAGATGTGCTGGCAGACCGGCCGTCGGCCGCGGAGCTGGTGGAGCGGGCACGGGCAGTGTTGGGGGAAGCCGTGGACCAGCTTTTCCCTGAGGCAGAGGAGGAAACGCCATGAGTACGGCCACCCGCAGGCATGGAGTGCACGCACAGCCCGGGAGCCTTGACGGCCTCGATGCTTCGGTTCTTGAAAAGGTGGGCAACACTCCACTGGTGAAGTTGGAGGCATTCAGCCGCGGGCTCGGTAGCGCCATCCACGTGAAGCTGGAGTCCGAGAACCCCGGCGGCTCCATCAAAGACCGCACAGCGCTGAGCATGGTGCGGGCAGCGGAGCGTTCCGGGGAACTGCAGCCAGGCGCCACGATCGTGGAGAGCACGTCCGGTAATACCGGCATCGGGCTGGCGCTGATCGGGCACCTCACCGGCCACCCCGTGGTTGTGGTCACCGGCGACACCATTTCGCAGGAAAAACTCGCGGCCCTTCACAACTATGGTGCGCGGGTGATCCTGACGGACTGGAACGCGCCGTCCGAGTCCCCGGAGAACGCGCGGGCCGTGGCGGCCCGCATCACCGCGGAGACGCCCGGTGCTTGGCGGCCCATGCAGTTCGACAACCCTGCCAATCCCTTGGCTCACTACGAGACGACAGGACCGGAGATCTGGGAGCAGACAGGTGGACTGGTGACCCACTTTGTGGCCGGCATTGGCACAGGTGGGACCATCAGCGGCAACGGTCGGTTCCTGAAAGAGCAAGTGGCACCTTCACGGCCGGGCGGGCATCTTGAGGTTGTAGGCGCGGACCCCTACGGCTCGGCTTACAGTGGGGGCCATCCTGGCGAGATCCTGGTGGACGGCGTGGGCAACTCCTGGCCGCAGGCTGAATGGCCCAAGATCTTCGACCGCTCCGTGGTGGACCGCTTCCTCCGGATTCCCAACGACGAGGTCTACTCAACCGTCCATCGGCTCCTCGACGAGGAGGGGCTTGCGTTGGGTCCGTCGTCGGGGCTCGCTGTGGCGGCTGCGGTTCGGGTCGCGCGTGCAGCGCCGCACGGCTCGGTGGTTGTTGCCATAGCTCCCGACGCCGGCACGAACTACCTGAGCAAGGCCTTCAATCCCGTGTGGCTGGCTGAGAACGGCATCCGCCTCACCGCCGACGCCCCGGACTGACGCTCGCTCACGTTCTGGGTGTTTGGGCGGGTCGCTCGCTCACGTTCTGGGTGCTTGGGTGGGTCGCTCGCTCACTTAGTCGCCGTGTCTGCAGTGGGTTAAGCTCCAACCATGCCCGAACAGGAAACAAAACCCCGGCTGGCCGGTTATCTCGACAAGCAACAACCCGATCTCTATGCGACGCTCAGTCACTATTCGCAGCAACTCGTGGACGAAGCTGACCGGCTCGGAATCTCGCGCAAGACCCTCGAACTCATCAACTACCTGTGTTCGCAGATCAACGGCTGTGCGTTTTGCCTGGACCTCCACCATCGCCGGGCCCTGAAGTATGGGGAAACCGAGCAACGCTTGTCATTGGTGGCTGTGTACAAGGAAGTCCAGCTCTTCGAGCCCGCCGAAGTCGTGGCAATGCAGATTGCTGAGCAGATCACCCGGATGAGCACGTCCCGCCCCAGCCCGGAACTTTTTGAACAGGCCCGTCAGCACTACAGCGACGAGCAGATCAGTGTCATCTGCATGGCGGCCATTGGCATCAATGCGTTCAACCGGCTTTCCATCCTCAGCGAGCACCCGGTGAGGGCAGGCAAGAAGTAGGCCGGAAGCGTCCTGACCTTCTTTCAGACCAGATCAGCCCTTGGGCAACCGTAAGAGGTTGTCCAAGGGCTGATCTGTGTCAAAACAGGGTCAGGAAGCCACAGTGTCAGGCGCCGATGGCCTTCTTCAGGGAGCGTCGCCGTCCGTATTTGAAGTAGAAGAACGCGTAGCAGGCGCCGACGAATGGCACCCCGAACAGGAGGGCGGCCACTTGGTTGGGGTCAAAGGCGATGCCGATCAGCGACACGACGCAGAGCGCAAACGCGAGGATGGGCACCAGCGGGAACAACGGGGCCTTGTAAGGCAGGCTGTTGACGTCGCCGCCGTTCCTCACGAACGTCCTGCGGTAGATGAAGTGCGAAGCCACAATGGACATCCACACGCCTACCGTTGCGAAGCCGGCCACGGACACCAACACCAGGTAAACCGTAGCCGGGGCCACCACGCTGCTGATGAGCGAGGCCAGTCCGCCAAGCATGCTCACGCACAGGGCAACCATGGGAATCCCGCGCTTGGTGAGCTTCTTGAAGACCTGCGGTGCGTGGCCTTCGTCGGCCAGGGAAAACAGCATGCGCGCGCAGGAGAACAGTCCGCAGTTTCCGGCCGACAGCAACGCCGTGATGATCACGAAGTTCATGATGTCGGCCGCATACGGAATCCCCAGCATCGAGAAAACGGTGACGAAGGGGCTCTCATCAACGCTGACTTTTTCGTACGGGATGGTGGCCGCGATGACCGTGATGGCACCCACGAAGAAGATCATGAGGCGGATCACCGTGGTGCGCATTGCCTTGGGGATGTTGGCGCCCGGATTCGCGGTCTCGCCCGCTGCGACGCCGATCAGTTCAGAACCTGAGAAGGCGTAGAAGACGGCCAGGCAGGTGACAAAGACTCCAGTAAAGCCGTTCGGGAAGAGCCCATCGGGCGTGCTGAAGTTCTGGCCGAATGAAGGGTAGTCGCCCGTGGCGAGGGGGTGGAAGCCGGCAAGTGCGGCGCCGCCCAGGATGATGAGGCCGACGACGGCGGCGACCTTGATGAGCGCGAACCAGAACTCCGATTCGCCGAAGACCCGCGATGAGATCGCGTTCAGGGTGAAGAGGACGGTGGCGAAAATGAAGCACCAGATCCAGACGTCCACGCCCGGGAACCACCGTTGCATGAGCAGGCCCGCCGCGGTGAATTCCGAACCCAATGCCACGGCCCAGCAGAGCCAGTAGAGCCAGGCGGTGGCGAAGCCTGTGGCGGGCCCAATGGTCCGCGCGGCATAGATGTGGAATGCGCCCGACACAGGGAACGCAACAGCGAGTTCCCCAAGGCAGGCCATCACGAGATACACCACGACGGCGCCGATCAGGAACGCGAGCACCGCACCCAAGGGTCCGGCAGTGGCGATGGTGTAGCCGGAACTGACGAACAGCCCCGACCCGATGACACCGCCCATGGCGATCATAACGAGGTGCCGGGCCTCCATGGACCGGCGGAGTCCTGATGGTGAAGCGGCAGTGGCGGACTGCGCTTCGGTTGCCGATGCTTCGGCTTTTGTGGGGGAGCTGAGTCCCATGTTCCCTCCGGGAAGTTAGCCAGCAAAGTTTGAAGTAGTGCCGGCTGGACGTGATCCAACTAACACGAGAACTAGATTCATCACAGGACGAATGACCATTTCAAGGAGGATAAGAAATGCGATTGAACGCATAAACAGCTCGCGGCCTAGGCCAAGAGTTCCTAATCAATGAGTCATGCGAGCAATTACTCTGCTTGCGACCTGCTAGGTTCCTAGCGGAGCATCCTCGGCGGATGCCCAATTGGTGATGTGCATGTGCAGGCGTCTATTCGATGCCCGCGAACAGCTCGTTCAGTTCCGCAGTGAGCTGCTTCCGAACGGCAGGGGTTCCCACTTCCTTGCCGTTGATGTGGTTCACGGGGGCGATCAAGCGGATGCTCGAGATCAGCCATACCGCGTCGGCATCGAACAGGTCCTGCGGTTCCAGCGGCCCGTAACCAAGCTCCCAGCCTGCAGCCTTGGCTGCGGAAAACAGCGCGCCCTGCGAGGTCCCCGGGAGGATGCCGCTGTCCAGTTGGGGCGTGATGAGGCGACGGACAGTCCTGACGGAACCTTCGGCGTCGTTCACTGTTTCAAGGTGCGCCAGCAGCACGGTGGACGTCGGCCCCTCCAGCACGCGGCCATCGGTGGAGGTGAAGATCGCGTCATCGGCGCCTTGCTTGTGCGCATAGCGCAGCGCAGCCATGTTGACGGCGTAGGAGAGCGTCTTGGCGCCAAGCAACAGCCACGGCGCGCGCTCGCCGGCCTCGGTGTCGAAGCCACGGTCCAAAAGCACGACGTCGATGCCCGTCTCGCGCTGTCGGCGGCTGCCCGCGGGTGAGGGCGAGGCCTGAACCCAGCAGGTGGGGCTGGCCGCACCTTCAACACCGCGGGTGACGATCAGCTTGACCACCACCTCGTCTTCCTCGGGCGTGGGCGCGGGGTGGACCTCGCGGAACTCTGTGATGGCAGTTTCGATAGCCCTCCGCCAAGCGTCCTGCCCGGGCAGGGTCAGATCCAGCGCAGCCGCGGAGCCGGCCAGCCGGTTCAGGTGGGCCTGGACCTTGCGGGGGCGGCCCTGGACAGCCAGGAGCGACTCGAACACGCCGTCGCCGCGGGTAGCTCCCAGGTCCGTGGCCATGAGCTGGGGTTGGCTGGAATCGGCGATTCGGCCGTTTTCGAAGGCGGGGTCCAGGAAAACGAGGACCGTGGGAGCTGCTGAAGTCATGGTCCAAGCTTAGTGCGGGGCGGCTGCCGGTGACTTTGCCGGATAGGCTGTGGTCACTGTTGTTCATGAACCGTGGGGGTTTGTCGCGTGCTCTTTCCTTTTCCGTTTGGCCAGGAGTGGACCTGGTTGCTGGGCGCGTGGGCCATCGCGGAAGTCATCATGCGCATCGTCCTGCTGGGCATCATCCCCGGCAACCGCCGCCCCACCACCGCCATGGCATGGCTGCTGGCTGTGTTCCTCATCCCATCCGTGGGTTTCGTCCTGTTCCTGCTCTTTGGCAACTTCAAGCTCTCAAGGCGCAGGCGCGAACAGCAGGAAGAAGTCAACCGCCGCGTTCGTGCAGTGACCTCCGATCTCTCGGATCCCGTGAGTGTCTACTCCGGACCTGAATGGGTGAAATCGGCCGGTGAGCTTAATCACCGGCTGGGTTCGCTGCCGATGGTTGATGGCAACAAGGTGGAGCTGATCCCCGGCTACGAGGAATCCATCAAAGCCATGGCCGCGGCCGTCCGCGGCGCCAAGTCTTACGTCAACGCCGAGTTCTACATCATGAGCAGCGACTCCGTGACAGATGAGCTGCTGACTGAAATGGAGAAGGCAGCTGAACGGGGTGTCACGGTGAGGCTCCTCTTCGACCACATTGGAACTCTTCGGGTCAAGGGCTACCGACGCCTGATCCGGCGGCTCAAGGCGGGCAAGATCCAGTGGAAGCGGATGCTGCCTCTGCTGCCCATCCATGGCCAATGGCGGCGCCCCGATCTGAGGAACCACCGCAAGATCATGGTGATCGATGGCCAAGTGGCTTTCACCGGTTCACAGAACCTGATCGAGCCGTCCTACAACAACCCCAAGCATCACAAGGTGGGCCGTAAATGGGTGGAGCTCATGTCCAGGCTCGAGGGACCGATCGTGCCTACCCTCAACGTGGTGTTCGCGACAGACTGGCTCAGTGAGACCGACGAATCCCTTGAGGATCAGCTGCGCCTGCCGGCCAAACCCTCTCCCGGGCAGGTAACAGCCCAGGTGGTTCCCAGCGGCCCGGGGTTCGCCACCGAAAACAACCTGCGCCTTTTCAACACGCTGATCTACTCGGCGCAACACAGGATCTCCATCTGCAGCCCGTACTTCGTTCCCGATGACTCACTGCTGTATGCCATCACCACCGCCGCCCAGCGGGGCGTGGATGTGGAGTTGTTTGTCTCGGAGAAGGGCGACCAGTTCCTGGTGCACCACGCGCAGCGCTCGTATTACGAGGCCTTGCTTGATGCAGGGGTCCGCATCTATCTGTACCGTGCCCCGTACGTACTCCACGCCAAGCACTTCACCATTGATGACGAGGTAGCCGTTCTTGGTTCCAGCAACATGGACATGCGCTCCTTCTCCTTGAATATGGAGGTCTCGGTGATGCTGTTGGGCGCCGAAACCGTGAACCTCATGCGGGCCGTGGAATCCACGTATCGCGAGGTATCCCGTGAGCTTATGTTGGATGACTGGATGGACAGGCCACCCCTGGCCAAGTATGTGGATAACGTGGCCAGATTGACGGCAACGCTCCAGTAAAAACTCAGTCGGGGAAGTCGGCGCCCAGGGTGGAGAGCACTCCGAAGGCCTTGGTCCGTATTTCTTCGTATTCGTCGTCGGCCACTGAATCCGCCGTAATGGCCCCGCCGACCCCCAAGGCCAGTTTGCGCCCGCCCTCGGAATCAGGGTTTACCACCAAGGTCCGGATCACCACAGCGAGGTCGGTGGCGGCGTTCAGCGAGAAGTAGCCGATCGCGCCGGAGTAGATGCCGCGTGGTCCCGATTCGAGCTGGTCCAGGATGTCCATGGTGCTGATCTTGGGTGCACCGGTCATGGAACCGGCCGGAAAAGCCGCCGCCACAGCTTCGGCCCGCGGAGCGCCCGGACGAAGGTGGGCGTCCACGGTGCTCACCATCTGGTGGACAGTTGCGTAGCTTTCTATGGCGCACAACCTGCTGACGGTCACGGAGCCCGGGATAGCGTAGTGGCTGAGGTCGTTGCGCAGCAGGTCCACGATCATGATGTTCTCGGCGCGGTCCTTCAGCGAGGTCTCCAGGTCCAGCCGCAGGGCTGCGTCCTGCCCAGGGTCGGCGGAGCGGCCACGTGTGCCTTTGATCGGTTCGGCGCGCATGCCGCCGTCGGACAATATCCTCAGGAAGCGCTCAGGCGACGTGCTGGCAACCTCCAATCCGCCGAAGCGGAGGTAGCTGGCGAACGGTGCCGGGTTCCGGCGTCGTAACGCCAGGTAGGTGCTCCAGCCGTCGAGGTCGCCTGCCGGCGCCTCCAGTGTGGTGGTCAAGCAGATTTCGTAGGAGTTGCCTTCGCTGATTTCGTGCTGTGAGTCCGCGATCTTGCGCTTGTAGTCGGTGGCCGAATCACGGCTGGTGAATTCGGGGACAGAGACCGCAATGCGGGCAGGCGCACCACTGGAGGCAGCGTCGCCGGAACCAGAGGCACCGACGACGGCGGCCCTCGCCTCGCGCAGCCAGTCACCGGCGTCGGGGGCTTCCAGCGCAAGCAGCCAGACTGTGTGTTCGCGATGGTCCAGGACCACGGCCCGGCCTGCGAAGAGGAGGGCGGCGTCCGGGGTCTCGGACGGGACGTCATTGCCCCCGGTTTCGCGCTTGAGTTCGTAGCCCAGATACCCGAGCCAGCCCAGCGTGAATTGGGAATCGTAGCCGCGGGGAGCGCGGACAGCCCGGCTGCCCCAGACGGAGTCGAGCCAGCGGAAGAAAGGTCCGGACGTCGTCACGGTGGCCGACCCTGCCGTCACGCGGGTGACCCCGGCACTGTGCTGGACCGACTGGCCGAACGTCCCGCCGTCGTCGGCCAGGATGCTGAAGCGGCTCCGGGCCGCGGCCTGCGACCGGCCGGCTACCGCAGCGGCGTTGGAGGAATCCAGCCAGACGGCGTTGGTGGAGCGGCCGTACAGGGACTCGAAGAGGACGGCGGCGTCCGGCGTCGCTTCGATGCGCTCGGACCGAAGCTGCAGTCCGCGCCGTGAACTGAGTTCCGGGGACAGGATGGCGGCAAGCGAGGGCAGGTACATCAGGGCCTGCAGGAGGTGGTCCGGGGCGCTGCCATCGGCGGGGTTTTGGACGTGGATGTCGGCGTCTTCGATTACGGCGTCGGCCGAAAGCCATTCCTCTTCTTGTGCGGCCCAGGTGTCCCAGTAGGGCTCGTAGGTGCTTCCGTCGCGCGTCAGGGCACGACGACGCCGGTCATCACCCGGCGCTTCAACCCACACCACGGCGTCCAGCATGGGCCGGGCAGCCTCGGCAGCGGACCCTACGCCCTCCACGATGACGATCTCGGCCGGCAGCGTGACGTTGAGCCCGCCGTCGTAGTGCCGCTCCCAGTCCCAGCTGACCCATTCAGCGGCCGCGCCTTGGCTCAGCGGCGTGAGGACGGTGGCAACGTAGCGTTCGATGCCCGTCCGCAGGCCGTTCCATCCCGGGTAGATGTCCTCCAGGTGGAACAGCGAAACCTTGTGGTGTTGCCGCAGCCGGGCTGCCAGTTCGACGGCCAGCGTGGTTTTGCCTGCGCCGGACCTGCCGTCAACAGCGATGATCACGGGTGCAGGGGTCATGTCATAGAGGTTACCTGCTGGTGCTCGTGGCCTGCTTCGGTGTTGGCGCGGGCGATGGCGGCCTTGACGTGTTCCACGATCCCCGGGATGGCGGCTTTGATGAGCGTCCACGTGTTGTCGAAGTCAGTGTGGCCGCCGTACCAAGGATCCTCGATGCCCAGATCGAGGGAACTGCGCCCTGCCATCCGGGAATCGAAGCTGCGAAGCATGCGGACTTTTTCCAAGGAGGCGTGGTCGGGGGCGCCTTCCTGGAGCCAGCCGAAGTGGTCTACGTCCAGTGCCAGGATCAAGTCCCGGTCGGCGAACCATTCGTGCCGCCACTCCCGTGCAACGTGGTCTTCGGAGGCAATGTGCTGGGCGGTCAGGACGCGGGCGGCACGGGGGTCGATCGGGTGGCCTACCTCGTACCCGGTTGTGCCCGCGGAGTCGACCGCTGCAAGATCGCCGAGCCCTTCCGCTGCCAAGGCCTCGGTCAGCATGAGCGCTGCCATGGGGGAGCGGCAGATGTTTCCCGTGCAGACCGTGATGATGCGGTATGGGCTCGACGTTGAGTACATGCAGCAAGCATGGTTGATGTCACCCCCTCTTGGCTAGGGGCAACTTCACAAGTAAGTCACTTTTGGTGTCAAAGCTGTCACAGAGCCGGTGCCAGGGGCTGATTCAGGCGGTTGCGGCTTCCGGGGCTTCGGCGGCCAGCGCTGCGGCCGCCAGATGGACGGTGCGGACGACGGCGGCGCGTCGCCTCTGGAGGCGGCCGGGGTCATTGCCGGCCATGAGCCCGTCGAGGGCCGGCAGCACGGGGGCGGAATCGCAGAGGCTGACAATGGTGATGAGGAGGTCTCCGGCGTCTTCCCGGGAGATCCCGGGGAGGGCGGCGATGGTGCTGTTGACCTTTGAAGCGCAGTTGGCCATGCGTTTGGGCAGGCCCACCACTTCTGTCCCGCGCTCCAGGCCTTCCCAGAACAGAAGCCGTGGGGCCGTTGCGTCCTTTTGGTGGTGGTCAAAGAGCCGCCCGGCGTAGTCCGCCATGGCTTCCGGTCCGCTGCCCTCGATGGGTACTTCGTCCATGAGGGAGCTGAGCGCGGCGACGATAACGGCGTCGAACAGTCCGTTCTTGTTGCCGAAGTACTGGTAGATCCGCTCCTTGTTGACCCC
Organism: Paenarthrobacter sp. NPDC089307; assembly: GCF_040685055.1. Classification (NCBI taxonomy): domain Bacteria; kingdom Bacillati; phylum Actinomycetota; class Actinomycetes; order Micrococcales; family Micrococcaceae; genus Paenarthrobacter; species Paenarthrobacter sp. NPDC089307. The sequence continues at coordinate 98,120 of NZ_JBFBHE010000007.1, forward strand.
GGCCTCGGACGCGATCCTGTCGATGCGGGCGCCGGCAAGGCCACGCGTGCAGAACTCGGTGGTTGCCGCTTCCAACAGCAGCGCCTTGGTTCGTTCCGTGTCCCATGCCATAGGGTCATATTACCAGTTTCCAACTAAGTGGTTGTAATTGTTCCGCTGCGGGGTTATGGTGATCCCGGATCAATTGCAACTAGATGGTTGGAGAATCTCATGACGACCCACGTCGCCGCCGAAACAACTGCCCCCGCCGAGGCGCCTGCCTTCACCGCGCCCGCCCGTCCGCAGGGTCCGTCCGTTCACATGCGGGCGCTCATTACCTGGATCGCCATCTTCCCCCTCGTGTCCGTGGGCATGCTGCTGCTCGGACCGATCATGGAGTCTTGGCACCCCGTACTGCGCGCCCTGGTCTTGACCGCGTTCGTGGTTCCCACCGCTGTTTACGTCGTGGTGCCCCGCCTCATGGCCGGCCACGGTGCCCTGAGCCGCAAAGGCGTGGAACGCTCAGCCCAACGCGCCGCACGCAAGTCCGCTTAACCCAAGTAGGTCGCAGTTCAGGTCGTTCTGAGGGCTCAGAACGACCTGAACTGCGACCCAGTTGGGGGGCGGGGAGTGATTCAGGAGGCGCGGGCGGCTTCGACTTCCCCGAAGGTTGCGTAGGCGGCCTGCGTGCCCTTCTTTGTTGCGGCCAGTGCTGCCGCCACTGAAGCAAAGGACGCAGCATCGGTCAGCGAATCACCCGCTGCCAAGCGGGCGGCCACGGCGCCCGTAAAGGCATCTCCGGCACCTGTGGTGTCGAGGGCGGAAACCCTCGTCGGAGCGATCCGGGTCACCTGCTCATCAGCCAACGAATCCAGCACCACAGAACCCTGCGAACCAAGTGTCACGAGCACGCGTTGCAGGCCACGGCGGGCGAACCGGCTGCGCACAGGCTCCCAGTGGTCGGCCGGTGCATCGGCATCGGGAATATCAGCCCCGTCACCAAGGAACAGTGCGGCTTCGTGCGCATTCACCAGCAGCACGTCGCTCAAGCCAGCCAAAACCTCAGGCACCTCAGCGTAAGGCGAGAGGTTCAACAGCACGGTTGCACCGGCGTCGTGCCCTGCTTGGGCCGCGGCCACCACGGTATCGATCCCCACCTCCAAACAGAGGCAGACGACGGCGGCGTCGCGGAAGGCGGCCGCATCCACGTCGGCGGGGGACAACGTCCCGTTGGCGCCAGCGGAAATGATGATGCTGTTCTCGCCGTTCGCGTCCACGGAGATCACGGCGACACCCGTTGCGGTCCCTGTGCGACGGACGCGCGAGACGTCCACGCCGGCGTTGGCGGTCGAGTCCAGGAGCATGGTGCCGTTGGGGTCCTCGCCCACGGCGCCGATCAGGCTCACCTTGCCCCCAAGCCTGCTGGCGGCCACGGCCTGGTTGGCACTCTTGCCGCCCGGGTTCACGGCGAAGCCGTTGCCGTGCACCGTTTCGCCGGGTTTGGGGAGGCGCTCGGTGTAGATGGTCAGGTCCGCGTTCAAGGACCCGACGACGACGATCCCCGCCTTGGGTGCGTTGTTCACGCTGCCACCTTCGCTTCCTCGGTGACCTCTGCATCAACGGGCTTGGGGATCAGCAGCGACGCGGCGAAGGCTGCAAGCGTGATGCCCAGGCCCACGACTACAACTGTCAGGTACGAAGCCTTGGCGTCGTTGAGCGAAGCCGTGGCGACCAGCACGGCAGGCAGCACCAGGAAGCTCAGCCCGGCGCCGAGGTTGAACGCTCCCGCGTTCATGCCGGGGAGGAAGCCCGGATTGCCCTGCGGTGAGAGGACCACGCCGAGTCCGTTCAGCATGATGTTGACAGTGCCGGCGTACATGATGCCCAGCAGGGCCGTACCCAGGATCATCATGGGCAGGTTGTTCAGGCCAAAGAACGCGATGATGGCCAGGGCAAGCAGGCTGCCGATGAGGCCAATGCGCAGCACCTTGGTGTAGCCGAGTACCGGAGCCAGGCGGCCACTGATAGGGCCGAAGATCCAGCCCAGCAGCGCATACGGCGTCAGGATGATCAGCGACATCTCCGTGGGCCCAACCCCGAAGCCCGGATCGGCGGCCTGGACGTAGGCCGGAACAATACCGTTGATCACTGCGAAGATGCCGGTCATGGTCAGGGTGGTGGTCAGCAGGGGCGCCCACGTGGAGCGTTGGCGGAGGTGGATGGTTTCAACCATGGGCTGCTTCGCGCGCTTCTCCACGGTCCAGAACGCAAAGAACGCGACGACGGCGATCACCGTCAGGCTTATCGCCAGAGTCAGCGTTCCGGCGTCGAAGGCCGTGGCGAGCTTGGCGCCTTCGTTCAGCGCGGTCAGCAGCGCACCCACGGCGATCACGATGAAGAACACTCCCAGCCAGTCCATGGTGGTGCCGGCTGCCGGCTTGCTTTCACCAGCGAGGACGGCGATGAGGACCGTGGCCACCACGGCAAGGGCAACCATGAGCCAGAAGATGCTGCGGAAGCCGAAGTTCTCGGCGAAGTAGCCGCCCACGAAGGAGTCAACGCCGGCCACGCCGCCGTTGACAGCCGTGATCAGGCCCATGAGGGTCCCGTATTTGCGGGGATTGCTCACGGCGGAGCGGAGCATGATGAGGCACAGCGGGACCGTCGGGCCGCTGACGCCCTGGATGATGCGGCCAACGAAAAGCCACGTGACGTCCGGTGCCAGTGCGGCGATGACCGAACCGACAGCCATGAGGAGCATCATGCCCACCAGGATCTTCTTGCGGCCCACGATGTCGCTGAGGCGGGGGAGGAACAAGGAGAACAACGCAGCGGCCGTGAAGAACCAGGTCTGGGAGAGGCCGATGGTGGCTTGGTCGGTGTGGAGTTCGTTGCCCATGGTGACCAGGGCCGGGCTGAGCATGGAGGCGTTGAGCTGGAAGGCCACGCAGGCTGCCAGCAGGGCGACCATGAGCGCGGTGACGTTCCCGCGCGTGGATTTGGTGTCAGTGAGCGTGGTCATTACTTTGCCTCTCCTGCTGCGACGGCCGCCACGGCTGCCACTACCTCGGCAGTTTCGGTGACGGGCGCGCCTGCGGACGTGCCGCCGTCGAGCGTTGGTTCGCCGATCCGTTCGATCGCATCGGTGACCAGATCCCAGAACTTCTGGTGGTCCAACTCGACGGCAACGGAGGTGTGGCAGTCATCCGGGGCGGGTGCGCGGAAGTCGGCGACGGTCATGCCGAGGGTGAGTTTGCCCTGCAGTTCGATGTCCACGGGGACCTTGCGGGTGGTCATGACCGTCGGGTCGATGACGTAGGCCACGGCGCAGGGGTCGTGGACAGGCGGGAAATCGAAGCCTTGGGCGTCCTTGTAGGTCTTCTTGAAGAATTCCATGAGTTCCAGGACGAACTGGGCGGGCTTGGTGCCGATTTCCGCTATTTTCCGGACTACGTCATCCGTGGCCAGTGCCTGGTGCGTCAGGTCAAGGCCGACCATCACCACGGGCCACTTTTCGTTGAAGACGATGTGCGCGGCCTCGGGGTCGATGATGATGTTGAACTCGGCCACGGCGCTCCAATTGCCCACGTGGTAGCCGCCGCCCATGAGGACGACTTCCTTGACCCGCTCAACGATGCGCGGCTCCTTGCGGGCTGCCATCGCGATGTTGGTCAGGCCCGCTGTGGGGACCAGGGTGACGGTGCCCGGCTCATGCGCCATGACGGTGTCGATGATGAGGTCGACGGCGTGGCGCGGGTCGAGCTCGATGGTGGACTCGGGCTGTTCAGGACCGTCCATGCCGGTCTCGCCGTGGATGCTCGGTGCGGTTTCGATGGTGCGGACCAGCGGGCGGTCGCAGCCTGCGGCAAACGGGACTCCCGTGATGCCGGCAATGGTGGCCACCGAGAGGGCGTTGCGGGTTACTTTCTCCAGCGTCTGGTTGCCCACCACGGTGGTCACAGCGAGCAATTCGATGTCCGGGTTTCCGTGTGCCAGCAGCAGCGCCACTGCGTCGTCATGGCCAGGGTCGCAGTCAAGAATGATCTTCTTGCGTGTGTTGGGGTCCACGTTTGTCTCCACGTCATTGGGGCCTGCCAGGAACATGCCCTGGGCAGGGCGTTAAGCATTCAGGGTGATTTTGGCATCGCCATGGCTGCTACGTCAAACGCTTAACGTGGAATGCGTCAAGCGCTTGATGCCTTGCGGCGGCCTGAAGGCTGCGAACCCGGCTACGATCGATGCATGGAATCCCTGGAACGGCGCAGCGGCCGGGCACATCGCACGCCCCGGGTGACGGCTGCAATGGTGGCCGAACGAGCCGGAGTTTCCACTGCCACCGTTTCCCTGGTAGCCAACGGCAAAACGCAGGGACGGGTATCGGACGACAACATCTCGCGCGTCCGGACCGCAATTGCCGAACTTGGCTACGTGGTGGACAGCATCGGCAGCTCCCTGGCCCGCGGTGTCAGCTCGATCGTCATCCTGGTCACCCCGGACGTGTCCAACCCCTTTTTCGCCAACGTTATAGCGGGGGTGCGGGAATCGCTTGGCGCGGAATACCAGCTGCTGCTCTCAGTGACCGACGCCGGTGAATCGCCACAGGCATCCGACGTGCGCAAGTTGTTGGCGCTCCGCCCTGCCGGCCTGTTGGTGGGCGCCCCGAGCGCCGGGTTCCTGGAGGACCTTTCCGCAGCTGGACCACTGGTGCTGCTGGATGCTCCGGGGCTGGAATCGTATGCGCCCTCGGTGAATCTCGACGTCGCCCAGGGAGCGCGTCAGCTTGCCCGGCACCTCGCCGCATCCGGACACACCCGCGCCGCCTACATTGACGGCATCACAGGCACCACTACATTCCAGCTGCGCCGTGAAGCCTTCCTGGAAGAGGCAGTTGCGTGCGGCCTGGTGGTCTCCGAAGACCACATTGTCAGTACAGCGATCGACGTCGGTGCTGCCGCCGCCGCTTTCGCCGACGCCTGGCCGCAGTGGCAGCGTGAGGGGGTGACCGCCGTCGTATGCGGAACTGACACGCATGCCTACGGCGTGTTGCAGGAAGCGCGGGTTGAGGGCGTCCGGATTCCTGAAGAGTTGGCTGTAGCGGGCTTCGACGATCTGCCCTATTCGGCCACCAGCAACCCCAGCCTGACCAGCGTGCACCTGCCCGCGACGCCACTGGGTCGCAAGGCGGGCGAGCAGCTCCGGGGACTCATGGAGGGCGTGGCGCTGAATGAGCCGCACGTGACGCTGGAGAGTTCGCTGGTGGTGCGGGGATCGACGTCCTAGCTGGGCAGATTACCGTTTTAGGGGTCGAAGCTGATCCTCTGTGATCGGCAGCGAAACAGTGAAGTAGATCTGGGGAGCGGTCATATCTCCCCAGTCGTCCTTCTTCACCCGAACCGCAGAAGGCGTTACTTCAGCGATCCGCACACGCAGCCAGCCGCCGTCGTCGAGCCGTAATTCGTGGGGGTCGGCCAGGTACCGCAGCCCGATGTCATCGAGCGTTTCCTCGGCGGTAAACCAATCCACAACGTCCGTGCGTGGGCGTCCCAGTCTGTCGATGGCGACGAACCCGTCGTCCACTGGCTTCATCCATCCGACATGCTCGCCGTCATCGGCGCGCCGATGCTCGATCCAGTCCGGTTCCATGCCTCCGACCGTAGCACTCGACTGTGGTTGCAGATGCTAATGAATAACCGCCAGCAGGATGCCCACCAGCACGAACAAGCAGCCAAAGACGCGGTTGAGGACCAGTTGGCCGCGCTGGTCGTGGGTGAACCGTTGGAATGAGCGAGCGGCCAAGGCGAAGAAGAACCACATGACCATGATGTCGATCGCCAGCACGGTGGCCGTCAGCACCACGTATTGCTGCACCAGGGGCTCATCGGGGCGGATGAACTGGGGCATGAACGCCAGGAAGAAGACGATTGCCTTCGGGTTCAGCAGGTTAACCCAAACGCCCCGCTGGAACATGGACAGCGCGGGCTCGTTCTTCTTGTCGTCCACCTGTTCTTTATCCAGGTCCGGCTTGCGCAGGAATTGCCGGATGCCCAGGTAGACCAGATATGCCGCGCCGGCGTAACGGATGACGTTGAAGATGACCGGCGAATTGGAAACCAGGACCCCCACGCCCAAAGCGACGATCAGGATGTGGATGATCAAGGCCACTTGTTGGCCGAGGATGCCCCAGATGGAGCGCCGGAACCCCGAATTGAGCGAGTTGCTCATAGTGAAGATCGCGCCGGCGCCGGGAGTGAAACTGATCAGGGTGCCGGCGCCAACCAGGGCCAGCCAAAGTGAAAACTGCACCATGTCAGCTTATGCGGGCCGGGTGGGTGCTGCGGACGCGTGCCTTCCTGACCCACTTTTACGTCGGCAAGCGGCGAATGCACCCGGAATGGGTTGATTTACGGGGCTTCTGGGTTCAATGAAGGTCAGGAAGCTACAGCCAACGGCGCATCTGATGAGGCAGACTGATCCCGTGAGCGGAACTCCATGGGTGCTGCACGTTGATCTCGACCAGTTCATAGCGGCGGTCGAGGTTCTCAGGCGGCCCGAGCTGGCCGGTAAGCCGATCATTGTTGGCGGCCGGGGCGACCCCACAGAACGGGCTGTGGTATCCACCGCGTCCTACGAAGCCAGGGCATTCGGCGTCGGGTCCGGTATGCCGCTGCGAATAGCAGCGCGGAAAGTGCCCGACGCGATCATCCTGCCGGTCGACCAGGAGGCTTACCTCGAAGCCTCCGAGTCCGTGATGGACACCCTCCGGGAGCAGCCGGGCGCAACAGTCCAAGTGCTGGGCTGGGATGAGGCCTTCGTCGGAGTGGAAACTGAGGACCCGGAAGCGTACGCTCGCCGGATCCAGGAAGCGGTTCTCGAAAAGACCCAACTCCACTGCAGCGTGGGCATCGGCGACACCTTGGTCCGGGCCAAGAATGCCACGGATTTCGGTAAACCCGCTGGCATCTTCCGCCTGACAAAAGACAACTGGCTGGACGTCATGGGAGACAAACCCACCATTGGGCTCTGGGGCGTCGGATCCAAGATCTCCAAGCGGCTGGCCGCCCACGGCATCAGCACCGTCAAGGAGCTCGCGGCGATCGACCCGCAGGAATTGGTGCCCGAGTTCGGGCCCAAGATGGGCCCTTGGTACGCACAACTTGGCCGCGGGGAAGGCGCAACCGAAGTGGACGACACCCCTTGGGTTGCCCGCGCGCACGGCCGTGAGACGACGTTCCAGCAGGACCTGACCGAAGCCGGGCAAATCGAAAACGCCCTCAAGGAACTGGCTGCCCGCGTTCTTGAGGACGTCGCGGCGGAAGGACGGCCGGTGGTCGGATTGACCCTCAAAGTCCGGTACAAGCCGTTCTTCACCAAGACTTACGCCAGGAAGATCCCCGAGACCTTCGACCGCGATGAAGTCCTGGCCCAAGCCCTGGACCTCACAGGCAAGATCGAGCCGGACCGCCCTATCCGCCTTCTGGGACTCCGGGCAGAGATGGCCATGCCGGAGGAAGCCCGCAAGGGCCACACGCCAACGCGCAGCGGCTGGTGAACCAGCGCCGCACAACCCACGACGCCGGCCTGCCTCCTACCAGCGCGGGTGGATCGCTTCGCGGAAGTAGCGGTCGTAGATGTCATGTACCCCGTCGGTCAGCCCCGCACCGACAACCTTCATGTCTCCAGCTTCGGCGTTGGCAGCGGCCTGCTGGGCTGAGCGCGCTCCGGGAATCACCGTGGTGACGCCATCCTGCGCGACGATCCAGGCGAGGGCCGCTTGCGGGGTGGTGACGCCGTCGGGAACCAATGCGCTGAACTCCTGAGCCGCCTTGACGCCGGTGGCGAAGTCCACGCCGGAGAAGGTCTCGCCGACGTCGAACGCTGCACCGGAACGGTTGTAGTTCCGGTGGTCGTCTGCGGGAAATTCCGTGTCCGATGTGTACTTTCCGGAGAGCAGCCCCGAGGCAAGCGGCACCCGGGCGATGATGCCTACGCCGGCTTCGCGAGCGGCGGGCAGGACCTCGTCGAGCGGCTTGAGGCGGAAGGCGTTCAGGATGATCTGCACGGAGGCGGTGTTCCCGCGCTTGATGGCTTCCAGGGCCTCATCTGTCCGCTCCACGCTGACACCGTAGTTGCGGATGGCCCCCTCGCTGACCAGCGTATCCAGGGCGTCGTAGACCTCGTCATTGCTGTACACGGCGGTGGGCGGGCAGTGCAGCTGGACCAGGTCCAAGGTGTCCTGCTGCAGGTTGCGGCGGGAACGGTCCGTCCATTCCCGGAAGTTCTTGAGGGTGTAGTTTTCCGGGACCTGGTCCACCCGGCGTCCCATCTTGGTGGCTACAGTGACGTTCAGCTCCGGATGGGCACCCAGGAAGCGTCCAATGAACTGCTCGCTGCGCCCATCACCGTAGACATCTGCGGTGTCGAAGAACGTCACGCCGTGCTCCACCGAGGCCTCCAACACGGCAAAGGCGTCCGCTTCAGTGACGGAACCCCAGTCGGCTCCGAGTTGCCATGTTCCCAGCCCGACGGTTGAAACGGATCGGCCGGTCTTGCCAAGTATGCGCTGTTCCATGGTTCCGACTATATGGGGTTAGGACCCGGTAGAGTCCAGCCTTGCCACCTTGCCCAACAGGTACCACCGTTCCTGCAGGCTTTGAGTTTTCCTGGCTGCGGCCAAAAATGCTGCCCGTGCTTCCGGGAATGAGCCCGCCATTTCGTACAGGTGACCGCGCACGGCATCCAGCCGGTGCGACCGCACCAGGACATCATCCAACCCGGCCAGCAACTCGAGCCCGGCGGCGGGTCCGTCCACCATGGCCACTGCCACGGCGCGGTTCAGCGTCACGACAGGGCTGGGGGCAACGGCCTCCAGGACGGTGTAGAGGGCGAGGATCTGCGGCCAGTCAGTTTCGGCATCGGAGTCCGCCTCAGCGTGCACGGCAGCGATCGCCGCTTGAAGTTGATACGGCCCGGCCGCGCCGCGTCCCAGTACGGACGACAACAGCGCAATGCCCTCCTCGATCTGCCCGCGGTTCCACAAACTTCGGTCCTGTTCCGCCAGTGGCACGGGAGTTCCGTCGGCCGTGGCACGCGCCGCGCGCCGGGAATCGGTCAGCAGCATCAGCGCCAGCAGGCCGGTCGCTTCCAGCTCCGACGGCACGGCGCCCACGAGCAACCTCGCCAGCCGGATGGCCTCAGTGGTGAGTTCTTCGCGTTGCAGCGACGGGCCGGAACTCGCAGCGTAACCTTCGTTGAAGATCAGGTACAGGACGTGAAGTACGACGCCGAGCCTCGCCTTCCGTTCCGAAGGCGGCGGCATGCTGAACGTGGCACCGGCTTTCTGGATCCCCTGTTTTGCCCGGCTGATGCGTTGCCCCATGGTCGCTTCGGGGACCAGAAACGCGGAGGCGATTTCCGCCGTCGTAAGTCCACCCACTGCCCGCAGCGTGAGGGCGAGTTGCGAAGGGGCCGACAGCGCCGGGTGGCAGCAAAGGAACATGAGCGTGAGGGTGTCATCTGCTTCCGGGGCTGAAGTGCCCCGGGGATCCATGGCTGTCACCCGTTCTTCGCGTGCACGCCGGGCGTTTTCGCTCCGCCAAAAATCGACAAGCCGGCGGTTTGCGACGGCCAGTAGCCACGCTTTCGGTTCGCGAGGCAATCCGGAAGGCCACTGAAGTGCGGCCTCCAGCAGGGCTTCCTGCACGGCGTCCTCGCAGGCATCGAACTGGCCGTGCTTGCGTGCCAGCACGCCGAGGACCTGCGGCGCCAACGTGCGCAGCAGGTCCTCGATCCGGGTATCCCGTGGTGCTTCGGCCAAAGGCTAAACCTCCGGCGGACCTTCCGCGAGCGCGCGGAGCTCCACAACCTGTGAGTACTTCACAATGCTGGAACAGATCTCCACGGCGCGTTCCTCGCTGGCGACATCAACCACCCAGTAACCGACCAGCGACTCCTTCGATTCCGCGTACGGACCATCAGTGGTGATCACGCCGTCGGAGGTCTGCTTGACGAGTTTGGCGGTGCTGCCATCAGTGAGGCCGGCGTTGAAGACGAGCTCGCCGGATTCAGTGAGATCCTTGTCGATCTGGATCATGAACCCGATCATTTCCTTGATCCACTCAGGGTCGGCGGTCTCCATCATGCCCTCTGCTGACCCGAACATCATGATCATGTATTTCATCTCAAACTCCTTGTGGTGTGGCCCCCGGTGTGGGTGCTTCACTGATGGGTCGGAACTGCGGTGGGCTTTTCTACATGCTTCGAAAATCTTTTTCGAAAAACTTCAGGCCCGGGCAATCACTTCACCGTTGGGGATGAGGAAATACCCGTCCTCAGTAGCTCCCCAGCGGTGCCATCCAGCGGCGATCCGGGCGAGGTCGGCCTCGTTGGCGAAGCCGTACTCCAGGGCCTGCTCGGCGAACGCGGAGTGCAGCACACGCTCGCTCCAGACCCGCGATTGCCAGGCACGCTGCTGGGCCGTGGCGTAGAGCCAGTTGCTGCTGGTGGGGGCCACCTGGGTGAAACCTGCCTGCTGTGCCCATGAAACCAGGCGCCGGCCGGCGTCGGGTTCTGCTCCGTTGCGGCGGGCGATCTTCTGGTACAGCTCCATCCAGTCGTCCAGTTCCGGGACTTCGGGGTACCAGCTCATGCCATGGAAATCGGCGTCGCGCACGGCCACGATGGCGCCCGGTTTGGCCACTCGACGCATCTCCCGCAGTGCGGCAACCGGGTCGGTGAGGTGTTGCAGGACCTGATGGGCGTGGACGAGGTCGAAGGATTCGTCCTCAAAGTCGAGGTCGTAGATGTTGCCGGTCTGGAACGCCACGTTGTCCACGCCGCGTTCCCTGGCCAGCTCGGTTGCCTGGGCCACGATGTCCGCAGACCGGTCCAAACCGATCACTTGCCCGGGCGCAACCAGCCCCGCGAAATCGCAGGTTATGCTGCCGGGTCCGCACCCGACGTCGAGCACCGAGGTCCCGGTGGTGAGGTGCGGCTTTACAAACGCGGCCGAATTATCGACCGTCCGTGAGGCGTGGGCCCGGACAACCGACTCGTGGTGCCCGTGGGTGTAGACATCTTCAGGCTGCTGCGCGTTCATAGGGAAACGCTACAACTTGGAAGGGAGATCCTGGCGGAAGGCCGTTAGTCGCTTTTCTGCGAGGCCTGGTGGCGGGCTTCGATGGTTGCCTCCACCATGTCGGCCATGAAGCGGCCGACGAGTTCGAGTTCCTCCGGGCTGTACGCGGCCATTGCTTTGCCCATGCGCATGGCGAGCGGCATGAACATGGCACTGCCATCGCGGTATGCCTTGGGGGTCATCTGGAGCTGGACCTGCCGGCGGTCTGTTCCGAGCCGCTCGCGCACCACGTGCCCGGAGGCGTGCAAGCGGTCGACCAGCGCTGTGGTGGCGGGGGAGCTGAGCCGCAGTTCGCTGCGAAGTACGCCCGGGGTCACCACGCGGCCGGCTGCTGAGTGGCGCATGATCACCGCCAGCGCGTTGAGGTCGGTGCGGTGCATGTCGTTCCGTCCGCCGGCTGCGTCCACGTAATGGTTTGCCTCCAGGGTGAAGTCCTGAAGAAGCCGGACCAGGTCCTGGGTGGCGCCCGACGGCGGGACGGCACCTTCCGGTGCGAGCCCAGGGGCTGCGGCGGGGCCGCCGGGGTGCTCGTCCCTCGTATCCGACATCTGCCCTCCTTACGTCTCTGCTGCCCTCCGGATATTACTCCCAGGGCCGTCCCATCAGTGCATCCGGGAGTATGAAGATAGGGTATTGGATTAGTTCCATCATAGAGATAATCTATGATGGAATAAACCCCTCACCCACTTCCCCACGAAGAAGGACTCATGAAACCGCAGAGAGTACCGTTCTGGCTGCGCTGGCTGGTGCCCGTGGTGCTGGTCATTACCTGGCTGGGCATCGCCGGGGCCGGCGGCCCCACGTTCGGGCGCCTGGACGAAGTCTCCTCCAATGACCAGGCATCCTTCCTGCCCGCAGGAGCGGAAGCCACGGAAGCCGGGGACTGGCAGGCCAAGTTCCGCGACTCCGAAGAGATTCCCGCCCTGGTCATCGTCGAGAATGACGCAGCGTTCACCCCTGCGCAGTTGGGCGAAGCAGCCAAGCTGAAAGGCGACATCGAGGCACTCAAGCTGGGGAGCGCCGTCGTCGGGCCTGTTCCGTCGGAAGACGGCAAAGCCGTCCAGTTCATCGTCCCGATCGCTGAGTCCGACGAAATACGCGACGTCGTAAAGGAACTGCGCGACGTCGTTCAACCGGGCGCCCCGGACGGGATGAAAGCGTTCGTCACAGGCCCTGCGGGTCTGACCGCCGACCTGGTCAACGCTTTCGGTGGCATCGACGGCATCCTGCTGCTGGTCGCTTTGGGTGCTGTATTCGTGATTCTGCTTCTGGTGTACCGCTCGGTGGTGCTTCCCCTGGCGGTGCTCTTCACCTCGGTGTTCGCCCTCTGCGCGGCAATCCTGCTGGTCTTCGGCATGGCCAAGCTCGGCTGGATCCAGCTCAACGGCCAAAGCCAAGGCATCCTGTCCATCCTGGTTATTGGCGCGGCAACCGACTACGCGCTGCTGTTCGTGGCCCGCTTCCGCGAGGCACTGACCCACACCAACAACCGGACGCAGGCCGTCCTTACTGCGTGGAAGGCATCCTTCGAGCCGATCCTGGCCTCGGGAGCCACGGTCATCATCGCCCTGCTCTGTCTCCTCTTCTCGGACCTGAATTCCAACAAGGCCCTGGGTCCGGTTGCCGCCGCGGGCATCCTGTGTTCGCTGTTCGCTGCGCTCACGCTCCTGCCCGCGCTCATGGCATTGCTGGGCCGCGCCGCCTTCTGGCCTTTCCGGCCCAAGCTGCTGCCCGACGACGAACGCGAACCTGAGATTGTTACCGGGCTTGAGGGGCAAAAGGGATTGTGGCGTGCCACTGGCCGGCTGGTTTCGCGCCGTCCGCGCGTGGTCTGGGTTGCCTCGGTGCTGTTGCTCCTGGTTGCCGCCACGGGCGTCCTGCAATTGAAGGCCAACGGCGTCCCCCAGACGGACGTCATCCTGGCCAAGTCCGACGCCGTTGACGGCCAGGACGCGCTGGCGAGGCATTTCGACGCCGGCAGCGGCAGCCCCGCCGTCGTGGTCGCTTCCGCAAGTTCAGCGCAGCAGGTCCTGGACAAGGTCAAAGCAGCCGACGGCGTGGGCGACGCCTACCTGCTGGCCGACGGAAACGTGCCCATCACGGGGGCACCGGGAACTCCTTCCGAGCCCGCGGTCCGCGATGGCAAGATGCTCATAAACGCCACGCTGAACTCGGCGGCTGATTCGATCGAGGCAGAGAATGCCGTGAAAGCCCTGCGCAGTGCGGTACGCGAGGTTGACTCCCAAGCGTTGGTGGGTGGCGTGACGGCTACGGCCCTGGACACCAACACCACAGCCCAACGTGACCTGGTGGTCATCATTCCGATTGTCCTGGTGGTTATCCTGTTCATCCTGATGCTCCTGCTGCGCTCGGTGGTTGCGCCGGTGCTGCTGGTGCTTTCCGTGGTCCTGTCCTACGGAGCAGCGATGGGTGTTTCGGCGTGGGTATTCAACGGAGTCTTCAAATTCTCCGGCGCTGACGCTACTGTGCCGCTGTTCGGCTTCGTGTTCCTGGTTGCCCTGGGCGTGGACTACAACATCTTCCTGATGAGCCGGGTCCGTGAAGAATCGCTCAAGCATGGGACAAGGCCCGGGATCCTGAGGGGACTTTCCGTTACCGGCGGTGTCATCACCTCTGCCGGTGTGGTCCTGGCCGCCACGTTCGCAGCGCTCGGCGTCATCCCCATCATGTTCCTGGTGCAACTGGCGTTCATCGTGGCATTCGGCGTGCTCCTGGACACCGTGTTGGTCCGCTCGCTCCTGGTTCCTGCACTGGCCTACGACATCGGGAGCAAGATCTGGTGGCCCAGCAAGCTGGGACGTAGGTCTTCGGACCCTTCGCTTGGTTCCCGTGAGAAGCGCGAGGAGCGCGAAGACGAACAGGCGTCCGCGGGCCGCTAAGACAAGAAACGTTCCTTCAATCAACGTACGGCGGTCTTGCCCCTGCTCTTCTGTTTTTGGTGGGACCGCCGTACGGTTTTCCGCTTGCGGCGTCGTGTGCCCTGTCCACTGAAGGGTGGGCGGGGCTCACCGAGCCGGGGGCCGCTCCAGTACCGCCCGCCAAGGAGAATGCCGGCCAGAACCCCGTAGGTCCACACAAAAGGAAGAGCCACCTGGCCGGTATTTGCTGCAAGGATCATCAGCAGCAGGAACTCCACCGGGATGACCAGTTGCAGGAGATTCCTGGTCAGTGCCGAGGGCGGGAACCGGTACAGAGCCCAACCACAGATCAAGGCGCCCGCAAAAACGGCGGCGACTGGCGCCGTCGGGGATTGAAACGCGAAGTGGGCCACACTGCAACCCAGCAGGACCGCGATGCTGCCGGCGTTTATCAATGCGAGCCGGAGGCCTCCCGTGAATCCTCCACCGTCCTTGGCCTTGCGCTCGCGTTTGCGCAGGGCCTGGTGTCCCGGGCCTTGCCCGGACCACCCGCTGGCCATTCCTCCGGCGATGAAACCCAGCAGCCAGGAAGCAGCCGCCGGAATTCCCAGATCGTCCTGGACTGACAGCAGCGAGAAGAAGATCAGGATCAGTCCGAAGTTCATCGCCATTGAAGCGCGCGTGGAAATGGTGACCACACGGAACAACAGGAAGGCGTATGCCGCCGCCAGGACAAAGAATGGCACAGCCTGGATCAGCACGCTGCGGGCCATCCAGATGAACAGCGCCACAATGGCCGCAGTCATCACCCAGGAAAGAATCAGCGAGGACCGTTGGTTCGATTTCTTCAAGTTCAGTATTACCCCCGGGGACCAGACTAGTCGCAACCGCCGGCCGGGCGTCGAGCGCCGCGGCAGGCCCTCTCTTGAAAATCACGAACGTTCGGAACCATACTCAGCCCACAAGCAATCCGACATCAGGAGCGACCGTGAGCAACGAACAATTGATCATCATCGGGTCCGGCCCGGCGGGCTACACGGCTGCCATCTACGCCGCCCGGGCAGGATTGAATCCCTTGGTGCTGGCCGGTTCCGTCACCGCCGGTGGTGCCCTCATGAACACCACAGAAGTGGAGAACTTTCCAGGCTTCCCGGCCGGCATCCAGGGCCCCGAGCTCATGGACGGTCTTCAGGAACAGGCCGAAAAGTTCGGCGCCCGGATAGTGTTCGACGACGCCACTGAAGTTTCGCTTGCGGGTCACCTTAAGACTGTGGTCACTGGTTCGGGCGACACCCATGAGGCGACTGCGGTCATCCTCGCGACCGGATCCGCGTACAAGGAACTCGGGTTGCCTGAGGAGAAGAAGCTCAGTGGACACGGCGTGTCCTGGTGTGCCACCTGCGACGGCTTCTTTTTCCGTGAGCAGGGCATCATCGTGGTGGGCGGTGGCGACTCTGCCATGGAGGAAGCCACGTTCCTGACACGCTTCGGAAAGTCCGTGACTGTAGTGGTTCGGAAGGGCGAACTCAGGGCATCCCGCATCATGGCCCAGCGAGCCAAGGACAACCCCAAAATCACGTTTGCCTGGAACTCAGCTGTCACGGCCATTCACGGAGGCTCCAAAGTGACCGGTGTGACGCTCACGGACACACGAACCGGCGAAACCCGCGAGCAAGCAGCAACTGGCATCTTTGTAGCCATCGGTCACCTTCCCCGCACGGAGCTGCTGGTGGGACAGGTGGACCTGGACGCCGAGGGCTACATCAAGGTGGACTCACCCACGACGTGCACCAACCTTTCCGGTGTGTTCGCGTGCGGCGACGCTGTGGACCACCGCTATCGCCAAGCCATCACGGCCGCAGGAACGGGGTGTTCCGCGGCGCTGGATGCAGAGCGCTACCTGGCGGCACTGGAAGACGCCGACAGTATTGCAACGGCACTTGTGGAGGAGCCAACGCACTTCTAGTTCGCGCGAACCAACGGGCCTTTCAGTCGTCCGTGCGCCGCTGAATGTATGGCGTCAGGCGCTGACAACGTTCCGTTCCCTGTAGGCGTCCGCCGCATAAACGCCCAGGACACGTACCTCCGTCGTGAAGAACTCCAATTCCTCCAGCGCACGGCGCAGCCGGGCGTCCTCGGGGTGGCCCTCGACGTCGGACAGGAACATGGTTGCCGCGAATTCGTCGCCCACCATGTAGCTCTCCAGTCGCGTCATGTTCAAACCGTTGGTCGCGAAACCACCAAGGGCCTTGTAGAGCGCAGAAGGAACGTTGCGGACACGGAACACGAAACTGGTGATCGCCGGACCGGGAAGTTCTTCCTTGGTGGGAAGGTCACGTTCGCGTGCCAGCACGACGAACCGCGTGGTGTTGGTGGGATTGTCCTCGACTCCGGAGGCCAGGACTTCGAGTCCGTACAAGGAGGCGGCAAGAGGGGGAGCGAGGGACAGCTTGCGGGGGTCGTTCCAGTCCCGCACCTCCCGCGCCGAACCAGCGGTATCGCCGGCAATGACGGGCTTCAATCCGGCTTCGCGGATGATGCGGCGGCACTGGCCGAGGGCGTGGATGTGGCTGTGCACTTCCGTAGCCTCCTCAATGGTGCTCCCGGGAATTCCCATCAGGTCGAAGTGGATGGGAAGGAAGTACTCCCCGACGATCTGGAGCTTGGACTGCGGGAGCAGGACGTGGATGTCTGCCACGCGTCCGGCGATGGAGTTCTCGATGGGGATCATGGCCAGATCCACGTCGCCGTTGGAGACGAGTTCAAACGCATCCTCAAAGCTGGCGCAGGGCACGCTTTCGAGTTCGGGGAACATTTCCTTGCACGCGAGGTCCGAATTGGCTCCGGGCTCGCCTTGGTACGCAATCTTCTGGGCCATGCTGCTCATGGTTTCACGCCAGGTATATGGCAGCGCAAAAGCGTCCACGTTGTGACTGTGCTGCCGGCCGTGCTCACCAGGCCAGCTCAAGGTCGAAGTGCTTTTTCAGTTCTGCACGGCCCAGGGCAGTAACTTTGAGCGCCCGGGTGTGGGGAATGTGGAGTACCCATTCGCTGGCGAGGGCATGATCGCAGATTGCTCCGCCCACGTTGCCGGCCAGATGGTATTGGCGTCCTGTCCAGTCCAGGCACGTCCGTATGAGCGGCCTGGTGGTTTTGTTACTTATCGAAATCCCCGCTTCCTCCAGAAGCCGTGCACCCACGGGCGTCAGTTGCACTCCGGAGTCGAGGTTGATGACCTTCTTGTTGACCAGCGCT
Source organism: Paenarthrobacter sp. NPDC089307 (assembly GCF_040685055.1). Taxonomy (NCBI): domain Bacteria; kingdom Bacillati; phylum Actinomycetota; class Actinomycetes; order Micrococcales; family Micrococcaceae; genus Paenarthrobacter; species Paenarthrobacter sp. NPDC089307. The sequence continues at coordinate 115,367 of NZ_JBFBHE010000007.1, forward strand.
TTCATGAGATTGACCCCCAACTCCCCGGCGAGATGGTCATAGCAGGTTCGGGCGCGGCTCAGTGCTAGATCCTGGGTGACTGCTTTGTAGGAACGACGGTTGCCGGGCAGCGGCTCAGCGTGGCCAGCCATTGCCTCGATCAGTTCCGCCATCTGCGTGTCCTCGATCCGGACGTACCTATGCCTGCCCTGGCGGAGCTCGGTGAGTACCCCGGCGCGGATGAGTTTGTTGAGGTGCTCGGTGGCTGACGACTTGGGCACTTGGGCGTAGCTGGCCAACTCGGTAGCGGTCCATGCCCGCCGGTCCAACAGTGCCAGGCAGAAGGTTGCGCGGGTCTTGTCGGCAAAGAGAGCGGCGAGGGCAGCCAATCCATTGCCGTCTGGAAGAACGTCGGAAGCCATGGCTCCATTATTGGCCAGCGACGGTTCGGTCCAGCCCGAACTGACCGGCACATAGGCTTCTGAACCATGTCACATCAGGAATCAGCACATATTGAAGTGAAACCCAAGATCCTCTACTTCGGGACTCCCGTAGTCCTGGTCAGCACAGAAAATGCAGATGGCTCCTTCAACCTCGCACCCGTTTCATCCGCCTGGGCGCTGGGGCACACCGTAGTCCTCGGACTGGGGGAGGACGGGCACACCCTTGCCAATCTTCGCTCGCGCCCCGAGCTGACCATCAACTACCCGGAACCCCACCTGTGGGCGGCGGTTGAGCGGCTCGCTTCCTTGACTGGAGCGAATCCCGTTCCGGAGACGAAGCCTGCCCGAACCGTCTACCGACCGGACAAGTTCGCGGCCGCGCGACTGAACCAGCAGCGCTCGGTTGCTGTTAGGCCGCCCCGAGTACAAGAATGCGGCATCCAGCTCGAGGCAAAGGTTGCCGGGTTCTCATCGTCCGCAGGGGGAGGATTCGTGATCGTCGAATGCGAGGCGGAGAAGATCCACGCGCGCGAATCCCTGGTCCTGCCAAATTCGCAGCACATTGATCCAACAAAATGGGAACCGTTGATCTACAACTTCAGGCATTACTTCGGACTCGGGAGGGAGCGTGGCTTCTCCTACCGTTCCGAGACACCCGGCGGGAGCCCAAGGGTGCTTCCATAACCGCCGAGTGGGGGCAGGGCAGTAGGCTCTTCAACAGCCGGGCTGCCGGGCACGATCCATCCGAGAAAGAAATAGCCATGTCTGAGCGAAGCGGCCGCCGGGCCCGTAAGGGTCCGCCACCCGTTGACCCCAAGAAATTTGTCCACATCGACCGGCCCAGCAACGCATCCCTGCGTGGGGGAATAGTCACCGGGTTCGTCCTGTCCATCGGAGCCGGCGCTATCGCCGCGTCCTGCTCGCTGCTCCCATTCCACCCGGAAGCGAAAATCCTCTACCTTGTGGCGGCCGTCATAGGCGGCAGCCTCGGTTGCGTCTTGTTCGTCAGGAGCAACCTTCGCGATGGGCGACGCCGGCGGGAGGACTTCATACGATGCGGCGGCGACCCTACCGGAATGACCGACATGATGTTCGGCATCATGCGCGGGAAACGGACTGAGACCGGTGAATGGATCGTGCCTGAGCAGGGCTCCGGGGACTACCAGGGCATCTGACTCCACCGAAGACAAAGGCAAGCGGCAGGGTGGAACGGTAGGGTTCGAAGGTGAACTTCCACGCCTTTCACCGCTTCGTCAGCCACCAGCCGCCTGCCGACGACACCCAGCCCGTTGTCCAGCCGGAAGATCAGAACAGCGACTACGAATCGGGGATAGCCCTTGTCTCTGGCCAGTGGTGGCGAATCCGCACAGCCCGCATCACACCCACCAAACCCGGCGCCTTTGTCGCCGTCTGGAAACGGGACGAACACGGCGCGACCCGCCCCTTTACAGCCGGGGAGTCGTTGGCAGGGCTCCTCGTTTTTGTAGAGGATCGGGTGGAGGGTGAGGAAAGGTTTGGCATGTTCCGCTTTACCCCGGAACAGCTCGTCTGGCTCGGCTACGTCAGCTCATCATCCAAAGCAGGCAAGCGCGGCTTCCGCGTCTACCCTTCGTGGTGCACTGGACTAAATCCACAGGCGCTGCGCACCCAGCGCGGGCAAGCCGCTGCGTTCGTCGAGTTCCCATCGACGGGTGCATCGCGGCCCACCCACGCTGGCGCGGTTAGCCGTTGATGATCTGCGGGACGCCCAATGCCTTGAGGCCTTCGACCCCGAACTCAAGGCCGTAGCCCGACTGCTTCGCACCGCCAAACGGTACTCGGGGATCAACGGCCCCGTGCTTGTTGATCCAGACCGTACCGGCCTGGATCCGGGAGGCGACCTCGCGGGCGGCACCCAGGTCAGAGGACCAGACTGAGGCGCCCAGGCCGACGTCGAGCGCGTTCGCCTTGGCGACGGCCTCGTCGACGGTGCTGTATTTGATGATCGGAAGTGCGGGGCCGAACTGTTCCTCGGCGACCAGCGGGTTGTCGTTGTCGATGTCCGCCACCAGCGTGGTGGGGTAGAAGTTGCCGGGCTGGTCAGCGTCGGGGTTGCCGCCGATCAGGATCCGCGCACCGGAATCGCGGGCAGCTTCCACCAGCCGGGCCACGATGTCGTACTGCTGCCGGTTCTGCAACGGGCCCAGGACATTTGCCTCATCGAGGCCGTTGCCCATCGGCATTGCCGCAGCAACAGCGGCAAGCTCGGTGCAGACGGCGTCGTACTGGGATTCGTGGACATACAGGCGCTTCAGTGCAGCGCAGGTCTGGCCGGTGTTGATGAACGCGCCCCAGAACAGGCCCTCGGCGATGGCCTTCGGATCCGAATCCGGCAGGACGATGCCGGCGTCGTTGCCGCCGAGTTCCAAGGTGAGCCGCTTGACGGTATCGGCCGAGGACCGGATGATCGCCTTGCCCGTGGCGGTGGAACCGGTGAACATGACCTTGCCGATCGCGTCGTGGCCGGCCAGGGCCTCACCGACGTCGCGCCCGCCGGAGACCACGGAGAGCAGGCCATCGGGGAGTTCCTCGTTAATGATCGAGGCCAGCGCCAGCACTGAGAGCGGCGTGTATTCGGAGGGCTTGACCACCACGGCGTTGCCCATGCGCAGGGCCGGCGCGATCTGCCAGACCGTAATCATCATCGGCCAGTTCCATGGACCAATGGCGCCCACGACGCCGATGGGCCGGTAGTGCAGCTCGGCGCGCGTTTCGCCGTCGTCCACCACGGTTTCCGGCTCCAGCGGCGTGGCGGCGGTGGCGCGCAGCCACGCGGCGCAGGCGCCGACTTCGAAACGGGCGTTCGGGCCGTTCAGCGGCTTGCCTTGCTCGCGGGAGAGCAGTTGGGCGAGTTCTTCAGCGGAACGCTCGACGGCGTCGGCTGCTTTCATGAGCGCGGCAGACCTCGCGTCGTGGCCCAAGGCAGCCCACGCGGGTTGCGCGGTGACGGCTGCGTCAACGGCACGCTGGAGGTCCTCGACGGTGTGGACGGGGGCTTCGCCGACGGCCTCGCCCGTGGCCGGGTCGAAAATGGTGCGGCTGTTTTGGCCGGTGGCCGGGGTGATCGAGGCCAGCAGGGCGTCGTAAGTCTCCATTGGTACTCCGCTCGGGTAGTAAGTCTTCGCGGCCAGTGAGCCGCGCGGCGATGTTTCCAGTGTGGTCCGCACCACTACGAAGGGCCTTGTCGATGCACGAACGGCCCTTGACGGGAAGCGAACGCTTTCTCCCAGGCAGCCGTGCCTGATAATCGACCTTGTGACTCTTGCTTCCCTCGCAGCGTTTGCCGGCCTCTGCCTTGTGCTGTCCGTGACCCCAGGTCCGGATACGTTCCTTGTCCTGCGTATCGCCTTGAACAGGCCGAGCGCGGGGATAGCAGCGGCCGCCGGCTCAGCCCTTGGCGCGATCGCGTGGGCAGCACTTGTGGGCGTTGGCTTGGCGGCAATCCTGGAGCAGTCCGCGGAACTGTTCCGCTGGCTCAAGATCGCCGGCGGCCTGTACTTGCTGTATTTGGGTGTTTCGTCCTTCATCAAGTCCAGGAGGGCCGCCAAGGCAGGTGCCAGTGGAGCGGCTGAAGAGCCACTCCCGTACAGCCGCCTCGCGGCTTTGGGTGCTGGAGCCCTGTCCACCCTGCTCAACCCCAAGGTTGGCCTGTTCTACCTGGCCGTGGTCCCGCAATTTATCCCGCACGGTGGCGACACCATGGGCACCTCCCTGATCCTGGGCGTCGTGGTAGCCGTTATTGCCTTCGCGTACCTGTCGATGATCGCGGTAGTAGCTTTCAAAGCGATGCGGTGGCTCAAGCGCCCCAAGGTGAGCACCGCCGTCGAGCGTGTCAGCAGCGGCGTGATCGCCGGACTTGGCGTCGGCGTGGTGGCCTCGGGCGCCACCAGCTAGGCGGCCAGCAACGCCAGGTAGTTGTCCAGCTGTCCTGCGAGGTCCTGCGAGAAATGTTCGTCCGGCGATAACGCCGCCACGATCTGGGCGCCCAGCATCATGTTCAGCAAGTGATCGGCGACGGCGGCGTCCCCAATGGGGGTGTCGATCTCGCCTGCCGTCCGGGCTGCCGCTGCGTGGGCGGCGATGGTGGTGTGCCACTGGTTCATGGACTCGCTGTGGAGTGCGGCCATATCGGGGTCGTTGAGGGCTTTCTGCCAGAACGGAATGACGATGCGGGCCTCGTTGATGCGTTCCTCGTCCAGCGGAAGGACTTCGGCGCAGAAAGCCCTGAGGGCCGCCACACCGGCGAGCCCCTCGGTCATGGCCGCGATGCGCTGGTTGGTGCGGTTGAAGACGTGACCGAAAGCGGATGTGAGCAGCAGGTCTTTGGTGGGAAAGTAGGGCTTGAGTGCGCCATTGGCGAAGCCTGCTTCCTCGGCTATTTCGCGCATGGTGGCGCCTTCCATGCCGAGCCTTGCAATGATCCGCCACGTTGCGTCGACCAGTTCGAGGCGTCGTTGATCGTGGTCCACAATCTTTGGCACTTGGTGGGCTCCTGGAAAAATAATGGCGGAAAGGTCTTGTGACCCATCTTACGTTTTGGTTATTCTCTACACCTATAGAAAATAAATCCCGACCCATCATAGGTCCCGGACAAGAGGCAGCCATGACGCCCACAGCAACTGAGACAGTCGCCACCGAGGAAACCCAGTACCGCCTGGCCACGGGCGCCGAGATCTCCGAGGTCCAGGCAATCCTGCAGGCCGCCGGACACCTGGGTTCCGAAAAGCGAATCGCCTACCTGGGGTTGGTGGATCCAGCCCGCGGGCAGGCAAAAGCAGACCGCCGCTTCCGCGTGTTCATCCACGACATCTCCGGCGGAACACCCGCGGACGTCCTCGTTTCGGTGACCCGGGGCGAGATCCTCTCCGCTGTGGAACTTGATACCAAAGTCTCCGGCGAGCTGCCGGTCCTTGAAGAAGAGTTTGAAGTTGTGGAGACGCTCCTCGCAACGGACGAGCGTTGGCTCGCCGCGCTCGCCGCCCGGAACCTGGACGTGGAAAAGGTCCGTGTCGCTCCTTTGTCCGCCGGTGTCTTTGAATACGACGAAGAACGGGGCCGCCGCATCCTCCGCGGCCTGGCTTTCGTGCAGGACTTCCCCGAGGACAGCGCATGGGCCCACCCGGTGGATGGGCTGGTGGCGTACGTCGACGTCGTGAACAAGGAAGTCACGCAGGTGATTGATCTTGACGTCATGCCTATCCCCGCCGAGCACGGTAACTACACGGACCCTGAACTGACGGGCCCGCTGCGGGAAACCCAAAAGCCCATCAGCATCACCCAGCCCGAAGGTCCGAGCTTCACTGTCACGGGCGGCAATCACGTCGAGTGGGAAAAGTGGAGCGTGGACATCGGCTTTGATGTCCGCGAAGGAGTGGTCCTCCACAACCTTGCCTTCCAGGACGGGGACAAGAGGCGGCCGATCATCAACCGGGCCTCCATTGCCGAAATGGTGGTTCCCTATGGTGATCCTTCACCCATCCGGTCCTGGCAGAACTACTTCGACACCGGCGAATACCTGGTGGGCCAATACGCCAACTCCCTTGAGCTCGGCTGTGACTGCCTGGGTGACATCACCTACCTGAGTCCTGTCATCAGTGACGCGTTCGGCAACCCCCGCGAAATCCGCAATGGCATCTGTATGCATGAGGAAGATTGGAGCGTCCTGTCCAAGCACTCCGACCTCTGGACAGGCATCAATTACACCCGCCGGAACCGCCGCCTGGTGATCTCCTTCTTCACCACCATCGGCAACTACGACTACGGCTTCTACTGGTACCTCTACCTGGACGGCACCATCGAATTCGAAGCCAAGGCCACCGGCGTTGTTTTCACGAGTGCTTTCCCGGAGGGCGGATCGGACAACATCTCCCAGCTCGCCCCGGGCTTGGGAGCGCCCTTCCACCAGCATCTGTTCAGCGCCCGCCTGGACATGGCGATCGACGGGTTCACCAACCGCGTCGAGGAAGAGGACGTGGTCCGCCAAGCCATGGGACCGGGCAACGAGCGCGGCAACGCGTTCTCCCGCAAGCGCACTGTCCTCGCCAAGGAATCCGAAGGAGTCCGGGAAGCAGACGCAAAGGTGGGGCGCACGTGGATCATCTCCAACCCGGAATCCAAGAACCGCCTGGGCGAGTCGGTTGGCTACAAGCTCCACGCGGAGAACCAGCCCACGCTGCTGGCCGACCCCGGTTCCTCCATTGCCAAGCGTGCCGCTTTCGCCACCAAGGACTTGTGGGTCACCCGCTACGCCGATGAGGAGCGTTACCCCACAGGCGACTTCGTGAACCAACACTCCGGCGGCGCCGGCCTGCCTGCGTACGTGGCCCAGGACCGCGAGATCGACGGACAGGACATCGTCGTGTGGCACACCTTCGGCCTGACCCACTTCCCGCGCGTTGAGGACTGGCCGATCATGCCTGTGGACACCGTTGGCTTCAAGCTCCGTCCCGAGGGCTTCTTCGACCGCAGCCCCGTACTGGATGTGCCAGCGAACACCTCCGGTTCGAGCTGCCACAGTGGGTCCGCCGCCTCCGGTGAAGCGGCCGATGACGCGCACGGGCACTGCCACTAGCCATGGCTATGACTGCAGGACGGGTCCGCTCCACCGGACCCGTCCTCCATCCTCGGATCTGCGCGGCCCTCACCGCATTCTCGTGCGCTGTCCACCTCTGGCTCGCAGCCTCAGGACACCATGAACCCTGGCTGGGAATCCTCATGATCGCCCTCGCGGCCGTGTGCATTCCGTGCACCGTTCACATTTGGCGCCACAGCCGCGTCGGAGCACTCAAACAGGTAACCGGCTCCGCCCTTGCCATGGTTGCCCTGCATGCAGTCCTGCTGCTCGGAGCGGGTGGCGTCGTGCACGCGCACGGCGGCAGGCCGGCGTCGAACGCTGTTGATACTTCCGGTGCCACGCAACTGTTGCTGGTGATCGGCTTGGAAATCACGACGGCGTTGCTCGCCGCGACGCTCGTGGCCCGGCTCAGGCGCTCCGCGGCTGCGGCCTCCTGACGTGCCGGCCTCAGACTACGCCCGGGGTGCGTACGGAGCCGTCGATTCCCGTTGCCGGAGGCGGGGAGACTTTGTTGAGTCATCAACTCGATCTGCCCCCTTCAGGAGGCGATGCAACAGGCGGAACGCCCGTGCGCCCAGATCGTTGAAGTCCGGAGCCACGGACGTCAGGGCAGGCCAAGTGAACTCGCTGAACGGTTGGTTGTCCCAGCCGATGATTGACACATCCTGGGGCACCCGGATGCCTTTTTCGGAGAGAGCCCGCAATGCAGCGATGGCCAGGCCGTCGTTGGAACAGAAGACCGCGGTGATATCCGGCGACGTGGCGATCTTGAGGCCCTGCTCGTACCCGGACCGTAGCTCCCTTGACGCTTCCAGGACCGGCGGCGGCGTGATTCCAGCCTCCACCTGGGCATCGAACCAACCCTGATATCGACCGGAGAACTGGGTAAGGGGATACAGGCCCAGGTGATGGACCATGGGATGTCCAAGGCCCAGGAGATGTTCCGTGGCTTCCCGGCCAGCTGCGTACTCGTCCAAGTAGGCATAGGGAAACCCCGGTTGGCCGGAAGAGAAACCTGACGCCGCGACTACGGGAATGTTCTCCGGCAGCTGCTTCAGCACCTCGGCAGCCGAGGGATCGAAATCCAAAACGATAATCCCTGCGAGCTGTTGCTGCAGGGCTACCTCCATGGCCGCCTTGACGTCTGAAGGCGCCGCGGATTTCACCACGGAGACCACTACGGAGAAGCCTTCGGCCTGGGCGATCTCCTCGATGCCGCCAACAGTGTTGGCGTAGCCATAAGTGGATGTGCTGGCGGCGAAGATGGCGATCATGTTCCGCTGGCCGCTTTTGAGCGCCCTTGCCAGGGAACTGGGGCGATAGTTCAACTCTTCGATGGCCGCCTCAACGCGCTGGCGTTTCTCCTCGCTTACGGGAATGTTACCGGTGAGCACCCTCGAGACCGTGGGAACGGAGACTCCAGCCAACCGGGCCACATCGGCGATAACGGGTTGGCGCGAAGTCGGTGGTGTCCTCATGGTGTCCTCAGCTGCAATTCGGTTCACGTCGCGGGCATCGCCCGTCCGCGACCCCATCCAAAGGGGTGCTGACAGCTCAATAGTAGCCTTCCGCAATCGGTTTCAGCGTAAACCCCTCCCGACGCCCCGGGGCCTCAGTAGGGGTTACAAACGAGGTGTGAAATTACTGGGTAGTGGTGGGGCCTTGTAGGCGATAGGTGAAATCACGAAAATCTGCTGTGAATTTGCGGTCCCTTAGGTCCTGGGCTGTGACCCCCACGAAGGCGCCCGTGAAGCGTAACGTATCCCCGTGGTCGTCTGAGAGATTGAGGCTGTTCAAAACGGGGCCGATGTGCGTCTCGGGGCCGCCCGGGTGCCTCCAACTGAACTGAAGCGACTCATCTCGAAGAGAAGCCATGAGCCGAAGGGGCGTGTCGGGCCGTACAACTACACGGCCATGTGACTGAAGGCCGCTGCCTGGATCCTTTTCGTAGACCTCCAGAACAGTCTCGAACTCCGGATCGCCCGTTGCGAACCGGCCGTCGACTTCGGCGACCGTAGTTCGGAGGTAAAAGTAGCTGGCCGTGTTGTAGTAAAAGATCAAACCCGCGCTTTGGCTGTAGTTCCGTGGGTTCGCTTCCATGAGCACACTGACGTCCAGCGATGTGGAGGTGAGCCGGCGGGCCACTAACGACTGGTCACGGAGGCTGTCGGTACTGGCACCACCGCGCAGCCGCAGCCAGCCTGGGCGCTTTGCCAGGCTCGCCCATTCCGGGTCCGCTGGCCGGCGGAGCGTGTTCCAGGGCCACTCAACAGTCGACACATTCCGGCCTGTGCTTGAGAACGATGCTGCATCGACACTCTCCGACGATTTGGCCGGTGCTGCCCGTTCGCCATCAGGGCCCTCAGCATCTGACAGGGCTGGACCCACTACGTGTGTGGCAGGATGCCAGCCACCGTTCTCAAGACGCAACCAGTGGTCCTCTGTTCTTGTCAGGCGCTGCACGCAGGTCTCCCGGCCGAGGATGGAATATTGGCGTCCGCCTCTCTCCAGCCAGCGGCTTGCGAGATGGGCCAGGAACAGGCTTCCGTCCTGGTCCGCCACAATCTCGCCGTGGCCCGCCTTCTGCAGTGCGTGCGTGGGCCTGTCGCGCGAAGTCAGGACGGGCCCGTGCGGATCTTCTTCGTATGGCCCGAACAAGTGCCGGGAACGCATCATGGCAATTCCGTGGTTGCTCCCGGTCCCGCCTTCGGCCAGCATCAGATAGAAGAAGCCGTCAATGAAGTAGATGTTGGGACCCTCAATGAGTTCCTTGCGCCGGTGGATGGTCCGGGGCGCGGAGATGGTGGATGTGCCCTCCGAATCCAGTTCCTGAAGGTTGATGCCGGCGAACCTCCCACGTCCGTTCGGTCTGTAGTCCCACTCCATATTGAGCAGCCAGTGCCGGTCTTCGTGATGGAAAATCGAAGGGTCGAAACCTGTTGTTGTGACCCTGACCGGCGGCGTCCAGGGCCCTGAAACCTGCGGGGACCTGGTGACATATGTGTCCATGTCCTTATGGGGGCCACCGAACCCTGTAACCACCGTGAAGACCAACCAGAACGTCCCGTCGGCCCAGCTCAGGGAGGGAGCCCACACGCCACCAGAGTCCTGGATTCCCGGAAGCCCGAGGGCGTCCTCGTGTCCGTGGAAGGAACCCGCAAACTCCCACGTCCGCAAGTCCCTTGACCGGTGGATAGGGACAGATGGCAACCATTCGAAGGAACTATTTGCCAGGTAGTACCAGTCACCCACTCTGATGATGGAGGGATCGGGCGAAAACCCAGGGAGAACCGGGTTAGCGAGGACGGTCATGCAATCGACTCCAGGTGCCCGTCGACCGGGTCTGTTGCCAGGTGCTCGGGGTGGGTGAACGGCAAGCCTGCGGCGTACCGTTCCAGTTCGGCCACCACATGGTCGCCCATCCTCTGCAGTTCAGTGCCCATGGACCCCGCAATGTGTGGAGTCAGGACAACGTTTGGCAGTTCGTAGAGTATGTGTTGGGGTGGAAGGACATCCGGTACGGCAACGTCGAGAATCGCGTGGATCCGCCCTGAGACCAGTTCTGCCTCAAGAGCGCCCTGGTCCAGGATCTCTCCTCGGGCAGTGTTAATCAGCGTGGTGCCGGGCCGCATTGCCGCCAATTCGGCAGCTCCGATCATCCCCTGGGTTTCCGGTGTCACAGGAACATGAATGGACACCACGTCGCTGGCGGCCATGAGCTCCTCGAGGGAGACCAACCTTACTCCCAGTTCATCCGCCTCCTCCGGAGCGATGTACGGATCATAGAGCCATACTTCGAACTCGAAAGGCTGCAATAACTTGGCCGTCATTCGTCCGATGCGCGATGCGCCAATTAGTCCGATGACCTTTCGGTAGTTCCCCGCAGTGGGAAACTCAGTTTCACGGTCGATGAACCTCCTCTGTTCCCGATAGAGTCTTGCGGCGCTGAAAGCCTGCTTGTTGGCGAGGAGAATCATGGCCACGGTGTACTCCGCTACGGGCATGCCATTGACCTCGCCGGCGTTGGAGGCCTTGATCTCCCGGCCGCGGGGAAGTGGAGGCATCTTGTCCGAGATGACCCCGCCAGCGTGGATTACTGCCTTCAGGTTAGGCGCCATGCCAAGCGTCTCCGGGGCTAGCGGCGGGCACCCCCATCCGGTGATGAGTACCTCTGTTTCTGCCAGGATCCGACGCGCGGCTGGGGACTCGAAGTCTTCAAAAACGATCCCCGTATGGTGAGCCGTTGCGTGCCATTTGGCTTGGGCCTCCAGGGAAAAAAGTTGATCAAAGAGGCCGGGCGGTGACATTACAGCCATGGTGCGCGGTTTATCTATCCGTGTCATTTACTTCACCGCGCCAAGGGTCACGCCTGACTTCCAGAACCGCTGCATCGCGATCATGAAGATTGCCAAAGGAACGATGGCGAGCAGTGATCCGAGAATGAGCATGCTGGTGCCGTCCACTGTTTCTCCCGCCAGTGTCCGCTTTCCTGCCCAGTTGTACAGACCCAGGGCGAGCGGCCAGTTCTCCTTGCCTGAGCTGCCCAGCATTGTCAAAGGCAGGAAGAAGCTGTTCCAGTTGCCGACGAAGGCAAGCAGAAAGATGGTGGCCGCGCCGGTTGTCATCAGTCTCATAACAACCTGGACGAAGATCCTGAATTCGCCTGCACCATCGATTCGTGCCGCTTCCAGGAGTTCTGCCGGGATGGCTCCCTCGATGTAGACCTTGGCTAGATAAACACTGAAGGGGCTGATGAATGAGGGTATGAGGACGGCCCATGGGGTCCCGACCAGCCCCCACGATGAAAACTGAAGATACAGCGGAATGGTGAGCAGCGCCGAGGGCAGCAGGAAGGATGCAACCACCGCTCCGAATACCACCTTCTTGCCGCGGAATTCGTACCGGGCCAGGCCGTATCCTGCGGCGAGCGAAATCAGCATCGCAACAAAAGAACCAACACCTGCATACAGCACCGAGTTGAGCATCCAGCGGAAGTAGTAGCCGTCGTCGTACACAAATATTTGCTGCAGATTTTCCCAAAGGTTGAAGTTCGCAAACCACAACGATTCAAGACCCTTGGCACCGTAGAGATCGGATTGACCTTTGGTGGATGCAACGATCAGCCACCAAATAGGGCCAGCGGAATAGATGACAGCCAGGCCCAGGCCGACCAGGACCAGCAGTTGGGAAGTCCTGTTTTGCTTGACGCCTGCAGCTCGCGCCGGGCCGGCGCCGTGGCGGCGAATTCCTGACGCAAACCCTTCGCGATTCGTTGCGGGAATTTCGGGGCTGCGGATCACAGCGGGTGGCAGACCCGCTTTGTCTTCCGGAACCACATTTGTGGGAATTGGATTTGTGGTGCTCATGACGTCAGGCTTCCGGCTTGTTGGTGAATTTGTAGTAAAGGAAGGACACCCCGGCAATGACGACGGCGAAGATCATCGACAATGCGGCGGCGTAGTTGTAGTTGTTGGAATCAAAGGCCTGGTTGAAAATCATCAGCGTAGGGGTGTAGTCCTTGGTGACCACCTCCGGGACGAAGGACCTGAACAGCAATGGTTCAGCGAAGATCTGAAGAAGTCCGATGATGGACAACATTCCGGTCAGCACCAATGCGCTCCGGACAAAAGGAACTTTGATTGATAAGGCGATTCGCGCCTCGCCCGCGCCATCGAGCCGGGCAGCTTCGAAGAGTTCAGGACTGATGGCCTGCAAGGAGGCATAGATAATCAGCATGTTGAACCCAATGCTGTCCCAGGTGAGGAGGTTGCCGATCGATGGCCACATCATGGCATCAGAGAGGAAGTTCCAGTTGAGGGAGAAGAATTTGCCGAATTCCGTCAGGGGCCCGATTTCGGGGGAGTAGAGGTAGATCCACACCAGGGTGCCCACCACGCCGGGAATCATATAGGGGATCAAAAGGCCGATGCGGAGACCGGCCACCACCCTTCCTTTGAGATAGTCCAGGCCGAGCGCGAGCATGAGGGACAAAGCGAGCTTGATGGGAACCTGAACGCACGCGAACACAGCAACCCGCCCCATGGACTCCCAAAACCTGGGATCGGTGGCGGCGGTAATGAAGTTGTCCAACCCCACAAAAACGGTCGTATTACCTGAAAGTCCCAGTCCAGAGGACTTGACGCTAAAGAGGCTTTGGAACACTGCATATCCGAGGGGCAGGATGAACAGAACAACGAAACCTGCGGCGAAAGGCAAGGTGAAGGCCGCACCCTTGGCGGCAAGAAGAGTCCGCCAGCCGAATCGGCTGGATTTGGGCGGTGCTTGTGCGGGGCGCCCGGCCCGTTGAGTCAGAGACGACATGCTGTTTCCTTAGAGACTGATTCGAAGGGAAGGCGGGTGGCGTGCAATTTCCGCCACCCGCCTGCGCCCGGCTACACGGAGCCGTCTGCGGCGTTGATTCCCTTCTTTTTCAGATCGTTGATCGTCCATTCCTGCATGTGCTTGAGCAGGTCCGTGACTTTCTGTTGTTTGGTAATCACCTTGGCCCATCCGTCCGCCAGTTCGGTGTACATGGCGGTGTAGTTGGGCCCGTAGGTCCAATCCGGAGCGATGTTCTTGGACGCTTCGATTGCCACCTTCACGGCCTCGGCGTGATTGGCACCGAAGAGCTTCTCGGGAAGCAGTGTGCTCACGTAGGAGTCAGAGTCCGCAATGACGGGGAACGAAGAAGCTCCCTTGATGGGGTCTGCGGCAATGGTTACTGACTCCTTCTCAGTAGCCAGCCACACTGCTGCCTCGGCCGCCGCCTTTTTGGACTTGGACTGCTCGGTCACGAAGATTCCCCCAATGGGACTGACGTTGGCCTTGCCTCCCGTGCTGAATTCCGGTATCGGCGCTGCCGCCCAGTTGCCGAATGAGTCCTTGAAATTGCTCACCATGCCATTGGTGGACCACGTCCAGATGTGGCGGGTGGCCGTGTTTCCCTTGTCATACATCTGCTGCACGGCGGCGTAATCGGCGAAGCTCTGGGTTGATATGGCGCCCTCGTCGATCAACTTCTGCGTAACGTCAGCTGCCTCCATGGTGGCCTTATCCAGGAAGTTGATCTTCCAGGTGTCTCCATCGGCCTTGTACCACTGGGCGCCGGCCTGCCAGGCCCAGTTCACCAACGTGGAGGGATCCTCGCCGGCCATGTTGGTTATTTTGTGACCTTGCCCTGCCAGCACCTTGCCCTGGTCCACGAATTCATCCATGGTCTTCGGGGCGTTGAGATTTGCTGCATCGTAGATCGGCTTCTGGTACACGAAGAATTGGGGGGCCTGCTCAGTAGGGATGACGTAGTTGTGGTCATTGACCTGCGAAGCTTTATAGGCCGATTCGCGGAACTTGTCCTTGCTGGGTGAGAGCCAGGGAGTGACATCGGTTGCCACTTTCTCCGCCACCAACGGCACCATCCAGTCCTGGTTGCCTTGTTGAAGATCAGGTGCGTTGCCTGCTGATGCTGCGTTGCGCAGGCCGTTCAGGGCGTCCGCCCCGCCTTTGACTTCTGTGTACTTGATTTGCACGTTCTTATGGGCCGCGTTGAACAGCTTGACCTGGTCCGCTGTGCCTTTCTTCCAGCCCCAGTAGTTGAGGGTGACGGGCTGCGAATCCGTTCCCTCCACCCCTGGATCCGCTGAGGGGCCGGCCGGGGCTGCGGCTGGCCCGCCTCCACATGCTGCCAGCGACGCCGCAAGGGAGAGGGCCGCGGCTCCGGTAATAAAACGCTTCATTGCATTCATGATGCTCCTTGGAGAGATGGCTTCCTCGGTGACCGACGGACACGTCCGATGGGACGGATTGGAAGCTGATATCGATATCAGAGTAAACGCCGACACGGCGGTTGGCAAGAGCGGATTGTGGCGTGCGTTACATGCCAACCGTGGGGGCATTGCTTAATCTGATATCGATATCATACAGTTGGGCCACCGTCGTGGCGCTTGCTGAACAGCGTGTGGCCGCGTCCGTTGACCTTAGGAGAACGCCGTCATGACCGCCATCCACCCGGATCCAGCAGCGCTGGCCGTCGAACCAGCCGATGGACTGGAAGAGGGTCTGCGTCCCGGTACGTCCCTGTTCACCTGGGGCAACGGCTTGCTTCAGCTTCACTTCCTGCATGGCCCGGCAATCGCGCCACGCTTGCTCGCAATTTCCCACAAAGATGATGCGCCGCTTGAGCCTGCCAACCTCGTGCGTTCCTCCCGTCCCGTGATTGAGCTGTCCCTGGCCGGTCAGGGAAGGAGTGGAACCGCAGGAAAGCGGCACATGGACGGGCGCACGTCCCAGGATTTGCGATTGCTCGAATTCCGGGAGTCGGAGGCCGACGGAGTGCGCCGTTTGGAAGTCCATGCCGGCGACGAACGCTCAGGGCTGCATGCTGTTGCTCATTACGAGGTGGCGGAAGCCGCTGCAGTGGTCCGCACGTGGACCGACGTCAAGGCCTCAACAGCCCCAGTGGACCTGGAATACGTTTCGTCGTTTGCCGTTTCAGGACTTGGCCACGGCACGGACTGGGAAGAGAAACTGCAGCTTTGGCACGCGTTCAATCCCTGGTCCGGTGAGTTTCGCTGGGCCAAAGGATCGCTCGCCAGCCGTGGCCTGATCAATGTGGGCATGGTTCAGTACAACCAAGTGGGCTCAAAGAACCGGATCGTCGCCACGTCAACCGGAGCCTGGTCCACATCCGAGCAGATGCCCATGGGAATACTTGAAGACACATCCACCGGACGCATGATGGCGTGGCAGGTAGAACACAATGGCGCTTGGCATTACGAACTGGCCGACAGGTACAACGACGTCGCTTTGGTTCTTTCAGGGCCCACCTTTGAAGAGCACCAGTGGGATGTGCACCTGGAACCCGGATCGACCTTCACAACGGTTCCTGCCGCCGTCGCCATTGCGCCACAAGGAGGCATTGATGCGATTGCTGCTGAGCTGACATCCTACCGGCGCCGCATTCGCCGGCCGCACCCCGACAACACGGCCCTGCCGGTGGTTTACAACGATTTCTTGAACTGTCTCATGTCCGATCCCACCACCGAGAAGGAGATACCGCTGATTGAAGCGGCGGCCGCTCTGGGCGCGGAGGTTTTTTGCATCGACGCCGGTTGGTACGACGACGAGAACGGGGGCTGGTGGGACTCGGTAGGTGAGTGGGAACCGTCATCGAACAGGTTCCCCGACGGTGGGCTCGATGCAGTCATCGACAGAATCCGGCGCGCCGGAATGCAACCGGGTCTTTGGCTCGAGCCAGAAGTTGTTGGAAGCAGGAGCCGTATAGCGCGGTCCCTTCCGGATGCGGCGTTCTTCAGCAGAAAAGGCCATCGGGTCCAGGAGTGGGGCAGGTACCAGCTCGATCTGCGCCATCCGGCAGCCCGGGCCCATTTGGACCGGGTGGTGGACCGGTTGATGGAGAACTTCCGTCTTGGCTATCTCAAGCTCGACTACAACATCGACATAGGCGCCGGCACCGATCTGAACGGCTCTGCCGGATCGGGGCTGATGGAACACAACAGGGCATTTCTCGCCTGGGTTTCTGCCGCCATGGATCGCCATCCCGGGCTGACCATTGAAGGATGTGCGGCCGGTGGATCCCGCCTTGATGGGGCCTCGTGCTCGTCCTTCCCCATCCTCTCCCTGACCGACCAGCAGGACTACGCCAAAATCCCGGCCATCTCTGCGGCGGCGCCCCTGGCATTGCCGCCGGAACAGGCGGGAGTCTGGGCAACAGTTGACGGGTCCATGGGCGAGGAGCAACTGGCTTTCTCCATGATCAGCTCGATGCTTTCAAGGATCCACCTTGCAGGACGGATAGACACCCTGGAGCCTGGCCAGCAGGCTGTGGTGGCAGAAGCCATTGACCTCTACAAAGGACTGCGCGGCGCCCTACCGCATAGCCGACCTTTCTTTCCCCTGGGCCTTCCGGCCTGGCGTGACGACTGGGTGGCCCAAGGCGCGTTCCTGGAAGAACGGTCTGTGGTGGTTGCCGTTCACCGGAGAGCGGGAAGCCCCGAGCAACACATAGGACTGCCGCCCGAGGTCGGACCGGGGGCATCCGTGGAGGTTCTGTATCCCACTTGGAGCGAAGGTCTGGTGGCCTTGGTTCCAGGCCTGGAGGGCAGGCTGGAGCTGAAGCTTGAACTTCCGGAGCAGAACAGTGCCCGCCTTATCCGGATCAAGTACTGATTCGCACGCCGGCCCGTGGGGTGATGCGTCCCCGGATGGTGCCCCGTCACTACCAATCCCGTGCAGCGCAGCCCGGACCTGCCGCCCCGGGCCACATTTTCACAACAAAGGAGAAATGCAATGCAGCAATTTCCTGACCATTCCAGCAGTGCGGGAAGATCCCGTGGTCCTTTGGCTGTCCGGCATAAACCCGGATCCAGTCCCGGAATCCTGAGAGTCCTTGCCGGCACGTTGTCTGCTTTCATAGGGATCGCCCTACTGACGCCGGCATCTGCCCACGCCGTTAACGTCACTGAGGTGGCTCTACCCGAGATTACCCAAACGGTCAGTTCCGCGGGTTTCACGCACCCGGGAGCAGGCATGACAGCCAGCCAGCTACAGAACGCGCAGCAGCAGGTGAAGGCCGGCGTCGAACCATGGGCGAGCTACTACAAGGCGATGTCCGAGACCAAGTACGCCGCTCGGGACTATGTTGCTGGAAACCAAGGCCCCACGGACGACACACCACTGAACAATGCCTACGACCAGGCGTCCATGCGAGGAAAAGCGCACACGGACAGCTTGGGAGCCCTCACCCAGGCATTGATGTATGTCATGACTGGCGACGAGGTCTACCGGGCAAATGCGCTGCACGTCCTCAGGACGTGGAGCAGCATGGACCCGGCGAAGTACAAATATTTTCCGGATTCCCACATCCACACGGGTGTGCCGCTTTACCAGTTCGTGAGCGCGGCAGAGATCATCCGGTCCACGCAGCCGGTCAACCCTGACCTCAACGGCTACGATCTCAGGTGGACCGAGCGCGACCAACAGAGGGCCAAGGACAACATGGTCCTGCCCACCATCAGAACCTTCCTCTATTCGCAGAACCGGTTGTGGAATCAGCACCTGTACGGGGTGATCGGCATGCTCTCAGGAGCGATCTTCATAGATGATCCGCAGCTTTATGCCGAACGGGTTGAGTGGTTCTCCGTAAACTCCACCTACCAAATCAACGGGACCATCAACGGCGGTGACGTCAACGGCAGCCTCTCTGCACTGCTGCGGGAGGTAAAGTCTGACGATCCCCGCAACCCCCTCGGCCATGATTTTGTTGAGCTGGTCGAGATGGGCCGCGACCAGGCCCATGCCGAAGGCGACATCACTCTTCTGGGCTCCATCTCGCGAATGATCAATAACCAAGGCACCCGCCTGGACCCTGTCCACGGCACAGTGTCCCAGGCCGCCGACGCCGTCAGCCCCTACGGTTTCCTGGGCAACCGGCTGTTGAAGGGGGCCGATAAGTATGTCCAGTTCATGATGGGTGAAGAAGTGCCGTTCATTGACACGTCCGGTGGTTCCAGCTCCCTTTCCCAGGCTTACAGAGGACGGCTGAGGGACATGATGAGCGAGATCTACTATCAGTACAAGTACGTTGAAGGCGTTGACGTTGAACGGGAAGCGCCTTATGTTGCCGAGCTTCACGAGAAGCGGGACGGCCCCCTGTATTACAACGGCGCCGGCATCGAGAACTTTTGGAATCCGCGAGGATCGGACTTCAACCCTGCGGATTACTGGGTAGCGTTCCCCGCACAACTGGCAAACGAGAATGTCAGCGTTCCCGTGCCGGGCCCAACCGCCGAGATGTCCACCGCGCAATACGGAAAGGTGATCGGCAAGGACGCCAAACAAAAGACCGCCGGCGGTGAGGAGTTCATCCGATTGGATTCCCATAAGGACGACGCGGTCTTGGCCGTTCGCCGGATGGTGTGGTCGGACAGGACCAAGACGTCCCTCGTGGGAATCAAGGTGAGGACGAACGGGACAGCCACACTGCAAGCCGCCCGGACCGCGAACTCGACGGCTTTCGCTGAAATAGCGCTACCTGACACCGCAGGTGCGTGGACCTACGCCTGGGTCGACCTGGACTCGAATAAGATTCCAACCAGCAAGGTAGGTGAAAACATCCTTTTCCTTCGCGCCAAGGACGGCTCCCCGCAGATCGACGTTAGCGGCGTTCTTAGCCAGGCCAATGGTCTTTTGACCCCACCTGTCTTCAAGGACGCACCCGGGATCAGCACGGTTGCGGTTGCCGGTGAGCAGTTCTCCCGCAACCTGGTGGTCACGGACTCCGGAGGCGCCCCCTCGCTTAGCCTGCAGGGCGCTCCGGCGGGTGCCTCCCTCGCGGTCGACGGGCGCCTGGCGTGGACCCCGCAGTCCGGAGCGGATGTGGCGGCATTCCTGGCCGTGGCAAACGACGGCCAAACCACTTCGGCCCTACCTGTCACCATCAGTGTTGCTGCCAACCGGCAGGACGCCATCGACAAACTGCTTTCCGGCGTTCAGGATCAGGCGCTCTACACTTCCTCCAGTTGGGCTGCCCTGGTCAAGGCCAAAGACGCCGCCCTGGCAGGCAAGGATTCTACGGATGCTGCCGGATTCGGGACGTTGCTGGAGGGCTTGCGGCAGGCGGTTCAACAGCTGGCCGAACTGAACCCGAAGCTCGAAGACGGGTCTTTGGATTTCACCAAGGTGGTGACCTCGAGCCAGATATCGGCTTCAACGCTGGGTTCATTGATTGACGGCAGCAACCAGACAACATGGGGTGACCTTCCGGGTCCGGCGGTGGTCTTCGACGCGGGGACGGCTTACCGGCTCCGGGTCGACAGGTTCGGCTTCCTGGCCCGGGATACCTTTCCGGATCGTACCCGGGGAACCAGCGTCTATGGCTCCAGCAACGGCTCCGACTGGACGCTGCTCACCGAAGCGCAAACCGTGGGCCAGGACAATGCCCTCGAATACCTTCCCGTCAAGCAGGAACTTCGCAACCAGTCCTACCGCTTCCTCAAGTTTCAATTGGAAGGAGCGCAGCCAGCGGGCCGTGTATGGAGCGTGGCTGACCTGCGGATTGAAGGAGAACGCCGCGAGACGGTCGGTGCAATGAACACGGTGACCCTTGGTTCTCCAAACGCCACGGCGGGCCGGGTGGTGGACGGCGACACAGCTGAGCTCAGGTTTACGGGCGCCCCGCAAAACTCGAACATCTCGGTCATCATCCAAGGGCAACCGGCAACGGTGACCGCCGAAGAACCCGGCACATGGCTTGCGCGAAGGGCGCTCCAGGGCGGAGAAGGCGCACCGCTGACCTTCGCTATCAACTTCACTGCACCTGAGGGTAAAGCCGCGGATCCGGTGGAAGCCACGAGCGACGGGTCCGGGCTGTTCGTTTCCAGCAATACCGGGCTGGTCGACAGCCGTTTCGCCTCCGCTGCCGTGCTTCGCCCCAATCTCCAGCCGAGCAGCACCCACACCGCGGACGCTGCGAAGCTCTTCGATAACAATGCGACCACCTATACGGACACGCGGCAGTTTGACGGCGTCTACGGCATCACCTGGGACTTTGGCCCCAACGGGTCCGTGAAGCTGGGCAGGGCAGAGATCCTCCTGCGGCAGGACGGCTACGGCACATCACGCGTGCGGGACCTCAGGCTGGAGGGCTCAAACGATGGGCAGAACTGGAAGCGGCTGACCCCGGCTGCGCCCAAGAGTGTTCTTCCCTGGCAGCCATGGACGGTCAATGACAACTCCCAGTACCGGTATGTGCGCCTCGTGAACGGAGACATCATGGGTGTCGCCGAACTGCGGCTATACGGGAGTTGAGCAGGTCTTATGGCCACCTTTGAGGGGAGAAGCATGAGCAAGTTGGTCGAACTCCGCTCGCTCGTCGGGGTCGATGTCCAGGAGCGCCTCAAAGCAGCGGCTGAGTAGCACAGCACGATAAGGGCAAAGCAAACGGTCCAGGATCTTCGGATCCTGGACCGTTTGCATTGTGTCCCATACGGCGTGCGTAGGCTATGCCGTGATGGTGCCCGTTCCGGCGTCGAGCGACCACTCATCCATCCACGCAAGAGACGCGTTGCCGTCGGCAATCTGGATCGGAAGCCAGACCGGGGCGGAGTGGAAGAGGTCGTCGCGGATCCACCGGTCCCCGACGTACACGTGGGTTGTGCCCTCAGTCCCTTCTATGCTCACGATGGTGGAAACTTGTGAGTCGTGGGTGGCCGAGCCTGGCGGCGCGAAGTCCTGCCACTCGCTCCATGGCCCACTCGGCGCCTTTGCGGTTGAATATTTGTTGTCGTTGGTGGACCAGCCCGTAAGGTCGGAGCCAAAAAGGTAGTAGAGGCCAGCGACTTTCACCATCGCCGGGGACTCATATCCATGTGATCCCAAGGGGTGGTCGCTCTCAGGTGCCAAGGTGGTGGAGACAAGGCTGTCCACGGCCAGGAAGTCTTCCGAAAGGCGGTAGATCTGAAGGCCGTGGTCCCTGTCTTCGCTGAGGAGGTAACCAGTACCGTCGTCGTCGACAAAGACGCCGATGTCCCGGCTGACGTTGCCGAGCGGCCGCTCGGCGCGAAGGAATTGGTAGGGACCTTCAGGCGTCTCCGATATGGCCCACCCGACCTTGGCGTCCGAATAGTCCCGGGAGTCCACATGGAGGAACATGACGTATTTTCCGTCGCGGTTCCTCAGGACTTTGGGTCGTTCGATGACACGGTCCAGCGCTAGTTCGGGAACGTCCTCTGACACAGGGAGGGAATGCCCACGGAACGTCCAAGTGGACAAATCAGGGGACGAGTAGCAGGCCACGCCGCCGAAAGTTCCCCCATGTGTTTTGTCTTCGCCCCAAGCAAAGAACGTGTCGCCGAACTGTTGGAGTCCTGCTCCGTGGAGCTGGGCGACTTTGCCGTCCTGGTCCAGGAACAATTTGCCGGGTGAGATTTTCCCGCGTTCGGCGTAGTGGTAAGAAGTCACGGACTCTCCAGTCTGTTGAGCTTTGAGCCATGGACGATTAGGCTCTGAAATCGTTATCATAGCTTGTGGAGCGGCAAATTGGCAGAGTGTGGTTGCCGGGGATGCGCCGGGAAAATTCCCCAAATGCCTCACGCATTGCGGACGCCTGCACAGAACCCATCCCGCCTCTCCCACGTCCCTGAGATTGGATCCATCAATGTCCCACTTCGATATCGGCGAGCACGATTTCATGCTCGACGGCGAGCCGCACCGGATCATCTCCGGCGCCTTGCACTACTTCCGGGTACATCCTGAGCACTGGGCGGACAGGATCCGCAAGGCGCGCCAAATGGGGCTGAATGCCATCGAAACCTATATCCCATGGAACGCGCATGCGCCATTGCCCGGGGTGTTCGACACCTCGGGAATCCTGGATCTGGCCCGGTTCCTCGATCTTGTGGACGCGGAAGGCATGCATGCCATTGTTCGGCCAGGCCCGTACATCTGCGCTGAATGGGACAACGGGGGCCTGCCTGCGTGGTTGTTCGACTCTGGAGCGAACGCGATCCGGGTGGACGACTCCGCTTATCTGGAGGCCATCAGGGAATACTTCAATCAACTTGCACCGATCCTGGTACCCCGGCAGATCCACGCCGGCGGTCCCATCATTCTTGTCCAGATTGAAAATGAATATGGGGCTTACGGCGACGATCGCACTTACCTGGAAAAGCTGGTCCGCATCAACCAGGAGATCGGCCTGACCGTTCCGTTCACCACGGTTGACCAACCCGAGGACCACATGTTGCGGAATGGGAGCTTGCCCGGATTGCACAAGACTGGCTCGTTCGGTTCCAGGGCAACTGAACGCTTGGCAACCCTTCGCCGGCACCAACCCAGTGGACCCCTGATGTGCTCTGAGTTCTGGGTGGGATGGTTTGACCATTGGGGAGCCCACCACCACACGACGCCGGCGGAGCAGGCAGCCGAGGAACTGGACGTCATGCTGGAGATGGGTGCGTCGGTCAACATTTACATGTTCCATGGCGGAACGAACTTTGGCCTCACTAACGGCGCCAACCATAAGGGCGTGTACCAACCCACTGCCACAAGCTACGACTACGATGCCCCACTGGACGAAGCCGGAAATCCCACGGCCAAGTATTGGGCCCTCCGAGACGTGATATCGAAGTACTCCCAACTTGACGACGCCGATGTTCCGGTACCTTCCGGGGCATTGGCGCAGGCTGTTCTCCCGCTGAACCGGAAGGTCCCCTTGTGGGACGGTTTGGACCACCTCGGACGCTGGGACCACAAAGGGGACCTCCCCACCCATGATGACCTTGAGCACTACTCCGGCTATAGCGTCTATTGCACCGAGGTGGCCTTGAGCGGCCCCGGTGTACTCACCTTTGACGCGGTTCGTGACCGCGCACAAGTCTTCTTGAATGGGCAGCCGGTTGGCACTTTGGCCCGCGATCATCACGAAAAGTCGATCTCCCTGCCCCGCGATGCAGCCGGAACTCTTCAGATTTTGGTGGAGGACCAAGGCAGGGTGAACTACGGCCCGAAGTTGGGTGAACCCAAGGGGCTTGTCGGCAAGGCGCGAATCAATGGCCAATCAGTACCGGACTGGCGCTGTCTCCCACTGGACCTCGCCGGAATCACTTCCACTCTGTCCGAACTGGACAGCGAGGAAGTGCACCTTGACGGGCCTGTTTCCGGTCCTGCTTTTGTCCAAGGCGAATTCGAGGCAGGCGATCAGGCAGATGCGTTTCTTTCGATGAGTGGCTGGACCAAAGGGGTTGTTTGGATCAACGATTTTTGCCTTGGTCGGTATTGGTCGCGGGGTCCCCAAACCACCCTGTACGTCCCGGGGCCCGTTCTGCGCCGGGGTACCAACTCCATCGTTGTCTTCGAGTTGCACGGCGCCGCTGCGTGCTCAGTGGCATTGGTGCCGGCCCTGGGGTTGGGACACACCGAATCCTGACAGAGTGACGGTGGCATTTGTGCGGAAATTCGGCAGGATATTGCTGTTTGCAGGCAGTTTCCCTGCTGGCTGGCACCGGTCCGAATACTGTTCAGTAGAAGGGTGAATAATGCTGTCAAAGGTTCGGGTCTGGGTCTCTTCCGTGCAACGGGGATCTACGTAGGTGCCATTTTGGGATCGGGGGTGCTGGTTCTGCCTGCCATTGCCGCCCAAGTGGCGGGTCCGGCGTCGATCCTGGCGTGGGCATTGCTCCTGGTGTTCTGCACGCCGGTGGCGTTCAGTTTCGCGGAGATGTCACGGCAGCAGCCCGACGCCGGCGGCATTGCAACGTTCGTCACCAGGGCTTTTGGGCAGCGCGCCTCTGTGGTGGCCGGTTATCTGTTCTACTTCGCCATTCCGTTCGGAGCCCCGGCAACAGCAGTGATCGGAGGAGAGTACATCGCCCATGCCATGGGAGGCGGCCGTGAAACAGCCCTGATCGCGGCTGGAGCGATCCTCGCAGCCGGTTTTGCGGCCAACGCGGTGGGGATCCGGGTCTCGAGCAAACTGCAACTGTTCCTGATGGTGTTGCTGGTGGCCTTGCTTGCGTTTGCCGTAGCGGTGGCCGCGCCGCATGCACAGGCAGGCAATTTCGTGCCGTTCGCCCCACACGGCTACTTGGCTGTGGGCGGCGCCGCCAGCCTGTTGTTCTTCTGCTTTGCCGGGTGGGAAGCGGTGACGCACCTCGCTGGGGAGTTCCGCAACCCCGAACGCGACCTTAAGCGGGCAACCTGGCTGACGCTCGTCGTCGTCGGGGTGGTGTACATCGGACTCGTCGCTGCTTGCGTGGCAGTCCTCGGACCCGGCCTTGCGGACAGCAGTGTCCCGGTGGCCGAGTTGCTGGCTAAAGGACTTGGCCCGGCGGCTGCACCGGTGACCGCCGTCGCAGCGGCCGTCCTGACGTTCGGTCCGCTCAGTACTTTCGTGGCGGGCGCCAGCAAGCTCGGTGCCCGGTTGGCGTCCGACGGCGTGCTGCCGCGGCCTCTTGCGCGCGGCATCGGCGCGGGGCAGGTGCCTTCGGTGAGCCTTGGTTCGCTGGCGGCGATGACCACGGTGTCCTTTGCCCTTGCCGCTGCCGGTGTGCTCAGCATGGAGTTCCAGATCGGCGCGGCATCCGCATGCTTCACGGCCGTCACGGCGTTTGGGTTGGCGGCGGGCGTTCGACTGTTGCCGCGACGGACCGCAGCCTGGTACGGCGTGATCGTGGCCGCCGTCGTGATGCTTGTGGTTCTGCTGTTCAGCGGATGGGCGCTGCTGGTTCCGGCAGGGTTGGGTGCCGCGGCGTTCATGGTCGGGCGAAGGTCGTCCAAACGCCTCCAGCCGCAGCCGGTGGACGGCCCAAGCATGGTGACGTGGTGAGCGGGGCTATATAAGCTGCGAGACCCGGGCCAGTTTGTCCGGGTTGGACAGCTGACGCAGCCCCCGGATACTCCCATCCGGGCCGGCGTCCACCTCGACGATGTCGGAGCGGCCGTGGTGCCTGAGCACCAAAGCCGCTCCGCCATTGACCTCCACAATCCAGGCACGGACGGGCTCCACAGGATCGAAAACCACTGCATTGCCCAGGATGCCGGCAAAAAACCGCGCGATCCTTGCCGCCCCGAACAGCGGGTTCATGGCGCTCTTGACCTTGCCGCCGCCGTCGGCCCACAGCACCGCATCCCGGTGGAGCATCGCCACGACGGTTTCGATCTCGCCTTCCTCGATGGCCTGCACCAGCTTCTCCAGGACGGCCCGGTCCTTGGCCCGGGGAGCGGGCGCCTCCGGGTCGATGTCCAGGCGGCGCTCCGCACGCGAAATCATCTGGCGCACGGCAGCAGGGGTCTTGTCCAGGATCTCCCCGATTTCCGGTGCTGCCATCCCGAAGGCGCGGTGCAGGACCAGCGCCGCCCGCGCCTCCGGCGCCAGTTGCTCAGCCAGGTGCAGCAAGGTCAAGGACAGCAGTTCGCGGTTGGCCACTGCTTCCTCGGGTAGCTGGGCGGTGTCCACGGGCTCCGGCAACCATGGCCCTGTGTAGTCTTCGCGGGCGGCGGCGAGTTGGCGCACCCTGTCGATGGAACGCCGCACGCAAACAGTGGTCAGCCACGCCGGCCAGGAGTCCACGCGGCCGGCGCCGGTGTTCCGCTCCTGCCGGACGGCGTCGATCGCAACCTCGGAGACCACGTCCTCGGCATGGCCGAAGTCGCCCAGCATGCGGTACGCAATCCCCAGCAGACGGTTCCGTTCGCTTTGCCACGCCACCGTGGCTGAGACGGCAAGAGTCATGGTGCCCACGTTACCGTTCAGACCAGCGGATTCTTTTCATCCAGCGGCGGCTCCATCTGCGTGCTGATGGCGATCCTGTTCCAGACGTTGATGGTGGAAATTGCCAGGATGAGGCCACCCATCTGCCCGTCGTCGAAATGGGTAGCCGCCGCGTTCCAGATCTCGTCGGTCACCGTGTCCGGCCCGAGCTGCGTCAGCGCGTCCGTCAGGGCGAGCACGGCCTGTTCGCGGGCATCGAAGAACACTTTCGAATGCTGCCAGGCGGCAACCGCGTGGAGCTTCCTTTCGGGTATGCCGCGCTTCCGCCCGTCGGTGGCGTGCATGTCAACGCAGAAGCCGCAGCCGTTGAGGATGGAAGCGCGCAGCTTGATGAGCTCGTACAGGTCCGGGTCCACGGCAGTGCGTGCGTAGCCCTCGAGGCCAATGACGGCAGCGTAGCCGAGCTTGTTGCTGCGGCCGATGTTGATGCGGGTCATACTGACTTCCCTTCAGAGATGGTTCGTTACATCTGGAATGTCGGAAGCGGCGCCGGAAGTGTGACAGTGGCAGCCAATTGCTAGAGTCAGGGCGTGCGCGCAGTGATATTTGATGAGGTCCTCACCCAGCCCGACGTCCGGGAGGTCGCCAAACCCGAAGCCCCCGCTGGCGGCGTGGTGGTGAAGGTGCTGGCTACAGGAATGTGCCGCAGTGACTGGCACGCGTGGGCCGGCCACGACGACATCGCCATGCCCCACGTCCCGGGCCACGAGCTCGCCGGAGTCATCGACTCGGTGGGGGAAGGCGTCCAGCGCTGGAAAGTGGGCGACCGCGTCACCGTCCCCTTCGTTTGCGGTTGCGGCACATGCCAATGGTGCCTTGCCGGTGACGCGCAGGTCTGCCTCGACCAGCAGCAACCCGGATTCACCCACTGGGGATCGTTCGCCGAATACGTGGCACTGCATGCTGCCGACAGCAACCTTGTTGCCATCCCTGACAGCGTCGACTTTACGACGGCGGCAAGCCTCGGCTGCCGCTTCGCCACGGCATATCGCGCCTTGGCGGCCCGCGCAAAGGTGAAGGCCGGAGAATGGGTGACTGTTGTGGGTGCCGGCGGCGTCGGGCTGAGTGCCGTGATGATCGCCAAGGCCATGGGAGCCAAGGTCATCGCCGTGGACAGGAACCCGGAGGCGCTGGCTGTTGCTGCCCGCTTGGGCGCTGACCACACTGTACTCGCTGACGGAACGGACATCCCCGAAGCAGTGAGCCGCTTGACCGATGGAGGCAGCCACGTGGCGGTGGACGCCGTCGGAAGTGAGCAAACCTGCGCCGACGCGATCCTGAGCCTTCGCAGGCGAGGCAGGCATGTCCAGATCGGTTTGCTGCCCTCCATCGACGGCAATCCGCAAGTGCCCATGGCCCGCGTGATTGGCTGGGAACTCGATCTCCTGGGCAGCCATGGCATGGCCGCGGTGGACTATCCGGGCATGTTGGCGCTCATTGAGCAGGGCGCGCTCCAGCCGCAGCTGCTGATCGAGCGCACCATTGGCCTGCAGGACGCTGCGGCGCTGTTGCCCCGCTTCGACAAGGCCAACCCTGCGGGCATGACCATGGTGGACCCTGCCCTCTAGCTTTCACGTTGAAGGCTGAATGGCTGAAAGGCTGTTCGGCTGTAAAAGCCGTCAGTGGGATGCGACTCCGGCGAGGATGAGGTCAACGACTTCCTCGGCCAATGACCGTATGCCGGACGGAGCCTGCTGATCCTGCTCGCGGTACCAAACGTCCACAGCGTTGAGGCTGCTGAGGAGAACTCGGGTCGCCAGCGGTGGATCGACTTTTCGCAGCGACGCGTCATTGACGCCTTCCTCAACCACTGCCCGGAACAAGAGTTCGTATTCCTTGCGGAGTTGGTTGAGCTTCACCAAGGCTTCCCGCTGGTGAACGGTGAGCGATTCCGACGACTGGTCGCGGACGCCCTGGTGGACTACGTGGTGGTAATCGACATCTTCCATCAGGTTGACCACGTGGGCGGTCGCCATGAGTTTCAGCCGCTCAAGCCCGGATCCAGGTGATTCGGCCAAAGGTTCCACTACGGCCTTCACTTTGTGCATGCCGAGCTCGTAGGCAGCCAGGAAGATGTCGAACTTTGATCTGAAGTGGTAGTAGACCAGGCCCTTCGTGGCGCCCACGGCCGCAGCAATGTCATCGATCGTCGTCTTCGCGAAGCCCCTTCGGGCGAACCCTGCAGCGGCTGCATCGAGGACGCGTGCCCGGATGTGGGGGTCGGCGTCGGCACTGGTAGTCACTTGTCCTCCATCACGCATAGTCCCAACATCATGTCATTCCCCGGGCAATCTCCTGCGCCCGTCCTTGACGGTCCTGTGACGGTGACAACATAATACTGAGTAGTATGTAGGCGGACAAAGGAGTTTTCAGTGGGAATCGACCTCCACGGGCAAGTAGCGATCGTCACCGGAGCCGGTGCCGGATTGGGGCGGGCGCATGCCTTGGCGCTGGCAGAGCGAGGCGTCAAGGTGGTCGTTAACGACGTCGATGGGTCCCCGGGCGTCCCCGTCAGCCGGTCTGCTGCCGCAAGGGTCGCGCTAGAGATCCGGGACGCCGGGGGAGAAGCCATGGTGGCACTCTGCGACGTTTCGGATGAGCAAGCCGTCGAGGAGATGGTGGCACGGATCGTTGGCGAGTGGGGGCGGGTGGACATCCTCATCAACAACGCGGGCATCCTGCGGGACAAGTCTTTCGGCAAGTCTGATCTCAACGCTTTCCGCAAGGTGGTGGACGTACACCTGATGGGGTCCGTGAATTGCTCGCATGCAGTGTGGTCCCACATGGTCCGGCAAGGGTACGGACGAATCCTCATGACCACCTCCGCGTCCGGCATCTACGGCAATTTCGGCCAGGCCAACTACGGCGCGGCGAAGTCCGCCGTGGTAGGCCTGATGAACGTTCTTGCCATCGAGGGCGAGAGCAAAGGGATCAGAGTCAATTCCCTAGCCCCGACCGCAGCAACGCAAATGACAGAGGATCTTCTCGAGCCGCAGGAACTGGCCCGGTTGGCGCCTGAAGCCGTGTCTCCCGGCGCCGTCTTCATGGTGTCGCCGGACGCTCCAACAAAGACGATTCTGGCCGCAGGCGCGGGAGTGTTCGCCGTCGCACGGATGGAGGAATCGGCCGGCGTCTACCTTCCCGAGGACATGCGCACTGCCGAGCAGGTTGCCCACCACTGGGCACAGGTCAGCGACATGACCGGTTCCGTGGTCACCAACAGTGCCTTTGAACAGACGAGACGGTATATCGCTGTAGCCGAGGGTGCCGCTGCGGAGGCGCAGCTGTGAGGGAGGCCGTGGTCGTCTCGACGGCGAGAACGCCCATCGGCCGCGCGTACAAGGGGACTCTGAAGTCCGCTTCGGGGCCGGAGTTGGCGGCCCACGCTATTGCTGCCGCCGTCGAACGGGCCGGCTTGGAGCCAGGCGATGTCGACGACGTCGTGCTGGGGTGTGCCATGCAAGAGGGCACCACCGGATTCAATGTAGCCCGGCAATCTGTCCTGAGGGCCGGACTGCCCGATACCGTTCCGGCAATGACCATCGACAGGCAGTGCGCCTCAGGCCTCATGGCCATCGCAACTGCTGCGAAGCAGATCGTTGCCGACGGAATGTCCGTTGCCATTGGTGGGGGTGTGGAGTCCATTTCGCTGGTGCAGAACGAGCACCAGAACAGTTACCGGTCCCAGGATCCATGGCTGCGGGAGCATCGCCCCTCGATCTACTTGTCGATGCTTGAGACGGCGGAAATCGTGGCCGAGCGGTACGGCGTCGGCCGCGAGCTGCAAGACGAATTCGCCCTGGTGTCCCAGCAGCGCACCGCACAGGCGCAGGCATCAGGCCTTTTCGACGACGAGATCGTTCCGTTTACGGTCTCCGGCGATGTTTCCCGGGAGGGCGACGGGCCAGACGGAAGCATCACGCTGGCCCGGGACGAAGGCAACCGCCCCTCCACCACCTTGGAGGGTTTGACGTCGCTGCGACCTGTGCTTAAGGACGGCCAGGCATCCAGGACGTCCACAGTGACTGCCGGAAATGCTTCCCAGCTTTCCGACGGTGCCTCGGCTGCCGTGCTCATGGAGGCCGGCGAGGCGCATCGCCGCGGACTGGACCCCCTAGGCATCTACCGCGGCCTGGCTGTGGCAGGCTGCGAACCCGGTGAAATGGGCATCGGGCCAGTCTTCGCGATCCCCAAACTCCTGCAACAGCACGGGCTCGGGATCCAGGACATAGACCTGTGGGAGCTCAACGAAGCGTTCGCCTCGCAGGCCCTTTTTTGCCGCGACCGGCTGGGGATCGATCCTGACCGCTTCAACGTCAACGGCGGGGCCATCTCGATCGGCCACCCCTACGGAATGAGCGGCGCCAGGATGGTCGGACACGCCCTCCTGGAGGGCCGACGCCGGGGCGCCCGCTACGTCGTCGTGAGCATGTGCGTTGGTGGCGGAATGGGAGCCGCCGGCTTGTTCGAGGTCTGCTGACGTCGAACCGCTTGTTCCCTTCACCCGAACAATCCCAAGAACAATCCGAGCGAGGATCAAGGCACCATGACCGAACCAACTCCGCGCCCCGACGCCGTCCACGCGCGGGCTACGCGCAAGGCTCTACTGAAGCTGATTCCGCTGCTTTGCGTCGTCTACTTCATGTCCTACGTGGACAGGACCAATGTGTCCCTGGCCAAGACCCACCTTGAGGCAGACGTGGGACTCAGCGCGGCCGCCTACGGGTTGGGTGCCGGCATCTTCTTCATCAGCTATGCCTTCCTTGAAGTCCCGAGCAACCTGATCATGTACCGCGTCGGGGCGAGGGCGTGGATCACGCGGATCGCACTGACGTGGGGCGCTGTTTCAGCGCTGCTGATGTTCGTGCAGGGAGAGGCCTCGTTCTACGCACTGCGATTCATCCTCGGTGCGGCGGAGGCTGGGTTGTTCCCGGCCCTGGCGTACATGGTCACGGTGTGGTTCGCGCAGAACCAGCGCGCGAGCGTCATGGGCTTCATCTACCTCGCACCGACGATCGCCCTCATCATCGGGGGTCCAGTGGGCGGTGCCCTCATGGAACTGGACACTCTGTTCGGCCTGAAGGGCTGGCAATGGATGTTCATGATCGAGGGCCTGATCACGATGGTGATCGGCGTCGTCGTGTGGTTCAGGCTGCCATCAACCCCGCAGCAAGCCACGTGGTTGACCCCTGAGGAGGCCGACAGCCTGACCAGGCATGCCGGGCCGCCCGACCAGCACGATCACCGCATCCGGGGAAACATGCGCAGGGCCTTCGGCCGGCCCTTCATCGTACTGATCGCCCTGGTCTACTTCCTGAACCAGGTAAGCAGCGTTGGCCTGGTGTTCAACATCCCATCGATCATTGAGTCCATGGACGTGGACAGCCCCTTCATGATCGGACTCATCTCCGGCAGCGTCGGCATCGGAGCGACCATCGGCGTCCTGCTTATCCCGAGGCTGTTCCGGCGATCCGCCAGGGAGGCGTCCTGGGTTGGCTTCATGGCGTTGGGCACCCTGGTGACCGCCGTGGCTTATGTCCTCGTCGAGCCGCCAGTGGTGCGGGTGGTGCTCATCGCCGTCGGAGCGGTTTTCATCTTCGGTACGTTGCCGCTGTTCTGGTCCATCGCGATGGCGCGGATGTCAGGGATCGTGGCCGCCGCGGGCCTTGCGTTCATCAACATGATCGGCCTCATCGGCGGATTCGTTGGTCCCTACCTCTTCGGCGTGGCCGAGACTGCCACGGGGGATCCGGCCACCGGCTTTTTCATCATCATCGCGGCGTCCGGTGTCTCCGTTGCCATCACACCTATCCTGGCGTGGGCGCTGAGGCGCGAAGACCGCGATTCGGCATCGAAGGCCGGGTTGGACAGCAACCGGGACGTGGAGTTGTCGTCGCGCGCACTCATGGATTCACAGCAGGAAGGCTGACATCATGCGCGGACTAATGCAGGAACATCCCCTGAGCACGCCCATGCTGGTGGAGCGCCTTGAAGGCGCCTTCGCCCACAAGGCAGTCATCACCGGGGCGCAGCAGGACCGGAGATCCGCGACTTATGGCGAGGTCGCGCGGCGGACCCGGAAACTGGCTGGTGCCTTGGACGACCTTGCAGTACCCGGGTCCGCCCGGGTTGCAACCCTGGGGTGGAACAGCCAGCGCCATTTTGAGCTTTACCTCGCCGTGCCCAGTTCCGGCAGGGTGCTGCACACGATCAATCACCGTCTGGCACCGGCCGACATTGCGTACATCGTCAACGACGCCCAGGACGATGTGCTTTTCGTTGACCGATCCTTGCTCGATGTCCTCTGGCCCATCGTGGACCAGCTGCCCACTCTTCGGCACATCGTCGTCATGGACGACTGCGACGGGCCCTTGGTGCCCCAGGACCCGCGAGTGTTGGACTACGAAGCGATCCTTGAGCAGGCGGACAGCGCGGAAGCCTTCGAGGTCCCCGACGAACGAACCGCGGCAGCCCTGTGCTACACCTCGGGCACCACCGGACGCCCCAAGGGTGTGCTGTACGACCACCGCTCCATCGTCCTGCACGCCATGTCCCTCCTGTTCGCGGACATCTTCGCCCTGGGGGAGGCGGACGTAGTGATGCCGATCGTTCCCATGTTCCATGCCAATGCATGGGGACTTCCCTACGCAGCCGCCCTGTGCGGGGCCTCCCTGGTCCTGCCGGGCAGGGCCACGGCACCGGACAAGCTTGCCGGGCTGTTGGAACAGGAAAAGGTCACTGTGTCCGCTGCCGTGACCACGGTCTGGAAAGGCTTGCTGCCGCATCTGCACGGGCGGGACCTGTCCGGGCTCCGGCGGCTGGCCAACGGTGGCAGCCCTTTGCCCGTGGACCTGGCCCGCCAATACCTCGAGGAGTTGAATGTTCCGCTCGTTGGAACGTGGGGAATGACGGAAGCAAGCCCGCTGCTCACCTCGGCGCGCACGCCGTCCAAGGGAGACCAGGCCGCCGTCCTGGAGAGCGAAGGCAAAGCCCTTGCCAGGATGTGCGCTCCGGGTTACCCGAGCCCATTGGTCGGACTCCGCGTTGTGCGGCCGGACGGTACCTTGGCCCCGCACGACGGCAAGGAAACCGGTGAACTGCAAGCACGCGGTGCTACAGTGGCCGGCGGTTATTTCGGCGCCTCCGACGGATCAGCGTCCTTCACACCCGATGGATGGCTGAAGACCGGAGATGTCGGGACCATCGATCCGGAGGGTTGCGTGCACGTCGTCGATCGCCTCAAGGACCTGATCAAGTCCGGCGGCGAGTGGATCGGCTCAACAGAGCTGGAAAACGCCATCCTGAGCCACCCGCACGTCTGGGAGGCCGCCGTCGTCGGACTGCCTGATGAGAAGTGGGGTGAGCGGCCCGTTGCCTATGTTTCTCCCAAGGGGAACGCCGCCCTGACCGCAGAATCCGTTCGCTTGCACCTTGAAGGCAAGGTGGCCAAATGGTGGATTCCGGAAAGGGTCGTGGTCATTTCCGAAATTCCCAAGACGTCAACCGGGAAAATCGCCAAGAGGACGCTCCGGGAGGCTGGGCCCGGAGAAGGGAAAGGGCCCGGGGAGGGGAACATCTAAGGACGCTGACGGGACCCTTATTCCGAATCCTCCGCCGGGCGGTTCCGGTAGGCCGCCAGGAAGTGCGAGATCCGGCGCACCGCTTCTTCGATGTCCTCTACGGCCGGCAGGATCACGAACCGGAAGTGGTCCGGGGTGGGCCAGTTGAAGGCTGTGCCGTGCGAGACCAGGATTTTTTGTTCCTGGAGGAGCTGGAGGACGAATTTCTCGTCCGAGGCAATGGGATAGATCTCGGGGTCCAGGCGTGGGAAGAGGTACATCGCTCCGGCAGCGGGAACACACGAGACGCCGGGGATGGCCGTGAGCAGTTTCCATGCCAGGTCGCGTTGTTCCCGGAGACGTCCGCCGGGGCGAATGAGGGCTTCGATGCTCTGGTAGCCGCCCAGGCAGGTCTGGATGGCGTGCTGCGCGGGCACGTTGGCGCACAACCGGAGTGATGCCAACAGTTCCAAGGATTCCCGGTAGGCAGCGGTGGCGGTCAAGGGGCCGGTCACTGCAACCCAACCGGCCCGGTAGCCAGGCATCCGGTACGCCTTGGACAATCCGCTGAAAGTCAGCACGCAGATGTCCTCGGCAACGGCAGCCGTATGGATGTGGGGCGCGTCGACGTAGCGGATTTTCTCGTAGATCTCGTCCGAGAACAGGACCAGGTCGTGCTTCCTGGCGAGCGCTGCGAACTGTTCCAGGATGTGCCGGGGGTACACGGCCCCGGTGGGATTGTTGGGGTTGATGATCACTATTCCGCGGGTGCGGGGCGTGATTTTCGCTTCGACGTCGGCCATGTCCGGCCACCAGTTCTCGTCCTCGTCACAGAGGTAGTGCACCGGCTTGCCGCCCGTAAGGGTGACGGCGGCGGTCCACAACGGGTAGTCCGGTGCCGGGACGAGGATCTCGTCGCCGTTTTCCATGAATGCCTGCAAGGTCATGGAGATCAGTTCGCTGACACCGTTGCCGATGAAGACGTCCTCCACACCAATGTTCATGAGCCCACGCGTCTGGTAATACTGCGAGATGGCTGTGCGGGCCGAGAAGATGCCCTTGGAATCGCTGTAGCCCTGCGCGCCGCGAATGTGGTGGATCATGTCCACCACTACGGACTCCGGCGCTTCCAGTCCGAACGGTGCAGTGTCTCCAAGGTTCATCTTGAGGATGCGGTGTCCCTCGGCCTCCATGGCCTTGGCGGCCTGGAGGATGGGTCCGCGGAGTTCATACCGGACGTTCTGGAGTTTGCTGGAGTGCTGCATGGGACGCATGGTTGATCTTTTCATGTCACAGGCAGGGCCGACCAAACCGTATCGGAAATAATCGCACTCACTTCCAGCGGATAATCACCGGGAGGCTGCGGGTGGTTGCGGAAACTTCACGTTCAGTGCCGTCCACCGCCACGGCGAAATGCTGGAGATCGTCAGCGGAAGCCAGGATCTCAAAATGCCCGGTGGCGTCGCTGAGAACGGCCGTGGCTGATGAGTGGGCGTGGATGTATGCGTGGGGAATGCCCTTGTTGTGGGCATCAACCAGCCGCCCGCGGATCCGGCGCCCGCCGCTGGCCTTGCCTGGATCGGGTTCCCGGGCCGGGGGATCCGAAGGTTCCTCGAAGGGCAGGGCTACCGGAACACGGACCATGAAGCCCAGCCCCTGTTGTATTGCATCCGAGTATTCTTCGTGCCGGAACTCTCCACTGGACACCACTGAGTAGTGGCTGTGAAGTTCAACAGCCAACAGCAGCCGTTCCATGTTTTCCAGCTGATCCGGACCGTGGCATTCCACGGCCACCCTCAACTCGAGGTCCAGGACGGGCCCATCGCGCCGCGACCGTCCCACTCGGTTGAGCGCGACGGCGCGGACCGTGACCGGAGCGTCAGGTGGCGGAACGACGGCGGTGGGGGACCCGTCGTCGAACCTTACGTGTTGTGGAGCGACGGCGTTGGAAAGTACCCCCAGAAGGTCGGACAGCGACGAATGCACATGGCCCACGGCAGAACCCCAGCCGGACAAAAGATCCACAACTTCAACTGGAACTAGGCTACTCCCGCTGTTCGGCGTAGTCACTGGAATCCGGGGGTAACTCCAAACGGTTGGGTGCCGGTCACGGGCGGCCCTGGCTCGTCTATGCTCAGTTCATGACAACGGGGGAGCGCCCAAAGCGGCCCGGTGCGGTGACCTTCTCGGTGGTGCTGATGTATATCGGCGGCATCGCGCAGATGGTCCTTGGGGTCCTGACCATTTTCCTGCGGTACACGCCGGAGGCCCAGTCCGGCGGCGTTGCCCTGCCGGTGACTTTGCTCGGAGCAGGAATGATCCTGTTTGGCTTGCTGGTGATCGGGCTCGCCTCGGGAGTAGCGCGGGGAAGTGCGGCCGCGCGCAGCGGAGCAACGGCGGTAATGTTCCTGGGACTGGCTTTCGCCGTGGTTGACCTGATGGTCGCCGCTGACGGGGATTGGTCGGCCGTCATTTCGCAGTCCATTGCAACCGTGTTGGTTGTCGTGCCGCTGTGGCTGGGCCGTGGACGCCGCTATTTCGAGAGCCGCTGACGGGACTTATCCTGTTCGTCCCGGTACGCAACGCGGCGGTGCACAAACCGGACGATCTCGATCAGGGCAATGCAGGCTACGGACGTTCCGAGGACCAGCAGCGCCGTGGGCAGGGTTGGGTCGGTGAATTGCAGGAAGTCGCGTGCGAACCTCACGGAATAGACCACCACGAGGCCCACCATCATGGCGCCAATGACCATCCCCTTAAAACGGGTGACCGGCCGTGAAAGCACCACCAGGATCCAAATCCCGATGATCGCCAGGATGAGGGTGGACCCTGTCCTGATCTCGGCTTCCGGGAGGGACAGGTTCGCCGCCAGGCGCGCGTACGCTGCGAGCCCCAACGTGACGGAAACACCCGCCGGCACCGCAAAGGTGAGCGACCGCCGGAGGAACCCGGGGATGTAGCGCTGGGCGTTGGGCAGCAGAGCCAGGAAGAACGCCGGAATGCCGATGGTCAGGCCATCGGTTACGGAGAGTTGCCGCGGCAGGAACGGGAAAGGCAGCAGGAGGATGCCGAACGCGATGGCAAGGAAGGTTGCGTATGCGGTTTTGGTGAGGAACAGCATGGACACGCGCTCAATGTTCGCAATCACCTGCCGTCCTTCCGCCACCACGCTGGGCAGGTGCGAAAACTTGCCATCCAGGAGGACCAGCCGCGCCACGGCTTTGGTGGCGGCCGCGCCGGAGTTCATGGCCACGCCGATGTCGGCTTCCTTGATGGCCAAGGCATCATTCACCCCGTCGCCGGTCATCGCCACTGTGCGGCCCGCGGACTTCAGTGCCAGGACGATCCTCTTTTTCTGGTCAGGCGACACCCGCCCAAACACAATGTTGTTGCTGAGGACGTCCAGGAATTCCTTGTCATCGTCCGGCAGTTCCCGCGCATCAAAGCCGTGCGGCGCATCCAGGCCAACTTCCCGGGCGATGGCCGCAACTGTCCTGGGGTTGTCGCCGGAGATAATCCTCACGTCCACGTCCTGCGCCGCAAAGTAGGTGAGGGTTTCAGCGGCATCGGGACGGATATTCTCCTTGAAAGTCAGCAGTGCCACGGGAACAGCATCGGCCGGGACGGTTTCGTCGTGTGTGGGCGTACCGTGGGCCAGGACCAGGGTCCGGCGGCCAGTCGCCGCCAGCTCGGCAGCTTGGGCGGTGAGCTGTTGGTGTGCGGGGTCAACGGCGCCCGGGAAGACCATTTCGGGAGCGCCCAGAATCCACATGCCGTCCCCGAAGACCACCGCGCTCCATTTGCGCGCAGACGAGAAAGGCACGCGGTCCGACGGCTGCTCTTCCGGGGGCTGGGTGAAGTGCCCGGCGAGGCTGCGTGCCGTGGCGTTGGCATCGTGCTGCACCCCGTACCAGGAAAGGACAGCCTCCCAGTCGGGACGATGCACCAGCCGGTGGGCGGCGTCGAAAACGATGTCCCCTTGGGTGAGGGTGCCGGTCTTGTCCAGGCAGATGATATCCACGCGTGCCAGGCCCTCCACTGCCGGCAGCTCCTGCACCAGCACCTGCTGCCGGGCCAGCTTCACCGCCCCCACAGCGAAGGTAATGCTGGTCATCAGTACCAGCCCAAGCGGCACCATGGCGACGACGGCGGCAATGCCCGCCGTCGCTGCGTCCCGCCACGCTCCACTCGCCGCAGCCTCTGCCCACCCGCCCTGGGCAAGCATCTGCGCGTTCAGCACCAGCAAGGCAACGGGTCCAACGAACCAGGTCACCCATTTCAGGACCCGGTCAATGGAAGACCGGAGCTCCGACGCCACCAGGGAGAACCTCTTTGCCTCGGCAGCAAGCGAGTTCGCGAACGAGTCCGCACCCACCCGGTCCACCACCGCTGTTCCTTCACCGGCCACCACCACCGAACCGGACAGCACGCGGTCATCCTCTGTCTTCTCCACGGCATCGGATTCACCGGTCAGCATGGATTCGTCCACTTGGAGGCCACGAGAGGCAGCCACCACCCCGTCTGCCGGCACTTGGTCCCCTGCCCTGAGCACCAGGGTGTCGTCCATCACGACGTCGTCCAGGGAAATTTCAGCCTCTGACCCGTCGCGCAGTACCCGGGCGTGAGGGGCGTTGAGCAGGGCCAGCCGGTCCAAAGCCCGCTTGGCCCGGTATTCCTGGACGCTTCCGATCACCGCGTTGGCAATGGCACTGAAACCGAACAGGGCATCCTGCCAGCGCCCAATCGCGAAAAGGACAATGAAGCACGCAAGGATGATGCCGTTGAACAAGGTGAGCACGTTGGCGCGGACGATGCTCCACACGCTGCGGCTGGTGTCCTGGACAAAGGCGTTCGTCTGGCCCGCCGCCACCCGCTCGGCCACCTCCGCTGAATTCAGCCCATGCGCCGAAGCAACGTCCTCCCGGACGGCTGTCCCTGATTCATCCTTCTCGTTTGGCAATCATGCCCCCGCTTGACTGGTTCCCTGGGCCATGCGCGTCAGGATAGACCCAATCGGTCCACCGTGCGACCCCTGCCGCGGGCGTTGAAGCGGGACTAGGATGACCCCGACAAAACCCAGTCACATCAGGAGCACATCATGGGGATTCTCTCCTTGGACCTTTTCATCACCCTGGACGGCGTTTACCAGGCTCCCGGCGGGCCGGACGAGGACCGTTCAGGCGGTTTCGATTTCGGGGGCTGGCAGGCGGCCTATTCGGATGAGGAGGCTGGTGCAGCGATCGTCTCAGGCATCGACCGCATGGATGCGCTCCTGCTTGGACGAAAAACCTACGACATCTTCGCGGGGTACTGGCCCAAGCAGGATGACCATATTGCCCGGACGTTCAACGCCTTGCCCAAGTTCGTGGTCTCCCGTTCCCTGACGGCCCCGGAGTGGGAGGGCACCACGGCGCTCCAGGATGTCTCGGACGTGGCCGGGCTCAAGGACCGGTTCAAGGACATCCACATGATCGGCAGCGGTGACCTTGCGCGCTCACTGCTGGAGGCCGACGTCGTGGACCGGCTCAATCTTTACCTCTACCCGCTCACCTTCGGTACTGGAAAGCGGCTCTTTCCGGACGGCTCGGGCGTCCCCGCGGCCTTCCGCCTTGCCCAACCCCCACAGGCATTCCCCAACGGAGCTGTCCTGCTTGCCTACGACCGCAATGGTGCCCCGGTGACAGGCATCGACATCAGTTAGCCCCCGCCTGCCACCAGGCCACCGTTGCTGCTGCCGCTTCCGGCAGGGGAGTCGGCTTGAGACCCAGGAGCTGCTGGCTTTCCGAGGAATCCATCACGAAAGGCCGCTCGAACTGGTAGAGCAGTTCAGCAAGTTCGCGCATGTCCGTGGACACGATGCCCGCGGCGCGGAGCACCCAGCCGGGCACAGCGCCCACTTTCGGGCCGGAAACGCCGGCGGCGGATACATACGCTGCGGCGATCTCGCGCTGCGTGAGGGCCGGCCCTGTGGGGGCGTGCAGCACGCTGTTCCAGAGTTCCGGCTTCCGGGCGGCAACGATCATGGCGGCCGCGAGATCGGGAACATACGTGAACGAATGCGGCTGGCGTGAACTCCCAATGACCTGCACAGCTTTGCCCGCCAGGATGGGCGTGACCATGCGCTCGCCGGCATGCGCGGTCTTGACCCTGGGTCCGAAAAAGTCCCCGGCCACAACGCTGACGGTATTGGCCGGGTGTGCCCGCCTGGCGTTCAGCAGGGCGGTCCGGATGCCGCGCTTGCCACCGCTCGCCGTCCGCGGGCCTGCTTCGGTCATGACCCGGTCCGGCTCGCTGTAGGAGTACAGGCTTTCAGGAAAGACGACGACGGCGCCTGCGGCTGCTGCTGCATCCATCACCACTTGCTCGGCCCGGGGGAGTTCGGCTGCCCACGCTGAGGCACGGTAGGCCGAGCCGTGGATGCAGTGAAAAATGGCTGATGCTCCGTCCACGGCTTCGCTGAGCTGCGCCGGGTCGGAGACATCCACCTGCCTGCGGTCCACCAGTGGATGGTCCGGGCCGCTGCCGGAACGGGTCAAGACCCGCACCTTGTGCCCCTGTTCGGCGAGTTGTTCGGCGATGGTGAATCCCACTGGGCCTGCTCCTGTGACGACGTACATGGTGTCCTCTTCTTGGTTGTCGGGTTTCATCTGAACTGAGAGAGCACTGCTCTCTCAAACCAGAATGGGCCTTGCGTCGATCAATGTCAAGAGCACTGCTCTCTAAAGTTGACGTTGCTCTCTCGTGTGGCAAGCTGGTGGCATGGCATCCCCTGAAACAACCAAGGCCAAACCAGCGACTCCCCGCGAGCGGGCCCGTGCCCAAACCCTGGCGGACATCGTCCGCATCGGACGCGAGCACTTGGCCGTCCATGGAGCCGCTGCCCTGTCCCTGCGCGCGGTGGCGAGGGATCTCGGCGTCGTGTCCTCTGCCGTCTACCGCTACGTCCAGAACCGCGACGAACTCCTCACGCTCCTGCTGATCGACGGGTACAACGAGCTCGGCGACCACGTGGATGCAGCCGTCGCCGCCGTTCCGGAGGACGACTTCGCCGGACAATTCAGGGCCTTGGGCAGGGCCACCCGGGAGTGGGCCGGCCGGGAACCAGCCAGCTACGCCCTCCTTTTTGGCAGCCCGGTGCCCGGCTACCAGGCTCCGGGGGAGCGCACTACCGTGCCCGGAACCCGAGTCATCTTCCGGTTGGTGGGCATCTTCGAAGCAGCCCAGCAGGCAGGTGCCCTCAACCCGCAGGTGGGTCCCGGCGTCGTAATTAATCCGGAACTGGCCGGAGACCTGGAAGCCATTCGCTCGGAACTGAACCTTTCCCTGCCCGATGAGACCCTGGCCCGCGGGGTGCTGGCGTGGACGTCAATCTTTGGGGCAATCAGCTTTGAGGTCTTCGGCCAGTACGGTCCGGATACATTCAGGGCGCGGGACCAATTGTTCGAGCACCATCTGGCTGTCCTTCAAGCCACGGCAGGGCTCTAAGGTTGGAGCGCTAGAGTATTCGGATGGTTCGGGGACTGGCGGATATTGGTGCGGAGGGTGTGCTGCTGGCCGGGGCGGGCCGCGCGATCCTCCTCCAGATCGCCAATCCCCGCGTGGGCCATGGCGTGGCCGAACACAGCAATTTCGCCGAGCGGCCCATGGACAGGCTCCGGGCCACCATGACCTATGTGTACGCGGTGGTGTACGGCTCCGAAGAGCAGCTGAAGGCCGTCCGTCGCGCCGTCAACCGGGCCCATGCGCCAGTGCGGCGGGGACCGGACGACGCCTCGGCTGGCTACAGTGCCTTCGACGCCGAGTCCCAACTGTGGGTGGTCGCCACGCTGTATGACACCGCCGTCACCGTCTACGAACAGGTCCACGGACCGCTCGACGACGACTCCGCCGACCACATCTACCGCGAGTACGCGCGGATCGGGACGGCCCTGCAGCTACCGCCCAGCATGTGGCCGCGCGACCGGGCCGCATTCGCTGAATATTGGAACGCGCAGCTGTCCATGTTGCAGCCGGATGCCAAAGCGCTGAAGGTTGCCAAGGACCTGCTGTATCCGTCTGGAGGGCCACAGCTGTTGCGCCTGGCGATGCCGCTGGCACGCTTCCTCACGGCAGGCCTCTTGCCCGAACATGTGCGGGAGGGATTCGGCTTTGACTGGAGTCCCGGTCATGCCCGCCGGTTCAAGAAGACCATGAGTGCGGTGGGGCGCGTCTACCCCCGTTTGCCGTCAAGGCTCCGGCACTGGCCGCGGGACTACTACTTGAAGCAGTTGGCCGTGGACGCGGGAGGGCCGCATGCGTAATCCCACGTCCGTTGAACAGTCCATCGACCAGGCCGCCCACCGCTATCTGGACCGTGCGGGCTATCTGGGCCGTGCAGATGGCGGGCGGCTGCGTGGCCGGCTGACGGAGTTCGTGGTCTTTGGCTTGAAGCAGGCCTGGGCTTGTGTGTTTGGCGGTCTGCTTCTCGCGGTGATCATCGGCGTACGGCTCTGGTACCCCGCCGATGCAGCCTTGGCCAGCAACGACTTCCTGACCATCGCTGCGATCGTCATCCAGGTCCTGATGATCAGCTTCAAACTTGAGACGCTGCGCGAACTGCGGGTGATCCTGCTGTTCCACGTTGTGGGGACCGTGATGGAGCTGTTCAAAACCGACGTAGGCTCGTGGGCTTATGAGGCCGAGGGCGTACTGCGGATCGGTGCGGTTCCGCTGTTCAGCGGGTTCATGTACGCGGCCGTGGGCTCCTACATGGTGAGGGTCTTCCGGCTGTTCGACCTCCGCTTCGACCGCTACCCGCGGCGGTGGATCACGGCCCTTGTTGCCGGCGCGATCTACGTCAACTTCTTCTCGCACCACTACATCCTTGACCTTCGCTGGGTGCTGCT
The DNA here is from genome assembly GCF_040685055.1 of Paenarthrobacter sp. NPDC089307. Taxonomy (NCBI): domain Bacteria; kingdom Bacillati; phylum Actinomycetota; class Actinomycetes; order Micrococcales; family Micrococcaceae; genus Paenarthrobacter; species Paenarthrobacter sp. NPDC089307. The sequence goes on from NZ_JBFBHE010000007.1 coordinate 158,131, forward strand.
TGCCGCCGTCGTGCTTGTCTACGGCCGGTGCGTGATGCACTTCAGGGTGTTCCGCCGTCGGTTCAAGATGCCCATCCTGGTCTCGTTCCTGTTGGTGGCGCTGTTCATATGGTTCGCCGAGAACATCGGCACTTGGTCGCGCGCTTGGCTGTATCCCAACCAGCTGAACGGCTGGCAGGCCGTGTCCATTGACAAGCTGCTGGCGTGGTTCCTGCTCATGATCATTTCGGTGGTGCTCGTAGCGTGGGTGTACAAGCCGGAGCCTCCTGCTGGCCGCGACGGTGACTCAGTTGTTGCGCCGACTTCCCAGTTCACCGTGGGCGAAACCAGCCCTGCAAGCCCGGGATTACTGGGAAGTCTGGACCCCGAGGAGCAGAGTTGAGCGTACTTCACTCAACTTTGGATTGACATCCTTCCGAGGCTGAGTACAGTTGAGTGCAGAACGCTCAACTAGCCGATTGTTGAGTGGGCCCCCGGTACATTGACCGCCCAGCGGACCGTTGCCGGGTGCAATCTCCAACATCGGCCATTGAAAGGAAACAAGATATGTCACGTGCAGTAGGTATCGACCTCGGAACCACCAACTCCGTGGTCTCTGTTCTCGAAGGTGGCGAGCCCACCGTCATCGCCAACGCCGAAGGCGGCCGCACCACGCCGTCCGTCGTTGCGTTCTCCAAGTCCGGCGAAGTCCTGGTTGGCGAGATCGCCAAGCGCCAGGCCGTCAACAACATCGACCGCACCATCGCTTCAGTCAAGCGCCACATGGGCACCGACTGGAACGTCGCCATCGATGACAAGAAGTACACGCCGCAGGAAATCTCCGCCCGTATCCTCATGAAGCTCAAGAACGACGCCGAAAGCTACCTGGGCGAAAAGGTCACCGACGCTGTGATCACCGTTCCGGCCTACTTCAACGACGCCGAGCGCCAGTCCACCAAGGAAGCCGGCGAAATCGCAGGCCTCAACGTTCTCCGCATTGTCAACGAGCCCACCGCGGCTGCACTGGCCTACGGCCTGGACAAGGGCAAGGAAGACGAACTCATCCTGGTCTTCGACCTCGGTGGTGGCACGTTCGACGTCTCCCTCCTCGAGGTTGGCAAGGACGAAGACAACTTCTCCACCATCCAGGTCCGCGCAACCGCAGGTGACAACCGCCTCGGTGGCGACGACTGGGACAACCGCGTCGTCGAGTGGCTCCTGGGCCAGCTCAAGGTCAAGGGCATCGACCTCTCCAAGGACAAGATCGCCCTCCAGCGCCTCCGCGAAGCTGCTGAGCAGGCCAAGAAGGAACTGTCCTCCTCCACCAGCACCAACATCTCCCTCCAGTACCTCTCCGTCACCCCTGACGGCCCGGTCCACCTGGACGAGCAGCTGACGCGTGCCAAGTTCCAGGACCTCACCAAGGACCTGCTGGACCGCACCAAGAAGCCGTTCCACGACGTCATCGCTGAAGCCGGCATCAAGGTTTCCGACATCGACCACATCGTCCTCGTCGGTGGCTCCACGCGCATGCCTGCCGTCTCCGAGCTCGTCAAGGAACTCGCTGGCGGCAAGGAGCCCAACAAGGGCGTCAACCCGGACGAAGTTGTGGCCGTCGGTGCTGCACTCCAGGCCGGTGTGCTGAAGGGTGAGCGCAAGGACGTCCTCCTCATCGACGTCACGCCGCTGTCCCTCGGCATCGAAACCAAGGGTGGCGTCATGACGCACCTCATCGAGCGCAACACGGCTATCCCCACCAAGCGTTCGGAGACCTTCACCACCGCTGATGACAACCAGCCGTCCGTGGCCATCCAGGTCTTCCAGGGCGAGCGTGAATTCACCCGCGACAACAAGCCGCTGGGCACGTTCGAACTGACCGGCATCGCTCCGGCACCCCGTGGCGTCCCGCAGGTCGAGGTCACCTTCGACATCGACGCCAACGGCATCGTCCACGTCTCCGCAAAGGACAAGGGCACCGGCAAGGAACAGTCCATGACCATCACCGGTGGCACGGCCCTGTCCAAGGACGACATCGACCGCATGGTCCGCGAAGCCGAAGAGCACGCTGCAGAGGACAAGGCCCGCCGCGAAGCTACGGACACCCGTAACTCCGCTGAACAGCTCGCCTACTCGGTGGACAAGCTGATCGCCGACAACGACGACAAGCTGCCGGAAGAGGTCAAGACTGAGGTCAAGGCCGACGTCGACGCCCTTAAGTCCGCGCTGGAAGGCACCGACGACGCAGCCGTGAAGACGGCCTTTGAGAAGCTCCAGGCTTCCCAGACCAAGCTCGGCGAAGCCATCTACTCGCAGGCCTCCGCAGCTGACGCTCCGGGTGCCGGTGCCGAAGGTGCTCCTGCCGGTGAGCCGGGCAAGGCCGACGAAGACATCGTTGACGCCGAAATCATCGACGAAGACGAAGCGAAGAAGTAGCCATGCCTCATCACGGCAACGAAGCAGAGCACTCAGAAAGCAACGAGCCGCGCAAACCGGTTATCCGGGACAACCGCAAGGTTGACCCGGAGACCGGGGCGGCCCGCCACCCTGAAGGCGAAGCTGCGGCTCCCACCGAAGGCAATGCCGCTCCCACGGACGGCGACGCCCTCTCCCAGGCTGAGGAAATCCTCAACGGGGTAGAGGTGCCGGCGGAAGAGTCGGTGGCCTCCGGTGCCGCAGCTGAAGCCCAGGCAGCGGAGCTCCGCAACGATCTCCTTCGCCTCCAGGCTGAGTACGTCAACTACCGCAAGCGCGTCGAACGCGACCGTGCCGTGGCAGGGGAAATGGCCGTCATCGGCGTCCTGAACTCCCTGCTTCCGGTGCTGGACGACATCGACGCCGCCCGCCAGCACGGTGACCTTGAGGACGGCCCCTTCGCCGCCATCGCCACCAAGCTGGAGACCGCGCTGAAGACGTACGGACTGGAACGCATCGCGGATACCGGAGTCGAATTCGACCCCACCATCCACGAGGCACTCATCCAGCAGCCGGGCGAAGACATCCAGGTCGACACGGTCAGCCAGGTGCTGCGCTCCGGATACCGCTCAGGCGAGCGTGTCCTCCGCGCGGCCCAGGTTATCGTCGCCGTTCCGGCGTAACGACTCATCGAGATGGCAGTTCGTGACAGTGTTTGACTGAAACATTGCCATGAACTGCCATCTCGTTCCCACAACGAAAGGAAACGCTCTTGGCCAGCCAGGACTGGGTTGAAAAGGATTTTTACGCGATCCTTGGTATTGCCAAGGACGCGTCCGACGCGGATATCAAGAAGGCTTACCGCAAGCTCGCCCGGCAGTACCATCCGGATACCAATTCCGGGGACGCTGCTGCGGAGAAGAAGTTCAAGGACATTTCCGAGGCCTACTCGGTGTTGTCGAGTCCTGAGGACCGGCAGCAATATGACGCCATCCGCGCCATGGGTGGCGGCGCCCGGTTCGCGCCGGGAGCCGGCCGTGGCGGTGCGGGTACCAACGGCGGGTTTGAAGACCTGTTCGGTGGCCTGTTCGGCGGCGGCCCGGGTGCCCGTCAGCCTGCCGGCGGGGGCATTCCTCCGGAGTTCGCCGACCTGTTCGGTGGCGGCTTTGGCGGCGGTGGCCAGACCGGCTTCCAGCGCGCCCCACAGAAGGGTTCGGACCGTACGGCGACCACGTCCATTTCGTTCGCCGGTTCCATCAAAGGCACCACCGTGAGCCTGCGCGAGAGCAACGGCAACGTGATCGACGTCAAAATTCCTGCCGGCATCAAGGACGGGCAGAAGGTCCGTCAGCGCGGCAAGGGCAATGTCGGGCCGGCCGGCAACGGGGACCTGATCATCACCGTGAGCGTCAAGCCCCACGAATTCTTCCAGCGCGACGGCGACAACATCCGCATCCACGTGCCGGTCACGTTCGCGGAAGCGGCGCTCGGCGCCACCATTGAGGTCCCAACGCTCGACGGCGACACCGTCAAGTTGCGCGTACCGGCGGGCACACCCTCAGGCCGCACCTTGAGGGTCAAGGGCCGGGGCGTGAAGACGTCCAAGGCGACCGGCGACCTCCTGGTGACCATCGACGTCGCGGTCCCGCAAAACCTCAGTAAAGAAGCAGAGGAAGCCGTGAAGGCTTTTGCTGCGGCCACTACTGACGCCAACCCGCGTCATGACCTGGCCGCGAAGGCCCGGTTGTAAGGAGTCGTCATGGCAATTGACGTCAACCAGCCGATCTTTGTCATCTCCGTTGCCGCGGAGCTTGCCGACATGCATCCGCAGACGTTGCGCCAGTACGACCGCCTGGGCATCGTTTCGCCCAGCCGCGCGCCGGGCAAGTCCCGCCGCTATTCGCAGAACGATGTCAACAAACTGCGGGAGGTCCAGCGGCTTTCGCAGTCCGGAGTTTCGCTTGAAGGCATCAAACGCATCCTCGAACTCGAAAACCAGGTGGCCGCGCTGCAGTACCGGGTGGCGGAGCTGACCGATGAGTTGTCACGCCGACGTACACCGGTTGATGCGCGCATTTTCGCTGCCGGAGCTGCGGGCGACGTCGTAAGCCTTGCCCGCGGGCAGCGACCCCGCGCTCGATCGCAGGCCGTTGTGGTGTGGCGGCCGCGGTCCGGAGAAGAACTGTAGGAACCGGCGCTAGTCCAGGGTCCGGTCCCAGCTGACCGCTACCCGGACGGCGCCGGTTTCGGTGCGTTCCACGTTCGTCACGATCTGCGACTCCCTGGCGCCCATGTCCCGGATTCGCTGCTTGTAGTTCTCGATATGCTCCGCCAGCGACTCTTCGGTCCATTCGCCCGGACGCATCCTGGTGGAGATCTCTACGGGCTCTTCACGGGGCAGGATTTCCCCCGGCTGCCTTGGCGGCTCTTTGACCGGCTCCGGTTCGCCCGGTGGCACCAACATACGAACAGCGAAGACGGCCCCTGCGACGCCGGAGATGAGACCTGCTGCGATGAGCAACAGCGTCCGCCCGCGTTTGCGACCCTTCGCGGCGGGGATCTTCATTCCGGGATTCGATATGCCTGTGGATTTTTGGGCCATGGGAAGACGTAACCTTCCGATCGGTGAATCGTTGTCCGTTCCAGAGTGCTCTGTTGGATTCCACTCACTCTGCCACAGTATCGCCGTGCCTGTGCGCTACCTTCCATTCGCCGTCCTCGCGGCGGTACACCTGGGTTGCCCTGAGCGTGTACGTGCGGGGCTTTCCATCCAGTGACGCCGAGGTGTGCTCCAACCCGGCGGTATAGGCCATGTCTCCGGCGACGTCGTAAGCCTGTAATTCGAACTCGTAGGAAGTGCAGTCGGAGAAGCTGGCGCCCAGTGCCGTGAAAAGTTCATCCAGTTCCTGCTGCCCGTAGGCGTTGCGGAATGCTCCGAGCACGCTCACTGGTTCTTTGCGGGACCAGATGGCCCGGCGCAGGGAAGAATCGCCGTTGTGGAGGGCAAGCTCAGCCTCGTGAAGGGTGGACCTGACCCACGCCAGAAAGTCGTCGTTGTCGCTCATGCCCCCAGTATGCGCCAACTCCCGCATCAATCCGAGAATCCGCTGAATAGTATACCAAGCTGAAAAATGTGAATGATGCGAGGCCGATGCTCGCCTGTAATGAGCTGAAATTTTGGCTCGATTACTTCCCGAGTATTGTCATGGCATACCAAAAGCCCTACTCTATGAGTCATCGACAAAATATGACGGTCGTCACAGTGTAGGGAGATCAATATGCGGGAGACGCTGATAGAGCGCATTCGGCTGGCTCATGAGGCGCCGCTGGTGGACCTCCTCGTCCGCGACGGCCACATCGCGGAAATCCAGCCCTCCGGCGTCATCGACGCTGCCGGTGCGGACCGCGAGGACGGAGCCGGCGCCCTCGCTTTGCCTGGAATGGTTGACGCCCACTGTCACGTGGACAAGACGGTCTGGGGACGCGAATGGGTGCCCCACACCGCGGGTCCGCTGCTGGAGGACCGTATAGCGAACGGCGAGCGGGGCCGCTCTGAACTCAACCTTCCAGATCCCGACGGGGTGCACGCATTGCTCGCCCACATGGCCGCATGCGGCACGACTCTCGCTCGTACCCATACGGACGTCGATCCTGGAATTGGACTGAAAGGCCTCGAGCTTGTGGCGAGAGCCGCCGAAGAGCTGGGCGACGTGATCGACGTCGAGCAGGTCGCCTTCCCACAGGGCGGGCTGTTGACCCGCCCCGGCACTGCCGAGCTGCTCGAAGATGCCCTTCGACAAGGGTTGGTCTCATGCCTCGGTGGCATCGATCCTGCCGCCCTGGAACGGGACTCGGCTCGTCACCTCGATCTCATCTTCGACTTGGCGGCAAATTACGGCGCTAAGCTCGACATCCACCTGCATGAGCGGGGCACACTTGGTGCCCACACCATGGAGCTCATCATCGAGAGGGTGCTGCGGCACGGGCTCCAGGGCCGGGTGGCGATCTCGCACGCTGTAGCCATAGCCGAGGTGGGAAGCACCCAGTTCGAGCAAATCTCGCAGGGCCTGGGCGAAGCGCGGATCTCGCTGCTGACGGCGACGGTCTACAACACTCCGGTCTTGCCGTTCACGAAGCTGCAGGAGCGAGGCGTGAACATCGGTGCGGGCAACGACGGCGTGAGGGACCTTTGGGGTCCTTATGGCAACGGGGACATGCTGGACCGCACCTTTCATCTGGCGTACCGCAGCGGCTTCCGGACCGACGAGCAGATAGCCGTTGCTTTCGATTTGGCGGTCAGCGGCGGGGCGATTGCCCTGGGCCGTGAACCCGCCCGGATTGAACCCGGCTCGCCAGCCGATCTCTTCCTCGTCGACGCAGCCAGCATTGGCGAGGCAGTCGCAGCGCGGCCGCCTCGACGACTGGTCCTGAAACGTGGCAAGGTCGTCGCGCGCGACGGCCTCGCTGTGCCCCCGCGTCGATCCTGACCCGGCGAGCGGACCCCCGCTCGCTCTTCCCCCCAAAACCAGTTCCGCATCCCGCGGAACCTCGCCCGAAAGGCAAATGAACAATGTCGTTCTCCCGCATCACTCTCGCACGCCGCGCCGCGGCAACCCTCATGGTCGGCAGCCTGGCTGTACTCACTTTCACAGGCTGCGGAATCTCGGATTCCTCAGCCACGGCGGCCGGGGAGTCACAGCAGCCATCCGTCATCAACGACCAGGCGCCCCTTCATAACCTGTTGCCCCAGAAAATCAAGGACAAGGGTGTGCTTACGGTCGCCACGCAGCCCGACTTCGAACCGGCCAACTTCACCCCCGCCGGGCAAACAGGAATCCGGGGCTACAACGTGGATCTTATGGAGGCAATGGCAAAGAAGCTCGGTATCCCGATCAAGTGGGAGAAAGTCCCCTTCGACCAAATCCTGATCGGCATGCAGGGTGGCAAATTTGATGCAGCGATCGCTGGCATGACCGACCGCAAGCAGCGGCAGGAACAGGTCGACTTCATCGACTACCAGTGGGCCGGAACGGTCTTCATGGTGCAGAAGGGCAACCCGAAGGGTGTCACGAGCGCCGTCAACGGCGCCTGCGGACTCAAGATCGGCGACGTGAAGGGGTCTGATGCCAAGCGCTTGGTGGACATGATGGCTGCGGCGTGCGTGGCTGAAGGCAAGCCGGCAACAGAACTCATCTCCTTCCCGAACTCCAGCGACAAGAACCTCGCGGTCACATCCGGCCGGATCGATGCCATCTTCTGGCCCGACATGGCGGTATCCGTCATCCAGCGCGAGACCGGCGACAAACTCGAGTCCCTCCCCGTCGACTTCGAGGAGAAGGTCTACCTCGGTATGACCTTCAACAAGCAGCAGACCGGACTCCGTGACGCCTTCCTCACCGCACTGAAGGCGATCCACGAGGACGGCACCTATGACGAGATTCTGAAGAAGTGGCACGTTGAGGTCATCGATCTTGACACCCCGGGCATCAACCTGGCGGTGAAGTAAATGTCCGACCTCACCCATTCGCTGATCTCCGCTTCCACCGGACCGGCGCATTACGTCCGAAAACCGGGCGATGAACCTCCAGTGCAAAGCGCGCCAATCCGTCCGAAGCAGCGACCCAGATATGGCCAGATCGTGACAGGGCTGGCAGCGATCGCCCTGCTCATCCTCTTTATCCAGTCCCAGGCGCAAAACCCCAACATGGAGTGGAGTCTCACCTGGCAGTACATGTTCAACCCGGTGGTGCTGCAGGGCGTCGGTGTCACCATCCAGCTGGCACTGTTTGCCATGCTCATCTCGATCGTCCTTGCGTTTGTGATCGCCTTGATGATCCAGAGCAACAACAGAGTGGCGAGCGTCATTGGCCGCGCCTATGTCTGGTTCTTCCGGGGTGTGCCAATGCTCGTGCAAGTGCTGCTCTGGTTCAATCTGGCCGTCCTTTTCCCAGTGATCCTTGGGCAGGATACGAACAGCCTCATTTCCGGCTTCACCGCCGGCCTTATCGCCCTCTCGCTCGCGGAATCGGGCTACATGGCCGAGATCATCAGGGGCGGCATCATCTCAGTACCGGCGGGCCAGACCGACGCGGGCGTAAGCATCGGCCTGACCCGCAACCAGGCCCTGGCCCGTATCGTGCTTCCACAGTCGATCAGGGTCATTATCCCGCCCACCGGCAACCAGTTCATCGGCATGTTGAAGGCGACCTCGCTGGTTTCCGTGATCGGCGGCAGCGACCTGCTCACCCGGGTCCAGCTCATCTATGGCCAGAACTTCAAAATCCTGCCCCTGCTAATCGTTGCTGTGCTCTGGTACCTCATCCTGGTGACCATCGCCGGCACTGGGCAGCACTTCCTCGAGCGGCACTTCAACGCCTCGCAGCCGGGATCACGCAAGGCGGACAAGAGCACTGAGCCGGAACCAACTTCTCTCCAAACTTCTGCCGGAGGTGCGCAATGACGCAAGCAATCCACGCAAGACCAGCCAGCGGCACCATGTTGCGCATCGACGGCGTACACAAATGGCTCGGCCACAATCATGTACTGAGAGGCGTCGACATCGAAGTGGGCACGGGCGAAATCGTCTGCATCCTCGGTCCCTCCGGCTCCGGCAAAAGCACCTTGCTGCGCTGCATCAACCATCTGGACCCTGTAGATGGCGGTTTGATCGAGGTCAATGGCGAGCGCGTCGGGCACGAACTCCACGGGGACCACCTCTACGAGCAAAGCGAACGCCGTGTGGCCAAGGCGCGCCAGCACATTGGCATGGTGTTCCAACACTTCAACCTCTTCGGCCATATGACGGTCCTCGATAATGTCACGTACGGCCCCACCAGGGTCCTCCGCCGCCCACGCAAGGAGGCGATCGCACATGCGCGTCAGCTGCTGGCAAAGGTCGGCCTGGCCGACAAGGAATCCTCATACCCGAGCCAGCTTTCGGGAGGGCAGCAGCAGCGGGTGGCCATCGCCAGGGCGCTTGCCATGGAGCCACGGCTGATGATGTTCGATGAACCGACGAGCGCCCTCGACCCCGAGCTGGTGGGCGAGGTTTTACAGACCATGCGGCAGGTCGCGGAGGAAGGCATGACCATGATCGTCGTGACGCACGAGATTGGTTTCGCCCGCGAGGTAGCTGACCGGGTGGTTTTCATGGACCAAGGCCGTGTCCTTGAGGACGGTCCTGCCGGGGAGGTACTCGACGACCCCAAGCACGAGCGTACGGCCGCCTTCCTGCGCCGCGTCCACTAATTCCCTAAGAAAGTAGAAAACGAATGACTGAAAATGGATACACCCTGAGGAACGTCCGTCCGTGGGGTGAGGACGCAGTGGACATCGTCGTCGACGGCGGCGTGATCGCCCAGGTGGCACCAGCAGCCAGGACCACGAACGACGGCGACCTCGACGGCGGAGGGTTGTTGGCCCTCCCGGGTTTCATCAACACCCACTCCCACGTGGACAAGAGCTGGTGGGGCAAGCCGTGGGTGTCGTACACCTATTCGGATACCCCGACAGTCGAGGGGTGGATCGCGAACGAGCGTGCCCAGCGGGGCAACTATCACATCCCGAACGTGAACTCAGCCACCGCGGTGCTGCGCGAATTTCTGCGGCACGGCACCACAGCGACCCGGACGCACGTGGACATTGATTTGGGTATCGGGCTGAAGGGCCTCGAATCTGTGCAGACCGCCGCCGCCGAGCTTGAGGGCGCGATTCAAGTGGAGACCGTGGCATTCCCACAGGACGGCGTGCTGCGCCGGCCCGGAGTGATGCGGCTGCTGGATGAGGCTGCCCAGGCCGGGGCCCACAACATTGGCGGTCTTGACCCGGGCACCATCGACGGAGACGTCGAGGGCCAGCTGGATGGGCTGTTCCAGATCGCAGTGGAGCGGGGAGTCGGGCTGGATTTGCACCTGCACGACTTCGGATCGCTCGGTGCGTATGAATACCGTCAGGTAATCCGCCGCACTATTGATGCCGGTTTGCAGGGCAAAGTGAATATCTCGCACGGCTTCGCCCTGGGATCGCTGCCGCAGGGCGTCCAGGAGGAAATCATCGAAGGGCTGGCCGAAGCCGGAATCTCGTGGACAACCGTTGCGATGAGCGGTACGGCGCCATTGCCTTGGCAGCGGATGCAGCAGTCCGGCGTTCCCTTGGGCCTGGGCACCGACGGCGTCCGCGACCTGTGGTCGCCCTTTGGAGACGGAGACCTGCTGCGCGTGGCCTTCGCCTTCGCGCGTCTGCACGGGTTCCGTCACGACGACAAGTTGGTGGCCGCCGTCGAATATGCCACAAGGCACGGGGCGCCGTTCGTAGGGCGCGGGAATCATGACCTCGTGGCCGGGGCCCGCGCCGACATTGTGCTCCTCGACGCCGAGAACGTGCCTGACGTACTCGTACGCTGCCCGCAGCGCCGCCTCGTGGTTTCCGGCGGACGAGTGGTGGCCCGTGACGGCAAAGTATTGGTCTGACGCCCATGACGCTTATTCTGACCGCTTCCGTTCTGGAACCGTTGGCGGATATGCGGGCGACCATCGCCGCCGTCGAAAAGGGTTTTGGTGACATCGCGCGCGGCACCGCGCGGCAGCCAGCCCCGACTTCCCTGCAGCTGCCAGGCTCGGATGCCCGGTACGTGCTGATGTCCGGATTGGCAAATGCCCAGGGGCTGGCGGCGGTGAAGCTCCTTTCCGACATTCCTGGCAACGGAGCGGTGGGACTGCCGACTCAGCGCTCGAGCATCCTTCTGGCCGATCAAAGTACGGGTGAGACCTTGGCCTTGCTCGATGGCAGGGTGCCTACACGGGTGCGAACGGCAGCAGCAAGTGCCGTGGCCACCAAGTATCTGGCCCGTCCGGGGAGCTCAACACTGGGACTTATTGGTGCGGGCGCCTTGGCTATGGCGCATGTGGACGCGATGCTCATGGTCCTTCCCATTGACACTGTGCTGGTTTGGTCCCGAAACCCGTCAACAGTTGAGGCCTTCAGGGAAAAGATCGCCCACCACGCCGTGAAAGTCATTCCAGCTTCCAGCGTCAGGGAGGTGGTTGAATCAGCCGATGTGCTCTGTACTCTGACTCCTTCAGAGCAGCCGTTGGTCCATGGGGGATGGTTCCGCCCTGGGCTGCACGTCAATGCCGTAGGAGCGCGTCCCCGGCCGACTCACCGCGAAATCGACGCTGCAGGTATGAGCCGCTCAACAGTTTTCGTGGACAGTATGGAAACAGCCGTTGAAAAATCGGGGGACCTGCTAATGGCGGTCGCGGAAGGCGCCATGTCGATCAAGGACGTCCGGGGCGAGCTTGGAGAGGTCATCGTTGGAGATTTGCCGGGGCGCAGCGGCGACGACGACATCACCTTGTTCAACTCCGTGGGTATAGGGATGCAGGACCTCGTCATTGGTCGCCTGCTCTTCGACGCTGCTGTCCGCGACGGCCACGGAATTGAGGTGCACATGGCGCGCTGAACGATACTATCCGCGAAAGAGTGGCCTTCCGCGGATCCCGGGCAAGGTACCTGTAGCGGGCACGCCACCACGGGCAGATAATGAAGGCAAAGCACGGCAAGCAGCGTCCGTGCCGGTCAGTGAGCAGCAGTGCCGGGATGGCGACCCTGCTCGTGTGGTGAGGAAGATTCCGATGTCCTTGTCGGAAGAAGAGCGCAGGAGCTTGGAAGAGCTGGAGCGGGATCTGGTAGCGACCGATCCGGATCTTGCACTTGAGCTGACATCCGGCCGGCTTCGAGGAGCGAAAGCCCGCACCACGGGTGGAATCCTTGCCGTGGTGTGCGGCTTCGCGATGGTGATAGCCGGAATCATCACCCAGCTGGTAGTGCTGGGCGTGCTCGGTTTCTTGCTGGCAAGCTCCGGTGCGTATTTGCTGATCGCCCGGCGGCCGTTCCGGCGTCGGGTCAAAAGGCACGACGACGGCGACGGCCCTTCGCCGGGCACGTAACCTTGAGACCGCACGGCTTTTGAGCCGGGGGCGGCGTCAGGGTGCCGGGGGAATTGGCGGCTGGATCGGTGTCTCCGGTTCCCTAACCGGCTCGGGTTCGCCTGGAGGCATCATCATTCGCCACGCCAGCACAGCAGCGGCGCCAGCTCCCGCCGCAATGAGGGCGATCCACAATCCGCCCCGGCGTGGGCTGCGTTGAGGGGCCCTGCGTTTCAACGTCTGCGTGGCCCTTTGGACGGCCTTTTCCGCCCTGCGTCGTGCTTCCTTGGCGGTCTTCTTGTTGCCGGTCAGGGTGAGCATGACTCCCTGGACCACTGACGGGACGTTTGCGTGGTTGATCCGGGACAAAGCCCATCTCACAACCGCGTCAGTCTGTGAGGATGTGCCTTCCGCCGCGTGGGAGACCCACTCGCGTGCGAGGTCCTGCGCTGCCGGAATGATTGCCTGCGGTGTGTACATAGTGCACCTCTATCGAAGTAGATGGCCTGATTGCCAGCCTACGCCGGAGCCCTTGTGTTCAAAAGGTGCTCCGGCGTGTCCAGGCGCGGGCCGGTGCTGCAGTCAGTCGCGGACGACCGAAGCCAGTTCCACCGGGTTCTCCAAGCCGGCCCAGGTGCCGTTGAGGGTGAGTTCGCCATGAAGTTCGGGGGCAGAAGCGGTGTTTGCCGAAGCGTCCGCTTCCACATCCACGACGCGCGCAACCTTCAACTTAAGGCCACCGGCGTCGATGATCGTTACGCCGCTGCCCGAGACCGGAGCCGAGGCACTCAAGGCGGGGACGCCGCCGTCGAGCGTTCCGCTGCCTTTCACGGTGACGCTGCTGGGGCGGGGTTCAGACTCGCCTTCAACGTTCAATTCGGCCTGCTGTTGCCCGGTGAGGATGGCAGTTGCGAGGGCTTTGACGTAGACGGGGTCGGCGCAGGCGTCGTACACCCAGCGCTTCCCGAGGACGGAGTGTTCCATAGTGCCGATGAGCCATTCCTCGGCACCGCCCAGCTCGTGGCCGCGGTAGCTGAGGGGAACCTGGTAGATTCGCTCACCGGCTTTCACCACATGGGTTTCAAGGCCCACGTCGTCGGCGGGATCGTCGAAGCGGTACGCGCCAATAAGTGTCGGTTCGCCGTCCTGGATGAACCAGGGCTGCTTGGGCAGGTAGTCAGCGATGAGTTCGAGCTTGGACGGGGACAGGGTTGCCTTGTGAATGATCGCCATGTCCCCCAGCCTAGGGCAGCCGGGATCTTGTCCTTAAGCATGGCCCAATGCGTGGGCTTGGCCCTGCTCTGTTTACAATCAAAGGGACGTCGACCACTGAGGGAATCATGAAGAAACTCACCACTGTCCTGATCGCTGCCGGGCTGCTTGTCTCGGCCTCCGCTTGTTCCGCTCAGCAGCAGCTGAGCACCAAGGAGACCTGCGACCGCGTGAACGTCGCCGCGGCCGGCGGTATTTCGCAAAACCCTAGCCGGACCCTTTCAACCCGCGCAGCAAACGCCGTCCGACCCATTGAGTCCGTGGCATCCGACGACATGAAGCCTGTGGTCACCGCCATCCTGGAGTATCTGGACGAGCAGTCAAAGGAGAACCCAAATGAAGAACGGATGGGTGAACTGACCACCAACTTCCAGGAAGCTGGAGCCAAGTTCGGCCAGCTCTGCGGCGGCGGACAGTAGCTCTTTAGCGCTCTCCCACCTGGCTCCTTTGCGGGGCCAACGGTGGGGGAGCGTTCTTTTTTCCTGGGCCGGGTAGCCGTTTCGTTGCTTGGCTGCGCATTCGACGTAGCGCGCGGCATGTCCGGCAGTGAACCAACGAATCGGGCCGCGCCGTTATGATTCAGCGGCGGTGAAGTAGGCTCTCCGAATGACTCAACCCGATGTAAAGGCGCGCCTTCTCGCCGCCTACGACCAGCAGCTTCGCACCGACGCGGAGATTTCGGATGCCCTCAAAGTTACGGCGCTTGGGCCGCTGCGGTTGGCCACTTTCCTGGGTGGACGCGGCTTCATCACCTACCGGGACTTGGGTGGCGCAGATCAGGAGAGTATCCGTGGCCTCGTTGCTGAGGCCGTTGCTTACTTCGAAGTCCAGTTAGGCATTAGCCGGGTGGAGTGGAAGACCCGTGGGCACGACCACGCCCCGGGGCTCCACGACGCGCTGTTGGCCAACGGCTTCACCGCTGATGAGCCCGAATCGATCATGATCGGCGAGGCACAGGCGCTAAGTGCGGACGTGCCACTTCCCGACGGCGTGACGTTGCGTCTCGTCGTCGACGAACCGGACGTGCGGGCCATGACAGCCATGCAGGACGAGGTCTTCGGAGGTCCCCCTTCGGACGAGATGGCCGATGGCCTGCTGCACCGGTTGACCCTGGACGACGGCATGGAGCTGTGGGTCGCAGAGGCCGAGGGCCGGGTGATCAGTGCCGGGCGACTTGATCCGGTGGCCGGAACTGATTTCGCCGGTATCTGGGGAGGGGCAACCCGTCCGGAGTGGCGTGGCCGTGGGATTTACCGGGCCCTGACCGCCCGCCGCGCGCAATCAGCCTTGGCCAAGGGCAAGACCTTCATCCAAAGCGACTCCACGGAGTACTCACGTCCCATTTTGGAACGCTCCGGATTGCTCAAGGTCTCGACGACGACTCCCTACCGTTGGGCGCGTGGCTGACCTCCCCCTCCCACCCCCGCAAACAGCAACGCGGGGTCACTTAAGGCCCATGTTGGGTTCATTAATGGGCCATATCTGACCCCGCGTTGCTTGGGTGGGGGCTGCCGTGTATAGATGTATACAAGTACACTTCCTCGACATTGGCGGCATCCTTGGCAGAAACCCCAACCCGGAACACGGGAGCGCACCTCGTTTACAGCGAGTTGAAGCGGCGGATCCTCAGCTTGGAACTCAAACCGGGGGAGCGCATATACGAGCCCGCGATGGCTACCGAACTTCAAGTCAGCCGGACCCCGCTTCGGGAAGCGATCCGCCGGCTGATCTCCGAAAGCCTCCTGGAGCAGCAACCCACCGGGGGAGTGGTGGTTCCGCTTCTGGACGAGAAAGCAATTTCGGAGCTGTACGACGTCCGGGCGGCCTTGGAGTCACTGATGGCAAGGGAGGCCTGTGCCAACGCCACTGCAGCGGACATTGAAGAGCTGCGGGGGATCGTAGTCCGCAACGCGGCGATGGTGGAGTTCGCTGACGAAGCCATGAAGTACGGCGTTGCCTTGCATGCCGCGATCGTCAGGATCGCAGGAAACTCGTGGGCACAACGCTTCCATGAACAAATCGCCAGCCAGGTGGAGCGCTACAGGTACTTCACGAACAACGCTCCCGAACGACGCGACGAGGCGCTCGCAAATCATAGGCTGCTGGTGGACGCCATTGCCTCCAAAGACGCGGAAAAGGCAGCAAAGGTGGCTTTCGAGCACGTCATAGGCGCGCGCGATGAGACCTTGCGCGTGATCTCCCACCAGGGTCTCGACGTCCGATGATCGGCGAACTCGGGCGGCGCTCGTCCACTGCTCTGCTGATCCACTCGGCCCTGATCCAGGCTGTGACTTTCCTGGTCCGGCCGGCGGCCACCTATCGGGCACTTGAACTGGATGTCCCGGCGTTCGCCCTTGGCGTCCTGGCAGCCAGTTACGCCGTCTTCCCGTTGCTGCTTGCGTTGCCGATCGGCGGACTTGTGGACAGGCTGGGTGAGCGTCGCCTCATGGCGATCGGGTCCGCCGTCGTTCTTGGTTGTTCTGCTTTCCTGCTTTTCTGGGGGACGTCGGTGGCGGCTTTGGTGGCCGGGACGGCCCTCCTTGGCGCTGGACAGTTGGCGTGCGTGGTGGGGCAGCAGGCGGTGGTGGCGAACAATGCTGCGGCGTCGCGGCTGGACTCGGCGTTCGGGTATCTGACTTTTGCGGCCTCGCTCGGGCAGGCACTGGGCCCATTGGCTATCTCGCTGGTGGGCGGCGCCTCGGTACGTCCGAATACGCAGGCGATCTTCCTCCTGTCCGTCGGCATGAGCCTGGTGCTGTTCCTGACCACATTCGTGATCTCGCGTCGGGTCAGCGACCGGGCCGGGAAAGCAAAGGCCAAGAACGCGCCCAAAGGGGGTTCAATCGCGTTGCTCAAAACCCCGGGCGTCGTCCGGGCCCTTGCCACGAGCGCCACTGTTCTGGCCGTCGTCGACCTTACGGTGGTCTACCTGCCCGCCCTCGGTGCCGAGCGCGGCCTCACCGCCGCCACCGTGGGCCTGATGCTGACCGTTCGCGCCTTGTTCTCCATGGTTTCGCGGTTAGGTTTGGGCGGAATGTCCCGCAGGTTGGGGCGTATGCGCCTCCTTATCCTGAGCCTTGCTATCTCCACGGTGGCCTTGGGAGTGGCGGCAGTACCGATGCCCGAATGGCTTTTGTTTGTTGTCATGGCCTTCCTGGGGTTGGGACTGGGTATCGGGCAGCCGCTCACGATGTCATGGCTTTCCGCGCAGGCCCCTGCCGGGCAGCGGGGGCGCGCGCTGGCGTTGAGGCTGGCGGGCAACCGCGTTGGCCAGGTGGTATTGCCAAGCGCCATTGGCGTGGTGGCGGTGGGGCTCGGTGCGGCGGGAGTGTTCCTGGCGTCCGCTGTTGCCGTCGGTGGAACCATGCTCCTTCTGCGGGGTGTGCGGCTGGACGACTGAATCAGCCGTCACATTCCGGCCCTCAGGTGCACTGCTTATTAAGCGGGAAACGAGGGGGGCCCAATGTTGGGGGACAACAGCACCGTCTTCAGGTTGGCGGATCCGGATGCCTTGCCGGTCCGGTACTACAAGGCATGGGAGTATTTTGTGCCTGGCGACGAAGTCGAAGTGAAGCAGTCCAACGCCGACTTGCAGACAGGGCTGGTTGTTGATGTCATGCCCGACGGCGCCGGGCTATGGGTCTACGTCAACGGCATTGGACGCCGCTTGTTCAGCGCAGACGAAGACGTAGACATCATTGCCCTCAAATGGGCGGAGCGCGCGGACATCGCTGCGAACCCGTTTAATGAAAGCCGGGAGAACCAGTGAAGTCACAACTCTTGGCCGGAATCGGACAGCACCCGCCCCTTACTCCGCGAACAACGCCGCCAAGTCGTCCGCCGTCAACGAGCCGCCAGCCAAGGCGTCTCCTTCCATCACATCAGCGAACAATTGCGACTTCTTGGCCTTCAACGCCATGACCTTTTCTTCAATGGTGTCCTTGGCAACCAGCCGGTACACCATGACGTTACGCGCCTGCCCGATCCGGTGTGTGCGGTCCACGGCCTGCGCTTCGGAAGCGGGATTCCACCACGGGTCCAGCAGGAACACGTAGTCCGCCTCGGTCAGGTTGAGCCCGAATCCACCGGCCTTCAGCGAAATCAGGAACACCGGAGCTGTGCCGTTCTTGAACTCGCTCACCACATCGCCGCGGTTTCGGGTGCTGCCGTCGAGGTAGCAGTACTCCACGCCTTCGGCATCCAAACGCTCGCGCACTTTGCCCAGGAAGCCGGTGAACTGGCTGAAGATCAGGGTCCGGTGCCCTTCCGAGATGATGTCTTCAAGCTGCTCGAACAACACATCAAGCTTGGAGGAGCGAACACCGGACAGCGAAGAATCCACCAGCGAAGCATCCAAGCTCAACTGACGCAGCAACGTCAACGATTGGAAAATCGTGAAACGGTTCTTGTTGACGTCGTCGATCAGGCCCAGGATCTTTTGCCGCTCGCGCTGCAGATGGGTCTGGTAAACCTTCTGGTGCCTCGGGTTGAGCACCACTTCCAGCACTTGCTCCTGCTTGGGCGGAAGGTCCTTGATGACCTGCTCTTTGGTGCGGCGCATCATCAGCGGACGGACTCGACGCCGGAGCTTACCCAGCTGCGCCGAATCACCGTTCTTCTCGACCGGCTTCTGGTAGTTCTCGGCGAACCGTTTAGGACTCGGGAACAGGCCGGGGGCCACGATGGAGGTCAGTGCCCAGAACTCCATGAGGTTGTTCTCCAACGGCGTGCCGGTGATCGCCAGCTTGAACCGGGCAGGCAGCTTCCTGGCACACTGGTACGCCTTCGACTGGTGGTTCTTCACGAACTGCGCCTCATCCAGCATCAGGCCGGCCCACTGGAATGACGCGTAGGCATCGTAATCAATGCGGAAGAGCGCATACGAGGTAATGACGACGTCGGCACCCGCCAACGCCTCGGACGCTGACAGCCCGCTTTTGGCGAAGGTTTCACCCACCGTGCGGACCACGAGCCCTGGGGCGAACCGCTGCGCTTCGAGCGCCCAGTTGCTGACCACGCTGGTAGGCGCAACCACCAGGAAGGGCGCGCGTGGGACTACGTCAGCAGAGGCGCCCTGTGCGGCGGCGGCTGTCTCAGCGGCCGACTCCTTCGCCGCGCAGATCAGCGCGATTGCCTGGACGGTTTTGCCGAGGCCCATGTCGTCAGCAAGCACGCCGCCCAGGCTGTGCTTGTACAGGAAGCTGAGCCAGTTGAAACCTTCCAGCTGATACGGACGCAGCTCAGCGTTAAGGCCGGCCGGCAGCGGAAGCCCGGTCACGCCGTCGTCGAGCAGTCCGCCTACGGCTTCACGCCACGCGGCGGCCTGTTCGTCCACGATTCCCAACTGGGCAAGCTCGTCCCAGAGGCCGGCCTGGAAGCGGCTGATCTGCAGGGTGCCGTCTTTGTTGTCCGGATTGTCCTGCAGGGAACGGGCTTCGTCGATCAGCGCGCGCAGTTGGTGCAGCTCCGGCAGGTCCAGTGAGAAGTAGGCGCCGCTGGGCAGCAACATGCGGCTCATCCCGGCGGCGAGGGCGGAAAAAACCGCAGCGAACGACACTGGTTCGCCCTCAAGCGTGATCACGATACCGAGGTCGAACCAGTCGCCGCTGGCCGTTTCCTTGGTGGAAATGGACACCACAGGAGCCTCGGCGGCCTCGCGGTAATCGGCGATGTCGCCTGAGGTTTCCACCACGACGTCGGGCAGTTCCTTGAGCGCGGGGAGCACCTCTTCGGTGAAGGCGAGCGTGTCCAGGCCGCCCAATTCCGCGGTGGCTGTCAGGCGTGGGGCACCCCAACCACCCGTAGCTGATTCCGCGAGCGCGGGCACCACGTCCCACGGCCGCCCGAGCGATTCCAGGATGCGGGCTTCCTCCGCGTCGTCCCGGTAACCTCGGTCATCCGGATGCCGCCACAGTGGCTGGGCCGTGACGAGCGTGCCTGTTTTGTAGTGCCATTCCCAGTGCAGCCGGACTTTGTGGTCATTGCCGTAATTGGCCAGCAGCGACAAAGTGGGCACAGCCAGGGTGGGCAGCTCCACTGACTTGTCGGCGGCCTGCACGGGCGTGGACTGCCGGAGCTTGGGGTAGAACGAGGTGAGGAAGCGGCTCTCGTCCTCAGCCGGGATCTGGAGTGTTTGGCCCTCGGTGATGAATTCAAGCAGCTCATCGCTGATGCTGCCTTCAAGGGGCGCCAGGGTGATCAAGTTCTTTTGCTGCGGCACGCCCGGCAAGGTTTCGCCGTCATGGGTGAAGAAGATTCCGTTGGCAGGTTTGCCCAGAAAGCCAACGGTTCCGGGGTCCACGGCGTCCCCGCCGACGGTGACCGACGGCGCGAGCTGCAGGCCGCCGTCGGGCGTTTCGCTTGTGGTTCCGTTGGTGTCCACGCGCGCCAGGCTCAGTCCGACGACGGCGGGTTGCGTCTCGACGCGGACGGGCTCGCTCCCAGCGGAGTGGACGAGAGGTATGCCGGCTTTGGTAGCGTCGGACAGGAGGGTCCACAGGTTCTTGGCTGCGAAGTCGTTCAGGCTCAACCACATGGCCCCGGAGGGCTGTTGCCGGCCGTTGCTGGAGCCGTGGGCGGCCAGGAAAGTCTGAAGCCATTCGACCTGGACTTCGTTGAATTCGCGCCGGAAGCTCACGTAGCTGAGGTTGTTCCAAGACACGTCGCCGCGGATCCACTTGCCTTTGGCGCCCATCATGACCGGGCGTGCTTTGAGCTGCCTGACGCTGCGCATGGGGTCGCGTCGGCCTGTGTAGGAGAAGTGGGCGGCGGGTTCTTCCACCTCAAACTGGAGGGCGAGCGGGATCCCGGCGGCGCTGGGTGAGGTGCCGGGCTTGGTGATCAACCTGTTGAGGGCTTGTTCCCAGGCAGGACGCACCGAGCCGTTTGTCGATGGCCTCGCGGTCTGAATGCCCGGCGCTTGCGACAGCAGCTGGGCACGGATGCTTGGGTGGTCTTCGGCGGTGAAGAGCAACGCCGCCACATGCTTGCAATCCTTGCGGACAGGGCAGCTGCAGATACCCACTGTGCAACTCCACCCTGCGGGTTTGCGGACGAGTTTCGCCGACGTCGAATACGGTTGCGGGCCGCTGCCCCGGACCTTGCCGAGGAGGAGCCCGGTAGCCGAATCGAAGGTGATGCCGCTGACCCTGCTGCCCATGGCATAGGCCAGTCCGGCCGCCAGGGAGCGGTCGTTGATGGCTGGAGTCTGAATGGCCAGTTCCCAGGATTCGTCTGTGTGGGACGGCATGCGTCGGGCTACTTTCGGAAGGAGGTTATCTGCTCAATCTTAGTCAGCAGAAAACAGCTCCCAAACTTCGCCCTCCGTTAACCTCAACCTCGATTGCGGCGCCGCTCCCACGCGTACGTTGAATGTGTCCGGAGCACCAACAGCTTTCAGCAGTGAGGATTTCCCATGACTACCAACGAGTACCCCGTCGTCCTGAACAAGGCCGGCTTCGAAGCCGGAAACGCGGATGTAGTGGATTCCAACGTCACGGTGGTGAACCTGATGTACCAGGAGCTCCTGAACAGCGACGAAATCGCGCCCGCTGCACTCAACAGCTACTTTGTGGATTTCTACCTCACCCAGGCACTGTCCGGCGGTTTCGCCCAGTACGTGTTCACGGCTCCGGAGCGTGAAGAAGTTGATGCGTACGTCCGCGCGGGACTCGAAGCGATGGGTGCGGAGCGGCACCTGGACCTCTTCAACCGCACGGCGTCGGCATTTGATGCGTTGACGGAGGAGGAAGCCGAGGCATACCTGGACGGTGAACTGGACGAGTCCGAGACTCCCGTCGCCGCCGTTGTTGCCTTGGACGAGCTCGACGGCGAATTCGAAGCCTTGCTTGAGGAGGAAGACATCATCGACCTCAACGCGGCGTACCTCCGCGACCAGTCCGGGCTCCTGGTTCTCTCCGACGAAGAGATCGAGGAGCACATCGCCGAGCGCGTGGCCCGGATCCCGGACCTCGCCGAGCGCCAGGCCGAGGCTGATGAGGAAGCGCTGGCCAACGCCCCCGAATTCGAGATCATCATCCGTGAGCTCTGCGACGTGGCCGGCTACGCCCTGGAGAAGATCACCATGGGCGACCCCAACTACGAGCACGACGGCGTGAAGACCCTCGCCTGGCACTTCTCCACCGACCACGGCGACTACCTCATGATCGAGGACGACGACGAGGCCTTCATGATCCACCCGGAGACCAAGGAGATCATCGCTGCCGTGGAGTTCGAAGAGTCCGGGGAATTCGCGGACGCGTAGGTCTTTCCCTTATCTGGCCCGGATCGGGGGAACGCTGCGGATTCGCCGCGGCGCTCCCGCGAATCCGCAGGCTTCCCACGAACCGGCGCTACTCCTCAGTACCCGGATGCCGCCGCGCCCTTGATCATCTCCCCACTTGGGCTGACGAGGTACCAAACACCGCCGACACCTTGGCCGGTGACGTCCCCGGCGGCCTTGTCCTTGGCGTAGTAGTACAGGGGCATGCCGTTCAGGGTCACTTGCTTCTTCCCGTCAGGCGTCGCGATGGTTCCCACTTTCCCGGTGACGCCGTCAACGCTGGGGGCGGCCGACGTCGTCGTGAAAACGGGCCAGGCCTGCAGGCAGGCGCCGGTGCATGCGCTGGTTCCCGAGTCCTTCACGTCTTTGGTGAAGAAGTAGAGGCTCATGCCTTTACTGTCCACCACGATCTGCCCTGCGCTGGATGACGCTGTTTTCATCTCGACGGCGGCGGAACTGGTCGTCGAGGTCGCGCTTGGGGCGCTGGAAGATGCCGACGACGAGGCAGCTGCCGGCGGGGGAGTGGAAGTACTTGTTCCCGAGCTGCCGCCGCAGCCCGCCAGTGCCGCCGCAACGATCAATGCACCCAGTCCAAAGCCAACGCGGGTTTTCGTGTCCAGGTTTTTCATGTCCAGCTCCTTGAGACGAGCCGGTCGGGTGGGCCGGCGCTAACCCGTACGACGCCGGCGGGGCCAGAATGGTTCATGGGTGCTGAACCTTTTTGGGGCTTGGCGCGTCGTATAGGCGGGAAGCTGCGAAAGGGAGGTGCCGATGCCGTTGGATGAAGACGTCGTGGCGGCGATCTATCGCGACCATGGCACGGCACTGAAACGGTTTGTGGTCAGCTGCACATCGGACACGCACCAAGCAGACGACGTTGTGCAGGAAACCATTCTCCGGGTCTGGCAGCACGCACCACAGATCACGGGAAGCCTGCGCAGCTACCTCTTCAGGACAGCACGGAACGTCATCATCGACAACTACCGGAAGGCCCAGCGGCGTCCGCACGAGACCGGTGAGTACGACCTCCCGGACAACGCAGCGACCGAACGCGTTGACGAACTGCTGAACCGGGTACTCATGGAGGAGGCCCTGTTGCGGCTCAGCCACGAACACCGCGAAGTCCTGGTGGCCCTGCATTACCAGCGTTTCACGGTGGTGGAAGCGGCGCTCCAGTTGAACATTCCGGCCGGAACGGTGAAATCCCGGGCTTTCTACGCCGTGAAAGCCCTCCGAACAATCCTTGATGAAATGGGGGTGGAACGATGAACGGCAACTCCGTCCACCAATTGCTGGGCGCCTACCTCCTGGGCGGCCTGGAACCTGGCGAAGCCCGTGCCTTTGAGGACCACCTCGAATCCTGCGCGGAATGCCGGCGTGAAGTAGAGGAACTCGCAAGCCTCCCTGCGCTTTTGGACGCCGTGCCCGCTGCGGACGCCGTGGCGCTCACCACCACAGGAGCCAGCTCCCTCCCGCCGTTGGCAACGGAACCCGAACCGCTTGCGGAAAAGGTCCTGGTTGATTTGGCGGCCCGCAGGCGGAAATCACGACGCCGGTGGGCAGCCTTTGTGGGCGCCGTTGCCGCTGCCTGCCTTGCTGTCGGTTTCCTGGCCGGGCCATTGTTTAACCAAGCGCCTAAGCCGGATGCGAGCTACTCCGTCCAATCGGACGGTGGTCTGCAACTCACGGTGGGAATGGTGAAGAAGACCTGGGGCACGGAGCTGGACGTTGAAGGCCGGAGCATGCCGCTCGAAGGCACTCTGTACCTTTGGGTCAAAGGCCGCGACGGCGCCGAAGAACGCACCTGCGGCTGGACGGCAACACCTAGTGGCCGGATCAAAATCACCGGTGCCACGCCCGTGCAACTTGCCGGCATCGCCGGGGTGGAGCTCCGCGACGAAGCCCAGAAGACAGTGGCGTCCATCTCGGTGCCCTGACCCTGCTTTAGGCGCCCGCAGCCTGGGCTTTCAGCTCAGCCACCAGCGCAGGATCTTCGCACGCCCTTGCGAAAGCTTCGATCCGGCGTTCAATCTCGCGTCCAAGCAGCCAACTGCCTATCCTCTCCGCCACCGGTTTGAGGAAAGCCGGGCGGCAGGAAAAGGTGTACTTCCAGACTGCCCGGGTGCCGCCGTCGTCGGGGGTGAAGCGCCAGCCACCGCCGAAGTTCTCAAAGAACCAGGGGCCCGACACCATGGTCATGCCGACGTTGCGTGGGGGAGTGTAGGAAACGTACTCGCTGACCATCTTCAGGCCCATGCGTGAGACAGTCCGCGTCCGCACGCCCTTTCCAGCGGATTGGGCTCCATCCATGAAGGCCTGGGCGGAGATGAAAGGGTCCCACTTGAGCCGGAATGCGCCCGTTGTCTGGGAGAGGGCAAACGCGGTTTCAGGATCCAGCCGGATGAAGCGTTCCGCACGTACCTGCGGCATCAGAAGCCCTGCCCCGAACCGAGTACCAGGAACACTATGAAAGCAATACCGAAGACGTTGACCGCCATAATGGCCAGCCCGATGATCCCCGTGATGCGTCCGGCGTTCATGCCTCCGGCGCGGAATACGGCTACCAGTCCACTGACCACGGCCACAATTGACAGCAGGACAGCCACCCCGGCCAGAACCAGGGCGCCGATCCACCAAGCATCGTTGTTCGGGTTGTAACGGCTTATCGACGAGGCGATGGCGGCAAGGCCAAGCGGAATACTGACCACCGCGGCAATGGGCGACAGGACTGCGGAGACAATGCTGGTGATGCCGGCACCCAATCCACGGGTACCTCGCCTCTGCGGCTGCTGGTAGTAATCGAGCGGTGGCTGATAGCTCATGATTCCCCCAAAGTCCGTCGGCTAGATCTTGCGGTACGTGAGGTCGAAGATCATACGCCCGGCCTCGTGGGCTTTGTTCTCAAAGCTTGTCCGGATCCGGCCCTCAAACCGGGGAGCCCAGCCACCCTCTTCATCCACGCCTTCGTTGGGGCCCGTGTGCTCTGTGCTGACCGGGGCCCGGCCTTCCCTGACGGGAGCGCCGCCCACAACGGATTCGACGCCGGATTGCCACACTTGCGTCAGCGGGCTTTCCTCGCCGCTGCGCTCGCCTTCGTGCATGTTCTCGAACTCCGTAGATCCCGCGAGGACTTCGCGGACGTGGACGGCGTAGTTGGACCAGTCGGTGGCGATGCGCCAATACCCGCCCTTTTTCAAGGCCTTGGCAGCAACAGAGGCAAACGCGGGCTGAATGAGCCTGCGCTTGTGGTGGCGTGCTTTGTGCCAGGGGTCGGGGAAGAATACCCAGAGCTCGCTGACGGATCCTGCCGGGAGCATGGACTCGAGGACCTCGGGGGCGTTGGCTTCCACCACCCGCACGTTGGTCAGGCCGCGGCTGTTGATCTTGATGATGGTGTTCGCCAGACCCGGTGTGTAGACCTCCACGGCAAGGAAGTCCTTGTCCGGGTTCTGCTCAGCGGCGTGAACCACGGCATCACCCAAACCCGAGCCGATCTCCACGATCAGGGGAGCTTTGCGGCCAAAGACCGCCTCGGCGTCGAACGTGTAGTCGGGGTGTACGGAAGTATTGGCGACATGGCGGGGGACCTGGATGGCCCAACGTTCTGCGTGCTCTTCCCAAGCGGCCTGCCTCCGGCCCTGCAAGCGTGTACCGCGGCGCACGAAGCTCACCGGCCGGCCACCGTAGGTACCGAAGGAGGCCTGGCTGCCGGGCGTCATGGGGCGCGGGGAATCTGGGGTTTCACTCATCCTTTCCAGAATACTTGGGTTCAAGGGGCTCCCAGCGGCAGAGGGAACCGGAACGCCTCAAAAGAGGATCATGTAGCGCCGAGTGGTGAGGAGCCACGCCACAACCAGTACGGTTTGCAAGCCGATGACGCCTAAACCTACGAATGCCGTCTTCCACGTCCTGGTTCTTCGACCATCCTGGCGACCGTGAGGGGCCAGCCGCAGCGACCGGACGCCCAACACAATGGACATTGCTGCCAATAAAGACGGAAAGCTCCAAAGGGTAGCGGGAGCAACCCAGCCCAGGGGACCGTTCGAAGACTCCGACCTTGTCATCAGGGCTGCAAAGAGCGCTACCCGCAAACTGACGAATAGCGAAAACGGGGTTGCCAGAGCGAGCACTACGCTTGCAATGGCTTGACTCAAGCCGGGCGGTTGCTGCGGAGGGAGATAGAGGCTACCGGGTGGAGGGCCGGGCTTTTCCGATGACTCGGCTGACGGTGCATGCGTTTGATCCATGGTTCAACGCTAGGGATCCGCGCGTAGGCGTGGCAGTGGGCAATCGTCGTATGTGGAAAAAGGGATCCGGCGCCTGAACAGGGCTGAAATTTGGAGGATGTTAGGCTCGGCTGCAACAGCGTTGTTCGTCTGTGGTCTGGGGGAAACATGGGAAGCTTTCGGTCATTTGCCTTCAAGTCAGCGGCACTGGGCGCCCTGCTGTTGGGTTCGACGGCGGTGGGCGTGGCTCCCGCTGCGGCGGATAACCAAGTCCCTGTGACCACCGGCTGACAGAATAGGACGTGTGACCTCCTCCAAGATGCCCGGTAATACAGAGAAGCCTGCCTTCCCCGACCTCACAGTCGACGCCGAGATCGACGAGGAACCCGCCGCCGCCCCCACGCAGCTCAGGGGCAAGAGGGGCCTGGTCTTCCTGGGTATTTGCCTGATACTCATTGGCCTGAACCTGCGGACCGTTTTCTCCAGCTTCTCCGCAGTCCTCCCGGAAATAACGTCCGACGCCGGCCTGCCGGGCTGGTCGCTGGTTGTCCTCACCACCGTGCCGGTTACGTTGCTGGGCGTCTTCGCACCCCTTGCCCCGATCCTGGCCCGCAGGTTCGGTGCCGAGCGGGTGTTGCTCGGAGCCATGGTGGTCCTCACGGCCGGTCTGCTGCTCAGGCCGCTGGAAGTCGGAGGGGCGGGTCACCTTCCGGCGCTTCTGGCCGGAACAGCAGCGTGTGGCGCCGCCATCGCACTCTGCAACGTGCTGCTTCCCGGAGTAGTGAAGAGGGACTTCCCGCATCGGCTCGGGCTCATGGGCGGCCTTTACACCACAGCGATCTGTGCGTCAGCGGCCTTGGGTGCAGGGTTTACGTATCCGGTGTTTACGGCAACCGGCCACTGGACTTCGGCGCTGTGGTTCTGGGTGGTGCCTGCCGCCGTCGTGGTTTTGCTGTTCCTGCCGCTGGCCGTCAGACAACCGTCGGTAAGGCACCAAGCCATCCACGGCGGCGTAAATGTGTGGCGCTCCGCGGTGGCGTGGCAGGTGACGATGTTCATGGTGCTGCAGGCCATGATGTCGTTCAGCGTGTTCGCGTGGATGGCCCCCATCCTGCGTGATCGGGGAATCGACGGGGCAACGGCCGGGCTCATTGTGTCGGTGTCGATCGTGCTGCAGATGCTTGGCTCGCTGTTCGCCCCTGCGCTGGCGACGCGCTTCAAAGACCAGCGGATCATCAACATGGTGGTGGCGCTGATGACCGGTGGCGGCTTCGCACTGACGATTTTCGGTCCGACTGAGCTCATATGGGTGTGGACCGGGCTCAACGGCTTGGGACAGGGATCGCTGACCGCCGTGGCGCTGACCATGATCATGGTCCGTACGCGCGATGCCCACACTGCCGCGCACCTTTCCGGGATGATGCAGGGCGTTGGCTATGGAGTGGGTTCCGTGGGAACGTTGATGGTGGGCCAGCTCCACCAGGCCACGGGCGGGTTCGGGGCTGCCGGCATCCTGTTCCTCGTGGTGGGGTCGCTGGCGGCGTTCTTCGGGTACCGGGCCGGCCGCGACCGCTTCGTTTAACCCAACTGGGTCGCAGTTCAGTCGTTCCCAGCGCTGACAACGACCTGAACTGCGACCCAGTTGGGAGGAACTCAGACGGTCAGATCCTTGCCCTTCGTCTCAGGGATGGAGAACGCGAACGCGATGCCCACCAGCAGCAGGATCACTGCGTACACGTTGAAGAGGTAGCCCTGTCCCATGGTGCCCAGCCAGGTCTGCAGGTACGGGGCCGTACCGCCGAAGACCGCGACGCAGATGGAGTACGGAACGCCGACGCCGATGGTCCGGATGTGGGTGGGGAAGAGCTCCGCGTACACGGCAGGAACGATCGCGGCGCTTCCGGCGATGAAGAACAGCATCACGGACATGGATACCGCCAGCTGCCAGGGGGAGTCCTTCAGCAGCCACGTCATAGGGAAGTGCAACAGTGCCGCGCCCAGGGAAGAGGCAATGATGACGGGCTTGCGGCCGATCCGGTCCGACAACTTTCCCCAGAACGGCAGGGCTGCGATGAACACAACGTTGGCGATCACACCAGCCCACAATGCTGCTCCACGGTCCATCTTCAGCGCAGTGGATGCGTAGCTGGGAGCCACGACGCCCCAGATGTAGTAGACCACCGTGAGGCCTACGGTCAGGCCGATGACCTGGAGCGCCTGCTTCCGGTACTTCACGATCTGGGGCCAGATCGGCTGGCGCTTCTCCTTGGGAGCCTCCGCCTCAAACGCCTCCGTTTCCTTCATCTTGGCGCGCATGAACAGGGCGTAGATGCCCAGGGCGCCGCCGATCAGGAACGGGATGCGCCAACCCCAGGCGCTCATCTCGGCCTTGCTCAGGACTGCCGTGAGGATGGCGCCCAGCAGCGTGCCGGCAAGGATTCCGGCGGTGCCGGAGGTGTAGATGAGGGTGGCCCAGAAGCCGCGGTGTTCCTTGGGTGCCATCTCGGACAAGTACGTTTGCGACGACGGCAACTCACCACCGTGGGCAAGGCCCTGGATGAGTCGGGCCACCAGCAGCATCACCGAGGCGAAGACTCCCACGGACTCAAACGTCGGGGCGATGCCGATGAGCAAGCTGCCCACAGCGCCCAGGGCGACGGCCACGGTCATGGACGTTTTGCGGCCGATCCTGTCGCCGATCCAACCGAACACGAACCCGCCGAACGGGCGGGCAACGAATCCGACGGCGAAGATCGCCAACGTGGACAACATCGCCGAGGTGGGATCCGCCTGGCTGAACAAGGCACTCGCAATGAATGGCGCAAACGTTGCATAAATCGCCCAGTCGTACCATTCAACTGCGTTTCCGATTCCTGTGCCGACCAAAGTTCGCACGTGCGACTTGTGGACCTTGACGTCCGTGGACGTTCCTACGGTGGTGGTCATGTGGTTCTCCAAGGTGTGGGGAGGCTAGTTGCCGGAGAGGGTTGCGATGCGGGATACGGCGAGTTCTGCATAGAGCGCAGCGCCGTCGGTGAGGACGCCGTCGTCGAACGTGGCGTACGGCGAGTGGTTGAACGGCGACGTCGCGTGGTCGGCTCCGGGAGCGACGGCACTGAGCCCCACGAAGGTTCCCGGGACCTCGGCGAGGACCCGGGAGAAGTCCTCCGATCCGCTCAGGGGAGTGGCCATCCGTGTATGCCGGGATTCGCCGAACATTCCGGCGATGACTTTCTCCGCCGTGGTTGTCTCGTCGTCGTTGTTGATGGTGAGGGGGTATTCCTCCTGGTAATGCACATCAGCCTCCAGACCGTGGGCTGCGGCGATACCGTGCAGCAGCCTGGGTACTGTTTCCATCATCTTCCGGCGGGACTCTTCGGAGAAGGTCCTGATGGTGGCTTCGATCCGGGCGGTCTCGGGGATCACGTTGCGTTTGGTTCCGGCGTGGAGGACGCCGACGGTCAGGACTACGGGATCGAACATGTTGAACTGGCGCGTGACCATCACCTGGAGGGCCGTGACCATTTCCGCGGCGGCGGTGACGGGGTCTTTCGCGGAGTGGGGAGCTGAACCATGGCCGCCCGCGCCCAGGACGGTCACTACAAGCCCGTCCGAGGAACTGAGCATGACTCCGGGCTTGGTGACGAACTGGCCGTGGGGCTCCAGCGCGGAGAAGACGTGCATTCCGTAGGCCGTGTCCGCGCGGCGGCCGGCGGCGTCCAAGACGCCTTCCTTGATCATGTAGCTGGCGCCGTCGAAGCCTTCTTCGCCAGGCTGGAACATGAGGATGACATCGCCGGCCAGTTGATCCCTGCGCTCTGCCAGCAGTGTGGCAGCGCCGGCGAGCATGGAGGTGTGGAGGTCGTGGCCGCAGGCGTGCATCGCACCGTCCACACGGGAGGTGTAGTCCACGCCAGTGGTCTCCTGTACGGGCAACCCGTCCATGTCTGCACGCAGCAACACCACGGGCTTCTCAGCCGACGCGTGGGCCGCACCGCCGCGCAGAACCGCAGTGACCGACGTCGTTTCCTTCCCCAAAGTGATTTCGTAGGGGAGTCCGTCCAGCGCTTTGAGGACCTTCTCCTGGGTGCGGGGAAGTTGCAAGCCGATCTCCGGTTCGCGGTGGAGGTCGTGGCGGAGGCGGACAATGTCCTCCTGCAGTTCCTTGGCGTCGGCGGCGATGGTCATGAATTCTCCTGGATCTATCCGGTGCTGTGTTCCTCATGCCATTGTGGGGTGACCTGCTTCACATACTCCGAAACAACTGTAAATATGCACTCATACGCTGGAAAACGCAGAAATCATGTGCGCAACAGGGAGAATTGACTCATGGAGCTCAGCGAAGAAGATTTGCGCTTGGTCAACGCATTGCAGATATCTCCCCGCATCAGCTGGTCCGACGCCGGCAGCGTCCTGGGCGTGCACGCCACCACGCTGGCGTCCCGCTGGGATCGGCTCAGGGCGGCAGGCGCCGCCTGGACAACGGCGCACCTCATGGGCGACCCCAAGGACATGTGCCTGGCCATGGTGGACATCGACTGTGAAATGCACCTGCGGCCCGATGTCACAGCCGCAGTAGCGCAACTCCCCGAAGTCATCACCGTGGAAGAAGCTGCCAGCAACCGGGACCTGACATTGACAGTCATTACCCAGGACCTGGAGCAGTTCAGCACCCACGTCCTGCCCCGGCTCAAGGAAGTGCGCGGGCTCACCAAGTACCACACGGCACTCTGCACCCGTATCCACACCAGCGGCTACGCGTGGCGGCTGAACGTGCTCAGCAAAGCCGAGCAACAGGCTTTGCGGGCACTTGCAGGTCCTGAATCGGCCAATCCTTCAGCTCCTGACACCGTGGTGGCACCGCTGCCGGAAACCCACCTCGCCTTGATCCCATTCCTCGCCCGGGATGGCCGCGCCACCGCAGCGGAAATGGCCCGGGCCCTTGGCCGGAACCCGGCTACTGTCCAGCGCCAGCTTGGCCGGGTGCTGGCCAGCCGCATGCTGTCCTTCCGTTGCGAGATAGCCCAGCAGTATTCAGGATTTCCCATCACTGTCCAATGGTTCGCCAATGTCCCGGCAGGCCACCACGAGGCCGCCGCCACCGAACTGCGGGCCATCCGCAACGTCCGTTTCTCGGCGTCCACCACCGGCCGCACCAACTTCACCATGATCATGTGGCTGCGTTCACTGGCGGAGGTCATGGAAATGGAGCTCACTATCCAGCAGCGGATCCCGGGAATCGAGCTGGTGGAAAGCGTGGTCATGTTGAACACCGCAAAGCGCGTGGGGTGGATGCTGAATCCGGACTCGACGGCCACCGGCACAGTTGTGCCGCCCTACGGAGAGCTGCTGCCTGCCGGAATCTAGGCGTGCTTGGTTGCCCGCAGGACCGTGTCCAGGGTGGTCCCGGTTTCGCCGTCGGGACCGGAAACGGTTCGTTCCCTGTCCGTCAGGACGTTGACGAACCACGGCTCGCGATCCAGTCGCAGGGCCCCCGCCAGCTGTTCAGGGCTGAAGAAGAGGTCCGTCTCGTGATGGTGCCGGCTCCAGGAGGGCAGCCCGTGGGGGTGGTGCCCCACCACCAACAATGTTCCGCCGGGTGCTACGGCAGCGGCAGCTGACGTGACGGAATCACGCCAAGGCAGGAGGGGTGAGTGCAGGAACTGGGCAGACACCAGATCGAAGTCGGGTTGGGGTTCCCATTGCGTAAGGTCCTGCTGCTGCCATGTGATCCGGTCAGCGACGCCCGCCTCCTCTGCGTGCGCGGCTGCGCGTTCAAGCGCGACGGCGGACACGTCCAGGGCGGTTACGGTCCATCCTTGCTTTGCGAGCCAGATGGCGTCGCCGCCTTCCCCGCAGCCCAAATCGAGGGCTTTGCCGGGCTTCAGGTCCTTGGCTTCGGCCACCAGTTGCGGGTTCGGATTTCCGCTCCAGATCTTTGCCCGTTCCCGGTACATCCCGTCCCACATATCCACTGCGTTCTCTGCGTCCTTGTCAAGGTTCAGTCCGCGCTGCTGGGCGTTTTCGTGCTGGTGGGTTCCGGCGTCGTGCGCTTGTTCAGTCATGACCCAAGCGTGCCAAGAATCTCCAGCGCAAGGCAATGCCTTTTGCTGTTTCGGCAAGGCGTCCGCTTCAGCAGGTGCCTACCCCGGCAGGTGCCTACCTGGGCAGTGTCCAGCGCTGGGCCCCCGCTCCCGAGGCACCGAGTTCGTCCGAAGGGTTCTGCAGGGTGCACGATTTCAGGCTCAAGCAGCCGCATCCGATGCACCCGTCCAGGTCATTGCGCAGGTGCTGCAGGGCCGCGATCCGTTCGTCGAGCTCCGCCCGCCAACGCAGGGACAGCCTGCCCCAATCCTGCTTGGTGGGCGTGCGGCCTTCCGGCAGCGAATCCAATGCCTCCCGGATGTCCCTGAGGGGCAGGCCCACCCGCTGCGAGGTCTTGATGAATGCCACGCGCCTCAGGGTGTCCCGACGATACCGCCGTTGGTTGCCTGCCGTCCGCTCAGCCTCGATGAGGCCGTTGCGTTCGTAGAAGTGAAGGGCCGACGGCGAGACTCCACTGCGCTCGGAGAGCTCACCAATGGTCAGCGGCCGGTGGGCGGGGGCAGTGGGCATTGAGGCTGCTTCCAGTGGGGGCGGGGCGGTTTGACCTCAACATTAGTTGAGGTTCTAGGCTGGCGTCCATGACCTCTGACACCTCTACGGCCGGGATTCTGAGCCGCCCGTACCTCCTTGCCACGGTGGGGGCCTGCGCGCTGGTATTCCTCAGCGCGTTCGAGTCGCTCGCGGTGACCACCATCATGCCCATCGTGAGCAGGGACCTGGACGGAGCCAGCCTCTACGCCCTGGCCTTCGCAGGGCCGCTGGCCACCGGCGTGGTGGGCATGGTGGGGGCCGGCAACTGGTCCGACCGTCGGGGTCCAGCGGCGCCGCTGTACTCTTCGGTGGCATTGTTCGTCATTGGCTTGTTGATCGCCGGTATGGCCGGAAGCATGGAGATCCTGGTGCTGGGCCGGCTGGTGCAGGGTCTGGGCGGCGGCGCCATGACCGTTGCTTTGTACGTTCTGGTAGCCCGGGTATACCCACCGGAGCTGCACCCCAAAATCTTCGCCGCTTTCGCCGCATCCTGGGTGGTTCCTTCCCTGGTTGGGCCCTTTGCAGCAGGTGTCGTGGCCCAGTTGAGCAGCTGGCACTGGGTGTTCCTGGGCGTCGTCGGCTTGGTCGTGCCCGCGTTGCTGATGGTGGTTCCGGCAGTCCGGGGCATGGGGTCCGAGCCCGTGGCAGAGCCAGTGCCGTGGGCGTTCGGCCGGATGGGGTGGGCTGCGCTCGCAGCCATTGCGGTCCTCGGACTCAACCTTTCCGCGGAGGTTCCAGGCGTTGGCGGGGCGATTGCCGCCGTCGCGCTTGTCCTAGCCCTGGTGGCCGTCCGGCCGCTGGTCCCCCGGGGGACACTCACGGCCCATCGGGGGCTGCCAAGCGTGATCCTGGTCCGTGGCCTGGCCTCGGCCGCGTTCTTCGGAGCCGAGGTCTACCTGCCGTACCTGCTGACCGAACGGTACGCCTTCACTCCGACGTTCGCCGGGCTGACCCTCACAGGCGCAGCACTTGCATGGGCGGGCGCGTCCGCTGTCCAGGGACGCCTGGGGACCCGATTGGCGGACGATCTGGCCATCAGGATCGGCGGTGTCCTGGTGCTGGTGGCCATTGTCCTGACACTCGCGACTGCCGCGTTGGCCCTTCCCGCGGCTGTGGCCATCGGTGGCTGGATCCTGGCCGGCGGCGGCATGGGGCTCATGTATCCGCGGCTTTCGGTGATGACGTTGGCGCTGTCCACGGAGGAAAACCAGGGCTTCAACAGTGCGGCCATGTCGATCTCCGACTCCCTCGGTGGAGCGTTGTCCCTCGCGGCCACGGGCTTGGTCTTCGCAGCATTCACTGCCAGCCCCTTCGCTGCGGTCTTCGCGCTGACTGCGGTGATCGCCGTCGTCGGGGTTGTCGTGGCGCCGCGGGTCGCCGCGCGGCCCCCGGGGTTCCGATGCCCGGGACGCAGAACCGGACCTCTCGCTCACCCAACCCAACTAGGGCTGTGACTTGTGGGGCCCGCTCTGCGCACTAATTGGGCTCGGAGGCATGCAGACCGGGCCCCACAACGCAGGCCTGAACCAGCCCGATGCAAGGGCGGGCGCCGAACACTGATAGAATAAGAACACTTGATGTGCGGTGACGCCCTGAAGCAGGTGGCCTGACAGGCTGCGCGGCAGGGCATTTTTCATGTGAGAGGCACATCCTGCGTCGATGAACGCGTTCCATTTGGTCCCGGCCAACGCTGCTGCAGCGAATCGGTAGACCACCTGACTTTTCCTCGGCGAACCCCTGGCCCAACCGGCGTCGGGGGCCGATGTCCGCACTGGACACCGCCCGAAAGACATGAAGTTTATGACTACTTTTGCTGCCCTTGGCACGCCCAAGGCCATTGCTGAATCCCTCGCCGCAGACGGCATCGAAGAAGCATTCCCCATCCAGGTCAAGACCCTCCCGGACACGCTCGCAGGCCGCGACGTCCTGGGCCGCGGCCGCACCGGCTCCGGCAAGACCATCGCTTTCGCCATCCCGCTCGTGGCACGCCTCGCCGAGCGCGAAGCCAAGCACTTCCGCAAGCCGGGCCGCCCCATGGGCCTCGTCCTTGCCCCGACGCGTGAACTGGCAACCCAGATCAACGCCACCATCGAGCCGCTGGCGAAGGCCATGGGCCTGAACACCACGGTCATCTACGGTGGCATCTCCCAGGCACGCCAGGAAAAGGCGCTGCGCGCCGGCGTCGACATCGTCATCGCCTGCCCGGGCCGCCTCGAAGACCTGATCCGCCAGCGCATCCTGACCCTCGAAGCCGTTGAGGTCACCGTGCTGGACGAGGCCGACCATATGGCTGACCTTGGCTTCCTCCCGGTGGTCAAGAAGCTCATGGACATGACCCCTTCCCAGGGTCAGCGCCTGCTCTTCTCTGCGACGTTGGACAACGGTGTTGACAAGCTGGTCAACCGTTACCTCTCCAACCCGCTGACGCACTCCGTGGACGATCCCCAGGCCGCCGTCACCACCATGGAACACCACGTCCTGGTGGTCAACGACCAGACCGTCAAGAAGCAGCTCATCGTTGAACTGGCCTCCGGCGCAGGCCGCCGCGTCCTCTTCATGCGGACCAAGCACCACGCCCGCAAGCTCGCCAAGACCCTCACGGACGCCGGCATCCCCGCCGTCGACCTGCACGGCAACCTGTCGCAGAACGCCCGCGACCGCAACCTGGCCGAGTTCTCCAACGGTGACGTCCGCGTCCTGGTGGCTACCGACGTCGCGGCCCGCGGCGTGCACGTTGACGACGTCGAACTCGTCATCCACGTGGACCCGCCCACAGAGCACAAGGCTTACCTGCACCGCTCCGGCCGCACGGCCCGCGCCGGTTCCGATGGCACCGTGGTCACGCTGACCCTCCCGGAGCAGCAGAGCGACGTCAAGAAGCTCATGAAGGCTGCCGGCGTTGACGTTTCGTTCGAGCGCGTCACCGCCAACTCGCCCTTGGTTTCGGAGCTGGTTGGCGAGATCGCGGACAAGGTTGATCCCCGCACCCGTGCAGCACTCCTCGCGGCGAAAGCCCCGCAGCAGGGTGGCGGCACGTCCACCGGCGCCAACGCCCAGCGCAAGCGCGCACGCCGTACCGGCGGCCAGGCTGCACCCACTGCTGGTGGGCGTGGCGGACGCGGCGGACGTGGGAAGGTCGCGGCTGAGCCGGTCCGTACCGACGTAAACCGCGCCGAGCGTCGCGCAGCAATGAACGACGACGTCGCCCGCAGCCCGCGTGGTCGCGGCAAGTCCGGTGCCACTCACCGCAATGACGTTCCAGGCTCGCAGGGCCAGGGTGGCCGCAGCGGCCGTCCGGCTACCGGTCAGCGCGCAGCCTCGGCTCCGCGTTCAGCTTCCACCACCTCGACGCGTACCGGTGGGAACAAGGCCGTCTGGTCTTCCGCCACGGGCGCTACGTCCGGTGGGTCCTACGGTT
This sequence comes from Paenarthrobacter sp. NPDC089307, assembly GCF_040685055.1. Lineage (NCBI taxonomy): Bacteria > Bacillati > Actinomycetota > Actinomycetes > Micrococcales > Micrococcaceae > Paenarthrobacter > Paenarthrobacter sp. NPDC089307. The sequence continues at coordinate 194,281 of NZ_JBFBHE010000007.1, forward strand.
CGGGCTCGGGTAACTCCGGGCGCGGTGGCTCGGGTGCTGGTCGTCCGGCCCGCAGCGGCCCGCGCCGTGCATCTGCACCCGCGTCGAACGAGCGCCGCGGCCGCTAACCCACGCGTTGTGAGGCCCGCTTAGCAGGGTATTCGTGAGAATTACCCTGCAGAGCAGGCCCCGCAACACGTGGACCTGACGTTGTGAGGCCCGCTTAGCAGGGTATTCGTGAGAATTACCCTGCAGAGCAGGCCCAACAAATGCGCTACCAGCCCCGTGCGCGCCATTCCTCAAGGTGTGGCCGCTCGGCTCCGAGGGTGGTAGGCAGCCCGTGGCCGGGGTGCACCAGGGTTTCGTCCGGATAAGCGTCGAACAGTCGCTCCGACACGTCGTTCAACAGTGACGTGAAGCGTGCAGGATCGTTCTGTGTGTTGCCGACGCCGCCCGGAAACAACGAGTCGCCACTGAAAATGTGGGCAGGCCCGTCCGGATCCTGGTACACGAACGCGATCGAGCCCGGGGTATGTCCACGCAGGTGGATTGCCCGGACCTCGAAGTCCCCGAACCGCTCGACGTCGCCGTGACCAAGGCGGACATCCACCGGAACGGGCAGCGCATCGGCGTCGTCCGCTCCTGCTGACGTAGTGGCCCCGGTAGCTTCCACCAACTCCGCCAGCGCCCGGACGTGGTCCCAGTGCTGGTGGGTGGTAGCGATCCTGACGAGCTTGGCAGGCTCGGTGGCATCGGCCGCGCCGTCGGCCAGGAGTTGCTGGATCGCTGGAAGGTCGTCGGCCGCGTCGATCAGCAACTGCGCACCTGTGGACTTCGAGGTCAACAGGTACACGTTGTTGTTCATCTCGCTGACTGAAATGCTGCGGATAGTGACTTCACGCAGTGAGTGAGTAAGTGAATCCATCCGTTCAGCCTACGTTGTTGGCTTCGCGGCCCTGCGAGACCCAGTTGGGGTCCGCCGATCGTGAACCCACGACGGCGGCCGCGGCCTGATCGAGCAGCTCAAGGTCCGCTGTTCCCAGTTGCAGGGACAGCGCCCCCAGGTTCTCATCAATCCGGTGCGCTTTGCGCGTTCCGGGGATGGGGACCACCGAAATCCCAAGGCGCTGGCCTTGGGCGAACAGCCAAGCCAGGGCTACCTGGGCCGGAGTTGCATCCAGCCCGCTGGCTACCTCGCGAACCGCGGCCACGACGGCCTGGTTCGCATCAAGTGCCTCGTCGCCAAAGCGGGGGATCTTATGGCGGAAGTCATTTTCGCCAAGGTCGCCCGCGTTGACGGTTCCTGTGAGGAACCCGCGGCCCAGCGGCGAGTATGGCACGAACCCAACGCCAAGTTCCTTGGCTGCAGGCACAACATTGAGCTCAACATCCCTGCTCCAGATTGACCATTCACTCTGGACCGCGGCAATGGGATGGATGGCGTTGGCCTGCCTGAGCTCCTCGGCTGTTACTTCGGACAGCCCGAGGTGCCGGACCTTGCCCTCACGGACCAGCTCCGCCATGGCCTCCACGGTTTCCACTATCGGAACGCGGAGGTCACGGCGGTGCATGTAGTAGAGGTCGATGACGTCAGTGTCCAAGCGGCGGAGGCTCGCTTCCGCCGCCTGCCTGACGTAGGGTGCATCCCCGCGGACTCCCGTGTATCCGTCCGCGGGGCTGCCCTCAATTCCGAACTTGGTGGCCACCTGGATCCCGTCGCGGCGCTCCTTGAGGAGCCTGCCCACGAGTTCCTCGTTGCTTCCGGCCCCGTACACATCCGCGGTGTCGATGAACGTGATGCCGGCGTCCACCGCGTGCCTGAGTGTTTGCAGGCCTTCCTCGGGGTCAATCCCGCCATAGACCGGCGTGAGGGCCATGCCTCCGAAGCCAAGGGGGCTGACACTGAGGCCATCACCAAGTTGAACTGCAGTCATGAACGTCTCCAATGTGCGTGTGGGTGTTCTTGAAGGCGTGAACCCGATGGCTTGCGTGGGTATTCCTTACTTGCGGGAAGGATCTACGCGGCGGGTTCTGTCCCCTGGCCCGATTCGTGGGTTGGCTGCAGAAACGGCCGGGCGAACGGTACGGTGCGCAGCGATGCATCGAAATGGCGCGAGCACCGCCATGACGCGCGCACTGGCTACTTTTACTTGGCTCCGGGTTTCCCGGCAGGCAATGCCTTCAAACCGGCAGCACAGCCCACGATCCCGGCGATGAAGAGCAACTTCAACGGGCTGGCTGACTCCACGCCCGTGATCATGGCCCAGCCAACAGTCAATGCGGCGCCGATACCCACCCACACCGCATAGGCGGTGCCCAGGGGAATGCGTTTCACGGCAATCCCCAAGCCGAGCATGCTCAGTACCGCAGTGATGGCGAAGACCACCGTGGGCAGGGGCTGGGTGAAGCCATTGGAGAGTCCCAATGCGGTCGCCCACACGGCCTCCAGGATTGCCGAGGCCAGCAGGATCAGCCAGAACACGCCATTCTTGGCCTGGCGGGTGTCGGTTGCGACGGAAGTTTCGGTACTCATGGCTACGCCACCACCTTCAGGCCGACCACGCACGCGCCGATGCCGGCGAGCAGGAGCAGCCGGGCCGTCGTCGTGGGTTCAACCTTGGTGACCATTGCGTAGGCCGCAGTCAGCACAACGCCCACGCCCACCCACACGGCGTAGGCCGTTCCTGTGGGGATGGATTGCATGGCGATGGCCAGGCCGCCCATGCTGGCGATGACAGCGACCAGGAAAACTACAGTGGGGACGGGCTTACGGAAGCCCTTGGAACGGTGCAGTGCTGCGGCCCAGACGGCTTCGAGCGCACCGGAAAAGATGAGGATTAACCACGACATGACATTTCCTTTGGCCAGTCTTGTCGCGTGCCGGGTACTGAACCGTCGTCCGGAGGTTCCAGAGCGGAACCTTCATTTCAGGCTAGCAACTCCCGCGCAGCGTGGCCACTTCCGGTGGTTAACGTCACCAGTTCAGGCGCCGACGTGGTCGATCGAGATCACGGCAACGAAGCCCCGGCCGGAGATTTCGGGACTGCGAGTATCCGAACCGACCACGGTGTCATAGCGGGACAACTCCACCGGTTCGGCGTCGCTGGTGGCGGGCTGGTCGCCGTCGGACTCCTCAGCCGCACCTGGCGCGACGGTCGCTTTGCCCTCCAGCAGCACGGCCAGCTGCCCCTCAAACACCGGGTGGGCGCGCTTCTTGGAGATCTCCACAATTGAGGTGTAGCCCTTGAAGGCGCCTTCCCGCGCGATGACGTTCAGGTCCCGTATGTCACCAGTGGGCAAGGTTGCGGAGGATGCGGCTTCGCCGGAGAAACGGAAGGGACGGTACTTCTCCAGCGGGTGCTCTGAACCATCCACCGTAAGGAGCAGCAGTTCGCCGTCGATGATGGTGATAACCCGCTCCATGCCCGGGAAGACCGAAAAATCGCCGGCCTTGGAGACGTCCGCGATGCTGACGCGCCAATCCCAGGCGCCGTCTTGGGCCGACGCTGCCTTCGGGTGGCTCGCGAGCTCGCGCGTCACCCCGCCCCCGTTGCGCCAGGGTTCGGGACGGACATCGGCAAAGCGGATAATCTCCATTCGACCAGCCTAGTGGTGGACAGCGCTTCTTCCTTGTCGTTGAGGCTTGCTAACGTCATATGTGGAAAACGTTGCGGAATTGGCTGGAGGCGCGGGAATGTTCGTCAAAGTGTGTGGCTTGAGCACGCCCGAATCCGTCCGTGAAGCAGTCGACGCCGGTGCGGACGCTGTCGGGTTCGTCTTGACCAGCAGCCCGCGTGAGGTCAGCCCGGACCAGGTCCGCGTGCTGTTGCCGTTGGTGCCTTCTCCTGTCCGGGCGGTTGCGGTGTTCCGCCACGAATCGGCCGCCGATGCCGTAGATACTGCACGGGCCGCCGGGCTTGAATGGGTTCAGCTTCACGGTCGCCGAACCGCAGACGACGTAAAAACAGTGCACGACGCCGGAATGCGGCTTATCCGGGCAGTCACCATGGGTGCCTCCCACGAAGAGTTCGCCGACCTCGGCGAGGATGTGTTCCTGATCGACGCCGCCGTGCCCGGCTCGGGGGAGTCCTGGGACTACGCCTCCGTTAGGGAGAAAGGGCTCGACGGCCGCGAATGGCTGCTCGCCGGCGGCTTGGAACCAGGCAACGTTGCGTTCGCAGCTGCGGCCGCCGGTGCGTGGGGCGTGGATGTCTCGTCCGGTGTCGAAGCGTCCCGGGGCGTGAAGGACCTGGCCAAGATCCGCGCGTTCGTCGAAGCCGCCAAAGCCTGACGCTCCATCACATCCCAAGCCTTTCCTCCTGACGCTCCATCACGTCCCGAGCCTTTCCTCCCGACGCTCCATCACATCCAAACCTCAGGGGAGATTCAGGGCAGACCCCGAGGCTTTTTGTCGGGGCAACAAGGCAGAATGAAGAGTATGAAAACGCTGCTCAACATCATCTGGCTTGTCTTCGGCGGCTTCTGGCTTGCCCTGGGTTACTTCGCGGCGGGAATCATTTGCTGCGTTCTCATCGTGACCATCCCGTGGGGCATTGCTTCGTTCCGCATCGGTGCATACTGCCTGTGGCCTTTCGGCCAGATGGTGGTGGAGAAGCCTGGTGGCGCCGGGGTGTTCGCGCTCCTGGGGAACGTTATCTGGTTGCTCGTCGCGGGCATCTGGATCGCCATCGGCCACGTGGTCACGGCAGTAGCCATGGCCATCACCATTGTCGGTATTCCGCTGGCCATCGCCAACCTGAAGCTGATTCCGGTATCGCTGATGCCCCTCGGCAAACAGATTGTGCCCACCAACCAGCCGTTCGTCCGCAGCTACCGCTAGGAAGCAACCACAGCTCCGGTGCGCAGATCGAAACTGAACTGCCGCACCGAGCGTGAGGTACCGCCGTCGGCCTCTACAGCAAAGGTGAGTTCAAGCGTGCCCTGGCCAAGGTCGGATTCCATGATGGTGTACGTCGGCGTGAAGTAGAGCGCGTGTTCGCCGGGCTGAAGATCCGTTGCCGGAAAGTCGCCGGGGTTTCGGTGCGGCCCGTGAAATACGACGCCGGTCATCACCTCTGCGGTACAGTTGCGGACCCGTCCGGTGAAGGCAAGGATGTCCCCGGCTTTGTAGCCTGCGGTGATGGGGCCGTAGTTGAGATTCTGGGCTTCGCGCGTGCCCAGAATCTGGTCTCCCTCGTAGCCCTGCCCGATTTCCTTCCAGGTTTGGACGTCCCACTGGCCGTCACTGGCAGAGGGGATCACGTGGAATTCTCCTGCGTTCAGCCATGTAGCTGGCCGGCCCGGAGTGATGGACCGCAGCTCCATGTCGAAAATGAGCCCCGCAGGGGTGGCAGCCCGGGCAACAGCAGCATCCCCGGAAAGCTGTCTGGTCAACTGTTCGGCAGGCACGGATGCGAACACGATCTCCCGATACCCCTGCCGCTCGTACAGCACGCCGATGCTGCCGTCTGGCAGCCGTGTCACGGTGGAGTACGCGGAGCTGCCCGGACAGATCATCAGCTTGGCGGGCCAGGTGGCGCCGTTGTCCGCCGATAGGCTCAGCACCGTGTTTCGGCGCAGGTGGGGGTCTTGGTTGTTGCTGGCTAGCAGCCAGGCCGACGTTTGAGGCGAGGCCAGCCCTGTGACAATGGGAAGTCCGTCGAAACGCGCCAAGGAGCCGTTGTCGCTTGGATCAGGTAGATCGGGAACACGCTGCAGTGGGCTCCAGCTCTGTCCGCCGTCCTCGGACACCGCCGACATCCGACACGGTGTTGCCCGCGTGTGCAGCAGTAGGCGGCCGTCGTCCAGGCACACCACCTTGTTCTCGTTTGGGCCAATACCGGAGTGGCCGGGCCCGATCAGCGACCCCAGGCTCCAGGTATCTCCATGATCGTCGCTGAATGCCGAAGCAGCCATGATGGCACCGTCCACCAGAACCACATATTGCTGCACCAAACGGCCTTTGAACGGTCCTGAATGTATCTGGATCCCTTGCCCGGCGGCCGCGAACAGGCCCGTGATTCCGGGATGGGCAAGTTTGAGCTGGTCCGTGAGCCGACGGTGCTGCCAGGTGTCGCCGTCGTCGTCTGAATAGCTGACGTCAGCATGCTGCACGTCGACATCCGGCTCCAATCCGGCGACGGCTTCAAAGAAGCCAGCGTGGGTCCCGGCCGCATGGAACATGAAGATGCGCCCGGTTTCAGCGTCCACCAGCAGGCTTGGATCGCCGAAGCCCTGAAGCCCAGCCCCTGTGCGAACCACCTGCTGTGGACCCCAAGTGGCACCGTTGTCGTGGCTGCGCCGGAGCAGGAGGTCGATGGGGTTGGGGAGGTCGTCCAGATTGGGGCGGCCGTCGTACGCGGCCAAGAGTGTGCCTCGAGTGCTGACAGCCAAGGCCGGAATCCGGTACTGCCGGTAGCCGCCAACTCCGCGAACTGCCAGAACGTGCTCCGTAGACGGAACAGCCATTGGAAGGGAGTCTGGAAAGAGGTGGGATGTCACACCTCCATGCTAGCCTGCCCCAGGGACTCCCCGCACGGCTGACCATCCGGGAGCCGCCCTAGGCCCCTTGGTAGGCCCCATCCCGCAAAACGGCCACCACGGAACTCGCATCCAGTTCCGCCGCGACGGACACGTCTTCGGAGTAGCCGGCATCCACCAGCTCACGCCCGCTGGAACAGCCGCGCAGGACCGCTGAAAGATGGGGTTCTGCGGCATCGAACGCTGCCGCCGCAGCTACGGATTCCGGTGAAAAACTGTGGCGCCCCGCCGCTATCAGCCCGGCCATGAAAGCGCCGGCGCCCAGTTCGTCTTCCAGTGCCGGACGCAGTGCTCCGTGAGCCCACCTTTCACCTGCCGCAATAACGGCTATGACGGCGTCCTCGGGAAGCGTTGAGTGGACCCAGTCGGCGGTGGCCGCGGCGTTCCGAAGCGAGACCGCAACCACTTGCCGGGCGGACGTGGCGAGCTCGTGGCTGATCGCAGAACCGTTGGGCGACGGGAGGACCACCCGGTCCAACGTCCGGGCCGCGCGAAGACTCCCCGGCGACAAGCTCAGCCCTTCTGAACCACGCGGTCCGGCGAGCAATGCCTGATGGTGGGCGGCAAATTCGCCGGCCGCGGCGTCTCTTTGGGGATACGGAAACACCATCGCCCCGCGGTCTACCGCAACGCTGACGCACGTGGTGAACGACAAAACGTCAACCACCACCGCGAGGTCAGCTCCAGGCACAACCGCGCGGGCGCCGTCGAGCCCCCATTCGAACCGGACCGAATACGGAAGCTGACGCTGTGCCGCTGCGGGTTCTCTGAGCAAAGTGCTCACGCCAATTCCGCTGCGAGGTTGCGGCGTGCGGCCTCGAGCCACAGCGCCTTGGCGCGTTCGCCATGGAACAGCGGGTCCAGGCCAAGCAGGTGACGTACGACGGCGGCGCGCCCCTTGGCGAAGTCGTCGTCGCTGACGTGGGCGTAGTCTTCGCGGACGGCGGCGAGATACCGTGCGTAGGACTGTTCGTCCCCACCAAGGACGGAGAGGTCCGCGTCGCAGAGGAGGGCACCGGCGTGGTCGCCAGGTTCGGGCTTATGGGTGGAAGTGAGCCGGACCAATCGGGCAACTTCTGCCACGTCACCGGGAGCCAGTCCTGCTACGGACAACCGGGCCTCTGCCAGGAGCGCTGATTCTTCCTCGTCCTGTCCGGCGACACCTTCATAAACGGCGTCATGAAACCACGCCGCAAGGGATACAGTTCTGGCCGGTAGGGCGGGCTCGGTCAGCACGTCCAAGGCCTCAAGAACCGCCAGCAGATGGGTCCGGCTGTGGTACTTCCTGCCGTCTTCGCCCCAACGTTCCAACAGCTCGAAGCCAAGTTCCTCGTGCCCCGGGAACGTGGTGTTCCACCGTTCCAGCAGTGGAACGGTCAGGGCTTTGCTGCGTGATCGGGCAGGGATCCGCAGGCCGCTGGCAATGAGCTTGCGGACCAGGATCCGGGCTTCGACGGGGATGGCTCCGGCCAGGACCAAATCGTCGTAACGGCGTTCGGGAACGTCGTAGTGGTCTCCGTCGAATGCCCGTTCGGGTACTCCGGCTGCTGCTGCGAATGCGTGCAGCTCATCCAATGACTTGTCTGATACCAAGTGCGAAAAGACTGTGCCGTGGGCGGGCCACAGGGGCGGATCGACGTAGATGGCCATGGCCAAAGTGTAGTCCCGGGCGTTCCCTCCCAGTTGCCGTCCGGGAGGGCGGCTGCGGCTGGGACGGAAGGAGCGCCTGGCGCACCTGAACAGCTACCCCGCAGCGGGTTGGCCCAACAACAGTTGCGCCCGTTCCGAAGCGTCGTGGCGGATCTGCTTCACGTCAGCCACCTCTGCCTCGAGTTCCTTCATGCGCGTGGTCAGGTATTTGTCCAGAACTGAGGTGATCTTCGCGTCGAATCCAGTGTTCTCGCGGCATGTGGCATCCGTGACGGCGATCTTCAGCTCCTTCTGGCCTCCTGCGTCAAGTCCGGCCGAGGCTGCCTCGCCGGGACGGCTGTAAGGGAATGCCGTTGTGGACATGCACTCCTTCCAGGAATTCACGGCAGATTCGATCCCAACGTCCTGGCTGGCAGCGTTGGTTGCAACCATCAGCGAGTTCAAGGCCAGTGCCGTGGCCCTCATGTAGCTGTCGGCATTCCCATAGATAGCCGTGATTCCCTCGGCCTTGCAACCACCCCACAGCATGCCGGTCCCTGCCGAAGACTGGACCACATTCTGTTCCGGGGAGCCCCCTCCATGCAGCGCCTGCTGAAAGCCGGGGTCGGCCATGAGCTTCCCAAGATCGGAGTTCTCCACAGGCTCATGCGCACCCGCCGGCTTAAACGTTGCGTAGCCGGTAGCGCGTGCTGTCTCTACAGTGAGCGCGTCGAACCCGATGGTCTTCTTGAGGTCCACTGAGTCCTGTCCCGCGGAAACGGGCGTGTAGACGTAACCGGACTTTGCCATGCACTGCCGTATGGCTTCAGCTACGCCCTTTTCGGCCACAGGGTCCGCGGATGCGAACTTCTCTGCTGCCAAGGTCATCCCGGACACGGGATGTTCCGCAGCCTTTGTCAGCAGGGAATGTGCTCCGGGCGTGGCGGCAGCTGCCATGGTGACTGCCGCGCCGACGGTAAGAATCAGCGCCCCGATAGTCTTCTTCTTCACGATTTATCTCCTTGTGGACGAATTATGGTCTGTTTTAGGCAATGCGGTAGCTGGCCCTGGTGGTTGCAGGGCCTGGTTGGAGCGTGGAAAGTCAGCCGATCAGCCTGTTTTGGTAGGCAAAGGCCACCAACTGGATTCGGTTCTTGAGTTTGAGCTTGGACAGGATGTTGCCGATGTGGGACTTCACCGTGGCATCACTGAGTACCAACGACGCAGCGATCTCACCATTGGCCATGCCCTTCGCTGCCAACATGAAGACATCGTGCTCGCGAGCCGAGAGGGGTGCCAGGACGGCGGTGTTGGACTCGGCGGGGGTGGTGTAGTCCCTGAGGAGTTCGTTGGTGGCGGACGGGGCCATGACGGCATGCCCGGAGTGAACGGTGCGGATGGTGGCCAGCAGGAATTCCGGCGTCGCGTCTTTGGTGAGGAAGCCGCCGGCCCCCGCTTGGATGGCCCGGACCACTGCTTCGTCGTGCTGGATGGTGGTGAGCACGATGACCTTGGTCCGGCCCGCCCTCTCGGTGATGCGCCGGGTGGCCGTGATCCCGTCCATGACCGGCATTCGGATATCCATGAGCATCACATCCGGTTCCACGGTTCCGGCAAGTTCAACGGCTTGCCCGCCGTCGGTCGCCTCGCCCACCAGGTCGAGGTCGGGCTGGCTGCGAAGGATCATTTTCAGGCCGGCGCTGAACAGGGGTTGGTCGTCCACCAAGGCCACGCGGATTGGGGTTTCGTTCATGGCAGGGTTGCCTCCACTTCGAAGAGTTGGCCATTGGTGGCTGTCGTGAGTCGGCCGCCGGCCGCCGTCGCCCGTTCCCGCATGCCGGGGATACCGCGGCCGGTTCCCGACGACGGTACTTCCGTTCCGCCGTCGGCGAGCCTTGATCGGATCTTCAGTTGCAGGCCCGAGCTGTCGCGGGCAACTGTCACGGTGGCCCCGGCCTTTCGATCGCCGTGCTTGAAGGCGTTCGTCAGGCTCTCCTGGATGATGCGGTACACGGTGAGATCCTGCACGGGGGAGAGACCTTCCAAGCCATCGGCGCGAAGCTCCACGGGCATGCCGCTGCTTTGCAGTCGTTTCGCAAGGGCCGGTAGTTCAGCGGCTCCGGGAGCGGGTCCTTCCAGTTCCGAGCCGAAACTTTGAACGAGGCGCCGGGTCTCCTGAAGGGCACCCCGTGCCGAGGACGCAATGACGTGGGCCGCTTCCTCCACCAGCTCCGGCTCCGACCGGTGGACGTACCGGATACCGTCTGCCTGGGCTGTGATGACGGCGAGGGAATGCGCAAGGACGTCATGCAACTCGCGGGCGATCCTGTTGCGCTCCTGCTCGATCACCAAGGCGTCAGCCGTTGATTCAAGTCGGGACTCAGCCTGTTCCCTGGCGAGCCGGTTGGCGGCGGCTTGACGGACGGAGGTTGCCGCTGCCCAACCGGCCAGGTTCAGCGCCGAGAAGGAGGCGAACACCAGGAAGGCGTAGACGGTAATACGGAAGGCGCCGGCCTCCGCCAACTGCTTGCCGAACACAAAGTTGATCCACGTGGTGTCGGCGAACCAGTTCACGGTGACCATGCCGGCAGCAGCCATGGCAGCCACGGGAAGGGGCCACCGTTTCGGCTCCTTCCAGCCGAGAGCTGCGAAAAAGAACAGTACGGGCAAGCAAACGTAAGGGGCGGCTCCGGACAGCATGACGCTTGGGAAGAAGCCAAACGCTTGAAGCCCCAGTGCTGCGAATGCGAAGATCACGGCCGCTGCCGGAATCAGTTCGGCAGCGGCGACGGCAGCGGATAATGCCACCAGAGTTGCGCTCGCGGCATCGAGACTGCGCTCCTCCAGGACCATGAGCGCAACGAGCATGGCCAGGCCCACCAACGGTGCTGCAACGGGGCGGAAGGCCAGGGCTCTCGGTGACATGCTCCAACCCTAGGCTGCCGGGTTCCGGCAATGCCGCCGATTCGGCCATGTTCAGCCGGGTGGGGGAGCAAGTTCGTCCGAGGTGCTGAGAGGTGGACGTTCGACGGCGGTGCGCACCAGTTCCCGCCTGGCGCCCCTGAGCCTACGGGCGCATGGAGTGCATAGGTGCGCGCCGCCCATCAAGGTCACACCGTGTTTGCGGAGTCTCACAATAGATATCTACGCAAATACGGATCTACACTGAATCCATGCCGCAAATACGAATTTCCGAGGCCGCCCGCTTCCTCGGGGTCAGCGACGACACTGTGAGGCGTTGGACTGAGAATGGAACGCTGACTCCCCTGAAGGATCCGGCCGGGCGCCTGGCAGTGGATGGCTTGGAGCTGGCCAAGCTTGCCCGGGATCAGTCGCACCTTCCGGACGACCCCGCCAGGGCCGGGAGCTCCGCCCGGAACCGATTCGTGGGCCTTGTCACCGGCATCACCGCGGACAAGGTCATGGCGCAGGTGGAGCTTCAATGCGGTCCATTCCGGGTGGTCTCCCTCATGAGCAGTGAAGCCGTGCGGGAGCTGGGGCTGGAACTGGGGTCTGTGGCCACGGCGGTGGTCAAAGCCACCACGGTCATCATCGAATCACCCCAGGGAAAGAGCATCATATGAGCCGCGTCCGCAAACCCTTCGCCGCACTGCTGGTGGCAGGCGCACTGGCCTGTACCTTGTCGGCAAGCCTCGTGGGCTGCGCTCCGGACACCAGCGCAGCGGCAACCCAGGCCCCCGGAAAGTCTTCAGGTGAGATCACGGTGTTCGCGGCGGCATCCCTCAAAGCCTCCTTCACACAGTTGGCCAAGGACTTCGAAGCCGCAAACCCCGGCACCAAGGTGAAGCTCAGCTTTGCCGGTTCCTCCGATCTGGCAACCCAAATAGCCCAGGGCGCCCCGGCCGACGTCTTCGCTTCCGCGGACACCAAGAACATGGCAAAACTCGCTGACGCAGGCCTGCTTGAAGGATCAGCCACCAATTTCGCCAGCAACGTCCTGGAGATCGCGGTCCCCCCCAGCAACCCGGCGTCGATCACGTCCTTCGCGGACCTGGCCAAACCTGACGTCAAAGTGGTCACGTGCGCAAGCCAGGTCCCGTGCGGAGCGGCAACGGACGCCGTCGAGAAGGCCTCCGGTACAACCTTGAGTCCTGTGAGCGAGGAGTCGTCGGTGACGGACGTTCTGGGGAAAGTGGTCTCCGGCGAAGCGGACGCCGGCCTGGTCTATGTCACGGATGTGAAGGGAGCAGGCGAGAATGTGAAGGGCATTCCGTTCGCGGAATCGGACAAGGCCGTCAACACCTACCCGATAGCCACGGTAGGCTCCAGCAAGAACAAGGCCCTGGCTGCGGCGTTCATTGCCCAGGTCACCAGCGACAAGGGCAAAAAGGTCCTGGGCGACGCCGGTTTTGGCACACCCTGACGCCGGTTTTGGCAATCCCTAAGGAGATCATGAGCACCGCGTACCACGGCATCCCGCGATGGATCTATGCCGTGGCAGCTATGGGCGGCCTCCTGGTGATTCTTCCCTTGGTGGCGATGCTGCTGCGCGTGAACTGGCCGCAGTTCATCCCCTTGGTGACCTCGGAGTCTTCACTCGCCGCCCTGGGCCTGAGCCTGCGGACCTCCGCTGCGAGCACGCTTTTGTGCATCGTCCTGGGCGTTCCGTTGGCGTTGGTGCTGGCCGGGGGGGAGTTCCCCGGACAGAAGCTCCTAAGGTCCTTCGTCCTGTTGCCGCTGGTGCTGCCTCCCGTCGTCGGGGGTATTGCGCTGCTGTACACCTTCGGGAGGCAGGGCCTGTTGGGGAAGTCGCTGGAGCTTGCCGGCATCCACATCGCGTTTTCAACCACCGCAGTTGTCCTGGCCCAGGCGTTCGTTGCCTTGCCGTTTTTGGTGGTCAGCCTGGAGGGTGCGCTGCGGTCGGCCGGAGGAAGGTACGAAGCCGTAGCCGCGACGCTGGGTGCCCGGCCCACCACGGTTCTTCGCCGCGTCACGCTTCCGTTGGTCTTGCCCGGGCTGGCGTCGGGGGCTGTGTTGTCCTTCGCCCGCAGTCTGGGAGAGTTTGGCGCCACGCTGACGTTCGCGGGCAGCCTGGAAGGTGTCACCCGGACGCTGCCGCTGGAGATCTACCTGCAGCGCGAAACCGACCCCGATGCCGCCGTCGCGCTGTCCCTGGTGCTGGTTGCCGTGGCAGTCGCGGTGGTGGGGCTCAGTTACGGTAGCCGACGGCGTGCAGCAGCGGCGGTCCAGCAATGAGTTTCGAGTTGGAGGCAATCCTCAAGGCCAGAAATTTCGACATGTCCCTGAGCCTCGGCGACCACGAAACCGTAGCGGTCCTCGGTCCCAACGGCGCGGGCAAGTCGACCTTGCTGGGCGTGATCGCCGGGCTGTTGCGGCCCGATTCCGGGTGGGCGAACATCGCGGGCAGACAGCTGTTCACGCTCGACGCCGGCACTCGCCATTGGGCTGCACCCCACCTGCGTGGTACCGCCCTTTTGGCCCAGGAGGCGCTGCTTTTTCCGCACCTGAGCGTACTGGACAACGTGGCGTTCGGGCCCCGCAGCGGTGGTGCTTCCAAAGCCGCAGCACGGGAAACGGCTCAGCATTGGCTGGCCGAAGTGGACGCCTTGCAATTCGCGCACAGGAAACCAGCCCAGCTCTCCGGTGGACAGGCGCAGCGGGTCGCGGTGGCCCGCGCCCTTGCGGCCGAGCCTGAACTGCTGCTCCTGGACGAACCCATGGCAGCACTGGACATCCATGCCGCCCCGTTGCTCCGCCGCGTGCTCAAGCGCGTCCTGAAGGATCGGAAGGCCATCATCGTCACCCACGATGTCCTGGACGCCTACATGCTCGCTGAGCGTGTGGTGGTGGTGGAAAACGGCCGGATCGTCGAGGAGGGCCCCACGCGGAAGGTCCTTGAACGGCCCAGAAGCCACTTTGCCGCCGGACTTGCAGGACTGAATATTGTCACCGGCGCCCTCAGCCAGGAAGGTATCACGACGCCGGATGGCCGGGTTTTCGCGGGACAGCACGATCCCGGCTGGTCACCTGTCCCCGGCCAGGCAGGCGTGGCGGCGTTCCCACCGTCGAGCGTTTCTGTTTTCCTGGGGGACGTGCACGGAAGCCCCCGCAATTCGTTCCCGGTGACCATATCCGACCTCGAGCCGCACGGCGACCAAATCCGGGTCCGCGCCAGCGCGGGTACGGACGGCACCTTGTCCGCAGACATCACCCCGGCCGCGTCTGCCGACCTGGGCCTGGCTCCCGGCATGGAAGTGCGATTCGTGGTGAAGTCGGCGCTGGTGTCGGTGTACCCGGCGTGAGGCCTGGATCCTTCCGATGACGCCCAACCCGGGACTCACGAACTGTCCTGAAGCCAGCTGCGGCTACTTAGTCCCGGTACATCCGTTCGGCATATGACGGCCCGTAGTACGCTTCCAGGTCTTCCAGGGGCGTTTCCGGCTGGGTGTAGGCCTGGGCGAGCGCCGCGATGCTTGGAAGCTGGTCCGGATTCCAGGTCCCGGGCTCCCACAGTCCGCTGCGCATAAAGGCCTTGCCGCAGTGCGTGAAGACTTCCTCCACGCAAACCACGACGGCGGCACGCGGCCGGTGGCCTTTGACCACCATCTGGTCGAAGAAGTCTGCATCGCGGACAATGAGTGCCCTGCCATTGATCCGCAACGTGTCTGTTCGGCCCGGAACGATGGAGAGTATTCCGACGTTCGAGTTTTCCAGGATGTTGTGGAAGCCGAAGGCGAGCTTGTTGCCCGGGCGCTCGGGAATGGCAATGGTGTGCTCGTCCAGGACGTGGATGAAACCGGCTGGGTCGCCCTTGGGCGAAGCGTCCACGCGGCCGTTGGCATCCGTGGTGGAGAGGACGCAGAACGGGCTGGCCGCAAGCCATTGCCTGTCGAATTCGCTGAGCGCAGTCCGGACCTTCTTTCGCACGCGCTCCAGGGGCAATCCGATCAGGTCTTCGAGTTCGTCAGCGGTGGAGATGGTGTCCATGGACCCCAGCCTAACCGGACGACGCTGGACAGCCGTTTCGCCGTGGGCAAACATTGAACCCAATGGCCTCGAAATTAAAGTTGAGCGTAGTAGACTCAACTTTGAAAGTATTGGTCACACTCCAGAAAGGGAGCACTCTTTGGACATCAAATTCACCACCAAAAGCCAGGAGGCCCTTTCTGCGGCCGCCATGAACGCTTCCACCGCCGGCAACCCCCAAGTGGAGCCAGCTCACCTGCTCAAGGCCCTGATGGACCAGCGCGAGGGCGTCGCCGTGGCACTGCTGCGTGCCACGGGAACGGATCCGGACGCCGTGAGCGTGCAGGCGAGCTCGGCCATCAAGGCGCTGCCATCATCTTCGGGCAGTTCCGTCCAGCAGGCCCAGCTCTCCCGCCAGTCCATGCAGGCCATCCAGGCCGCCCAAAACGAGGCGGACAAACTCGGCGACTCCTTCGTCTCCACCGAGCACCTGCTGCTGGGACTCTCGGCCGGAAGTGACGCCGTCGGGAAGTTAATGCGCGACGCCGGCGCCTCCCATGAGGCGCTTCTCGCCGCCTTGCCGGGCGTCCGCGGTGACAGGAACGTCAACTCGCCGGACCCCGAAAACACCTTCCAGGCCCTGGAAAAGTTCGGCACGGACCTGACCGCGGTTGCTCGGTCGGGCAAACTGGACCCCGTAATTGGGCGCGATAGCGAGATCCGGCGCGTGGTTCAGGTCCTGAGCCGCCGCACCAAGAACAACCCCGTGCTCATCGGTGAGCCGGGCGTTGGAAAGACCGCCGTTGTCGAGGGCCTGGCCCAGCGCATGGTGGCCGGAGACGTACCTGAAAGCCTGCGCGGCAAGACCCTCATCGCACTTGACCTTGCCTCCATGGTGGCTGGAGCCAAGTACCGCGGCGAGTTTGAAGAACGGCTCAAGGCGGTGCTTGAGGAGATCAAGAACAGCAACGGGCAGATCGTCACGTTCATTGACGAAATCCATACGGTAGTCGGTGCAGGTGCCACGGGTGAGAGTGCCATGGATGCCGGCAACATGCTCAAGCCCATGCTGGCCCGCGGTGAACTGCGCCTGATCGGTGCCACCACCCTGGACGAGTACCGCGAGAACATCGAGAAGGATCCCGCGCTGGAGCGCCGCTTCCAGCAGGTGTACGTGGGCGAGCCCAGCGTGGAAGACACCATCGGTATTCTCCGTGGCCTGAAGGAACGCTACGAGGCACACCACAAGGTCGCGATCGCCGACTCCGCCTTGGTGGCTGCCGCCACGCTGTCCAACCGCTACATTTCGGGGCGCCAGTTGCCGGACAAGGCCATCGACCTCGTGGATGAGGCCGCGTCCCGGCTCCGCATGGAGATCGACTCGGCACCGGAAGAGATCGACCAGCTCCGCCGCGCCGTCGACCGTTTGACCATGGAAGAACTGGCCCTCCAGAACGAAACCGACCCCGCGTCAGTTGAACGTCTCGCTGCGCTCCGTGCCGACATGGCTGACAAGAAGGAAGAGCTGAGCGCCCTGAACGCGCGGTGGGAAGCCGAGAAGGCTGGCCTCAACCGCGTGGGCGACCTCAAGGCAAGGATTGACGAGCTGCGGTCCGCTGCCGACAAGCACCAGCGTGAAGGTGACCTCGAATCGGCGTCGCGGATCCTGTACGGCGAACTGCCTGCCTTGGAACGGGAGCTGAGTGCCGCCGCCGAAGAGGAGTCTGCCCGCGGAGAGTCGAAGTCGGAACTGATGGTGGCAGAGGACGTCACCGCGGACGACATTGCCGAGGTCATTTCAGCCTGGACGGGGATCCCGGCCGGCCGCATGCTCCAGGGAGAGTCCCAGAAGCTGCTGCACATGGAAGAAGAGCTTGGCAAACGCCTCATCGGGCAGAGCAAGGCAGTGCAGGCCGTGTCTGACGCCGTGCGGCGGGCGCGTGCCGGCATCAGCGACCCCAACCGTCCAACGGGTTCGTTCCTGTTCCTGGGCCCCACCGGCGTCGGTAAAACGGAGCTGGCCAAGGCCCTGGCGGACTTCCTCTTCGACGACGAACGCGCCATGATCCGGATCGACATGTCCGAGTACAGCGAAAAGCATGCCGTGGCCCGCCTGGTGGGTGCCCCTCCGGGATACGTCGGATACGAAGAGGGCGGCCAACTCACCGAAGCCGTGCGCCGGCGGCCCTACTCGGTGGTGCTGCTGGACGAGGTGGAAAAGGCCCACCCTGAGGTCTTCGACATCCTCCTGCAGGTTCTCGACGACGGCCGCCTCACCGACGGCCAGGGCCGGACCGTGGACTTCCGCAACACGATCCTGGTGCTGACCTCCAACTCCGGCAGCCAGTTCCTGGTAGACCAGTCGCTGGACGCCAAGGCCAAGCGCGAGGCCGTCATGGCGGTGGTCCAGGCGTCCTTCAAGCCGGAGTTCCTGAACCGCCTGGACGAGATCGTGCTGTTCGAGCCTTTGACCGTTGAGGAACTTGCCCGGATTGTTGAGCTGCATGTGGCCGAACTGGGCAGGCGCCTGCGCGACCGCAGGTTGTCGTTGGAGGTCACCGAGGGTGCCCGCGCATGGCTGGCCATGTCCGGCTACGATCCCGCCTACGGCGCAAGGCCGCTAAGGCGCCTGGTCCAGCGCGAGATCGGCGACCGACTGGCCAAGGAGATCCTGGCGGGTGCGATCAGCGACGGCGACACTGTCCTGGTGGACACTGCGGCCGACGTCAACGAGCTCACCATAGAGGGTCTGGAGGCACTGTCAGACCCCGACGGCGGCTCGCCAGTGGGCACGGGCCTCATCGTCCGCAGGAAGTAAGGCCCGGGAAGGCGCTACTTTTCGAGCAGGTCTTCCTTGATGGTGTTGCCGGAGTCCACCACGATGAAGCAATCAACGCGGCGGTCGCCACGATCCCAGCTGGTGCTGCTGGGATACACGTTCTGCTGGAGCAGGATGTAGTTGTCGGCCGCCGTGTTGAGCTTCACGGTCTTGCAGACTTCCCTGCCTTTCTCCTTCAAAGCGTTCGCACCGGGGAACGACTCGTCGGCACCGTAGCTGAAAACAGCACCAAGCTGGGCCGAGTGCTCGGTATCGCACGCTACAGCCCGCGCCTGAGTGGCATTGGCGTCGAAGTTTGCGAAGCAGTCGCCAACCTGAAAGTCCTTTGAATTCGCATCGCGGGGGAGCGGACCCGGCGTCGCCGTGGCAGAGGGGCTGGCCTCTGCGGCTTCCGGGCGGCTGCCCAGCAGGTTGAGCAGGACCCAGATCACCACTCCAATAAGGATCAGGACGCCCACCACGATTCCGCCGATGACCAGGCGTTGGCGCTTGACAGGGTCTCCGTGCTGCCCGGGTTGCCATTCCTGGCCTGTGGCCGGTTCCTGGCCCGGGTAGGGCGGCTGCCACTGCTGCGACTGGCCGGGGTACGGCTGCTGCCAGGGATAGTGGGGTTCGTCACCACTTTCCGGGGGCAGCGCGGGATCCGGCTGATCGCCAGGATTCGGTACGAAGTCAGGGTCGAGCTCTGGTGCGGGATCCGGCTGGAGACCTGATGGTGGGGTCCATGGTGCCGTGTGAGGCTGTTCGCCGGCAGCCTGGGGAGCTGTTTCGGGCGCAGGGGACGCACCATCCTTGCCCTGTTCGAGGGGCGAACCATCACGTCGCGAGGTGTTGTCTTGGCTCATGTTCCGGGGTGTGCCTTCCTGCTGTGGAGCCGCATTGAGGCCGACTCTACCCAATTTTCCGCTGGCTTGGAGGTGCTGGGGGCTGGTTTTGGCAGTGTTGGACCAGTAGTCGGGGCTGATGTGGCGCACAGGCACCCCTGAAAGCATGTAATCTAGACATACGACAAATTGACCAAACATTCCGGGGCCTCACCGATAGCCAAGGTGACCACCTCCGGTCCAAGTACAAAAGGGGGTCACGCCATGGGGCGCGGCCGTCAAAAGGCAAAAGCTACCAAGCAGGCTCGGGACATTAAGTACTACTCCCCGAACACTGACTATTCGGCACTTGAGCGTGAGCTCACGGGTCCATCCAGTCGTGTAAAGAGCCACTTCCCGGACGATCCCCCGGAGCCGGACTACTCGGCCTACGAGGATAAGTACGCGGAAGATGATGACGACGAGGTAGACACCCGCCGTATCGGATAGCTGTCGCAACCAACAGGTGCCGCTGGCACTGAGTTGCGTACCGCCGTCGTACATAAGGTCATCGCGCATCCCCGGATGCCGTACATCTTTTGAAAAGGGCCCCCAGGGCACGCCGTTCGTTGGCGTACCCTGAGGGCCCTTTTTCTTTTAACGTTGTGATGCTTCGGCGACATGACAGGATTAACTGCATGACTGAGAGAAAGCACTACGCCAGCGGCGAGCCGTGTTGGGCGGACCTGCAGACACGGGACGTGGCGGCAGCAAAGGACTTCTACCAGCGCGTATTCGGCTGGACCTACAAGGACCTCCCCACTCCGGACGGGCGCAGCTACTCGCAGGCGTTCGTGAAAGACCAGTTGGTAGCCGTGATCGCCCCGCAGAATTCCATGCAGGAAGCCGCCGGTTCGCACGGGAAGTGGAACATCTACCTCGCCGCCACGGACACCGAGGAAGTGGCCGAAGATGCTGCCCATGCCGGCGGCAGCCTGCAGTTCGGGCCGGAGGCGGTTGCTGACACGGGTGTCCTCGCGTTCATCGAACCGCCCGGCGGAGGCACCACGGGCATCTGGCAGGCGGGCACACATACCGGCAGCAAGCTCTTCAACGAGCCCGGAGCCTTGGCGTGGGCCGAGCTGCTGACCCCGGAGCCCCAGGCCGCCGTCGCATTCTTCCAACAGCTTTTCGGATACGAGGTCACCCAATACCCCCAGGACGACGGCGGCAGCTACAGCACCCTGATGGTCAACGGTGATGAGGTGGCCGGCGTTGTTCCTGCCGGGGAAGGAGAGGACCCCTCGTGGCAGGTCTACTTCGGGGTGTCCGACGTCCGGAAGGCTGCCGAGGCTGCCGTGGCCGCCGGGGGAGAGCTCCTGCTGGAGCCGGAGGACAATCCGGAGTCAGGATCGCTCGCGACCATCGCGGATCCCCAAGGCGGCGTGCTGAGCTTGATCCAGGTTTAGGCAGACCTTCCGCTTCTTTTTGAAGCAATAAACTGCCCACTTTTACGGTCCCGGCACATTGGTGACAAAGGACCGTCCCGATCAGCACGGTGTTCGGTCCCGTGCGGTAATCATATTCGCGGTGCCCGGTGCCCGGTGCCCGGTGCCCGGTGCCCGGTGCCCGGTGTCGGTTTCTGGCCATGCGACTGCCCAATGTGCTGGTCCTTGACCATCTCGGGTGCGGGCCCTGACCCGGCCGCCCCCTATTGGATCGTCCCACCAGCGGTGTCGGCGTCCAACTATTCACCTGAGCTCTTCCCGCCACCACGCGGGCCACTGCACGACGGCGATTTGCTTGGCGGCGCTGTAAATCCCCTGCAGATCAAGGATCCAACCCTGTCCCGATAGATCTCTATCAAAAAATTTCTGGAACTTGCGACATATTCCGTTCCGAGCCGGTACTCCCTTAGTGAAGCCTCGCCCTGCTTGGGGGCGGGGGCTCTGCCCTGTAATTGTTTCCGTTCCCAGTGGAGCGGTTGAGTAAGAGTTCTTGGAAGGACCTCCATTGAAGTTTCCCCGCGGAAGAGCGACGGCCATAATCGCCGCGTTGATGGTGGTCCTTGGTGGACTGTCGCTAGGCGCGCCGGCGGACGCGTACGAAGTGGCCACAACTCAGGCGAACGTCACTGGCGGAGTCGCCGTGCTGACGATGCCGGGCTCTGGCCTCACCACAACTTATGACCAGTCCGGGTTGACCTATCTTGCTGGCAGGACGACTCTGGGTAGCCGCGGATACGTCGCTTCGGACTTTTCGCAGGGAATCCCCAGCACTACGCCGGCTGTAGAGTTCTGGACGGACGCGGTGAACAACTGCCCGGCCAGTGGAACGTGTTCGGGTCTGGGCACCGTCACTCTTGCCTTCAGCCAGCCAGTGCGCAACCCGGTGTTGAACCTTGCAGGTATGGGCGGGTACGTGGCCCTCGATATCGGCAACAACGGCAGTACTGATCAGCAATCGCAGTATCACGTCGTGTTGAACCTTGCCACTCCTGGGCTGACCATGAGCAAGCTGTCCGGAGGCAATCTCGCTGTAAGTGGCAACTCCATCACCGCAGTGAATGACAACACTGGTATTTCGTGCAACACCACAGCTCAAAGTGGCAACCCCACACCCTTCAATGCACAGGCAACAGCTGCTTGCGGTTCGGTGAGAATCAACGGCATCGTTACCAATCTGACCTTCGATGTCAGCAGCGTTCACGTTCCCGTCAGCAACTCCGTACCCGGATACACGGATAACGTCGTCACGAACGCGAATATACACAATCAAGACAACTTTCTGATGGCCGTAACGGTTCCGCAGGACTTCGGGGATGCCCCGGCGTCTTACGACCAAGGCAATGCTGCGAGGGCTGTGACATCCGACGTAACGCTGGGTGCCAACATCACCGAGGACAACGCCAACGTGGCAAACGGCACGTCGTCCCCCAACGCCAGCGCTACTGCTGCGCTGGACCAAATGGACGATGGCGTCGTCATGGCGCCCATGACGGCGGGCGCAACCAGTTATTCCAGAACAGTCGCAATCAGTGGCGCCAGCAAAGCCGGAACTACCTGTGGCTGGATCGACGTCAATAAGGACGGACTCTTCAACAATACTGCGGAGCGGGCGTGTGCCAGCTTTGCGGCCGGAGCCACATCAGCCACGCTCAACTGGACAGCAGTTCCCGTAGGCATGACCGCCGGGACCACCTATGCGCGATTCCGGATCGGTTACACCGCAAGCCAGGTCCAGGTGCCCACTGGACCTTCGAACTCGGGCGAGGTGGAGGACTACGTGGTCACAATCGCCCCAGCCGCTGCTCCGGCCATCACGTTGGTCAAGACGGTGGACAGGACCACGCTCGTGGCTGGCCAAACGGCCACGTACACGTTCGTGGCCCAGAACACCGGAAACGTCACCCTTACGGGCGTCGTGATCAGTGAAACGCAGTTCTCGGGCACCGGCACCATGTCTGCTTTGACATACACCTGGCCCGGATTGCCCGGTGTTCTGCTTGCTGGACAATCCGTAACGGCGACGGCCACCTACGTCGTGACCCAGAGCGATGTCACAACGGGCGTGCTCACAAACACAGCCAAAGTCAGCGGAACACCGCCTACTGGGCCACCAGTCACAGCCACGGATGACGCAGAAATCAAGGCACCCCCAGCGTGGACGATAAAGAAGACCGCCACAGTAAACAGCGCTGTTCCGGAGAACGGGTGGGTGACACCTGGCCAGACGATCAACTATTCAGTGACAGCAACCAGCCTCAGCGGCATCATCACTGGGGTGGTCCTCAAGGACAACCTCGCTAATGTTCTGGACGATGCCACGTACGTCCCCGGCTCAGCAACTCTCACCATAGGTACAGGAACCCCTGTTGCTGTAGCGGATCCTGTTGCCCCGTCAACCATATTGACAACAGCGGCTTTCACCCTTCCCGCTGGCCAAACAGCGACGTTGCGCTACAGCGTCACCGTCAAGAGCAACGCGTGGAACGCAGCCTTGATCAACACGGTGACCGGCAGCGGCAGCACGCCTCCCCAAACCTGCGCCGCATCCGGATCAAACGGTCCCGGTCCTGACTGCACCACCACACACCAGACACCGGCCAAAGTCCTGATCGAAAAGGTGGGTGAATCGTCTGACGAGGAGTGGGTCGGAATGGCTGGCTCGTCGTGGACCGTCTACACCAACAACAACGGCGCCCCCGGACCTGCCCTTGTAAGCCCAACCACCGTTGCTGTCGCAGGCGAAACAGGATTGTTCCAACTCGAGGGAATCAAACCCGGTACCTACTGGCTTGAAGAGACCACCGCACCTGAGGGCTTCAACTTGTTGGCCGAAGCTGTGCAATTCACCGTTGCAGCCAATGGCTCGGTGACAGTTGGGCAGGGCAGCGGGGCTGGTGTAGTCACCACAAGCGATACCGACGGTGATGGGATCTTCCTCATCACGGTGCGCGATGTGCCTGCACTCGAAATGCCGGAGTCGGGCGGCATCGGCTGGTGGCCATTCACTGCAGCCGGATCGATTCTCATCCTGATAGCACTCGGCTTTGGACTCCTTAACGTCCGCATGCGGAACGCCACCGCCATCTAGACCTCCTGGGGGCCGTAGTGCGGCCAGCCCGGAATGCTGAATGTTCACTCCCGAGCATCCGAACCATCAATAGAAAGAAGAAACACGAAGTGAGTAATCCAAGCTCCCCGCGGCTGTGGAAAGCCGCCGCCGCAACCATAGCCGGGGCGGTGCTGGCGATGTCCTTCTCCGTCGCCCCGGCCTCGGCAGCGCCCTTGGTTGATGGCGATCAGACAGGTTCCATCACAGTCCACAAGTTCGAACGCCCCGCCACTCCCACAGGCCTTCCGAGCAACGGCACTGCGGTAGACACCTCCGGGCTGACGCCGTTGGGTGGCATCGAGTTCACCATTCAGCAGGTCAACACCATTGACTTGTCCAGCAACGCTGGTTGGGACGCAGCGCATAACCTGAGCAGCGTCTTCGCTCCCACGGATCCTGAAGGTTCCATCACGGGCGCCGGATACACCCTGGGTGCAGGGCAGGCACAGACCACCGCTGCCGACGGTACGGCATCGTTCGCGAATCTTCCTGTCGGCCTGTACCTGGTCACTGAGACCAACTATCCTGCAGGCGTAACACCGTCGGCTCCGTTCCTGGTTTCTGTTCCTTTGACCGATCCGGACAACAAGGACAACTGGATCTACGACGTTCACGTCTACCCGAAGAACTCGGTTGCCGGGGCAGAGAAGACCGTCACAGACGCCCCCGATGTGAAGCTCGGCGATCAGATCGACTTCACCATCACAGGTGACATCCCCAACGAATCCGTCATCGATGGTTACAAGATTGTGGACGCCCTCGATCCCAAGCTGACCTACGTAGGCGCCACCGCCACTTTGCTGGATGGAACCGTCCTCACCGAAGGCACTGACTACAACGTCGTCTTCGATGCAGCGAACAACACGGTCTCTGTCATCTTCACCCCCGCAGGTCTGGCAGTACTGGCCGCCCACAACGACACCCGGGTTCAGGTCGTGGTGAACACCACCGTCAACAAAATCGGTGAAATCGAAAACGAAGCACTCGTTTACCCCAACCTCCCCAGCTTCGACGTCACCCCTGGCCAGCCCGGCGGCCCGATCGTCACTCCGCCGGTCGTTACCAAGTGGGGCGAAATGACGCTGCAGAAGGTTGACCAGAACGGCACCGCCCTTGCTGGGGCTTCCTTCTCGGTCTACACCAACGAGGCTGACGCCAAAGCAGGGACCAACCCGGTCGTGCTCAACGGCGAGAGCGTCTTTACCGTCGCCGCCGATGGCACCCTGACCATCTCCGGTCTGCGCTACTCGGACTGGGCCAATGGCGCAGCCGTTGCACCGGGTTCGGCCGACTACCGCACGTACTACTTGGTCGAAACTTCTGCCCCGGCAGGCTACGAACTGCTCGCTGAGCCGGTCTCCTTCCTGATCAACTCAGCATCCACGGCAGTTGGCATTGACCTGAGCGTGAAGAACGTCCCGTCCAATGGCGGCTTCGAGCTGCCCCTCACCGGTGGCGTCGGAACCGGCCTGCTCTACGCAGCGGGAGCACTCCTGGTTGTCGGCGCAGGACTGCTGTTCGTCCGGAACCGCAAGACCAGCAATAGCTAACATCATGGGAGCCGCAACCGTGACTCCCATATAGCCAAAAAGTGGGGAAGATCCTTTAGCGATCTTCCCCACTTTTTGGTTTCGGCACTATACCTCTCCACCATGACCACCGACGTCAGTAGTCGTCGCGGGGCTGGTTCGCGGCGAACACACAGAAGCCACGGGTGCCGTGTTTGCCGTGAGACAAGAGGACCTCCTGGACATGTGTTTTGCTCTCGACAAGCTCCACACAAATCCCGGAGGTCCTCTTTACTGCGTCAATTCCATTCCCGTGTCATCAACGTGCCCGGGACAGTACGCCTAGGCGTAGGCGTTCACCAAACGGACAGCGCCGCC
This sequence comes from Paenarthrobacter sp. NPDC089307, assembly GCF_040685055.1. NCBI lineage: Bacteria > Bacillati > Actinomycetota > Actinomycetes > Micrococcales > Micrococcaceae > Paenarthrobacter > Paenarthrobacter sp. NPDC089307. Next base: position 219,522 of record NZ_JBFBHE010000007.1, read on the forward strand.
GTCGACGCCCTTGGCACCCTGGACGTAGTCCGGGCCGGTCTTGTCGATCGAGTCGCTGTCAGCTGAGACGGTACCCATGATCCACGACGGCAGGCCGCGGTCATTGAGGCGGGCCACTGCAGCGTCGGCAGCTTCTGCCGAAACGATGGCGACCATGCCCACGCCGAGGTTCAGCGTGCGCTCCAGGTCGGCCAGCGGGACGCTGCCCAGCTCGGAGACCAGCTTGAAGATGGCGGGCAGTTCCCAAGTGGCGCGGTCAACAGTGGCAACCAGGCCCTGCGGGAGGACGCGGGCCAGGTTGGCAGCGAGACCACCACCGGTGACGTGGCTGAAGCCGTGGACAGCGGCTCCGGCCGAGACCGGGAAGGCACGTGCCAGGTCCAGGCAGTCGGCGGCGTAGACGCGGGTCGGCTCCAGGAGTTCTTCACCCAGCGTGCGGCCGAGCTCGGAGACCTGGCGGTCCAGGGCCCAGCCTGCGTGGTTGATGACGCGGCGGACCAGGGAGTAACCGTTGGAGTGCAGGCCGGAAGAAGCCATGCCGATCACAACATCGCCGGCACGGACGCGGTCCGGGCCGAGCAGCGCGTCAGCCTCGACAACACCGGTAGCCGCACCTGCGACGTCGTACTCGTGCTCACCGAGGAGACCCGGGTGCTCAGCGGTTTCGCCACCCACCAGGGCGGTGCCTGCAACGGAGCATGCAGCTGCGATACCGCGGACGATGTCAGCGATGCGCTCCGGCACAACCTTGCCGCAGGCAATGTAGTCGGTCATGTACAGCGGTTCAGCGCCCACAACCACGATGTCGTCCACAACCATGCCCACGAGGTCGAAACCGATGGTGTCGTGGATGTCCATGGCCTGCGCGATCGCAACCTTGGTGCCCACGCCGTCGGTGGACGTAGCCAGCAGCGGCTTCTTGTAGGTGAGGAGCTTGGAGACGTCGTACAGGCCGGCAAAGCCGCCGACGCCGCCAATCACCGAGTTGTTGTGGGTCGCCTTGACTGCGTCCTTCATGAGTTCGACGGCGCGGTCTCCCGCTTCAACATCGACACCGGCGGAGGCGTAGGTGATGCCTGTAGTGTTCGGGGTGCTTCCAGCGGCGGGCGTTGCGGAGGTCATACAGGCTCTTTCTTGTCGGCGTCGGTCAAACGATCAGCGTCGGTCAGCAGGTTCTCGAATTCGGCGTCAGGCCCGGGATCGCATCCCGTGGCGCCTGGCTTTTCCGCGGGATCCTCGGTGTCGTCCACGGAATCGGCGTCAGCAGCCGCTTCCAGTCCGCCAAGATCGGTACGTTCCAGCAGGTTCTTGCCCAGCTTGTCCGCGTGCGGCAGCTCGATGGGGTACTTGCCGGTGAAGCAAGCGGTGCAGAGCCGTTCGCGCGGCTGCTGGGTGGCCCCGATCATGCCGTCCTCGGAGATGTAAGCCAGCGAATCGGCACCGATGGCCTGGGAGATTTCCTCGATGGTGGCGCCGTTGGCGATCAGCTCTGCGCGGGAGGCGAAGTCGATGCCGTAGAAGCAAGGCCACTGAACCGGGGGAGAGGAGATCTTGACGTGGACCTCTTTGGCGCCGGCTTCGCGGAGCATCCTCACGATTGCGCGCTGCGTGTTGCCGCGGACGATCGAGTCATCCACCACCACAATGCGCTTGCCGCGAATAACCGATTCCAAGGCATTGAGCTTCAGGCGGATACCGAGCTGGCGGAGGGTCTGCGAAGGCTGGATGAACGTACGGCCCACGTAGGCGTTCTTGACGAAGCCGTGCGCGAACGGGATTCCGGACTGTTCGGCGTAGCCGACAGCGGCGGGGGTACCGGACTCGGGAACGGGGATCACGAGGTCGGCCTCATGCGTGTTTTCGCGGGCCAGCTGACGGCCCATCTCAACACGGGCCTCGTACACGGAGCGGCCGGCAATGGCGGCGTCCGGACGGGCCAGGTACACGTATTCGAAGACACAGCCGGCGGGGGTTGCCTCGGCGAAGCGCTGCGAACGTACGCCGTCCTCGTCGATGGCGATGAACTCGCCGGGTTCGATCTCGCGGATGAAGCTGGCGCCAACAGTGGCCAGGCCGGCCTGCTCGGAAGCGACAACCCAGCCGCGTTCCAGGCGGCCCAGGCACAGCGGACGGATGCCGTAGGTATCGCGGGCTGCGTAGAGGGTTCCTTCATCCATGAAGACGAAGCAGAATCCACCCTTGATCTTGGGCAGCAGCTCCAGTGCCGTCTGCTCCAGGGTCTTGCCCTCTTCGCCCTCGAGGAGGGCGGTCACCAAGGCGGTGTCAGAGGTGTTGCCCTGCTTCATTTCACCGGTGAGCTGGCCGTCGTTGCGCTCAAGGATCATTTCCCGGAGTTCAGCGGTGTTGGTCAGGTTGCCGTTGTGGGCCAGGGCCACCGTGCCGGTTGCTGTTGCACCCAGGGTCGGCTGCGCGTTGGCCCAGTGGCTTGCACCGGTGGTGGAGTACCGGCAATGGCCAACGGCCAGGTGCCCGGTGAGGGTGTTGAGGGTTGTCTCGTCGAAGACCTGGGACACAAGGCCCATGTCTTTATAGACATTGATGCGCTTGCCGTCACTGGTAGCAATACCAGCCGATTCTTGTCCGCGGTGCTGCAGCGCATACAGCCCGTAATAGGTGAGTTTTGCTACTTCTTCACCGGGAGCCCAAACCCCGAAGACGCCACAAGCGTCCTGGGGGCCTTTTTCGCCGGGGAGAAGATCATGAGAAAGTTTTCCGTCGCCACGTGCCACTGGTCGATTGTCTCATGTTGTGGCCGTGGTACGTTCCCCCGCTGCCTATGTGACCCCCGGAATCGGCCCGGAACATGCTCAGAACAGGCGTGTTGGGCGAAAAATGCGGTGTGTCTCACATTGGCTCCCCTCAAAAGAGGCGCGCCGGACGCCCGACTTAGCGGACGTCGTCGTTCTCTGGTCCCTCATCCGGAACCGAATCCGGGACGGCTTCCACCAACGCGCGCTCGGAGCGCTTGACGCTGACGCGGTCCAGGATCAGGGCCAGGACGGAGAAAAGGATTACGCCGCCGCCGGCGCAGACGATCAGGAAGAAGCCGAAGACCGTGCTGGCGTCGAAGGCGGGGTCGGCCGGACGGCCGTAAGCGATGATCGCGGCCACGATTGCGCCCACCACCGCGCCCAGAATCATGAAGGGAACGAACTTGGGTGCCCGGCGAACAGTGATTTCGCGGCGGGCGGTGTTGGGGGTGGTGTCCTCTGAAGCCATGTCTTCAAGCGTACCGTTCCGCACCCAAGTGACAGTTAATGCCAATGTCCTCGGGGAACATTGGCATTAACTGTCATCTCGGCGGGTTGGATTAGCTGCCGCGGTACGTCGAGAACGCGAACGGGCTCAGCAGCAGGGGCACGTGATAGTGCTCGCCGGCGTCGGAAACTGTGAAGTGAAGGTCCACTTCCGGGAAGAAGGTCTCGGTGCCGAGACCGTCGTAGTAAGCGCCTGTGGCGAAGTTCAGGCGGTAAGCGCCGCCGGGAATCCGCTCCGGGCCGAGGTTCTTGATGCGGCCGTCGGCGTCGGTTTCGCCCTTGCCCACCAGGGTCCAGTCGTCGCCGTCGCGGACGTAAAGCACGACGGCGACACCCGCCGCCGGGCGACCGGAACCGGTGTCCAGGATGTGTGTGGTTACTTGTGAAACGCTCATGCGTTGACTCCTTCGCTGATCAGTCCGGAAATGCGCAGCAGTGCGATCTCCCGCAGCTGGCCAGCCACGATCGTGTCTTCTTGTTCGGGGGTGTGGGTGAGGCGTTCCTGGAGTGCGGCGAGCATCTCCTGTGCGCTGCGGCCCGCGGCGCGGATCAGGAAGACCCGGCCGAACTTTTCCTCGTAGGCGCGGTTGCCCTCAGCCAAGGCCGCTGTGGTTTGGTTGTCGCCGGGGCCCACGCCGGCCTGCTCCGAACGCGACATGGCCGCTTCGGCGGTCTGGGCCTTGGGACGTTCGCCGATGCGGGGGTGGTGGGCCATGGCCGACTCCACCTCGGCCGGGGTGAACGGCTCGGCAGCGCGCTTGGCCTGGTCCAGGAGTTCGTCGACGCTGGCATAGGGGCGCGCGTCCACAATGGTTTCCACCCAGCGGCTGATGTCCAGGCAAGGGGTGAGGGTCTTGATGGCCTCGTCCCGGTCAACCGTGTTGAATACTGCAAGCTCCATGCTTGTCATCCTCGTGCAAAATGCTGGCATCCATGGTGTGGGCTATGCGGAACTCCCGCTGGCGGGAGGAAGCCTTCTGCTTTCGAGCTTCCGCATCATGGAACTGTTATTTCAGCATACGTAATTCAGTTAAGCCGAGCGGCCCGGTTGGTGTCAAGAGACTACCTCTGTGCGGTTGTCATGTCGCCGCGCCCGGACAGTCAAGTAGAGTCGATGCGCCGTGATGACCAGGGCGAGCCAAGCGATGCCAATGGCCCACGCGGCCAGCACATCCGTCAGCCAATGGTGGCCCAAATACACGCGGCTCAAGCCCATGGTGGCTGCGAAGACGGCGGCGATAAGCACAGTAATGACCCTGGACCGGGTGGTCTTCAACCTCAGGATGATCAAATAGGCCACGATTCCGGCGATCACTATTGAATTCAGGGAATGGCCGCTGGGGAAGGATGGGGAGTGCTCATAGGGTGGGATGGCGTCTGCCAGGCTGGGCCGGGTGCGGCCAAAGATCGGCTTGCCAAGGATGGTGATCAACAGTGAACCCAGTCCTGCAGCCAGGATCAGGATTACTGGTGTCCATGAGCGACGCCTGGTGGCGAGGAAAATCATGATGCCCAACGCTATCAGCGGCATGCCAACAGTGCCGCCGATGTCCGTGTAGGCAGTCACCGCAACGTCCAGTGCGGGGGACCGGAGGGTCTTGGCCGCGTCCAGGACCGGGTGGTCAAAGCTAGCCACGCCGTTCGCCTCAGTCACGGATTCGTACACTTCACCGAAGACCCAGGCCAGCGAAAGGGCAATGGCAAGGCCTGCCGCGAGCGTGATGATCAGGGCAGCGTATGGGCCCAGGCGCTTGGTAACCCATTCGGCACCGTGGGCCAAACTCCGGCCGGCGGGGGTTTTCCAACGCGTAAGGTCCTGCCCGGCGACGTAGCGGTCCTCGTATACCTCGCCACGTACGCCCTTGTCTGCGGGCTCTTGTCCTTCAGTCGTCACTTTCGACCCCTGTCGTGGCGGCTTCGATATTAGTGAGTAACCTTAGCATTTTTGGTTTGGGGGTTCCTGGGGTCTGTCATTGGGTTACTAGGCCTTACTAAAAAAGGAGAATCAGCGCGGCGACACAGGGAGAGCCCTCGTCCCTAGATTTTTCACGGACCCCGTCAGATTGTTGCTTCCCCGGACCTGCACAAGGCAGCTCACTGTTCCACCCGCGTCCCGGGAAAGTACCTCCAGTTTTGCCTCATATCGGCTGAAGGCGTCTGCGGTGTAGGTATCGGCGCGGGAACGGCAACTCCCTGCCTCTGTCCCGGGGCCTGTGTACACAACCTCCGCAGTATGGGTCTGGTCGCAGCTAACATCACGGTCCGAAAAGTGATCCCAGCATTCCCTGAGTGCAGCATGCTCCGGGAGGGACAGGCCGTTCTGGATGGTTACGGCTAACCCCGTCGGCAGAGTCACTATGCAGCCCACACCGTCAATCGCATTGGGGACAAGGTCACGGCGCAACGTATCGACGGGGGTATTGCCTCCTGCGAACTGAGTCAGCGCCTGGACGTCACAGGGGCCATCCGTGGAGATCAGCTCTGCCGAGTGGGTCCGCTCGCACGCTGCCCGGTTCAAGGACTCGTCAAGGCAGTGCCCTTGAGTTTCGCTCGGTGCGGCAGCGGAAGTTTCCCGGGCTGGCCCGGCAGTCGGGGTGTCTTGGTTTTCCGCCACAATGCTCGCTGCAGCTGAAGTCTGCGGCGAAATGTTGGCTCCGATTCCCAAGGACGGTCCGAAGAACTGAAGCACGAAGGTGGCAACTGCGACCACCAGGGCTGCAATGGTGGCTATGGCGGCCATCGTCCCCAAGTTGAGGCGCGACCCTTGGTGGTTATCGCTGCTCGGAGGACGGTCAGGCGGCTCAGGGATAGTCATGGAGGCTCTAGTCGAGCGTGACGTCAGACACTACTGCCGTGACGGCTTTCGAATCCCGGTTGGTGGCCTCGTCCAACGACAACTCGATCTTTAGTGCGTTGACACCTTTCACGGGTACCGAGATCTCTTGTACGGTGTTGAACGGGACCTTCCGGACATCCAGTTGTTTGCCGTTACCCACAACCCTGACAACCAGTATTTTGTCCGAAGACTTGGAGTCATTGGCTTGGCCGGCGTTGAAGGTCAATGTGCTGAAGTTATTAGCCAACCTCAGCTCAAGGGTGGATGTTTCTGAATACCCACTGATCGATGTGGAGATACCGCTGACGCCGGATTTATCAGCGACGTCGTAACGGTTTTCCGTCCAGCTGCTGTCAGGCTCGAAGAAGTTGGACAGTGACAACGTCGAACCCGCCTTTTCCGTGGCAACTGGGCCGGAGGAAGCCGAAGCGCTGGATGAGATGCTCGAGGTTGGCCGCGACGAAGACTGGGTTTTCGAGGGCGTAGGGCTTGAACTTGCGCTGGACGAGGGCGAAGAATTTGTAGTGCTTGGGCTCGGCGATCCCGTATTCGATTCACTTGAAATCGCCGGAGCCGGAGCCGGAGCGGCTGGTGCTGCACAAGAGGAAACTGTCATGGTGGCCGCCAGCAGAAGCGCCGCCTTTTGGCCTAAATTCCGGTATTTCAAGAGATCCCCTTTTCGTCAAGCAAGCAGCACGGAATTGTCCTTCCGCTTATTCTGGTGCCCGCGCTGTTGCGGCATTCCACGAACTAAGGCCATGATGCCATCCGCCCGGGAAAACCCTCGATATTCTGCGAATTATGTCGCCAGTGCAAATTGGTCCCGGGAGGCGCCGTCGCCTCAAACGCGGCTGCTTAGCTCGCTCCGCACAGCCCGCTGGGGCAGAATGACCTCAACCAGCTGAAGGAGTTCGCATGCACGACATTCTGACGTCCCGGTTCCTGTTCGGTCCGGGCCCGAGCAATTGCTATCCCGAAGCCATGGCTGCCTTGGCCTGGCCCGTGCTGGGGCACCTCGATCCTGTCTTCATCGAGCGGCTTGACCACACCTGCGAGGGCCTCCGCGCCGTATGGGGCACGTCGAATGCGCGCACGCTTCCGCTGAGTGCCACGGGTTCAGGCGGCATGGAAGCCGCTTTCGTGAACACCGTGTCCGACGGCGACGTGGCAGTTATCGCTGTCAACGGACTTTTTGGGGCGCGGATGTGTGAGGTCGCCCGGCGTTGCGGGGCGACGGTGGTCCGCGTGGATCACGAATGGGGCCAGCCCGTGGACGCCGACCGTGTGCTTTCCGCGCACCCTAATCCCAAGGTGATTGCCGCCGTCCACGCTGAAACGTCTGTCGGCGTGCTCTCGGACATCGCTGCCCTCGGTGCGGGAAAGGGCGACGCCCTGCTGATTACCGACGCTGTCACGTCCATCGGCGGACTGGAACTGTTGGCAGACGACTGGGGGATCGACGTCGGATATGCCGGAACCCAGAAATGTCTGGGCGTCCCGCCGGGGCTCTCACCCTTCACCGTGTCCGACCGCGCCTTTGAGCGCCGCGTCAAGGATCCGCGGACGTGGTATCTCGACATCGGGCTTCTCGGCGGGTACGTTGGCGCGGCCAGCGGTGCGCGGACCTATCACCACACTGCACCCGTCACGATGATCGCCGGGCTAGAGGCCGCGCTGGACCGCATTCTGGCCGAGGGCCTTGAGAATGTTCAAGCGCGGCACGTTGCCGCCGCCACTGCTTTGCAGGATGGCCTGCAGGAGATGGGGCTGGAGCTTTTTGCGGCCGAAGGCTCCCGATTGCCGAGCCTCACCACCGTCAAAGTGCCCGACGGCGTCAATTCGGCTGCCGTCCGTGCTTACCTTTTGCAGAACTTCAGCATGGAGATTGGCTCAGGGGTTGGGGAGTTTGCGGACACGGTGTGGCGGATCGGCATGATGGGCCCGAACGCCAACAGTGCCTCGGTAACCCTGGTGCTGGGCGCGCTGAAAGAGGCCCTTGCCAAGGCCTAGGTGCAGGAGGATCGCGCTGAAGCAGCTGTGATCTGATAGAGGGTCTGCATCTCCGGACGGTCGCTCACGTCCCGCGTGCTTGGGCGGGACGCTCGCTCACATCCCGTCGGTGAGTCGACCGGCGTCGTACGTTAAAGCCGCGCCCTCTGAGTGCCTGGACATCGTCTTTGCCAGAGACCGCAACTGTTCAACGTCAGCACCGTAAAGTCCCGGCATTACTTGTCCCCCAGGAGCAGTTCGTTTTCGTCGCAGTTCCGGGACTTAACCGGAGCTGTTATCCGCAGGTACGCGGGACTCTTGGACTCGATGGTCACTGTGGCGCCCGCACCATCGGCACTTCGTGTCACCACCCAGCCGCCGGGTACGGGGTCGGTTCCGTCGAAGGCGGGGAAGCCGTGCTTTTCCAGGATGGGATCGGAGACTGCGAAGACGTCCTTGAAGTTTTCCGACGCCTTCACAATGTCCGCGCTGCTTTTCATGGTTTGCGGATGGAGAAAGCACTGGCCGTCTTTACTCAAGCTCAACGAGGCCGCCTCCTCCGCATGCCAGGTGATGTCCGGCATTTTTTGTTCCAGCGCGGCAACGAGTTCCGCCCGCAACGCGTCGTACTTGGCGATGCTCTCAGCGACGGGGGCAGGTTCCAACGTTACGGGTGGCGGTGCGCTGGATTCGCGCGTAGGGCGGTCGGGAGTCGGGCTGCAGCCAGCCACTGCGGCCACCAACAGGCCAACAGCCAGCACCCGGACTTTTCGGTGCATGCTGCGGTTCATTGTGTCCCCAATTTCATCAAAGCGTTCGACGGCGGATCCCACCGAATGCTGTCACGCTGCGTTGCGCTTGGCGATGGGCAGAACTACCCGGCCCGGGCGGACCCGGTGGGATGTGCGCGAGGGTCCAGCCCAAGGGCGTGGGATGTGATGGAGGGTCCGGCCCAAGCACTTGGGATGTGAGAGAGGGTCAGGTTTCGCGGGTCAGGATCCAGGTGTTCGTGCCGTCCTGGCGTTCGAACGTCACCGTGGTCACCAGAGCCTCGATCAGGGCCAACCCACGCCCGGACTCGGCCTCTGCATCGGGCATCGAAGCCTGCATGTCATTGGCAAAGGGTTCGCGGGCGTTATGCGCGCTGACCCGGGCAATCAGGCGGGTTGGGCGCACGCTGATGTCGACGTCGATCTCAACGGGCTTCTCCGCCACGGGGAGCGCATGCTGGACGATATTCGCGGCTGCTTCAATGACAGCCGTCGCGAACGTCATCCGGTCCATGTCGGGCACAAAGGAAGCGTCGTCCCACAGGGAATCAAGCTCGTTGTGGATGGCCTCGATGGCTTCGTCGTTGGAAGGTCCGTGGAAGCCCCTGCGGGCAATGACCTCAGTCATCCCCGAACGCCTCTTCAGCTGACGGGTACGCGGTGAGCACGCGGTCCATGTTGGTCAGTTCCAGGACCATTTTGACCTGCGGCTGCACCGCGGCGATGCGCAGGTCGCCTCCGGCCTGGCGTGCTGCCTTGAGGCAACCGATGAGTGCGCCCAGTCCCGAGGAGTCCATGAAGTCCGTCTCGGCAAGGTTGACCACCACACGGCTGGAGCCGGCAGCGACAACTTCGGCCACCACTTCACGCAGCTTGGGCGCGGCCACCATGTTCAGCCGGCCCACGCTCTTGACCTCCGCGTAGGAGTCCTTCACCTCGTAGCTAAACTGCATCTGCATTCCTCTCCTCTTGGAGCTCCGGCCCACTTTCAGGCACAAAACCCTTGTACAAAACTGCTTTGACCAGCACGCTCAGGACCACAAGGTCGAACGCAACCCACGCTACGTTCACCAGTGTTCCCAGGGGCTCGGACATTCCGGCGAGCAGCCGGATCAGGCCAACAATCAACGCCACAGCCAGCAGTACCGCCACAATGATTTGCGGCCGGATCAGGCTCCAACTCGGCCCGCCGCTCTGGCGGGCTTTGGGGGTGACGGCGAACCCGAGGGGACGGCCGAACCAAACGTTCCGTGCCGCCGTCGTGCAGGCTTTTATCCACGTGGGGAACAGCGCGAGGCTGTATTGCTGACCACGCCAGGTGGGGATGCCATGGCCGGCCACCAGGAACAGCAACTGGTTCACCACCATGAACGGGATGAAGCGGATGAAGAAGTCGAAACTGATGCTGTTGACCGGAAGGATGCCGAGCGTCAGGTAGATGATGGGCGCCGCGAAATAGACCACGGCAGCGAAGCCGCTCAGGTAGGTCCACATAGTGGAGAAGTACATGAGTCGCTGACCCCAGGTGAGGCGGCGCTGGGTCAGCGGGTTCTCGCGGAGGAGGACCTGCATGGTGCCTTGAGCCCAGCGGAGGCGCTGGGTCAGCATGGTTTTGATGTCCTCGGGCGCCAGGCCGTTGGCCAGGATTTCGTGGTGATAGACGCTCTTCCAGCCGAGGCCGTGGAGGCGCATCGCGGTGGCCATGTCCTCGGTGACGGAAATGGTGGCCAGCGGCATGATTGGCTGGGCTTCGTCGGTGCGTTCCACGGAGATGGCGTCCAGGACGGCGTGGACGGACTCCAGCGCACCCAGTGGGGACCAGTCACGCCCGGACATACGGTCGACGGCGTCAGTCGCCACAGTGGTAACGCCCGACTCGCCGACGTGGGCGAGTTCCATCGCGGCGATCTCTTCGAGGTCGGATTGGAGCGCGGAGAAGTCGGCGGCCACGAGCGTGCGCACGGCGTCATCAACCTTGCGGCGCACCCGGTAGGTGATCTCGCTGAGGGAGGCTCCGGCTTCCAACTCGGACTGGGCGGACTCCGTCGCAGCTTCGACCTCGTTGAGCATCTGCTCCACCAAGGGGTTCCCGGCTTCAGGGGACCGGCGGGCTTTCTTGATGGCGGTCCTTGATGCCGCCAGGGCCCGTTTGATGCTCTTCTCCGTGGCCTTGACGTAGCCCACCAGGCCCAGTTGCATCAGCGCTTCCCTGCGCAGGATCGCGTTGGAGCCACAGAAGAAGGCAGCGTTCCAGCCGTCCTTGCCCTGCTGGATGGGGCCGTAGAACAGCGGTGCCTGGCTGCCCAGGGGATCGTCGGCGGGCACGTTGATGAAGTACTGGGGCGTCTGGACGAGGGCCACTTTGTCGTCGTTGAAGTAGCCCAGCGTCTTGTCCAGGATGTCCGGCTCGGGGATCTGGTCGGCGTCGAGAATCAACAGGTACTCGCCCGAGGTGACCATGAGCGCGTTGTTCAGGTTGCCGGCCTTGGCGTGCCGCGGCATGTCAGGTGTCCAGTCCGCACCGCGCGTCACGTAGCCAATCCCGTTCGACTCGGCGAGCTGGCGCATCTCCGGGCGGTCGCCGTCGTCGAGAATCCAGGTGCTGTGCGGCCAGGTGATGTCTTTGGCGGCCAAGGCGGTGGTCATCACCAGGTCCAGCGGTTCGTTGTAGGTGGTGATGAAAACGTCAACGGTGGCCGTGTCCGGGGCAGGAGGTGGCGGCTTGCGGAACTTGATGTTCCACACCGTCAGGCCGAACAGCATCACATCGATGAGGCTGTACGTCTCCGCGATCACCAGAGGTACCGCAATCCACCAGGCCTCCCAGTTGAGCGACGCCATCCAACGCCACGCCACATAATTGACGCCCAGAATTACTGTCAGGACAACGATCAACCGAGTCCAGAAACGTGTCACAAACCCCCCTTTGTGGCTTTAGTGCGTTGCGTTAGGTTTACGGCGAACGACGACGGCGGTTACGTCGTCTTCCGCTGTCGCCGCCGGCGCCAGTTCAAGAAGAGCCGCGCAGACATCGTCTGAGGTAGCGCCGTCACGCGCGGCTTTCTCGACGTTCCGCACGAAGTCTTCGAGCGAATCGTGGGCGTCGAGTACTCCGTCGCTGACGATCACCAGGGAATCGCCCGGCGCCAGGTCCAGTTCGGAGGCGGGCCAGTGCTGGCCGTCCAGGATGCCCACCGGTGGGCCGGCTGAGACGAGCCTCTGCGCTGCCCCTTCGGCCGGGATGTGGAGCGCCAGTCCGTGGCCGGCGTCGATGTAGCTGAGCTTCCCGGACGCGCTGTCCAGGCGGGCGTGGAACATCGTGGCGAACGAGCCGGACTGGTCCAGGTCCGAGGCGATGGTGAGGCTGGCCGAACCGAAGGCATCATCGATGGCCGGGGTGTCCGCCACGGAGCGCATCACGGCCCGTACGGTAGCGGCGATGAGTGCGGCGCCCATCCCTTTGCCCATGGCGTCGGCGAAGGTGAGGTGCATGCCGTCGCGCGTCTGGTACCAGTCGTAGAAGTCCCCGCCAACGCTGCGCGTCGGTCGGAAGGCCCCAGCGACGTCGTACCCTTCCAAGCGGACGGTTTCGCGCGGGAGGAGGCTCTGCTGCACCACTGCAGCGCGCTCAAGTTCGTCGCTCTGGCGTGTGTCTTCGGCGGGAGCGGCAGGTGTGCGGGCCCGGCGGAACAGCGCGCGGATGCGGGCCTGGAGTTCCTTGGGGCTGAACGGCTTGTTGATGTAGTCGTCCGCGCCGGTGTCCAGGCCATTGAGGCGGTCAATCTCGTCGGCACGGGCTGTGAGCATGAGGACATAAGCGTCCGAAAATTCACGCAGGCGGCGGCAGACTTCCATGCCGTCGATGTCCGGGAGGTTGATGTCCAGGGTCACCAGCTCGGCGTTGGTCCTCCGGACTGCCTCGACGCCGGACAGCCCGTCGGGCGCTTCGGTCACCACAAAGTCGAGCTGCTCGAGGACCAGTACGAGGAGGCCGCGGATGTCGGCGTCGTCTTCGACGACGACGGCATGGCGAGGGGACGAGGTTGAGACCATGGCTCCATTAACTAATGATGCTGGGCTTTTGTCACGTTTAGTCATGGCAAACGTAACGCCCGCTCAATTTAAGGGAGCGGGCGTTACAAGATTTGTTCAGTTGTGTGAGAGAGGGATTCGCTCAAGCGCGCGGGATGTGAGCGAGCGTTGGGCTCAAGCGCGCGGGATGTGAGCGAGCGTCAGACGCCGAGCAGTTCTTCCTTCAGCGCCTGGACGTGGCCCTGGGCGGACACCTGGTACTGGGTGAGGCGCACGATGCCTTCTCCGTCCAGCACAACGGTGGAGCGGACCAGACCTTCGACGATTTCGCCGTCGACCAGCTTCTCGCCCCACGCACCATAAGCGAGGGCCACGGCGTGGTCTTCGTCGGAGAGCAGCGGGAAGGTCAGGGCAAAATCACCCGTGAACTTGGCCAGGGCCTCGGGGCCGTCGGGGGAGATCCCGATGACCTCGTAGCCGGAGCCCTGCAGGCTGGCGAGGTTGTCGCGGAAGTCGCAAGCCTCGGTGGTGCAGCCGGGGGTGGCTGCCTTCGGGTAGAAGTACACAATGACGTTGCGTCCGCGGTAATCGGACAGCGAGACCTTGTTGCCGTCGGCGTCGAGCAGCGTGAAGTCAGGTGCTTGCGTTCCGACGATGAGTTTCTGGGTCATGGCGATCCTTTACATTCAACCGGTGTGCACCGGCGTTTGGTCATTCAAGATAAAGCGGATTCGAGATGTAGAACAGCGAACCTAGATGCTGTATTCCGCGGGTCCGCGCACTGTGGCATATGGGCCTGGCACGAACTGGTAGCCACCACCACGGACGGTGGCGACAGTGTGGCGCGCGGAGCCGAGCTTCCGCCGCACCCTTCCAACATAAACGTCAATCGAGCGAAATGCCGCCCCGGGGAGGTCAAATGACTCCAAAAAACGTTGCAATTCTTCACGACTGATGGCCCGGGAGCAGTTCACCACCAAGTAGCGCAGCAGCTTGTATTCCATGCCAGTAAAGGAAACCGGCTCACCATCAAGCAGGACTACTTCAGCGGCAAGGTCCACCGCAAGTTGGCTGCGCCGGCTCGCCAACGTTACGGGCTCGACGGCGGTGCTGCCGCCCGCGGCGGTGCGGTCACCGCCGTCGGGCTGGGCTTTGGTCCGGGCTTCGGCGAGGGCGTCGGCGAGCGTCACTGAAGCAGGGCTGGAGAGGTGGTTACCGGCGTCGGCGGCTTCCTGCGGAGTGCCGCCCCAGGAAGTGTCGCCGACGCCGGAGTGCTGTGCCCCGGTGGCGGGCCAGATGCGGACTTCCGCCTCCGGGGCAAGTTTCATGGCGCGGGCCAGCACAAGTCGTGCTGCCCGCTCCCAGACTGCGGGGTCGATCTCGTCGCCCTCGGCCGGATTGACCCAGAGCGCCAGACCGTGTGCGGTCAGGCCGGGCCGCCGGGCGGAAGACCCGCGCGACGGCGGCGGCCCGTAGGCATTGACTGCCATGGCGGTGGGCCTAAACGTTGCCGCGGCGGAGCAGCTTGCCGCCGGGGTTCTGGCCGTCGATCGGGGTGCCGCGCAGGTAGGTCTTGCGGACGACGCCGGCCAGCGGACGGCCGTCGTACGGCGTGATCGGGTTCTTGTGCTTGAGCTTGGTGACGTCCACGACGAAGGCTTCGTCCGGGGCAAAGATGGAGAAGTCGGCGTCGTAGCCCAGGGCGAGCTGGCCCTTGTTGTGCAGGCGTGCCAGGGCGGCGGGCTTCTCGGCCATCCAGGAGACCACCTGTTCCAGCGGGATTCCGCGGTGGCGGGCTTCGGTCCAGATCAGGGACAGGCCCAGCTGGAGCGAGGAAACGCCGCCCCACGCTACTGCGAAGTCACCGTTCTCCAAGTCCTTGAGATCCAGTGTGGAGGGCGAGTGGTCCGAGACGATGCAGTCGATGGTGCCGTCCTGGAGGCCCTTCCAGAGGAGCTCGCGGTTGGAGGCTTCACGGATGGGCGGGCAACACTTGTAAGCCGTGGCGCCGTCGGGGATTTCTTCGGCCATGAGCGTCAGATAGTGCGGGCAGGTCTCAACGGTGAGGTTGACGCCGTCGCGCTTTGCCGAAGCGATCATGGGCAGCGCGTCCGAGGAGGAGAGGTGCAGGATGTGGGCGCGGGCGCCGGTCCAGCGGGCGCGCTCGATGACCTCGGCGATCGCCTTGTTCTCGGCGCCGCGGGGGCGGGAGGCCAGGAAGGTTTCGTAGTGGTCTCCGCCGGGGTGCGGGGCGCGGTCGATCGCGTGGGAGTCCTCGGCGTGCACGATCATGAGGGAGTCGAAGGACTTGAGCTCAGCCATGTCCTCTTCCATCTCATCCGCATCCAGGTGCGGGAACTCGTCCACGCCGGAGTGCAGGAGGAAGCACTTGAAGCCGAAGACGCCCTCGTCGTGGAGCGGGCGGAGGTCCTTCTTGTTGCCCGGGATGGCACCGCCCCAGAATCCGACGTCCACGAACGCCTGGTCCTTGGCCACGACGCGCTTCTGCTCCAGGCCGTCCACGCTGGTGGTGGGCGGGATGCTGTTCAGCGGCATGTCGATGATGGTGGTCACGCCACCGGCGGCAGCGGCACGGGTGGCGGAGGCGAAGCCTTCCCACTCGGTGCGGCCGGGCTCGTTGACGTGGACGTGGGTGTCCACCAGGCCTGGGATGAGGGTTTCGTCGTCTGCGAGTTCGATGACCTCGTTGCCCGTCAGGCCGTTGCCCAGGGGTTCGATGGCGACGATGATGCCGTCGCGGATGCCAACTTCGCGTGCTGCGAGGCCGGCAGTGGTCAGGATGCGCTGGCCCCGGATAACGAGGTCATAGGCGCCGATTGCTTCAGACATTGAGGTACTCCTTGTTGTCGAGGTTGCCGGTCCGTTCCGCCAGGTACACGCCTATGTGCTTCCCTAATTGTTCAAGCAACGGTCCTGCTTCAGCGATACATTTTTGGACATCTTTTTCCAGGTCGGTCAGGGCGTGGACCGTGTGGAAGCCGGCATCCGTAAGTTGTTCCCGGCTCAGGGTACTCCGGCCGCAGACTGCGATCACGGGAACCCCTTGGCGGGCCGCCGCTCGCGCGACGCCCATGGGCGTCTTGCCGAGCAGGCTTTGCTCGTCCAGGCTTCCTTCTCCGGTGATCACCAGGTCCGCGCCCTTCAGCCTTTGTTCGAGCTCAGTGAATTCAAGTACGACGTCGATGCCCGGCCGGCGCTCTGCCTTCAGTGCCGCTATGGCAATGTAGCCAACGCCGCCTGCTGCTCCTGCGCCTTCTGCCTTGGCTGCGTACTTGGCGTGTTGGCCGGTAGCTGCAGCGAGCACGTCGACGAAGTGGCTTGCTGCGGCATCCAGTTCGGTGACGTCGTCCGGCGTCGCGCCCTTTTGCGGACCGAAGATGGCTGGGGCTCCGCTGGCCCCCAAAAGGGGATTGTCGACGTCGGACGCCAACACGAACTCTGTTGCCTCGACGCGGACGTCGAAGTTGGAGAAGTCGATGGTTTCCAGCTCGGTGAGGGCAGCGCCGCCGCCGGGGAGCTCGTTGCCGTCCTTGTCCAGGAACACGGCGCCGAGGCCCTGGAGGACTCCCGCTCCGGCGTCGGTGTTGGCGCTGCCGCCGACACCGAGGATGATCTTGCGGCAACCGAGGTCCAGTGCGGCGCGGATGAGTTCGCCCGTGCCGATGCTGGTTGCGGTTTTCGCGGTTTCACTGGTGGGGCCTTCCGGCAGGAGGGCGAGACCGGAAGCCGCCGCCATCTCAATGACAGCTTCCTGGTCCCTGACTGCGAAGTCCGCCTTCACTGGCTCGCCGAGCGGGCCGGTAACGGTGGTGGTCCGGCGGGTGAAGCCGGAGCCGATGGCTGCGTCGATGGTTCCTTCGCCGCCGTCGGCCACCGGAATGCGTGTTGCCTCTATGCCTTGGCCGAACCCCGCCTGCAGTCCTGTTGCCAGGTGCTCGGCGACCTCGGGCGCGGACAGCGAGCCCTTGAATTTGTCCGGGGCGATGACAACACGCATTCCGGTGCCTCCTTACTGTGTTGTGCCTGCTGGCGAATTACGCTTTTGTCAGGATCGCGGTGGGTGCGTCCGCCGCGGTTTCTGCCAGCTCTTCGAACTCGTTCACGCCGTTGATCTCAACGCCCATGGAGATGTTGGTGATCTTTTCCAGGATCACTTCAACAACCACGGGAACCTTGAACTCGCCCATCAGTGCCTTGGCCTTGTCGAAGGCGGCGGGCAGGTCGTTCGGGTTCTCAACGCGGATGGCCTTGCAGCCCAGGCCTTCGGCAACCTTGATGTGGTCAACGCCGTAGCCGTTTGTTTCCGGGGAGTTGATGTTCTCGAACGCCAGGGAAACGTTCTGCTCCATGTTGAAGCCGCGCTGGCTCTGACGGATCAGGCCCAAGTAGCTGTTGTTCACCACAACGTGGATGTACGGCAGGTTGAACTGTGCGCCCACGGCCAGTTCTTCGATCATGAACTGGAAGTCGTAGTCACCGGACAGGGCAACAACGGTGGCGTCCGGGGTTCCACGAACAACGCCGAGGGCAGCCGGAGCGGTCCAACCCAGCGGGCCGGCCTGGCCGGCGTTGATCCACTTGCGGGCACCGAACACGTGCAGCATCTGGGCGCCGGCGATCTGCGAGAGACCAATGGTGGACACGTAGGTGGTGTCGCGGCCGAAGGCCTTGTTCATCTCCTGGTACACGCGCTGCGGCTTGATGGGCACGTTGTCGAAGTTGGTCTTGCGGTGCAGGGAGCCCTTGCGCTCCTGGCACTCGGCAACCCAGCCCGAGTAGTCCGGCAGGGTCTTGGCTGCCTGGCGCTCGCGTGCCAGCTCCAACAGGCCGTCCAGCGCCGCACCGGCGTCGGACGCGATGCCCAAGTCCGGCGAGAAAACGCGACCGATCTGCGTCGGCTCAATGTCGATGTGAACGAACTTGCGGCCGGCCGTGTAGGTGTCCAGGCCGCCGGTGTGGCGGTTGGCCCAACGGTTGCCGATGCCGATCACGAAGTCACTCTGCAGGAACGTCTCGTTGCCGTAGCGGTGCGAGGTCTGCAGGCCAACCATGCCAGCCATCAGCTGGTGGTCGTCCGGGATGGCGCCCCAGCCCATCAGGGTGGGGATAACCGGAACGTTCAGGATCTCGGCCAGCTCAACCAGCTGGGCCGAAGCACCGGCGTTGATGATGCCGCCACCGGCAACGATCAGCGGGTGCTTGGCTGCGGTCAGCAGGTCCAGTGCCTTTTCGAGCTGCTTGCGGGAAGCCTTGGGCTTCTCGATGGGAAGGGGCTCGTAAGCGTCGATGTCGAACTCGATCTCGGCCATCTGAACATCGATGGGCAAGTCCAGCAGAACCGGGCCCGGACGACCCGAACGCATCAGCTGGAAAGCCTTCTGGAAAGCGCCCGGAACCTGGCCCGGCTCCAGGATAGTCATGGCGAACTTGGTCAACGGCTTGGCGATGGACTCGATGTCCACAGCCTGGAAGTCTTCCTTGTGCAGCTTGGCAACGGGTGCCTGGCCGGTGATGCAGAGCATGGGGATTGAATCCGCCTGCGCTGCGTAGAGGCCGGTGATCATGTCCGTGCCTGCGGGGCCCGAGGTGCCGATGCAGATGCCGATGTTGCCATCAGCTGCGCGGCTGTAGCCGTCGGCCATGTGGCTGGCGCCTTCAACGTGGCGGGCCAGCGTGTGGCGGATGCCGCCGTGGGCACGCATTGCTGAATAGAAGGGGTTGATCGCTGCGCCTGGCAGGCCGAACGCCTCGGTGGCGCCTTCCTTTTCCAGGATGGCTACTGCCGCATCAACTGTGCGCATCTTTGCCATGGTGTACTCCTTGAAGTCTGTTTTTGGGTGTGCTGAAGCGAGTTTTTGTACACCTAACGCCCTTAAGAAGGGGTTTTCCGGGCGTTAGGTGTACAAAAACTCTTGGCTCGTGGGGCTTTTGGGCTTACTTCCGGCCGCTGAGCTGGAGGACCTGCTTGAAGAGGCCCGAGTGGTCGAGGCCGCCGTCGCCCTGGTTGACGGTTGCGGCGACGAGCTGGGCGACGACGGCGCCGAGCGGGACAGCGACGTTGGCTTCGCGGGCTGCGGAGGTGACGATGCCGAGGTCCTTGTGGTGGAGGGCCAGGCGGAAGCCGGGGTCGAAGTTGCGGTCGAGCATCTTCTGACCCTTCTGGTCGAGGACCTTGGAGCCGGCCAAGCCGCCGCCGAGGACCTTCAGTGCTGCGTCGGTGTCTACGCCGTACGCCTCGAGGAAGGCGATGGCCTCGCCGAGGACCTGGATGTTGACGGCTACGATCAGCTGGTTGGCTGCCTTGACGGTCTGGCCGGAGCCGGACGGGCCGACGTGGACGATGGTCTTGCCCACTGCGTTGAGGACATCCTGTGCTGCCTCGAAGTCTGCAGCCTCGCCGCCGACCATGATGGAGAGGACGGCGTCGATTGCGCCCTGTTCGCCGCCGGATACGGGGGCGTCGAGCGGGCGGATGCCGGCTTCGACGGCTTCTTCGGAGAGGCGCTTGGCGACGTCCGGGCGGATGCTGGAAGCGTCGATCCAGATGGTGCCCTTCTTCGCGTTGGCGAAGACGCCGTCCTTGCCGCTGACTACACCCTCAACGTCGGGGGAGTCCGGGACCATGGTGATGACGACGTCGGCGTCCTTGACTGCGTCAGCGATGCTCGTGGCACCCTGGCCGCCTTCGGAGACGAGCTTGTCGATCTTGTCCTGGCTGCGGTTGAAACCGGTGACCGTGTGGCCTGCCTTGACGAGGTTGATGGCCATGGGGAGGCCCATGATTCCGAGGCCGATGACTGCAACGTTGCTCATTGTGGTTCTCTTTCTGGGGAAGTCTGTGTGTTTTAACTCAGGTGTGCTTACCCAACTAGGGGACAGTAAGCGTCGCTACGAACGCTCAGTGGAGCGTTTGCTGTCCCCTAGTTGGGCTCGCGGTGCTTAGTTGGCGTTGGCGCGCTGACGGATGGCCCAGCTGAAGGCCGTCTCCTGCGGTTCCTTGTACTCGAGGCCGATGTAGCCGTCGTAGCCGAGTTCGCGGCTGCGGGCGATCCATTCGCCGAGGGGGAGCGTGCCGGTTCCGGGAGCGCCGCGGCCGGGGTTGTCGGCGATCTGGATGTGGCCGAAGTCCTTGGCGTGGTTCTCGATGACGGATTCGACGTCGTCGCCGTTGACTGCCAGGTGGTAGAAGTCGGCGAGGAGCTTGATGTTCTGTGCGCCGGATTCTGCCTTGACGCGGGCGATGACCTTGAGTGCGTCTTCGGCGGTGAGGAGCGGGTACTTGGGTGCGCCGCTCACCGGCTCGAGGAGAACAGTTCCGCCAATACGTGCGACGCCGGCAGCTGCCGCGGCGAGGTTCTTGGCGGCGAGTTCGTCCTGCTCTTCAGGGGTGAACTCGTCCTGGCGGTTGCCGTAGAGGGCGTTGAAGGCCTTGCAGCCCAGGCGCTCACCGATGCCGGCTACGACGTCGATGTTGTCCTTGAACTCGGAGCAACGTCCCTTCCAGGACACCAGGCCGCGGTCGCCGCCAGGCATGTTGCCTGCGTTGAAGTTCAAGCCCGTGAGCTGAACGCCGGCGTCCTTAATGGCGTTCTCGAACTCGGTTACTTGTGCGTCGGTGGGGACGGAGGTCTCGAAGGGCCACCAGAACTCGACGGCGTCAAAACCGGCTGCCTTCGCGGCGGCGGGGCGCTCGAGCAAGGGCAGCTCCGTCAGGAGGATGGAGCAGTTCACTGTGTACGTCATCGTAGGTCCTTCCGAGGAGGGGCTTTGATCTATCTTCCCTGTGCTTCGTCTCGGCCTTGGTGCTTGGCTTTATTTTCCGCTTTGTGGAATTTAGATTCTGCTTTATGAAAAGTTTAGGGAAGGTGGGGGTGTGAGTCAAGGGGGTGGGGGTTTGGGATACCAAGCGGAGGTTCCCGGCCCGCCAAAGGCCGAGAAATTACTCACTGCAGTCAGCGTTGAAGCTGTTACGCCGCGGCTGTGGAACCGGCAGCACATCGATAAGAGGGGGGAAACGGAGAGGATAATGGAAAGCTGCCGAGCCTCGAAGTCCACGGAAGGTTGACGTCTTCATTCAGCCGTACGGATTCACGGAGGTTCACCCGATATATGCGTTGTTATCGGCGCTTTGGGTACGACTGCAAGAGCGACTGGGGAATAGCATTTCGGCGAGCACAGTCGGAAGACGGGACTCCCTGTCGATCTCTTCGAGGCGGCGACCGTACCAATGCCATGGCTCTAGAGCTTGAGGGCCTCCCCCTGCTCCGGGCGCAGTCTGGGCCACGGCTTGTCCGGAAGTGCCGAAAAAATGTCGCGCGGCTGGATCAGCTGAGCACCCTTGCCGGTTTGATCTTCCTAAAATCAAGCGGCATCTCATGTTCCTTCCATTACGAAGCGGCGCACATGCAACCGGCCTTCCGGCCCAACAATAGTCAGAGGTACTCTATGCCTGGCTCAAGGGACGCCTCTCAAGCAGGCCCGGGTCCAGGCTCTCGGACGGTGGGAGCAGTAGGCAGATCGGTCCTATTGGCACTTCGTCTGGGCGTAGAACGGCCCCGCTGCTGGACGCGCTGTCCGGAGCAGTTACTAGACCGCGCAAAGTTGCATGCACTGTCAGGAGTTCCTGCGCGTGGGAACACGGCGACACTGCCGTAATCGCGCATCCGGCGGCCCCTCCTCGGACTGAGTCTACGGCGCTGAATGGACCGTGAAAATGCCACAAGTTAACGAGCTGAGTCAGAGCCTACCTCATGGGCGCCCATGAGGTTTTGATCCCCTCGGCGTGGCCGTAAGAGTGCTGAGCCTCTAAGACCGAGTAGCAACCCGGAGGGCCCGCGCATCCGGCCTCGCATGTCTGAGCGGTCGTCCTTCGTCCGCCGATGGGCATACTAATCTAATTGAGTCGACAGGCGGCCAGAGCATGGACTACTTTGATTAATTTTGATGCTATGGTAGTCCAGTGATCGACATAAACCCCGTAAACATAGCGATGTAGGGGATAATCTGATGGACTTGATTTCGATTCAATCGGACCAAGTGGTCCAATTGGCTCAGGATGCAATGGCTTCCCAGAGCCCGCGTTCCACCAAAACGGTAAGAATCCTTGCTCGAAGCCTCCGTGATCAGCACCCTGAGACCGCTCGTGAACTTACCCGGCTCTTGAAAGCTGGGCCGGCGCGTTCCTCAATGGCCGTTGAGACCCCCCTTGATCTGGACTCGCGTATGCCTCTGATCCGGGTGGAGGATCCCACCCGACCCGACCGGAAGCTTGTTCTGTCAGATTCGCCCCAGGAATTGTTGGATCAACTTATTGCCGAGAGAGCCCAGCCGAACCTTCTCCTCGAGGCAGGGCTTGCTCCCAGTAGTACGGCACTTTTTGTTGGCCCGCCTGGCGTCGGAAAGACGACGGCTGCGCGTTTCGTTGCACAGGGGCTGGGTTTGCCTTTGCTCATCTTGGATCTCTCCAGCGTCATCAGCAGCTTTCTTGGTAAAACCGGATCCAACATCCGCAGAGTTTTTGACTATGCACGCAGCCGGCCTTCGGTCTTGTTACTCGATGAATTTGACGCCGTTGCGAAGAGTCGAGGTGATACCACAGAGGTAGGCGAGCTCAAGCGACTCGTTACAGTCCTCCTGCAGGAAATGGACGACTGGCCAGAGAACTCCCTGCTCCTTGCCGCCACCAATCACGAGGAATCCTTAGATCCTGCCGTGTGGCGCCGATTCGACGTCGTCGTGGAATTTTCTCTTCCCACTCGATCGGAGATATCCGAGTTCCTAGCGGACGAGCCCCTTACAGACGGAGTTTCACTGCAGATGAGGGAACTACTGGCGTCCGTGTACGTGGGCCGGTCCTTCAGTCGGCTGTCTACGGATCTTGCAAGGGCCCGGCGTCGTTC
Organism: Paenarthrobacter sp. NPDC089307; assembly: GCF_040685055.1. Classification (NCBI taxonomy): domain Bacteria; kingdom Bacillati; phylum Actinomycetota; class Actinomycetes; order Micrococcales; family Micrococcaceae; genus Paenarthrobacter; species Paenarthrobacter sp. NPDC089307. Next base: position 242,347 of record NZ_JBFBHE010000007.1, read on the forward strand.
AGCACTTGTTGGCGACAGCATTGATGATGCTGTTCTGCACTTAGTTGCCGGCATGGCAGCAGCGCTTGATATCGAAGAACGCAAGAACCTAGCCCTGTCTATGCAGTCCTCCGGGCTCTACTCCCAACGATTTATCGCCCACGTTCTCGGCATGAGTCGAGACACAATCCGCCGTGTCTCCCAAGGAGTCAGTAAATGAGTACACCCAGCCGCTTCTTCCTTGGCAGGGGAGAAAATCTCATCACGGGCGTTTCCCCTTCCAGCGGACCGGTAACCAAGGACTACCCCTACGGCTTCGAGGAGGCCTGTTCGAGATTGTCGGATATGGTCGATGGGGCGGTGGCCGAGTTCGAGTCCCTGCCCGCCTTGGCAAAACCTGCGGGACAGGTTGTGGGTCAGTTGACGATTCACCCGCGAGGCCTGGCCAGGTCATACCACCCGGGGGATCTATTGCGTGATTTTGGGCTTCGGCAGATCGGTAGTCGCCGCATCGATATGGTTCCGGAGAAGGACACCGTTACCGAAGGCGACGTTATGGAGTCAGCTGAACTTTTTGTCGCAGGAGCCCTGGATGATTTCAAGCGGCTGAGCAGCTCGCTGGCAAGTCATCTCCCTGGGATCAAGGACGACCGTCGCAACCTAGTACGGCTGTTGGAGTCTTTTACTGCGCCAAATCCCGCGACGCGAGCAGTGCTGGAAGGGTGCGGTCAGGTTCCGGACGACCACGCATTTGAGACGGTACTGCATCTCTCCAGGGGATCATTCGAGAGAGCTGTCGCACAGGGATTCAATTCTTTCGCCCAAGCGCTTGGAGTGGAGATCCCTGACCGAAAGTCCTTTCAGGTCGGAGGGCTGAAATTTGTCCCCATCATGGCTACAAGGGATGAAGTCCAAGAGCTTGCAAAATTTGCTTTCCTGCGGGCGGTCAGACCTATGCCGCGCCTTCGGAGCGTCGGTACCTTGTCGAGGTCGAATCCGTTGCCGACTGCCCCACCCTCTCCATTGCCTCTGCCTTCTCCCCGCGCTAAGGGGCTAAGGGTTGCTGTGTTTGACGGTGGGTTGGAGGACGGGACTGTTCTGGCACCTTACGCGACCTCCCATGAAGTGGAAGGTATCGGGCCAGCTGAGACTGAGCTCGTGTCACACGGATTTGACGTGACTTCAGCTCTTCTTTTTGGTTCTCTCGAACCGGGGAAAGCACCATCGGCCCCTGAGTTCCACGCAGATCATTACCGCGTGCTGGATACAGACAGCAAAGATGACCCCTTCGAGCTTTATGACGTCCTAGCCAGGGTCCAGTCGGTGCTCGAAGAAAAGAATCCAAGCTTTGTGAATCTGAGCTTGGGTCCTGCTCTTCCCGCTGACGACCACGAAGTACATGCTTGGACTGCCGTTCTGGACGAGTACGCAGCGCATTCTGGTGCCCTAATTACGGTTGCAGCCGGGAACACTGGAACAAAGGTCTGGCCCGAATCGAGAGTTCAAGTACCCGGTGACGCGGTCAACATGCTCTGCGTAGGTGCAGCTGATACCCGCAAGGGGGGGTGGGCTGCAGCACCTTACAGCTCCTTTGGGCCAGGTCGCCGACCGGGGGTCATTAAGCCTGATTTGTTGGCTTTCGGCGGAACCCCGACTGAGCCCTTTATCGTCTACGACCGCATTGGTGGCGGACATGTCGCGGCGACGGCAGGGACGTCCTTCGCTTCGCCCCTCATGCTCAAGACGGCTGCGACAATTCGGTCCAAGTTCGGACCCTACGTTGGGCCGCTGGCCGCGAAGGCCCTCCTTATTAACAGTTCGGAGCCGGGCAACGAACGTAATATCGCTGGATGGGGGCGCGCTGCTGAAGACATTGACGCTATTACTGTCTGCGGAGATGGCATGGTACGCGTCCTTTATCAAGGAGAGCTGAAGCCTTCGAAGACGGTACGTGCCCGAATACCACTGCCCCATCACGAGCTCCAGGGAAACGTTACGATAACCGCAACTGTTTGCTATTTGTCGCCTACCGATCCAGAAGATCCCACGAGTTACACCCGAGCAGGAATAGACGTGACCTTCCGTCCTGACGTCACCAAGAATCCCAAGGGCAAGAAGCACCCGGAAACAGCGTCGTTTTTCCGCAACAGTGACTACGACTCGGAGGCCGACCTTCGTAAGGCGGCCTACAAGTGGGAGACCGTGATGCACTCGTCCGTCACGAAAAGGGGGCGCAGCCTTATCCAGCCCTGCTTCGATATCCATTACATAGCACGAGAAGGAGGAGGAAAAGCTGCTGCTGCAACCCCCATCCCATATGCCATGGTCATCACTGTGACTTCCGCGCGGACAAGTGATCTCTACGAACGCGTAGTGCGCGAATACCAAGGAGTGCTGGCCGAAGTTCAACCTCTGGTCCAGATCCAGTTGCAGGTTGAGGAATAGGGCGATCGGTACCCGCCCGTGCTCCCGGGAGCTTTGACCCAGACACCCGGGTTGGAAGGGTGCTTACCCCCGGCACTGGGCCCAAAGGGGAGACTGCAGGTTCTCTTTTTCGATTCGTAAGCAAGTATGAACCGCAGAAACCCCACCGGGTGGGGCAGCAGAAGCCAGCGCTAGTGGTGTGCCATAGGTTAGGGCTCCTCCTAAAAGAGGGTGCGATCCCGGTAAGGTATATGAGATGGAAGCGTTCAAGGGGTGCCGTTGACAGTGTTAAATGACCATCTGGTGAGTGCATTGAAGACAAAAAAGTTGCTCCCATTCATTGGAGCGGGGTTTTCGTCTGCCGCTGGCCTGCCCGGATGGCTAGGATTACTTGAAGAAATTTATTCTCGGATGGAAGATCCCAACCCGTCATTTGATGCGGTCAGATCTTCGTGCAACAGTGATCCTCTTCGTATAGCCGAGTACATGTTTCTTCTCGCAGGTGAACAAATCGGTCCATTAAGGCACCTAATGACTAAACAGCTCACCCCATCGCAGGAGTTTTTTTCATCGGCTCATATTGAGCTTTCCAACTTGGCCCTCCCGGTAGTTTATACAACAAATTTTGATGAACTAATCGAAGAGACATATCATCAGCTAAATATCCCATACACCAAAATGTCAACCACGCGAGACCTAGCCTTAGACCGCTCAGACCGCCGCAGGGTTATGAAATTCCACGGTGACATGCAGCATGACTCATCCTTGGTCTTGACGGAAAAAAGCTTTTTTGACCGACTCGATTTCAGCAGTCCTCTCGATATTCGCTTGCGGAGTGATCTCTTGGGCAAGAGCATTCTTTTCTTGGGGTACGGATTCGGTGACGTGAACATACGTGTTCTTTGGCACAGATTGGGTCATCTAATGTCCGATGTGCCGGCCGATGAGCGGCCTCATTCCTTTATCGTTCGTCTGGATGCTGATCCTGTGCTGGAGAAACTTGACCGGTCAGTGGGCCTGACGACTATTGCATTGGATCCCCAGGCGCGCGATAAAACATCAGAGGAAAAAACGATTCTCCTTGAGCGATTTATGCTCCAACTTTCGTTGGAGGGTCAGGCTGAAGATGTAACGACTCCGGACCCCGTATGTTCTCCTCGACTTTTAGCTGAAGCCGCTGAAATACTCAGGCGGAAAGAAGTCCAGCCACTCCTCCCTGGCGAGGCCCAGTTACTAGAAGCAGCGTCGACGCGGTCGCTTTCCGAGCAGGTTCGGAAAAGCGCCGATGATCTACTTGACGCATATTCGAAGGCAACGCTCTATGGCGATGCTGAAGAATTTCGGAAGCGCTACGTTTTGAACTTCAATCTAAGTTTTTCCACAGAGGAGTAGGCCATGGCTAAGTCAGAATTGGATCCAAGTGGTTTCATAGCCTTAGCCAAGGCTTCTGCGACTGAATCCCAGCGTATAGATCACGAAGTTCATCGTCTTGTTGCGATGATTAGAACCGTTTGGGGTGATTCCGCCCCACCTGCAAAACTACTTGAAGTCCAAGCTGATATTGAGCGGCTAGCGAGTCAGCTGAGTGCTAAGTTGGCTGACTATTCAAGATTAGCTTCAAGTATTTCTCGAACCTTCTCATCTGCTGATGAACGTATCATTAGGGGACTAACATCGGATTCATCAGAAGCGATCGCGGAAAATGAAAGACTTTACCGCTCAGGTGAATCTGAAGTGACTGGTCGTGCCGCCTTCAACCTTGGCCGCATTTATCAAGGTAAGGGTGCTGTCCGCGAAGCCATGGAGTGGTACCTTCGCGCCATCGACTCCCTGGATGCCCGCGTATCAGCGCAGGCGGCCCTCGCTGCCGGCTCCCTAGCAGAAAAACAGAAGGATCTAGAAGGCGCGCGAGAAGCCTATAGCCGTGCGCTTGATAGTGCCGATCCGCGCACGGCAGGTCAGGCCGCCCTGGCCGTTGGCGCGCTGGCCGAAAAGCAAGGCTCTGTTGAAGAAGCACGCGAGGCATATGAAAGGGCTATGCACAGTTCAGAACCGCGGACTTCAGCTCAGGCGGCCATGGCCCTCGGAAGACTAGCTCGAAGGCAGGGGGATTTTTCTGCGGCGCGGAAAGCATACATTCGTGCCATAGACACGTCTGACCCGCGCCTAGCGGGGGAGGGGGCGATGGCCCTCGGTGCCCTTTCCGAGAGGGAAGGGGATCTTGAGGAGGCGCGGAACGCTTACATGCATGCTATGGATGTATCAGATCCTCGTTTGGCTGGTGCTGCGGCCCTGGCTCTGGGAGCGCTATCCGAAAGGCAAGGAAACATTGAGGAGGCTCGTCGCTTCTATATGCGTGCTATTGATCTGCCTGATAAGAGGGCCAGGGGCGAGGCGGCATTAGCGCTTGGAGCCCTTGCGGAACGATTAGGGGATATCCGAGAGGCGAGGCGTGCATACACGCGGGCTCTCGAGGACACCGATTCCCGAAGCGCAGGACTAGCTGCGATGGCATGGGGAAACCTTGCTGAGCGAGCGGGGCATTTCGATGAGGCGCGAGCGGCTTACACACGTGCACTTAACCCATCTGACAGCCGGATAGCGAGCAGAGCTCATCTGGCTCTAGGACAGCTTGCGGAACGCGACGGGGATACCGCGGCGGCTCGTCACCACTATGAGTCTGCTCGCAGCGGATCCGCCCGGGGTGCTGCGGAAGACGGCCTGAAGAGGATCGACACGACAACGATCTTCTAGGTCCAGTGAGCTCGTCCTGTCGTTTGGGCTTCAAGGCGGACGAAAATGATCTCTGAGTTCAACGGTCTCCCGTCAGAGGCCGAGACTACACAGGACTACCGCGCACCATGAGTGCGGACGCGCAAGGGCATCGATGTTGTCCCTGTCCTAGGTTGACGTTCTGAGGTCCTAGCGCTTTCGTACTCCTTGCCGTGTGATCCCAACGGTCTGCCGATTCTGTCCCAGATAAGGCCGTCGGCCGGGGCTGCGGCCACAGCTTCAACGAGCTGTGCCTCATCACCTTGAGTTCCTCACCCATGGGTGCTGATGGCATGCAAATGAAGCTCAGGGGCAGTGCGGAGGGTCTATTGGTCGATGAACAGGGTTTTCCAAATCGTCGCAGTCGCGGACCTAAGTGGCGTCATTGCTGGAGTGGGTCGCCGGCGTCGATGCGTCGGCGGGTGAGGTCTCCTAGGTTGGATCCCAACCCCGGGTCTATAGCTGGCTCGAGATGACCTGCTTTGGTGTAGTTGGAAGCTCCAGGCGGCTTTCCAGCCGACCACTTGCGAGGGCGGCCCACCACGCAATGTCCTCGGGACAAGAGCTTGTCGGATGTCTACGACGTGAGCTACGCAGGTGTCGAGCATGGCGCTGAGCAATGTCCAAACCGGTTCTACTTGACGACGCTTCTAGTAATCCAGGCGAAAACAGTGAGGGCATGAAGCCATGCGGTTCCGTGCCCTCACTGTCAGTCTGCTGGGGTGGCGACAGGCGGTGCAGCGGTCATTTTGATGCCGATGGGACCGGGAGGCGTGAATCTTTGCGAGTGCACTGTGGCGGCGACGTACAACAGAATTGGTCCCATCAGACCGCAAAGGTACCCAAGAATCGCGAACGTCATAGCGACGCATTTTAGGGCCGCTGCTTCCGTAGAGAGTGGGCCTAATCGAGGCTGCTGCAGTCATGGCTCCCCAACGATCCAACAACCCGGGCGATTACCGACAACAATGAACTCCAAAAATTTCCCCATTTCTGCATAGCCGACGGAGGGAATTGTACGTCTGGAGCCGTTGCTGCGTTCTCCCAACGTTTACCCGCAATGCCAAGAAGCGGAGCTAGTGTTGGGTCAGGAGAAAGGGGCTTGATGAATCAGATAAGGCCTGAATGGCAGGGGACGGCGCAGCATCTCGAAGCAAAGGACCTGTCACGGTGGCTTGTTCATCTCACACGGTCAGAAGCAGACCTCATCTCGATTCTGAAGAGTGGCAGAATCGAGGCGCGAATCCCGTACGGTGCCGGACGTGGATACGCCGTAGCAAGGGACCGCCATTTGTCCGTGTGTTTGACGGAGACTCCCCTTCATGAGCTCGGACGGATGACCTTCAGGCGTCCCTGGGGCGTTGTGTTTGATAAGGAACGTTTGCGTGCAAAGTTCAACGCGCAGCCTGTCTGGTATGTCAGCGATCCCTCGCCGGAGTGGAAGGCATGGCAAGCAGCCATGCAGGACGCCGCGCGGTTGGCGGATTCTCCGATATGGGCACTGACTCCCTTCATCGAAACCGTCCGTAGCCGTGGTGGCCGTTCGCCGAATGACTGGCGCTGGGAACGGGAGTGGCGTGTGCAGGGGGACCTCGAGTTCGATCTAGACGATGTAGCGATGATCGTCGCGGATACTGCGGGCGCACCTGGCTTTTTCGATCAGATTTCGGTTGGACTGCCCTGGGTTTCTTCCGAGGACTCCACAGTCCGGTGGTCCGGAGGCTTTACTGCCGGCTGGGACGAAGAAATCGACAGTATGCTGGAACGCTTCTACGCGCAGTTTCTCAGCGCCGATAGGGCTGGACTGATATGGGATCGTGAGGAGCAGCGGTATTTCTGCATGGCTGAAGTTTTGGACACTTGGGACGCCATGGAGGAAGCTTTCGGGCACGTGGTCCCAGAGCTTGGTCACGTGATAGAACGCGGTCTGAGCCGTACCAGCACAATGTGGTGTCGTATTTTTGACTTGTCAAATGTTCACGAGTAGGCACCGGACGCTCGTCTCGACCGTAGATGAGGCTGTTGAACAACAAGCCGCTCAAAACGACTTAGCGACTGCTTTGGATTCAAACAGGGTGAAGGGCTTGCATGCGGTAGACCCCTGAGATTACCCAGGCGCGTTGTTCAGTGCCCAAACGGCTATCGTCCGCGCCATAGGCCAGATTAGGAGAGCATGAGAAGGAATGACGCGGACCACAACGTCAAGAGTGTGGGCCTAAGCCAAGCTGTTTTTACTTTGCTACGTACGATTGCAAAGACCCGCTGCGAAAGCTTGACGAGACGCCATATCAGGAGTGCGGCAAGTCCGAGGACCAGCAAAGTAGAGATCATTTTTATTGGCTTTGGAAGGCCAAGGAGACCACCAGCTGCTAGAACAACGTATCCAAGCAGTATCACGATTCGCCCTGACAAAGCACGCGCGGTAACCTCACGCCAGAAGCTTTCACCCTTAAACCTGACAGCTGGCCAGCGTCAGGGGCTCTGCACTACCGAACTCCTTTTTGTCGTTCACATTCCAGGCTAGACACCATTAGCATTCCTAGCGGTCAGCCGAGTACCGTTTCGTCGATGTGAGCCTGAAGGAGCCCGCCAGAAGGGGTTAAGAAAGCGAGCCTGCAGTCCTTGGGGAACCGTGATCCGATTCATGCATCCGCTAACGCTTGGCCAGTCTTGAAGGCGCGGCTGCTTCACTGCTGGAGCAACGGATACCTCTTACACTTCCACCGTAGCTTGACGAGCGTCCCAGCGCTTTCGGGATCCTTGGCGTCCATTAGCGGCTCCGAAGGCCTCGTCGGAAGGCTGGGGGACCTTGTCGTGCAACCTCTGAGTTGGATATTACTCCCGCTGCACAGGCATGAACGTTGTGCGAGGCCCGGTCTTTGCTCTGACAGCCAGCTAAGCTAAGGAACGCCGGTGGGCACGGCAGGACGTGGCGGCAAGGACAATCGTCACTGCTCGTGGAAGGATAAATCGAATGGCTCGGCCGACAGTTCAGGACGTCGCCAGGACTGCTGGCGTGTCCGTGGGGACAGTGTCGCGCGTCTTGAATGGGAGCTCGGCAGCCAGCGCATCGGCCAAAGAGAAGGTCAACGCGGCGATCAAGGAGCTCAGCTACAGGCCGCTGGCCTCAGCGCGGGACCTAAGAAGAGACCGCACAATGCGCGTCCTCGCCCTGGCTAAAAACCTCGATTCCCTCGTAATCAGCGAAGTCTTCCGCGGAGTAGGAGACGCAGCCGCGGACAACGGCTACGTCAGTCTGATCGCAGCTACGGACGGAGACCGCGACCGCGAACAGCAACTCGTGGACATGCTCCGCAATGGCTCAGTCGATGGGCTGGTGATCTTTTCCCCAACCATGCCGGACGACGACGTCAATACAGTCGCCGAGCAACTCAGCGTGATCCAGGTCTGTGAAATTGTCGACGCGGAGGCTGCATTCGGGGTGTCCATTGATGACCGCCAGGCAGCCTACGACATCACCAAACACCTCATCGATACGGGTGCCAAGAAGCTGGCCATGCTCGCCCACAGGGGTGCCCGTTCGGGTCGGCTCAGGGAAGAAGGCTTCCGCCAAGCACTCACGGAGGAGGGCCTGGAACTAGACGAGATCCTCCTCGGCGAAGGCAACTTCGGGTTCCACGCGGGCCGCGAACTCACCAAGAAACTCCTGGAAACCAAAGACCTCCCGGATGCGATCTTCTGCGGGACCGACGTGGTCGCCGCCGGGTGCGTCCGCGAGCTCACTGATGCCGGCCTCAGAGTTCCCCAAGATGTCGCCGTCGCGGGCTTTGACGACTCGGCCCAGGCAGAAATGTGCGTGCCGGAACTGACCACGGTCCGCCAGCCGGCCTATGAAATGGGCCGCGTTGCCTTCGCGGAACTCCTGGAACGGATGACCGTCGAAGGTGCCCACCGCAAGGGCAGGACCTTCCTCCCGCACCAACTCGTCATCCGGGACTCCACCAAATAAAGGGTTGACAGCACGGAGCAACCACTGCAAGACTACTTTGGAATCGATTCCACGGCCGCAAGGCTTTTTTTGAAAGCAACATTGGAATCGATTCCACAACTCAACAAAGCACCCGGCAATGAAGCCACGCTCAGGACAGGCAACAGCCAAAGCGCGCCCCTGAGCCACCCATCCCCACAGTCACCAAAGGAGCCACTTGTGGACTTGAACCGACCTGCTCTCCCGCTCCAGAACAAACCCGCAACACGCCACAACAAAAAAGCACTGGCCGCGACCGCAATCGCCGCAGCCCTCCTCCTCAGCGCGTGCGGCGGGGGAGCCACACCCCAAGGTGCGGAGCAAGCGGCAGCTGCCGATCCGGCGTCGGGCGCTAATGCCAGCGGTGCCGTGAATATCTGCGGCGTCAAGGACGCGAGCGGCATCTACAAGGGCACGGCGGAAGCGTTCACCAAGGCGAACGGTAAGGTCACGGCCAAGTACACGGAGATCGGCGCCACCACAGACGAAGCCCGCACGCAGATCGTGCAGCGGCTCGAGGGCAAGTCCACTGAGTGCGATCTCTTCGTCACGGACGTTATCTGGACCTCCGAGTTCGCCTCCCAGGGTTGGCTGCTGGACCAGACCAAGCTGGTGGAAGCCAACAAGGATCGGCTCATTCCCTCCACTGTGGAAACCACCAAGTACCAGGACAAGTACTGGGGTTCGCCGTTCTTCACCAACGCGGGCCTGATCTACTACCAGAAGGACAAGGTAGCCAAGCCCGAGTCCTGGCAGCAGCTCTACGCGGAAGCCGCCAAAGCCCCCGGCAACGGATACGTCTACCAGGGCAAGCAGTACGAGGGCCTCACGGTGAACTTCCTCGAAATGCTCTACAGCGCGGGCGGCGAAGTGCTCAACGACCAGGGCGACGTCAAGATCGACTCCAAGGAAACCCGCGACGTCCTCAACTTCATGAGCGAGGGCCTCAAGAACGGCTCAGCCGACCGCGCCGTCCTCACCTACAACGAAGACCCGGCCCGCTTGGCCTACGAGTCCGGCGACTTCGGATACCAGCGCAACTGGCCGCACGTGTACCGCCTGCTCAACGCGACACCGCTGGCTGGCAGCTTCGCGGTCGCGCCGCTGCCCGCATGGGAAGGCGGCAAGGCCTCCGGCGTGCTCGGCGGCTGGAACCTCGCGATCTCGGCCCACTCCACCAACCAGGCCGGGGCTGTCGCGTTCATTGACTTCGCCACCACCCCGGACTGGCAGAAGCACGTGGCCATGGACTACTCGCAGGTCCCCGTCAACGAGGCTGCCTACTCGGACCCGGCAGTGCTCCAGAAGATGCCGTTCGCCACGGAACTCCTGGCCTCCGTGAAGGGTGCCAAGCCGCGCCCGATCTCCCCGGTCTACCCGCAGATCTCGCAGGCCATCTACAAGAACGTCTACGCCGTCCTCTCCGGCACCGCCTCCACCGAGGACGCTGTGAAGAAGATGGCCGACGAAATCGCCACCGCCAAGGCGAGCTTCTAAAACATGGCCATCAAAACCATCACGCCAGGCGCCCCCCCAAGCGCACCAAAAACAAACGCCCGCGACCGCGCCGAACGACGCCTCGCCTTCCGCATGACCGCCCCGTCGCTGGTCATCATGGCCCTGGTTGCGGCGGTCCCCATCGGCTACGCGATCTGGCTCTCCCTGAACCAGTACAGCGTCCGCACTGCAGGCCTCTCACGCTTTGTCGGACTGGAAAACTACATCAACGCCCTCGCAAGCCACGAGTGGTGGGCTGCGTTCGGCCAGACGTTCCTCTTCGCGGGCCTCTCAGTCTCGCTTGAGCTGGTCCTCGGCACGGCCATGGCGCTCCTGCTCAACCTCGCGTTTAAGGGCCGCGCCGTCCTGCGCACCGTGGTTCTGCTGCCGTACGCGATCATCACCGTGGTCAGCGCCATCACCTGGCAAACGATGTTCCAGCCCAACATGGGCCTGGTCACCAACGTCCTCTCCACGCTGGGACTGCCGGGCGGCGACGTCGTCTGGCTGGGCGAGCACGGCTACGCGATGGCCGTGATCGTGATGGCCGACGTCTGGAAGACCACACCGTTCGCGGCGCTCATCATCCTGGCCGGCCTGCAGGTCATCTCCGCCGAAACGTACGAGGCCGCGGAACTCGACGGCGCCAGCAAATGGCAGACCTTCGTCAACATCACCCTGCCGCTGCTGCGCCCGGCAATCGTCCTCGCCGCGATCTTCCGCACCATGGACGCCCTCCGCGTCTTCGACCTCCCGTTCGTCCTCACCCGCGGCGCCAACGGCACGGAATCGATGTCCATGCTGGCCTACGGCGAACTGCGCGAAAACCGGCTGGTGGGCGAAGGCTCGGCGCTGTCCATCCTGACCTTCCTCACCGTCATGGTGGTTTCGGTCATCTACATCCGCTTCGGCGGCGGCAACATCCGCGACGTCGCGAAGGAGGACCAATGAGCACGCTGACTGCAGAACGCCCGACGGCGGCACCCGCCACCGGGCGCAGGGCGCCGAAGCGCCGGCTCAGGGGCGAAGCGAAACTCCATCCCTTGGTATGGGTGTTCGTGGTGGCTGTCATGGGCTTTTCACTCATCCCGTTCTACTGGCTGGTCAACACCTCCCTCAAGAAGGGCGCCAGCTTGTCCAAGGGCGAGCTTTTCCCAAGCCAGCCAACACTCGAGAACTACGCCGTGGTCTTCCAGAACCCCGAGTTTCTCCTGGCCTTGCGCAATTCAGTGATTATCGCCGTCGTGACCACAACGGTGGCGCTGGTCTTCGCGTCCTTCGCTGCCTATGCGCTGGCGAGGCTGAAGATGCGCCGCAAGGCGATGATCCTGACGCTCATCCTCTCGGTCACGACGTTCCCGGCCATCGCGATTGCAGCTCCGATGTTCTCCATCTGGCGCGACATTGGCCTGTACGACACACTGCTCGGCCTCATCATCCCGAAGCTGACGTTCGCGCTGCCGCTGGCGATCTATACGCTGACGTCGTTCTTCAAGGAGATCCCGCGTGAGCTGGAGGAATCCGCATACATGGACGGCGCCACGCCGTTTGTCGCCTTCCGCAAGGTCATCCTGCCCCTGGCGGTCCCCGGCTTGGCGACGACGGCGATCCTCGTCTTCATCTCGGTCTGGAACGAATTCCTCCTGGCCGTCACCCTGACCACCTCGCCGGAAGCACGCCCCGTGCCGGTCGCGATTGCGTTCTTCAGCGGTACCAGCGAGTTCGACCAGCCCCTGGGCACCATCAGCGCAGCGTCGGTGATCATCACCATCCCGCTCGTGATCTTGGTGCTCGTGTGCCAGAAGCGCATCCTTTCCGGCATGACGGCCGGTGCGGTCAAGGGCTAACGCTTTTCAAACCTAGTAACCACAGAAAGAACAGGAACAACGTGAGTATTCAGCAGCAGGCCCCGTCCGCAACCCTCAAGGTGGGAGTTGTGGGCATCGGTTGGGCCGGCCAGCAGCACCTCAAGGCGTACAGCAACATCGACGGCGTCGAAATTGTCGCCGTCGCGGGCATGGAAGCCGAGCTCCTCGCCCAGCTGAAGGAGGAGTACAGCATCCCCCATGCCTTCGCCCGCTGGGAAGACATGATCGAGCTTGAAGATCTCGACGCCGTCAGCGTCGCCGTGCCGACGTTCCTGCACGCGCCGATCGCCATTGCGTCGCTCGAGCGTGGACTGCATGTCCTGAGCGAAAAGCCGTTGGCGCGCAACGCCGTCGAAGGCCAACAGATGGTGGACGCCGCCCGCAAAGCCGGCCGCGTGCTGGACGTCGCGTTCAACCACCGCCGCCGCGGCGACATCCAGGCGCTTAAGGAAGTTATCGACGCCGGCACGCTGGGGCGCCCGTACTATGCCAAGGCATCCTGGCTCCGGCGGCAAGGCATCCCGATGCTGGGTAGCTGGTTCACCAACCCGGAACTCGCCGGCGGCGGTCCGTTGGCTGACATTGGCGTGCACGTCCTGGACTACTCGCTGCACCTGCTTGGCGAGCCCAAGGTGCTGGCCGTCTCGGCGTCGACCCACTCCGAACTCGGTCCGCGCGGCCTCGGCGGCAATGCCCGCTATACGGCCACGAGCTCCAGCCACAAGTTCGAAGTGGAAGACTTCGCGTCAGCGTTCATCCGGCTGGAAGGCGGCGGGACACTGATCCTGGAAGCGGGCTGGGCCACGTATCGCGACGAGCGGGACCTGATGGACTTCACCGTTTACGGGACCGACGGCGGCGCGGACTTGCGCTCGGTTGGCGCCTCCGAGAACCCGGTAGCGGACGTGCATGTCTTCACCGAGAAGGACGGCGAGAACGCCGACTTCGAAGTGGTGGCCCAACCCGGGCGAGCCCACCAGGCCGTCGTCGACGATTTCATTGCCGCCGTGCGCGGGGGCGAGACCGTGTGGGGAAGCCACGACGGTTCGCTTGCCCTGAGCCGTGCACTGATCCTGGATGCCTGCTACAAATCCGCCCTCGAACAACGCGAAGTGGTGCTCTAAATGACTGATACCAAGCTGAAGATTGTTGTCTGGAACGAAGCTGTGCACGAGGCCCGCAACGAGCCTGCAACCATCGGGGAGATGTACCCCGAGGGGATCCACGGCGCCATTGCCGCAGGGCTCCGTGGGTTCTACCCCGACTCGGAGATCACCACGGCAACGTTGGCTGATCCGGAGCACGGGCTGTCCGAGGAGGTCCTTGCACAGACTGACGTGTTGCTGTGGTGGGGACACATTGCGCATGGGGAAGTCGCCGACGAAGTGGTGGAGCGCGTGCAGCGGCATGTCCTGGGCGGCATGGGGTTGGTGGTGCTGCACTCGGGGCATTTCGCCAAGATCTTCACCCGATTGCTGGGGACCACCTGCTCCCTGAAGTGGCGCAACGAGGGCGAGCGGGAGCTCGTGTGGACAGTCAAGCCCTCACACCCGATCGCCGCTGGCATTGAGAGCCCGATCGTCATTCCGCAGCAGGAAATGTACGGGGAGCTCTTCGACATCCCCGAGCCCGACGACCTGATTTTTATCAGCTCCTTCGAAGGGGGAGAGGTGTTCCGCTCCGGCGTGACGTTCTCGCGTGGCAAGGGCCGGATCTTCTACTTCAGTCCCGGTGACCAGGAATACCCGGTATACCACCAGCCGCAGATCCAAAAGGTCATCGCCAACGGGGTCGGCTGGGTGGCCCAACCCGGTGTCTTCCGGGAGGCGCCTGAGGTCTCCAACCCCGCCCGGGACTGGTTCGCCTAAGCCATGACCACTCCTCTTCCAACCGATCGCCCGTTGGGCGCTGGCCGCCCGTTGGGCGTGGCCGCTATTGGCTACGCGTTCATGGGGAAAGCCCACTCGAATGCGTGGCGGAATGTGGCCAGTTTCTTCGATGTCCCGGCCTTCGAGCAGAGAGTGCTCGTTGGCCGGGACGCCTCGGCGGCGGCCCAGGCTGCCGCCAAGTATGGCTGGGCTGAGTCTGCCACCGACTGGCGATCCGTGATCTCGCGGGACGACATCGACATCGTGGACATCTGCGCGCCGGGCTGGATGCACGCTGAGATCACTCTAGAAGCTTTGGCCGCCGGGAAACACGTGTTGGTGGAGAAGCCGCTCGCCAACACTCTGGACGAGGCTGAGTTGATGGCGTCCGCGGCTGCCTCTGCGCGGACCCGGGGTGTGCAGTCGATGATCGGGTTCAACTACCGCCGCGTTCCGGCGCTCGCCCTGGCCCGGGAGCTGATCGCCGAAGGGCGTCTCGGAACCGTCCGGCACGTGCGGGCCGCTTACCTCCAGGACTGGCTTTCCGACGTCGAAACCCCCATGAGTTGGCGGCTCCGCAAGGAGACGGCCGGCTCCGGGGCGCTGGGAGACATCGCCTCGCACGCCATCGACCAGGTCCAGCACCTGACCGGTCAGACCGTCACTGAGGTGACCGGGACGCTGCGGACTTTTGTGGCCGAGCGCCCCGGTGCCGCTGGGCTGGAGAAGGTGACAGTTGACGACGCCGCGTGGGCAACTTTGGGTCTCACCGGCGGCGTGAGTGCCTCTGTGGAAGCGTCACGGGTGGCTACGGGGCAGAAGAACTCCTTGAAGATCGAGATCTATGGGTCTTTGGGTTCTCTGACGTTTGATCTGGAGAACCTGAACGAACTCGGCTTCCTGGACGCCACGCTTCCCGTGCGGGAGCAGGGGTTCCGGCGGATTCTGGTCAATGAACCTGAGCATCCCTACGCCGGGGCATGGTGGCCACAGGGGCACATCATCGGCTGGGAACACACCTTCACGCACCAGGTTCGCGACTTCCTACTCGCCGTTCGCGACGGAAGCCAGCCGTCGCCGTCGTTGGGGGACGGGCTCCAGATCCAGCGGGTGCTGGCCGCCGTTGAGGAGTCGGCGCGGAACAGGAGTGTAGTGACGGAGGTTGCTGTAGTCACCGCCGAGGGAATCGGAGATTTTGAGGTCTTGGGCGCGAAATAGTTGGCCTCTTTCCCCCCAGCAATCCTCTGTCCGGCGGCCCGACGGCAAATCCTTCCAGGTCAGCTCCTCTTGCGGATCGCGATCAGGTCAGAGAGTTGCTGCACTTCGGCGGGGTCAGCGTCCCGCGCAAGGGCGACGTAGTGGTCCATAACGGCTGGCCGGTAGCGCACTGGCATCGTCTGTCCTGGGGTGAGTCGGGTGAGAGCGGTGATCGTCAGGCTTTCGTCCGCGATACCGCGGAACGAGGTGCCGTCGGCGGTCTCCACGTCGAGCATCAGGACAACGCGCGGGTTGCTGTTGACCTCCCGCCAGTCGACGAGAACACCAAGCGCCAGCGTTCCATTGCGCAGTTCCGCATTGCGCTTCCGCGCTTCACCGCTGAGGATCGGGTTCGGGGCGACGCCGGGGAAGTTGGGGCCGACACCCAGCGACTCCCGGCTCAAGTCGGGCCTCAGTTGCTCCATCAGGTGGTTGAGCTTCTTCTTCGAACCGAACATACTGACCTCTTTCCCCAATACAGGCGCCGGAATTCGGATCGACGCCTGGTCTCACCGCGATTGTATGACACGGCCATTTGCGGAACGCTTGGGCGGAGCCCGTGGGATACCCTCGTTGAGCAGGAGTGGCGTCCGGTGGGAATAGTACGTATGGCTCTTTGGGGGTAACAGTGAATTTAAGTCCGGCATTCGGAATTCTCGGGATTCTCTACGCTGTTTTCGTGATCGCGGTGACTGTCCTGGTCGTATATGCCCTGGTCTTGACCATAATCTTTTTACGGCTGCGAATTGCCGAGTTGAAGAGGGCAGCACGCTCCGAGGACGGCTGAATCGCTGCGTAAGTGCTGGCCAAATACCTCAAGCGGTTCAGCTGGCCCTGATCCTGCCCGCCATCCATAAGGCGGTTCGAAATGCACAGCAAGGGAAGTCGCCGGGTAGTTCTTCAGGAGAAGGCCGGGCTCGCGTGAGTAGCAGAGGGATGTGGCCTCTGGGTGTAGAAGTATTGAGAACATTCATTCAGAGCAAGGGGTCAAGATGGTGTTGGAGATGGGACTTTGGCGTGCCGACGGCAAAGACTTGATGCGCCTTTCACCTTCAGGTATCGGGCTGGAGTCCCAATTGGAGGGGTATATAGAAGCCGATCCTGCCCTTCTGGGGCAGCGACTGCTTCTTATTGGTCGGCAGGTACCGACAGCCCATGGCGGCTTCATAGACCTTCTCGCCATTGATGGAGAAGGCTTCGTCCACGTACTAGAGCTGAAGCGGGACCGCACCCCGCGCGATGTGGTTGCCCAGACCCTCGACTATGGATCGTGGGTGGCGGGTCTCAGCCGAGGCGATATCGTGTCGATCTTTGCCAACTACCGCCCCGGAGTCGCCTTCGAGGAGGCTTTTGCCGAGGAGTTTGGCGAGGCCCCACCCGAAGAGCTCAACGTTGCCCAGGTTTTCACAATCGTGGCGGCTAGTGTCGATCCGGCCACCGAGCGTATTGTCCGCTTCCTCCACGAAAACTTTGGTGTGCCCGTGAACGTTGTGTTCTTCCGCCACTTTGAGGATCGCGGCAATTCCTACCTGGCCAGAACTTGGCTCGTGGACCAAGAGGCACAGGTGATCTCCGGGACCTCATCCAAGGTCAGCAAATCTCGTGAGCCTTGGAATGGTTACGACTGGTACGTGTCCTTCGGCGAGTACCCCGACGGACGCTCGTGGGATGACGCCGCCGACTATGGCTTCATCTCGGCCGGCGGGGGTGAGTGGTTTTCCCGCACTTTGAAAGCGTTGCCTATTGGTGCTCGGGTGTTCGTCTGCATCCCCAAGCGCGGATACGTTGGGGTCGGCACAGTCATAGGCCAAGCAATGCCGTTTGAGCGGGCCGAACTGCAGATTCATGGCACCTCCACCCGTCTCACGGATCTCCCGCTTCGCGGAGGCTACAGGCATTTGGAGGGTGGGGACACCGACGAATCGGCAGAGTACGTCGTCCCGGTTGACTGGCAGTCAACGAAACCCAGAGAGCAGGCGTTTTGGAAACAGGGTATGTTCGCCAACCAGAACAGCGCTTGCCGCCTACGCAACCAATTCACCATCGAACAACTCTCCGCCTTCTTCGGACTGGAGGACTGAACATAGCCGGGCTGGCTAGATTAGCGGGTTAGTTTCTATTTGGGCGCGCTTGGACAAGCGAATGCTGTTTCCGGGTGGCTTAACTGGGCCACCTGCTGCAGTGCGACACGGATGTATGTCAGCACTAAAGTAGAGCCCAGGTTGCAAGTTGCCCCTCAGCGCGGGGGACTGTGTGAGGTTCATAACCGGCGACCCGCAGCCCAGCAAATTCCACCAGTCACCCTCGCGCCGCCTTTTCGCGTCTTGTTCACCAGCCTGAGGTTCCGACGTCGAGTGCTTCAGCTGATAGGGGTTCTGCGCAAGCGGCGGGTCATAAGTTCGGCCTTCCACAATGGCTGGCCGGAATAGGCACCCCTTCCCAGGCCCAGGACAACGATGCTGAGTGACAAAAGGCAGACGCAGCTGAGGATGATTTCCGATGCCGGGATGTTTCCAAAAGCGTTCCTGAAGAGCAAAGTGCTGGGCGCCGTAGGAGGAAAGAAGGTAAAGATCTGCACGATCGGAGAGCCCGGTTCCTCGGAAAGCAAGCCCAAGGTGTAGCCCGGTGCGAACATCATGATGACAAAGAGTGTGGCGAAGGCGGAACCTTCCCGCGCACTCCTGATCCGGGCACCTATCGCGGCGTGGCTGGCAACCATGGAGAACACTCCGAGCACGAGGATCACAAGCCCAGCGGACATCTTCGAGGCATCAAGGACCCAGAGATCGAGAGCCGGCAGGGGAAGGCCAAGATCGCGACCGGCCGTCAGGTAGAAGATGATGAGGGGCAACGACATCGTTGCCAGTTGAACCAGGCCAAGGATGGCAGTCGTCAGGATTCTGGTCAGGTAAACGCTCGACGGCGATGCGTCCAGAAAGAGGACTTCGCGAATCTTCTGTTCCCGTTCCTCAGCGAAGCTCGACATGATCTGGTTGCCAAGAAAGATAGTTACCGCAAAATAGAGGAGCAAAAAGACAAGAGGAGGTGCGACGGACCACAAACCGGGGTCGACGCTCCCGTTCCTGTAGCCGACGCGGTTGACGTCAATGCTCCCGGTCAGAGGCTTGGTCAGCTCGGGGGACTTGAGGCCCTTCACCAGGGAGGATTGCAGGAGTTGGCGGGCCAACGCAGTTGAGCGTTGATCCCCAACCAAACCCCTGTTGTTTTCGTAGATGTCTATCCGACCGCCGCTGAGGTCATCGGGGAACACAATCAATGTCTGCAGACCGCCCGCTGTCACCTCGCCAATAGCAGCCGATGCATTCGCTACCTTGGTGCCGCCAGCCTCTTCAGCGAGCTTTGCATCAATGAATCCGCTGGGATCCGCGTATTGGAACTTCATGACGCCAACGTTTCCGTTCGCTCCGTTCCTTTCTGTTGCTGCGGCTCCTACTTGTGCCAATGTGGCCAGAATGATAACCGCCAGTGGAACCAGGACGGTGGCCACCCAGTAGCTCTTTCTCTTGAACTGTCGCTTGAGTTCGAAGGCAAGCAAGATCCGGTTTGGAGTAGTCATTAGTCCAGGTTTCCGAACTGCCCCGACTCGCCATAGACCGCCACGAATATCTCGTCCATGCTGGACAACCTCGTGCTGAAGTCCGTTATCTTCACGCCGTCGCTGACCAATTGTCCCAATAACTCTTTTGCCGACCCCACTTCATGGGGAGAGTCCATGACGGCCACTCCTGTCGCCTGCACGTCAATATTCCATTTCCGCGCACTTTCAGGCAGCTCACCTGTATAGGTCAACACGGTGCGACGACCACCGAGCATCTGCTTTGCATTTTCCAGTTCCCCGGCAAAGTGTTGGTTGCCCTTGCGCAGGAAGAGCACATTGTCAGTAAGTTCTTCTACTTCATGCATTTGATTTGTCACCAGAATCAGAGTGGTCCCTTCACGCAATTGTCTCTGCAAATGTGTTTTGAAGATTGCTTGGTTGATCGGATCAAACCCGCGGGTCGGTTCGTCCAGGACCAAGAGTTCGGGGTTGCCGATGAAGGTGACTCCCAAGTGAATCTTCTGTTGCTGACCGTTGGACAGTGTTTGGATAGGGGACCGGGCTTGGGCGGTCAAGGCCACATCATCAAGGTAGTCATAGGCTTGGATAGTGGCCTCGCGATAACTTAGGCCACGAAGTCTCCCGAAGAGGCGGATCACCTCCAGCGGGGTGTCGCGTTGGAAGTTGCCACGTTCTTCGGGCAGATATCCGACACATGATCGATGGCCGGAATCGTAGGGGAGTCCCGCTATTTCGGCCCTTCCAGCACTCGGTGCCAAGAGGCCCAGAAGGCAACGGACCAGGGTGGTTTTCCCTGAGCCGTTGGGACCGATAATGGCCATTGATCCCCCTGCGGCCACCGTGAAATTGATGTCTTTCAAAGCCTGAAATGGCCCAAAGTGCTTTGAGAGGTTCTCAACGTTGATGAAATTCATTCGTCCTCAATAGGGGTCACTTCGCGTCGGGAGAGCCGTGCCCGGCCTGACCCAGCGCCGGGCACGGCTCCGATGATGAACGACTACTTGCTCTGCCTCTTGTAGACGACCCACGTTGCAACCATTGCAATAGAGGCCGTGAGTGAGAGCGCTGCCATCGTCGGATTACTGAAAAACGCGATGACGGCCGTAATGAAGAACATGGCAGCTGCCGTGAGCGTCAGTAACTTCATTTCTTGCTAACTGCAGCCGAGCATGGTCGCGAGTGCACTCACCGAATACGCGATTCCGCCGATGACGAGTGTTGCACCACCGGTGAAGGCCGCCGCGATCAGAGAGCCCGTGGCTATGACATGCGATAGGAATCCAGCCAAACAGCTTAATTGCTGCCAGTTCATTTCTTCTCCTTGAGAGTGGGATTGGCTTTTCTGATAACGGGATTCCCCCATGGGCTAGATCGGGAATCTCGTTGGGATAAGCCTGCAAGGTAGAAGTCGGCCTAGGTGCTCGAGGGAGCGGAAATGAGTGGTCGTCTGGATAGATTTAGGTGCCCAAGTGGTCCGAAATGAGTGTCTCCTGCCACCCATCTAGGTGGTGAAGGGAATGCATCTGACTGAGTGCTGACTTTTGGGTGGATCTTGGTGCCCGGATTGACCAGGACACCTAGAGGCGGCCTCTACACCACCTAGACGAAGCCAAATTGCCCCTAATTTGACCTCATTCACCACCTAGTTTTTCCGATTCGGCACTGTGGTGGCGTAAAGCGCCCGTAGTGTCGGTTCCAAGAACAAATACCAACGCCACGCTTGGGGAGTGCCGTAGATGACAACGACGCCGGAGAGAACCATCGACCCTGTCCTGCAGGCTCTGGGAGGTGCTGGTGTTCGGCATGCGGGGCGGGATATCTTCGGAACCCGTCTTTACGACCACCTCATCATCGCCAACGACCTCACTGAGATTCCGGAGATCCTGGCTGCTGCAGCGGAGACCTCCGGAGCAGTTCTCGAGTTAGCAGCGGGTCCCCGTCGGCTAGCTAAGATGATCGGTCCCACAGGGCGGGAAACAGTGGGGCAACGCCCCTCCGGGCCGCAGCCGGAACAGGCTTTTGGTTGCATCGTCCTTGGCGCCAGCTATGCCACGCTTCTCGACCCCGACAGCAGACGAACGCTGTTCCGCAAAGTGAAACGGTGCTTGGCTACAGGCGGCCGTTTTCTGATGACGGTGCTGAATCCGGACCACCCCTACGAGCCAGAATCCGCCAACAAGGTGGCCACGATATCGCAGCTGGGCCAGGACTCCTTCCTGGTCACCGTTGAAAGTCGGGATGCCCTTAACGGCGCACGGCACGTGAGCATGAGCCACATCAGCTTTAATGAGCACGGAACCTACCGGTCATCTGAGTACACGAGTGAAGTCGCCTTCGTGAGCACCGAACTCATCGAAGCTGAGCTCAAAGCCGAGGGTCTCAGGGTTTTGGAACGCCGGCCGATCACGGTTGGCCCCGAAACTGCTGGCATTCAAGAGATCAACCTTTGGGTGTGCGCCGGGAATCAACAGGCCAGGCAGAAGTAAAGGATCGCCCATGAGCAACAAATCGATGAGCTGGTTAATCCTGGAACGCAGAGCGGACCGCGGCTGAAAATGCCGCGGTCCGCTCTGACGGTAAAAGCTACTTGAGCTTCGGACCCTTGCCAGGGCCCTGAACATCAGCTGAGACAACCATCGCCGAACCCCCTCCGCGGCGCGTCGGCTCCGCTACGGCGGTGAGCTTCCCGCCGTCGCCGAATTCAATCGCGGTTGCCGCACCGATTTCGGCTGCCGAGGTGAAAGCATCACCAGCCGGGACCAGATCATGGCCCAACGATTCCAACGCGGAACCGTAAGCATCAATGAAGGCTGGCTCCGAACTCACGGTGAGGCCGTTTCGAGGGGCAGCCCGCGGAGCCGCGATGGCCTCGGAGATATCCATCCCCAGGTCAACGCGGTTCAGGATGGTCTGCAGCACGGTGGTGATGATGGTCGAACCGCCCGGGGAGCCGAGGGCAAGGAAGGGATTGCCGTCTTGCAGAATGATGGTTGGCGACATCGAAGAACGGGGGCGCTTGCCTGGCTGGATCCTGTTGGGATCAGTCGCGTTGTACACCGCACTGAAGTCGGTGAGCTCGTTGTTCAACAGGAATCCGCGGCCTGGGACGACGATTCCAGATCCACCTGTTTGCTCAATGGTCAGCGTGTACTCCACCACGTTGCCCCATTTGTCGGCGACCGTCAGGTTGGTGGTGGAAATGTTCTCGGTGTCCGTCTCGTCGGCGAGCGGTGCAGCCGCGGCCGGGCACGCGCCGTCGTAGGTTGTTATGTCACCCGGGGCGACAGGTTTGGTAGCCGCCGCAGTCGGATTGATCTCGCAAGCGCGTTCCTTCCCGAAAACCGGATCAGTGAGGACATCAGTGGGAACATCAACGAATTTTGGATCGCCCACATACGCGCCGCGGTCGGCGAATGCCAACGAGCTGGCCTCGAAATAGTGGTGCAACGCATCTACCGGCTGCATGTCCTTGAGCTCGAAGTTTTCCAGGATGTTCAGCGACTCGCCAACAGTGGTTCCACCGCTGCTGGATGGCGCCATTCCATAGACGTCAAAGCCGCGGTACTCCACATGCGTTGGATCCTGGTCGAGAGCCTTGTACCCGGCGAGATCGTCCGTTGTCATGAACCCGACCGGTACGGGCAGGTCAGTCGCGCCCGATTTTGGCGGTGCTTTTACTGCGGAGACAATTTCTTCTGCGAGCGGACCCGTGTAAAAAGCGCTGGTGCCTTGCTTCGCCAGCAGGCGGTACGTCTCGGCCAGTTCGGGGTTCTTGAAGATGCTCCCGACGGCGGGAGCGTCGCCACCGGGGAGGAAAAGGTTCTGGGTGGAGGTGAAGGTGTTGAAACGGAACTTGTTGTCCAGGGTCTGGTTTCGGAACGTCTCGTCCACCACGAAGCCGCGGTTGGCCACCTTGATTGCCGGCTTGAGTGCGTCGCCCAAGTTCAACGTCCCAAATTGCTCAAGTGCGCGTTCCCAAGTGGCCGGGGTGCCGGGGACACCGACGGAGACGCCGCTGGTTGGCAGTTCGGGCCTCTTGGTCGTAAAGAGATAGGGCTTGCCGGTGGCGGGATCGATGAACGCATCGTTCGGCATGGTTGCCGGCGCGGTTTCGCGGCCATCAATGGTGCTGACTTTCTTGGTCTTGGCATCATAGAACACGAAGTAACCGCCGCCTCCAATGCCGGCGCTATACGGTTCCGTGACGCCAAGGGTGGCAGCCGCAGCGACAGCGGCGTCGGCTGCGTTACCACCCTTCCGGAGGACCTCGATGGCGGCTGCGGAGGCTTCGGGATCCACCGTGCTCACGGCACCGCCGTAACCCGTTGCAGTAGCTGTTTTCTCGGTTTCCCGGGGGTCGGCCAGTGCCGGACTGGCTATCCCTACGCTAGTGGCGCTGAGTGCGAAGGCTGCCGTCACAGCAGCCAGTTGACGTCTCACATGTGTCATGGTTTCTCCCGGAATTTTGCCAGACGATGATGTGGGCGAACGGTTCGGCCACCCTACCCCGGGGCTTCTGCGAGGGACAACGGTTGATTCTTGAAGCAGTGGCAGCGCCTTACCGCTGACTGGAGCCCCTCCGTGCCGCCACCACGGCACGGATGCCGACTCCCATCAGAGCTACGACCACGGCGAGCAACAGCGTTTGCCCGGCACCGCCGTCGGGCCCTAAAGCGGCGGCAAGGACCTGCTGGCCCATGAGGACCATCTCAGGGATGTCTCCGGCTATGACGCGGGTCCCCACAACTGATTGAGTGGCGGTGAAGACCGCTGGGATGACCCATAGGAATGCGAGGTTCAGCGCCCAGACCACCAATCGAAGGGGCGGTTTGAGCCCGCACCAGGCCAGCGAGCAACCCACAAGAACGGCGGGAAGCCAGTGCGCGATAGTGACGATCTCGAGGGGTAAGTTCCGATGGTCGGCGATGCCGACCGCCCACAACATCAGCCAGGAAGTCACCGAAGATGCCATGAGCCCAACCCCGATCGTCGTGGTTGCCCGCGATCTCGAAGCCAACAGCAAAACCGCCACAAGTCCGGCGGCGACCGACAGCATGACGCCCGCCAGCAGTCCGAAGAAGTAGAGGCTCGCCAACTTTCCGCCCATGAGACCGCTGCCGAGGGTCACGAATGACTGAATGGCCGCCACGCTGTGCACCAGTAGGACGCCGCCGACCGCCCACCATGTGGCTGCGCGGCGGTGATTTGGGTTCCAGAGCCGTACCGCCAGCCCCGCCGCGGCGCCGCCGGTGGTCAGGAGCGCGATCAAACTGAGGACTTCGTACTGGCTCAGCGGGAGCAGCGAGAACGGCATCTGATCCGGCATGACTTGGTTGGCCCAGAGGTTTTGCAAAGGCAGCTTCGCGCCGGTAATCCACCCTGGGACGAGACCAAGGACCGCGCAGAAGACGCCTATCAACAAGGCTATGGCGGGGTACATGACCTCGGCGTCCGGCCGGTGCCCTGAAACCCGAGGGTTCTCCGTTGCTTGCTGGGCGTGGCTCACGGAAGCTCCTTGGAAATACCCGCGCCAACTCTCTGTTTTCGTTGACGAGGCCGATGTGCTCTGGGTTTTTAATTCGGACAGGTGTGCCCACCATAGCGGAGCTCAGTAGGCCAGCGCCGCAATAGGCGCGTGCCGCGCGATCGGTTCACATCGGGTACCGGAGGGGAGTCGGGCTCAGACAACCAACCGCAGCGGCCTCTGCCCCAACTGCACCGTAATCTCCTGCCCCCAGGATGCCGTCAGCCGGTCGTCCTCCATGCCATCGCCGAACACCACGAGCTGATCGGACGCCACGGTAATCCGCAGTACCTCGCCGGCTTCCAGCACGCCTTCGGTCAGCGAGGCTCCCGTAACCGGTGACGGCCACGCTTCGCGGACGAACCATGCAAGCCGGGCATCAGCGGGCGCAGGAAGCGAACGTCCGCCACGTTCCAGAGCAATCGAAGCGCACCACCCGGTGGCACCGGTTCCGGTGGAGACGATGAGGCCCGACGACGACTGCCGCTCGGTCTGTCCGCCGGCCTGGGTGAAACTCGGCGCAGTGAGCGCGTACCTTGCCGACTGGTGCGAGGCGTGCCCCACGAAAACTTCGTTGAGAGCCGAAAGCTGCTGGCCGTCGTCGAGCGTTGCCGTCACGGTGGTGAGATCCTGGCAGTGCAGCCGTCCGGCATCGCCCGCAGCCAGGAGGGCTGCAGCGTCGGCCGGGGTGTGCCGGACCAGGACTCCGGGGTTGGCGCCCGGCTCCGGATCGATGCCGATCACGGGCTGGCCCCTCAGGTATTTGGCGACGTTCGCAACCAGTCCGTCCTGTCCTACGACGGCGATGATGTCGTCATCCGTGAGCAGGAATCTGCTGAGGTCCGCCCGTTCCACCTCGGCCTGCCGCCAGTCGGACGGCACCGCTGCCCGAATGGTGGCGAGTGCCTGGATGAGGCGATCGTGCCGGTCCTGGACGTCCTGGATACTGCGGCCGCGGGTGCGGAGGAAGAACTCCGCCTGGCCCCGGGTGGCGTGCCGGTCCAGGAGTTCCTGGAGTTCGGTACGCCGGTGGACGATGACGATGCGCGGGGTTGCCATGGTGCGACCTTACTTGTTGGTTTCGGGAGCGGTGGCAGGTTCCTTGAACAAGCCGGCCAGTGCGCCGCTGAGCAGGTCCGGCGTAATGGTCAGGTTGCCGATGTTCGGCAGGCTGCCGGCTGCGTCCTTGAGCGCCAGGGCCAGGAGCGTGGCCTGTTCCATGCCGCGGTAGACCTCCATGGTGGCGGCCTCGCGGGCGGCTGCTGCCTCGCCCACCAGCCGGATCTGGTTGGCTTCGGCGGCGGCGCCGATTCCCTTGCGTTCGGCGGAACCCTGGGCCTCGATCAGACCAGCGGCGGCCTTCTCTTCAGCGGCCCGCCGGGCGTTTGCACCCTCTTGCGCCACCAGGTTCTCCCGGCGGACGGCCAGTTCGATCTGGCTCGCCATTTCGTTCTCGGAGATGGCCCGTTCACGTTCGACGGCGACTGCCCGCCTCTCGTAAACAGCGCGGTCGGCTTCCGCCTGGAGTTGCTCGCGGACCGGCGTCTGCAGGGCACGTTCGACGTCCGCCTCGGGCCGGATGGCCAGGACCTGCACGCCAAGGATTTCGATGCCGGTTGACTGGAGCCGAGCATCGGCCCGCAAAGCGTCGCTGAGAACAACGCGGAGTTGGCTGACGCCGCGTTCCAAGGCCTCGGCAAGGGTGGTGGTGGCGATCTGGTCGATTGCGTGGCTCTGGCACAGCTGGCCGATGATCGTGGACACTTGCTCGCGGCCGGTGGCCGGTGCCTTGCCGGCGGTCTGCAGCCCGAAGTCGAGCCGGGTTGAAACGGCCACGGGGTCGATGAAGCGGTAGGTCACGTTGGCTTGAACGCTGACGTCCTGGTGGTCGCGGGTGATGGCGTGGAAGAGGGTGGGCAGTTCCTGGTCGTCCACGGGAACCTCGCTGAGCACTGAGTTGGCGGGGCGGAAGAAGAACGCCTGGCCGACTCCCTGGTGCTTGACCGTCCCCTTCTGCAGGTGGACGACGTAGCCGGTGGGGCTGCCGAGGAAGTGGCTGATCCAGGGGTAGCGCTTGATGGTTGCCATGATGTTCGCCTCTTTCGTTTAGTTGTCGTCAATTTGACGATAACTAAACTGTAGGAGCCTCCCGCTTTATTGTCAACATGACGATAACTCGCCTAGGATTGGTTCATGCCTCACACTCATCCAGCGCCCGAACGCTTCCCGGTGACTGTCGACGTCGTCGCCCTCACAGTGCGCGACGGCGAGCTGAACGTCCTGCTGATCACGCGCCTCATCGAGCCCTTCCGCGGCAGGCCGGCGTTGCCGGGCGGTTTCGTCCTCGCCGGCGAGGACCTTCTGGAGGCGGCGGTCCGGGAACTTGCGGAGGAGACCGGCGTCGAGCAACTTCCCGGGCACCTCGAGCAACTGGGGAGTTACGGGCCAAAGGGGCGCGACCCGCGCGGCGATGTCCTGACCGTCGCGCACCTGCTGCTGGCGCCCGACTTCCCGGTGCTAGCGGCCGGCAGCGACGCCGAGCACGCAGCGTGGTACCCGGTCCGGGACGTGGTCAACGGGCAGTTGGAGCTTGCGTTCGACCACGCGAAAATCCTCGATGACGCGCTGGAACGGGCCAAGTCGAAGCTTGAATACTCGCCCCTGGGTGCAGCTTTCTGTGGTGAGGAATTCACCATCGCCCAGCTCCGGGCAGTGTACGAAGCGGTCTGGGGAACCCGCCTGGATCCGCGGAATTTCCACCGGAAGGCGACCGGGACGCCTGGCTTCCTGGAGGACACGGGCCGCATGACAACAGGCGACGCCGGCCGCCCAGCCGCGCTGTTCAGGCTCGCACCCGAATCGCGTCCGACGGCGGGCCACCCCATCCGCGCGGTGCTGAACCCGCCGCTGATGCGCCCGCGCGACTAAGGCCCGGGAGTTTTCGTACAGATAACGCCCTTTAGAGGCCTTCTTCCGGGCGTTATCTGTACGAAAACTCGTAGAGATGCGTGGGCCCTCCCCTCATTTCCTGTCCAACGAAGAGGGGCGCTGCCTTGTGCCGTGAGTCGGGCCACAGCCCCGCTCGAGGCTCGTGACGGAGGGGCGCTGGACAGGCTCCACGAAACGGTAGTAAGTTTCCTGACGAACTACTACGCCAAAGGAGGATGCACGCCTATCATGATGCTATGAACGTACTGCTGACGGGCAAAGATTCGTTTGAATCCTTTTCCGGAAGGGTACGTAAGAAATATGGAGATGAATTTCTCCAATCGGTGGCCGTTGGCATGGGTGGCGCTCCACACGGTGTGGAGTATCAGCGGACGCCTTCCTGAATAGATAAACAGTTATTGAAGGGATGCGTACCTCAATGAACACACTTTTGATAATCGCCGGCGTAATCGCGATCATCCTCCTTCTTGTAGGTGGATTGAACCAGGCCCTCAGTTTCCTGCTCTGGGTAGGAATTATCCTGCTCGTGCTGGCACTCATTGGTTGGGTGGTCGGCCGGGGCCGGTCGCGTGTATGACAACTGATCCAAGCGAAGTTGCCGGTTTTTCCGAGGTTCGCGATGGAACCACCACCCCAGGACATCCCATTCCAAGGGAGCCCGGGGTGCCAGAAACCAGCGGCCTGGAGGATACTGGTGACGCATCGTCGGGAAGTCAGGATGACGCCGTCGATGCTGGTCCCAGCGAATCTGCCAATCCACCCGGGCCGGCAGAAGAAAAGGATGAAGGGACCGCGGACAACCGCGGTCTAACAACCGAAACCAATCCAACGGATTGATCGGATCAGCGGGCGGCGGACGGGAGTTATCCGGTCCGCCGCCGCGCTCCTTTGGAACCCAAGACTACGGTTTGTCACTAATTGCTGAGCGTTGTCAGTTAGCGATTGGGGTAGAAATGCGAATCGGTTCAATCATCGGGCTATTGGTAGTTGTTTGGCTCGTTATAGGCGCAGTCGCCGCCGGTCAACGCGGATACTACAGCGCCCCGCCCGCCCAATGCTCGCAGGTGGCCACCATTGCCTTGAATATTGTTGCCGGGCCACTGAATTACACCGGTTTGAATCCTCAGGGCGGATGCGAGATTCCGAAGCCGTCATGAGCAAAGCGCCGCGGTTCCGGACCCTTGTCCTCCCGATCCTGGTGATCCTGGCAGCGCTGCTGGCCGGCTGCTCCCAGCGTCCCTCAGCGGAGGCGCTGGAAAACCCTGCAAAAGAGGTTTCATCCGCTGTGCGCGCGGCAAGCCTGGCGGTGGACCTCAGGATTGCGGACAGCACGACGGCGGCCGCCGCCTCTACCACCGCCGACGACATGTTGGGCGATGTGGAGTCCGCGACGAACGAGGTCCACGGACTATCTGCGCAAACCCAGGAAGAGCGCGTACTCCGAAACGACGCCCTGACCGCCTTCTCCTCCATTTCCAGGGCGCTCCTGCACGCGCGGGATGCCCTGGCCTCATCTTCCGGTGGCCCCAACGACGGGCAGGGCCAAGCCCAACTGTCCAGCGTGCAGGGGGAACTCCGCGTTGCCACTGAGCAACTCGACAGCCTCATGACCAAGGCCGGCATCCAGTGAAACGGCTCCTCGGTGTTGCACTGGGCATCCTGACGGCGATCGGGGGCTTTGTCGACATCGGGGACCTTGTGACCAATGCAGTGGTGGGCTCCCGGTTCGGGATGTCCCTGACATGGGTGGTGCTGGTGGGCGTAGTGGGTATCTGCCTTTTCGCGAATATGTCCGGCAGGGTGGCTGCAGTTTCCGGCAGGGCCACTTTCGAGGTGATCCGGGAGCGCCTTGGGCCAAGGGCTGGATTGGCCAACCTGGGTGCATCCTTCCTGATCAATGTCATGACCGTCACCGCGGAAATCGGCGGCATCGCCCTGGCCCTCCAATTGGCCAGCGGGGTGTCCTATATGCTCTGGGTTCCGTTCGCTTTGCTGGCCGTGTGGCTGGTGGTGTGGCGGGTGAAGTTCAGCATCATGGAGAACGTCACCGGACTTGTGGGCTTGTCGTTGGTGGTGTTCGCCGTTGCGCTGTTCCTCCTCAAGCCTGACTGGGGCGCGCTGGCGGGTCAGGCGTTTTCTCCGTCCGTCCCTGGGCAGGAGGGAGCCGGTGTCTACTGGTATTACGCGATTGCCCTGTTCGGGGCCGCGATGACGCCGTATGAGGTGTTCTTCTTCTCATCGGGAGCCGTGGAGGAAGG
Source organism: Paenarthrobacter sp. NPDC089307 (assembly GCF_040685055.1). Classification (NCBI taxonomy): domain Bacteria; kingdom Bacillati; phylum Actinomycetota; class Actinomycetes; order Micrococcales; family Micrococcaceae; genus Paenarthrobacter; species Paenarthrobacter sp. NPDC089307. The sequence goes on from NZ_JBFBHE010000007.1 coordinate 272,311, forward strand.
CTGGAAGATCAAGGACCTGGTTCAGTCCCGGATCAACGTCCTCCTGGGTTTTCCGCTGGGCGGGTTTCTGTCCATCGCCATCGCCGGGTGCGCCGCCGTCGTTCTTCTCCCTGCCGGCATCAGCGTCACTTCGCTGTCCCAAGTTGCGCTCCCCGTGGCGCAGGCCGGCGGCCAGCTTGCCCTGGCGGTCCTGATCCTGGGCGTGGTGGCAGCGACGTTTGGTGCCGCTTTGGAGACGACGCTATCCAGCGGGTACACCCTGGCGCAGTTCTTTGGGTGGTCGTGGGGCAAGTTCCGGCGTCCGGCCCAGGCCGCCCGTTTCCACGTGTCCATGATCGTGGTGCTGCTGGCCGGGGTGGCGGTGCTGGCAACGGGCGTCGATCCCATCCTGGTAACTGAGTATTCCGTCGTCTTTTCGGCGATCGCCCTTCCCCTGACCTACCTTCCGATATTGATCGTGGCCAATGATCCGCAATACATGGGCAAGCATGTCAACGGCCGCGCGGTGAACATCGCCGGAGTGATCTACCTGTTCATCATCCTGGCCGCTTCCCTGGCCGCCATTCCACTGATGATCGCCACAGGAGCGGGAGCATGAGCAAAGCCAAGCGGGTCCAACCGCAGGAAATTCACACCCCGCCCTACCAGGCGGGCCTGGTGCTCGATGCCCAACTGCACCTTCTGGACAGGCAGGTATTGGACGTCGACGGCGTCCCCGTCACCACCGTTGACGACATCGAGTTGAGTGGTCCCGCACCGAACGAAAAGATCCCGGAGGGAACACCGGCACCGCAGATTACGGCTCTGACGACCGGGCCGGTATTGGGGACGCGGATCTTCGGCGGCAGGCCGCCGTCGAGCCGTTTGATCCGGATTCCCTGGAAGGTGGTGGCCGGCGTGGACACTGTGGTGACGTTGGGCGTCCGCGCTGACTCGCTGGATGCCTCGTGGGTGGAGCGGTGGCTTCGGACCCATGTCATCGCGCGGATCCCTGGAGGCAGCCATGAACCTGAATGACATCCTGGGCAGTGACGTGGTGGACGGCGAGGGACAGCGATTGGGTGAGGTCTCTGACTTCCGGTTCGCGTTGGATGCTGGCGCCGGCCAGCTCCTGAGCCCGGCCAGGCTTGTGGGAATCGTGGTGAGTCCGCGGACGGCGTCGTCATTTCTTGGCTACGAGCGGCAGGGACTGACGCAGCCTTGGCCGGTGGCCCAACTGTTCCGCTGGTGGCACCGGGGTTCATTCCTTGTGCTGTGGGAGGACATCGCTGCGATGGGTCCGCAGGAGGTGGCGTTGAGGCCTGGGTTCACTGCTTACGACGCGCGGCTGACACGATAAGGCAAAAAGCAGGAAATTGCTAAGTTTACTGATAATTTCGTCAAAGGCATGGACATGCCACTAAGCATCCTTATAGGTTCGAAGTGTTCCATTAACACGTTCGCCGCATCGGAAAGGACACGTCACATGGACAAGCAGGACGCAACACCGGAAGAGGAAGTAGGAGGCTATGGCACTCCTACGGCAGAGCAGGAAGCAGGCGGAGGCCAGGCCCAGCCCCGCGTAGAGGAAGACATCGACGAGGCCGCACTCGGGGAGGGTACAGGCGCGCCGAACCTCAGCCACCTGGATCCGGAAGACTCGGACAGCTCGGGAGAACCCGGCGCAGGCCGTTTCGGCGGCATCGATGAACAGTCCCAGGCGGAGCAGTCATCCTCGCCGGAAGACGCCGATGAATTGCCGGACGGCAGTGGAAGCGACCTTCCCCAGGAAGAGTCGCCCAACGACGACGACGAAGAAAACTTCGACGCCGGCTAGGAGCTTTGGCTGGCGCGCTTGGACTGGCGCGCCACTGGTTAAGCAGCCAGCCAGCTGGTGCGCCGCCGCGAATCCCGAATCTGGAAACAGAGACTAGATCCAAGGAGCAAAATCCATGGCAACGGTGAATAAGTCAATTGACGTAGATGTGCCCGTATCTGTGGCCTACAACCAATGGACGCAGTTTGAGTCCTTCCCGCAATTCATGAATGGCGTGGAGGCGGTGGAACAGATCGATGACACGGCCCTGCACTTTTCCACCAATGTGGGAGGTGTCAAGCGGGAGTACAACGCGCAGATCATCGAGCAGGTTCCCGACGCACTGGTGAGCTGGGCAAGCGTTGACGGCCCGCGGAACTCGGGCTCCGTCAGCTTCGTGCCGCTCGAGGACGCACGGACCCGGGTCACCGTGGCCATCGACTGGGAGCCCGAAGGGCTTGCCGAAAAGGCAGGATCGGCCCTGGGCGTGGACGAACTCCGGGTGGGTGCCGACCTGGACAAATTCAAGAAGTTCATTGAGGCCCAAGGACATGAGAGCGGCGCCTGGCGCGGAACAGTGTCCGGCGGCGATGTGGATGACACGGGTGGAGCACCTCTGTAAGTTTCAGCTCCAAGCGAGGGCCGGCCATTACAACGGGCCGGCCCTCGCGGCATACTTGGGGTAACCGTAAAAGGGAGTTATGAGGGCCATGGCAACGTCCAGCAGCGTGGAGGCAGAGCAGAAGTTCGACGCCGTGGAGTCCACTCCGCTTCCGGCGCTGGACGCAATCGACGGCGTGGGACGAGTCGGCGAACCGGTAAGCCACACACTGGACGCCACCTACTTCGATACCAGGCAGCTTGCCCTCGCCAGCCATGGAATCACCCTGCGGCGCCGCACCGGAGGACACGACGCCGGGTGGCACCTCAAACTGCCGCTGGGCCCGGGTAAGCGGACTGAAATCCATGCTCCCTTGGGCAGCGCCGATACCGTTCCCCTGGAGCTCATGGATCGCATTCTTGCCTACACGCGGGCACACGCGGTCGGGGCGGTGGCCACACTGCACACGGACCGCAAGAGCTACGCCCTTTATGGCAGCGACGGAGAGCGCCTGGCCGACTTCGTTGATGACCACGTCCGCGCCCACGTCACAGTCGGGGCGGAACATCAGCTCCAATGGCGGGAATGGGAAGTAGAACTCGCAGCCTCCGACGGCAATGGTGACGCCCTTTTGGACACCCTGACCAGCCAGCTTTCCGCAGCCGGCGCTACGCCCAGCAAGCGAAGTTCCAAGTTGGCCACCGCTCTGGGCGAAGATTGGCCCGCGCCCGGGAAAGCTGGCCAGCTGCCCCCAATGGACGACGCTGCGGGCAAGGGCTCCCGCAAGGCCACTGGCAAGAAACCGGCGGCCACTCCCATACTCAGCTATCTTCAAAGGCAACTTGCGGGCTTGCTCCTCCAGGACTCCCATGTGCGGTTGGGCCGGGACGATTCCGTCCACCAGATGCGGGCGCTCACCCGGCGCATCCGCTCTGTCCTCCACACTTACCGGGAGCTGTTCGTCCCGGAACCCGTCCGTGAACTTGAAAGCGGATTGAAGTCGCTGGCGGAGACCTTGGGCCGGTACCGGGACACCGAGGTCCTGCACCAGCGCCTACGGAACGCTCTTGATGACCTGCCCGAATATCTGGTCCTGGGCCCGCTCCAGGATGAGCTTGAACAACGGATGGTGCTCAGGGCTGATACAGCAAAGGCCGCCATTCATACACGGTTGACCAGTCCTGGCTACTTCCACCTCCTGGATGACCTCGAAGAGTTCATCGAGTCGCCGGCCCTGAGTGAAAAGGGCAAGGCTCCGGCCCGGAAGACCACGGCAAAGCTCGTCAACAAAGCCGTCAAGCGGCTCCGCAAACGCCATGACACGGCGGTGGGTGCCGCCGTCGGGCCCCACCGCGACGAAGCCCTTCACGAAGTCCGGAAGTCTGCGAAGAAACTTCGTTTTGCGGCGGCCGCTGCGGAGAGCATCCATGGCAAGCGTGCCGCAAAGCTTGGCAAGGCTGCGCACAAGGTGCAGTCGATTCTGGGGACCCACCACGACAGCGTGGTGGCCCGTCAGGAACTGCTGGATCTTGGTTCTACGCCCGGTCTGGAGAGTTCGGGGTTCACCTACGGAGTGCTGCACGCACAGGAAAGCACCGCTTCGGAAGCCGCGGAGCGCAAGTATCTGGCGAAAAGCGCCAAAGCCCTGAAGCTGCGGCTCAAGAAATAGGGGCCTCTGGTGTGGCGGCGCTCTCCGCATCGTGGAGCCGTCGCGACGCGGATACAGCGTCCATGTTGTCCTCAGCCCATTCCTTCATGCCGAAAATGATCGGCAGGAGGGACCGGCCCAGGGGAGTGAGCCAGTAGTCAGTCCGGACAGGGACGGACGCAGTGACTTCCCGGTGGATCAGGCCATCGCGCTCAAGGGACCGGAGCGTGGAGGTCAGCATTTTCTGGCTGGCTCCGGGAATGTGCCTGCGCAATTCACTGTGGCGTTGCGGTCCCTCTTCCAGGGCCAGCATCACCAACGTCACCCATTTGCTGCTGATGGCCTCCAGCAGTTGCCGGGCCGGACAATGTGCCAGGGAGGCGTTGTACTGGTGCCGCGCTTTCTGCCGGGCCTGGTCAGCCGTGAGTGTCATGTTCCCAATCATCGCAGGCACCTCGGGGTGCCTTGGGCACAACAAAGTGCGTTCTTACGCTTTGCGGGGAGGCGGGCGAGGATCAATGAGGGTCAGAAAGCCCCGGTTTGAAAGGAACACACATGCCCTCCATCCTCCACATCAATGCCTCCCCCCGCTACGGCAACAGCGACTCGCTGCAACTGGCACGTCACTTCATCGATTCGGTCCAGTCAGCAGCTCCGGAGGCTTTCGAACAGGAGACATTGAACCTTTTCGACGACGTGCTGCCGGCTTTCGGCCGCGTCGCCGCCTCCGCGAAAATGGCCGTTTTTACGGGCCAGGAGCAAACGCCGGAGCAGATCGCCGCGTGGGAAGCGGCCCGTGCAGTCTTTGACCAGTTCGCCGCAGCGGACGCCTACGTCTTCAACATCCCCATGTGGAACTCGGGCGTTCCCTACGCCATGAAGCAGTGGATCGACATCGTCACGCAGCCCGGGTGGAGCTTCGGGTTCGATCCGGAACAGGGCTATACGGGCCTCATGGAAGGCAAGCAGGCAGTGGCCATCCACACCAGCGGTGTGTACGCGCCCGGTGTTCCGGCAGCTTTTGGTTCGGACTTCAGCAGCACCTATTTCGCCGATTGGCTGAACTTTGTGGGTATCCGGGACGCGACGCACATCCGCTTTGCCCCCACGGTCCTGAACAGCGACGTGGACGGCAGCCGAAAGCTCGCTGAAAGGGAACTGAGTGACGCCGCTGTCCTTTTCGCAGGAAAGCTCAATGCTATGCGGACGTTCGCGCTGATCAACGACTGAGGCCGACTTTGCGGGGTTTGCAGGCTGTGTCCACAATGCCCCCATTCCCTCTAGTTGCCCCCAGCAACCAGACGTAAACTGGCCTTCGGTTCACATCGAAAGCTCGGAGACAGCATGCTCTGGAAGATCCTGGTTCGCTTCCTGCGGCCGCATCAACGGCTGCTGGCCGCCGTCGTGGTTTTTCAATTGGCGCAGTCGATCGCGTCCTTGTACCTGCCTACGCTCAACGCGGACATCATAGATAACGGCGTTGCCGCGGGGGACACGGATTACATCCTGCGCATGGGTGGCCTGATGCTGCTGATCACGCTCCTGCAGATCTCCTGCGCCGTGGTTGCCGTGTACTTCGGTGCCAAGGCTGCCATGGGAATGGGACGGGACGTCCGCGACGCCATCTTCAGCCGGGTGGGTGAATTCTCGGAACAGGAAGTCACCAGGTTTGGAGCGCCCTCCCTGATCACCCGGTCCACCAACGACGTCCAGCAAGTACAGCAACTGGTGCTGATGTCCTGCACGCTCATGGTCGCGGCGCCCATGCTCAGCATCGGCGGCGTGATCATGGCCGTGCGGCAGGACGCCCAGTTGTCGTGGTTGATCGCAGTCTGCGTGCCCGTCCTCCTGGTGGCTGTTGGCCTGATCGTGTCACGGATGGTGCCGCTGTTCCGCAAAATGCAGGTCCGCATCGACGCCGTGAACCGGGTCCTGCGCGAGCAACTCACGGGCATTCGTGTGGTGCGCGCGTTCGTGCGGGAGGACATGGAAACCTCCCGTTTCGGCAAGGCGAACGACGACGTCACTGATGTTGCGCTGCGGGCCGGCCGTCTGATGGCGCTCATGTTCCCGGTGGTCATGTTGGTGATGAACGTTTCCAGTGTGGCCGTGATCTGGTTCGGTTCGTTCCGGATCGAGGACGGTTCCATGCAGGTGGGAACCCTGATCGCGTTCCTGAGCTACCTCATGCAGATCCTCATGTCGGTCATGATGGCCACCTTCATGGCCGTGATGATCCCGCGCGCGTCCGTTTCTGCCGACCGCATCGGGGAGGTGCTGGAGACCGAGTCCAGCGTCAGGCCGCCGTCGAATCCTGTCACCGGCGGCATCCGCCGCGGGGAACTCGAAATGCGCGACGTCGGATTCGCCTACCCCGGCGCCGAACGGCCTGTGCTGAGCGGTGTGACGTTCACGGCGAAAGCCGGGCAAACCACTGCGATCATTGGGAGCACAGGAGCCGGCAAGACCACGCTGGTGAACCTCATGCCACGCCTGTTCGATGCCACCACAGGGTCAGTCCGAATGGACGGGGTGGACGTGCGGGAACTCCACCCGGACCTGCTGTGGGGGCATATCGGCCTGGTGCCGCAGAGGCCGTACTTGTTCTCCGGAACGGTACGCAGCAACCTTCAATACGGTAAGCCGGACGCAACCGAGGACGAACTCTGGCAGGCACTGCGGGTGGCCCAGGCGGATGACTTTGTGCGCGCAATGGAAGGTGGCTTGGACGCGGCCATCTCACAGGGCGGGACCAACGTCTCCGGTGGTCAGCGGCAGAGGCTGGCGATTGCCCGGGCGCTGGTAAAACAGCCTGAGCTCTACATCTTTGATGATTCGTTCTCTTCCTTGGACACAGCCACGGACGCCCGACTCCGGCAAGCGCTCAAACGCCATACCAACGGCGCTACCTTGGTGATCATCGCCCAGCGCGTCTCCAGCATCGCCGAGGCAGACCGGATTCTGGTACTCGACGACGGCAGGATAGTCGGGCAGGGCACGCACGATGAGCTTCTGGAAACGTCCGAAACGTACCGGGAGATCGTGTCCTCCCAGCTCGCGGCGGAGGAGGCGGCATGAGCACCACCACTGCTCCAGCCGGCGGTCGCGGACCCCAGCGCCCGGGAATGGGCCCGGGCAGGGGAGGACCCTTCGCTGGAATGAACATACCGGCCGAGAAGGCCTCCAACTTCAAGGCCTCGGCTCTGCGTCTCCTGGGAACCCTGCGGCCGGAACGGCTGTGGCTGACCCTGGTGCTGGTGTTCGCAATAGCCAGCGTTGCCTTGTCCGTGATCGGGCCCCGGCTCTTGGGCGAAGGAACCAACCTGATTTTCGCCGGCATCGTGTCCAAGCAGTTGCCCGCCGGGGTCTCCAAGGACCAGGTCATCGCGGGACTCCGTGCCTCGGGTGAGAACAGCAAAGCCGACATGCTCAGTGCCATGACCCTCACGCCCGGCGTCGGAATCGACTTCGCTGCGCTGTCCTCGGTCCTGCTGTGGGCGCTGGCCCTGTATGTCCTGGCTTCAGCGTTCGGTTGGATGCAGGCGTACGTGCTCAACGGCGTCGTGCAGCGGACTGTGTACCGGCTCCGCCAACGCATCGAAGCCAAAATCCATCGTTTGCCCCTTCGCTATTTCGACTCCATCCAGCGCGGCGAACTCCTGAGCCGCGTCACCAACGACGTCGACAACATCTCCCAAAGCCTGCAGCAATCCATCAGCCAAGTGGTCTCGTCCCTGCTGACGGTGCTGGGCGTGCTGGTGATGATGTTCCTGCTCTCGCCCCTGCTGGCGCTGATTGCCCTGGTGACCATCCCGCTGACGCTCGGAACCACCCTCTTCATTGCCAAGAGGTCGCAAAAGCTGTTCGTGGCCCAGTGGAAGAACACTGGTGAGCTCAACGGGCAGATCGAGGAAACCTACACAGGGCACGCCTTGGTGAAAGTCTTCGGCCGGCAGAACGAGGTTCAGGAGAAGTTCCGCGCCAAGAATGGTGAGCTCTACCAGGCAAGCTTCGGTGCCCAGTTCGTCAGCGGCTTGATCATGCCGGCCATGACGTTCATCGGGAACCTCGTCTATGTGGGAATTGCCGTGGTGGGCGGCCTGCAGGTGGCGTCCGGTTCCATGCAGTTGGGTGATGTGCAGGCATTCATCCAGTATTCGCGGCAGTTCACCATGCCGCTGGCGCAGCTCGGCTCCATGGCGAACATGCTCCAATCCGGTGTTGCCTCGGCAGAGCGCGTTTTCGATCTGCTCGACGAGGAGGAAGAGTCGGCCGAACCCGCTCCGTCGGGCGCCGGCGCAGGCCGGGGGCGGCTCGTCTTTGAGAACGTGTCCTTCCGCTACTCGCCGGACAAGCCACTGATCACGGACCTCAGCCTGGTGGCCGAACCCGGGCAAAGTATCGCGATAGTTGGGCCCACCGGTGCCGGCAAGACCACCTTGGTGAACCTGATGATGCGCTTCTACGAGCTGGATTCCGGACGGATAACGCTCGACGGCGTGGACATTGCTTCAATCTCCCGGCAGGAACTGCGCTCGCGGATGGGCATGGTCCTCCAGGACACGTGGTTGTTCGGCGGCACCATCCGCGACAACATCGCCTATGGCCGGCCCACGGCTTCCGAAGCCGAGATTATTGAAGCAGCCCAGGCCACGTATGTGGACAGGTTCGTGCGGTCCCTGCCGGAGGGCTACGACACCGTACTCGACGACGAAGGCGGCAACGTCTCGGCAGGCGAGAAGCAGCTGCTGACCATTGCCAGGGCGTTCCTATCAAGGCCTTCCGTGTTGATCCTGGACGAAGCAACCAGTTCCGTGGATACCCGGACCGAGGTGCTGGTGCAGAAAGCCATGAATGCCCTGCGCTCGGACCGGACCAGCTTCGTGATTGCGCACCGTCTCTCCACCATCCGCGACGCCGACCTCATCCTGGTGATGGAGGACGGGCAAATCGTGGAGCAGGGCACGCACTCGGAGCTCCTTGCTGCCGGCGGGGCGTACTCCCGGCTGTACGAGGCCCAGTTTGCGGCGCCGGTGGCGGAGGTCTGAGCGCTACCTTCGACGCCGGGCCACGGCATAGGAAGGTTCCCGCAGCCGCTTCGTCCAGTCGTAGGTCCCCGCCGTGGGCAAGGGATGAAGCACCGGATCGAACCGTTCAGCCGTGTCGTCGGCGTTGTCCGCGAGCCAGAGCGTCAGAGTTCCGAACCTGTTCCACGCGCCGAACGGGCTGGCATGACCAAGTTCCAACGTCCAGGGCCCTTTGCCAAGGAGGGAGCGGAAAGCGTCCGGCTTCATTGGCAGCTTCTCCGGTCCGCCGATTGTCCTCGCGGCGATGAGGACCGGGCCTGTCTGCGACTTGTACGGCATCATGCTGGAGAAAAAAGCGGCCGCCGCATTCCGCCGGAGCCGGAGGATGAAACGGCCAAGTCCCGTGGGGCCGGTGGTAGCCAGCAGCAGGTTCGAGACCTTGTCCTCCTCAGTGAAGCGCACGGCGAGACCAATGATGTCCGGGAAAGCGTCCGGTAGCCCAATCGACCGGGAGATACGGGCTTCAACCATCGTGCTGCCTGCCGCGTCCAGCCAGGGAATGCCAGAAGGCTCACGTGCGCCCGGGTCCCGGTCCAAGCTGCCCACCAAGCGGATTCCCTTGGGGTGGATTGGCCGGTGGGGGCGCGCAACTTTGATGGCTTGGAACACCCCAGCCAAGGCCTTGCCTGCAACGGCCTGCACTGTTCTTCTTACGGCCTCCATGCTGCTTACGGTCTCCACCTGTTCACCCTATGCGGGTCACCCCAGGAAAGACAGGAACCTGATGATATTGGATTGCGCCTCCCACTACGGCAAGCGGGATGGCCGCAACACGTTGGCGTCGCCGGCCTTGCCTGGATCCAGGGGCACAGTGCTGTGCAGAACGGCCGGCCCACGATGGAGCACCCCGCTTGAGATCACCTGGCACCGCACGCCACCGCGCCCCCGCATCGCTTTGTGGGCGCCAGGCGCGAGCATTTGGTCCATCCATGCGCAAGGATGCGCCGGTCGCCCGGCCTTCAGCCGCACCGCATCGCCGTCGGACTCGATGCTGAACTCATGCCCAAGCAGTGGAGCGAGTTCGACACCCCGTATAACCACGTTCCGCCGGGTCCGCAGGGGGTCGAAAGGCCCGGCACCAAGCTCCGCGGCCATGGCCTCGAGAGCCTCAATCGAAAACAAGGTCACTGCTGCGTCCATGTGTGCTGCCTTGCCGAAGAACCTGTCCCCAACAATTCCTTTGCCGGCAACCACCTCAGCCCGATCGGCGTCGGCTGTTGGAACGTCCGCCGCACCTTCGCGCGCGCGGCCAAAGTAGGCGTGCGCGGGCGACACCAAAAGGTGCAGCACTTCGACGTCGTACCTGAAGTCAGTCATGTCTCAACGCTAACCCTCGACCACCAGCGGTGTCTTCCGCGGTTGGCTCCTTGTGTCCTGCGCCGCAGCGCCGTTGGACTGGCAGGGATACAGTGGCACGGTGAACTTTGCCGAAGCCTCCGACGGCGCTGAACTCGCCTGGACATCGAAAGGCGAAGGCGAGCCAATGCTCCTCATCGCCGGTCAGGCCACGGCCTTGGATGGTTGGGGCCCGACGGCGGAACTTCTGTCCCGCTCTTACCGCGTCATCCGCTTTGATCACCGCGGGATTGGCCGGAGTGGGAACGGCGAAGCTGATCGCTACACCACTCGGCTCCTGGCGGAAGACGCAGCCGTGGTCCTCGACGCCGCCGACGCGGGTTCAGCCCACGTGTACGGTCACTCGATGGGCGGGCGCATTGGGCAATGGCTGGCCATCGACCACCCGCAGAAAGTCCGTACCCTGGTCCTCGCCGCGACGAGTGGCGGAAAGTGGCCGGATGCGGGAACCCAGCCGGACAAGGCAGCGCTGGAGGCCTTGGTGAGCGGTGACATGACCCGCCTGCAGCCGCACTTTTTCGATGCTGAATGGGCACGGAACAACCCCGAAGCCACCCACACCTTCTTCAACTCCCGGGCTTCGGCCTGGGCCAAGGCACGCCACTTCAAAGCCAGCCGCGAGCACAATGCCTGGAGCGAACTCGGCTCCATCGCCGCTCCTACGCTGATACTCCACGGCACCAATGACCTGCTGGCGCCCTTGCCGAACGCCCTGCTTCTCCGCGAGCACATCCCTCGTTCGGTCCTTGTCCGCGTACCTGGTGCGGGGCATGGGCTTCACCTGGACCATCCGGAGACTGTCGAATGGATCCGGCAGTTCATCGCGCGTAAGAGCGGCTAGCTCCCCGCGTGCAGGTGATGGACCAAGGCGTCCACAATGGGCAATTGTCCTTTGACAAGCTTGGTCCGGGCCACGGCTTCCTCGAACCACCGGGCGTCATCGATTTCGGGGAATTCCTTGATGGAACCTGAGCCTTTTGGCCATTCCATGGGGAACGTGTTGCTGACGATCTTTTCAGGTTGAAAATCACCGGCCTCAGCGGCGAACGCTGTGATGAGCTTCCCGGAAGGCTGTTTGAACACTCCCAACATTGCGTACTCGCCCGGAGGGGGTGGCGTGCCGATTTCCTCGGTGAATTCGCGTCGAGCGGCAGTCAACGCGTCTTCGCCGTCGGAAAATTCACCCTTGGGAATTGACCAGGCGTGCTGATCTTTTCGCGACCAAAACGGCCCTCCCATATGGGCTATCCATAGCTCCAATTGCCCGGCGCCAGCTTGCCGGAAAAGGATGATGCCCGCGCTGCGGATAGTAATGTTGCCTCCCCGGCCAAGATGCCTGCACATTTCAAGGAACACCTCAAGGCTACGCCGCTAAGTGCCACCGTTATCCAATCGATGTTAATTCCGGGATTTTGCGTGCCAATTTCGCTTCCTGCATGGCGCCGGCTACTCGATAATCGAGGAGTTGTACGTTCTCCGGGGGATGGACAGTACTGCGGCCAGCGGGACCAGCCGCTGGCATTCTGGGCGCATCAGCAGGAGGAAACAGCTATGGCACTGTCAGTGAGGCTCCTTCCACGTGGGGGAAGAAAAGCAATGGGGATGGCCGTGATTGCCGCGGTTGCCTTGTCGATGTTTGCGGGAACAGGTCCATCGCATGCGGCGGACACCACGCCCATGGCTGATGATCCTGGCCCGGTGGGAAGTTTTGCGTGGAAGGGATTCAATTGGCAGAAGCGCTTCTGGGGCGGAGCGCCCATGTACAACGCGAGCTGGGATGCCAATAATGTCAGCAACCCGGACGCCAACGGCTACGTGAAGCTGTCCATATCCAACCCGACGGGTTCGGCGCCCAAGGGGGCGGAATTCCAGTCCACCCGGGAAGGTTTCGGCTACGGGACTTACAGCACCACGGTGGAGAAGGACGTCAGTGCACTCCAAAAGGAAGTGGTGTGGGGTTGCCTTTTCACATACGACCCCAATGCCACCCCTGGCTACACGGAAATCGACCTTTGTGAAGCGTCTGCGTGGGGTGGCGGCGCTGCCTATGGCGAAAACTGGCCGGTCACCCAGGGGCATGGGTACTGGTTCGATGCCACATTGCCTCCAGGGCAGGGTAATAACACCGTCAATTTCGACGTCACGAATGCGCCGATCCTGACCCACCGGATGGTCTGGGAGCCGGGCAAGCTGACTTTCGAGACGTTCGCGGGGGAGGGCTACGATGGGCCGCTTCTGAAGAGAACAGTTCTGGAGGGGTCCACGGTTCCGACTCCTGCCAAGGAGCAGATCCACTTCAACCTGTGGGTCACTGGTGGCGGTGGCGGTGATGCGGCACATGTTGCACCGGAGTCAGTCACCATCCGCGACTTCTCCTTTGTTCCGGCAAACCAGCTCAGCGGACCGACTCCCACCATCACGGGCACGGCGGCTGTTGGATCAACGCTGACAGCTGTCCCGGGGACCTGGCCCGCCGGGACTGCCCTCACCTACCAATGGTTCAGGAATGGCAGCGCGGTTTCCGGAGCCACTGGCCCCATCCGCGTCCTGGCGGCCGCGGATCAGGGCTCAACCCTGACGGTCCGTGTCACCGGGAGCCTGACCGGATACGCCTCTGCCACCAAGGAGTCCAGCCCGACGCCGGCAGTGGTGGCCGGGACATTGGTCGCCCCGACCCCCACTATCAGCGGGACCCTCACGGTTGGTTCAACACTGACGGCCAATCCCGGAACCTGGACTTCCGGCACCACGCTGACGTACCAGTGGTACCGGTCCGGCGCTGCGATTGCCGGAGCGACGTCCAAGACCTACAAGCTCGTGAGCGCCGACCAGGCAGACACCATGAGCGTCAAGGTCACCGGAACCAAGGCCGGCTACACCACGGTATCCAGGACTTCCGCCAACACCGCTGTGATTCCCTAGGAGGCTGTCGGCAGGTTCTTCTGTGCCCGGACGGGAACAATCCTCTTGATCGCGAGTCCCAATGCCAGCATGGCGAAGGCGGCCAAGGCGAACCAGAAAAGGTCGCCTGCTCCGGTCATGGCGAGCGTTCCGGATCCCATTCCGGCTGCCGCTGCTCCAGCTGCGGGGGTTACGGGGCTGTTGTACATGAGTCGATTTACCAAACTTTCTTTCTATTAAGTGCTGCATCCAGGTAGGCCTTGGCGTGGACAGCCTGGAGGAAGACGTCGATCACTGTTTCGTACATGGTTGCGGCCAGCATCATGTACCTCCAGCCCCGGAACCGCACCGTGATGATGCGTTCCAGGATGAAGATGCCGGTGACCGCAACCCAGAAGGGCTGGAGGTTCAATCCCATCCCTGAAATAAGCGCGAACAGGATGGAGCCAAAGTAGGCCAGCGTCACGAGAACGCCGATCATGGAAAGGAATTGCCGGCCCCAGTAAGGCCTGGTCACTTTGGTCCATCCGTATTGCACGCAGTTCTCCACCGCGCCGCGCTTCCACCGGAGCCGTTGCGCCCACAGTTCGCGCCAGGTGGGCATCACCTCGGTGACCAGCGTGCAGTTGGCCGGGGAGGCGATGCGGTAGCCCAGCGTCAGCAGGGCGAAGGAGAGTTCGTTGTCCTCCGTGAGGACGGACGTATCGTAGATGCCGCCCGTGCCGTTCCCGGGAGGGAGGGTGCCCTTGAGACGGGCGGCGGCGACGTCGCGAAGTGTCTTGACGCGGAACAATGCTGCCGTGCCGGTAACCACCAAGCACTTGCCGTGGAGGCGCTTCACGTCGCGGGCATAGCGGGCATATTCGTTTCGCTGGAGGTGCCCCACGAAACCGCCTCCAGGGCCGCCACTGAAGACCCCGCCTACGGCGCCAAGGAGGTCGTCGGTGAGCAGGTTTTCGGTGGCGTTCTGTATGAAGTCAAGGGCGAGCTGGGAGTCGGCATCCTGGACCAGGATCAGGTCCTCCGGGTCGGCGTCGGGAAGAAGCCGGCTGAGGGCGAAGTTCAGGGCCCCGGCCTTCTTATCCTTGTTTCCCGCAGTGCGGATGACCTCGGCCCCCTGCGCCAGCGCGAGCTCTTCGGTGTCGTCCGTGCAGTTGTCAGCCACCACGATCACGCGGTCAGGGCGGCGGGTCTGGTTGTTCAGGGAAACGAGGGTTTCGGTGATACCGGCGGATTCGTTGTGGGCCGGAACCAGGACTGTCACTACGCCGCCGGCGGCGCGGTGGGATCCGCGCGGCGCCGCGGCCGTATCCGGTGCGTATGCCTGGACCGTGTTCTCGGTGAGCATGGTGACCCCTCCGTTCCTGCGTTGAAAGCGTTGTCTCATTTAGAGTTCCAACGCCAACGCAAGAAATGCCCAGGCAAAGCGTCAAGGGAAAATCAAGGTTTGCTCAGCATTTGCTTGAATCGTCACGCAATCCGGGGGTCCGGTACCGCAGCTTAAAAGCAAGAGGACGACGTCGGGAGGTCCCGGCGTCGTCCTCTTGCGTTCGTTTCGAGCTTCTTAGCGGCTCAGGCTGACCGTGAAGGTTTTCGGTCCGCTGAGGGTTACCGCGATTCCGCAGTTTTCTGCGGCGGCGCGGTGTGAGAGGGACTGGATGGCGGCATCGATGGTGTGGTCGATAGCCGACTTGTCCCAGATTTTCAGCGTGATGGAGTCAGTATGTGTCGTCATTGTCAGTACTTTCACTCAGGCTGTTGACAGCCCCAAGCCTCTTCGCCCGGGGCCGCATCCTCGTCGGTGAGGATTGCTGATTCAGCTTGTATGGGAACGGATTCCCTCATTCATGGTTCATGCTGCCCACCGTGATTGACAAGCGAATCCAGCCAAGTGTGACCGATTACACGTTCTTCATTACTCTGTGTAACCGGTGCTGATGCTGCGCTCCCGCCAACGCTCAACCTCCGCCCGCATGGCCTCCTCCACGGCGTTGTACGCATACATGGCGTCGGCGCCCAGCAAAAGAAACGCAGGTGTTTCCTCAGCCTCCACAGCGCTGATGATGACCTCCGCAGCCTTGTCCGGATCGCCTTGCTGGGTGCCGTGGACGGTGTCGTTTTCCTTGCGCCGCTTGCCGGCGGTCCCCGCATAGTCGTCGATCGCCTCGGCGGACTGGGTGAGGGAGCGTCCCGCGAAATCCGTCCGGAAACCGCCAGGTTCCACGGCCGTCACGGAGATCCCCAAGGGGGCCAGTTCCTTCTGCAGCGAACCGGAGATGCCTTCCAGTGCGGCCTTGGTTGCTGCGTAATAGCCCGAACCCGGCGGGCAGATGCGGGCACCGATCGAGGAGATGTTTACGATCGCGCCCGAACGCCGGGAACGCATGCCGGGCAGGACGGCCTTGATCATGGCGACAGGACCGAACACATTGGTGTCGAACAGGGTCCGGACATCGGCGTCGTCGCCCTCCTCAATCGCAGCGCGGTAACCGTAGCCGGCATTGTTCACCAGCACGTCCACGACGCCGAAGCGCTCTTCGGCCTGCTGAACGGCCGCATCCACCTGCGCCTGTTCGGTGACGTCGAGCGTTACGGCCAGTGCCGTCGTCGGGAATTCAGTGGCGAGGTCCTGCAGGCTCGCGGTGTCGCGGGCGGTGATGACGGCGTTATCGCCTTTCGCGAGGACCGCTTGGGCCAGCGCGCGGCCAAGTCCGGTGGAGCAGCCTGTGATGAGCCAGGTTTTCATGATGTTCCTTTCATGGGCGACCTATCCCACTGAACGCTACTCCCGGGCGCCGCGGGAGTGACGCCCTGTGCAGGTATTGGCAGTGCCTCCCTTGTCAGCCGACGTGGACCCACGGCCGCCGGCTCACGTCCGGTTCGGCCTCCCTCAGGACCTCGCGGGTCACCGGAGCGATCTCACCTTCGCCCAGGAACAGGAAACGCAGCAGGTTGGTGATGGGATTGCCCTCGGTCCAGCGGAAGTAGATGTGCGGCATCAGGCCGGTGACGTCGCGGATGTGCAGGAGCACGGAGGCGATGGTGTTCGCCACTACGGGGCCATGGACCTCCAGGATCCTGTATCCGTGGCGTTCGATGCCCTTGACGTGGAGTTCGGTCTCGAAATCGGAGGTGTCGTCCAGCACTACCTCAAGGAACAGCCCGTGGTAATTGAGGGGCAGGTGGCTGACCTCGATGGCCGAGAAGAGCTTCTCCCGATAAGCCTCAGCGGTGAGCCGGCGGGGCTCGTGCGCGATGAGCCTGATGGGCCCCGCACCGTCATCCAGGATGAACTCCAAGGCGTTCCGGTCCATGTGGACGTGCGTGGCGTGCAGCTCGAACGACCTCCGCACGCGGGACAGGAGCGAAATGCCGATGATCCCTGCAATGAAGACAGCAGCGATGCGAATGCCCTCCGGGCGCTCGACAATGTTGGCCACGGTTGTGTACACGAAGACGGCGGCAATGGCACCGAAGCTGAGCATGCGTTTGCGCTGATGACGACGGCGGGCGGACAGTGTCACCGCGAGGGCGGCCGACGTCATGAGCACCAGGACGCCGGTGGCGTAGGCACCGCCCTGGGCGTCGACGTCGGCATTGAAGGCAACGGTGATGAAGAATCCCACCAGCGTAAACACGAGAACAAGGGGTCGGACAGCCTTGGCCCAGTCGGGGGCCATTCCGTAGCGGGGGAGATAGCGCGGGACCAGGTTGAGCAGGCCGGCCATGGCGGAAGCGCCGGCGAACCACAGGATGCCGATGGTGCTGATGTCATACACCGTGCCAAAACCGAGTCCCAGGTACTCGTGGGCAAGGAACGCCAGGGCCCGACCGTTCGCCTGTCCGCCGGGCTCGAATTCATGGCCCGGGATGAGGACCACGGTGGTGAAGCTGGACGTGATGAGGAACGAGCTCATGATCAGCGCAGCTGTGGTGAGCATTCGACGGGTTCCCCGGATGCGGCCGGTTGGCTTGGCATCGGTGTCGTCAGGGTCGCCCTCTACCTGCGGCATGACGGCTACGCCGGTTTCAAACCCGGAAAGGCCCAAAGCGAGTTTCGGAAAGACGATCAACGCGATGGCCACGGCCATGAGGGGGTTGCCGTGCGATGTCCACAGCAGTTGCCACCAATCGCCCACGGCAGTTGGGTGCGTGAGGACCTCCACCACGGTGGTAGCGACCACCACCACATTCAAGCCCAAATAAAGGACCACAAGCACGACGGCGACGCCGATCGCCTCCTTGAAACCACGCAGGAACACGGCGGCCAGGAGGGCCAGGAGGAACAACGTCACGGCTACGTTTTGTCCCTGCAGCCAGGAGGGCATCACGGGGTTTTGGATCAGGTGGGCCGTGGCATCCGCCGCCGAAAGGGTCATGGTGATCATGAAGTCAGTGGCGGCGAAACCCAACAGGACCAGGACCAGCAGCTTGCCGCTCCACCGGGGGAGGAGTCGCTCCAGCATGGCTATGGAACCCTCACCCCGGGGGCTCTCGCCCGCCACCCTGCGATAGACGGGGAGAGCGCCGAGCAAGGTCACGGCAACAAGGACTATGGTGGCCAACGGTGAGATCACGCCCGCGGCCAAAGCGGCAATGGCTGGTTGGTAACCCAGGGTGGAGAAGTAGTCCACGCCCGTGAGGCACATGACCTGCCACCAGTGGTGCTTCTTCTCGTGGGCGGCAATGACGCCGCCGGGGCCTTGATGGCGCCCTTTGCTGTCCTGGAGGCCGAACAGCAGCCACGTCCGGAATGATGTCCAGCCCCCCGGCCTGGGTGCCGAGGGGTCTGCCGGCGGCCTGCTCAAGGTGGTCATGGGTGCCCTCCCAGCCCTGCATTCGTCGATCTGAGCTGAACTTAGCACCGCGCGGGTTGCTTGGCAGGGGAAGGGGAAGATTCTTGATGAGACCTTTACGCCCAGAGTTGGCTCCCGGGGCTTTCCAAGCCTTGAGAGCTATCCCCTGGCCGGGAGGTCCAAGGTATAGACCACCAGCTGCACCTTCGGTGCGGGCCGCTCCTTCTCACGCTCGGGCCGCCGGACGTAGCCCAGCCGGCGGTAGAGGCGTTGGGACGGCTCATTGTCGACGGCGGTGTCCAGTACCAGCCGTACCGCGCCCCGGTCTGCGGCAAGGCGGGCGGACTCGTCCAGGAGTCTCTGGCCAAGGCCTGTCCGGCGTGCCTCCGGCAGCACGGCGAGCAACCTGAGTTCCACCTCCCCTTCTTCTGCTTGCCGGCTGAGGCGTGAGCCAAAGGGCAGGAGGCTGGCAGTGCCCACCAGTCGCCCGGTCTCTGCGTTCTCGGCGACCAGCAATACGCCTTCCTGCGCCCTCGCGGCCGCGTCGAGGAGGAGGCCGAGCCGCTGCTCGTCGGGATGACGCGCGCCCGGAAGGTGATGGCCGAAGCCTTCGTACGTCAGCCGCCCCACGGCGTCGTACTCCTCGGGGCGCGCCTGGCGGATCACGAAGGTGCCGGTGGCGACCGTTGGTGTGGTGGTCATGGTTGTCCTTTCGCCTGCGGATCGAGTCCGAGGTGGCGGTGGTGCTGCCGCCGAAAGGCCCGACGGCGGCAGGTACTCAGCGCTCGGACGCCACCGATTCGGTGGACGCCTGAGCGGTGGCGACGGGCGGTGCCGGTTCGACGGGCGGTGCGGTGGGCCCGGTGGTGGGGACGCCGGCGTCGCGGAGGGCCGGGAAGCCGCCATCCACGTGGACAGCGTTGGCGTAGCCGAGGACCTGGAGCTTCTGCGCGACGGGTCGTGAACCGTTCACAGAGCCGCAGAACACCACGATTTTCTGGTCGGTGCCGGTGACCTGGGCAAGCCTGTGGGCGGATTCCGGGCTGAAGTCCTCCTCCACGTGCTCGCGGTTCACCACCACAGCGCCGGGGACTGCGCCGGTGCTGGCGCGGCCGCCTTCGCTGCGGACGTCGATCAGCAGGGCGCCTTCTTCGATGAGCTTGGCGGCGGCATCGGCGGTGACCAGCTGGGTGTCTTGGACTTCGGTTTCGTGTACGGCGGTTTCGATGGACATGGTGCTCCCTTATATAGGTGGTGGGTGAAATCGAAAAGGCTAGAGACCCCAGGCCTCGGCCAGCAACTGGTAGGAGTTCTGCCGGTCGGCGGGGTCAGTGTTGAGGTGGTGCTCCGCCAGCCAGTACCTCGAGTAGCCGGAAGCCCTTTGGCATGGCACGACACTACGGAGCGCGGAGCCCGGGCCCAAGCCGATCCGTCACCTCGCTCAACCGGGCTAAATCCTGCGAAATCCTGCGAAACGGACCGTCACAAGGGCTCCACTCCGGGGACTATGCGGGACGCCATCCAGACGAATTGTCCGGTGGGCAGCGGCAGCGCGTCGCCAACGCCCGGCCGGTTTTCCCATCCCAGTTCCTGATCCTCGCTCACGTCCGGTTGGCTTGGGGCGCACGCTCGTTCACGTCCCGTTGGTTTGGGGCGGATCCTCGTTCACGTCCCGTCCGTTTGGGGCAGACGCTCGTTCGCTTGTCTTCGTGCGTGAGGGTTGGTGGGGAAGGTGGTGGGATGTGCGTGAGGGTTGAGGGGAAGGTGGTGGGATGTGAGTGAAGGTTTGGGGGAAGGTCGAGGGATGTGCGTGAAGGTTGTCGGGGGTGGGGTACAAAAGTGAACATCAAGAAACGGAAGCTCACAGTTATTTCCTGTCACACCCTTGACCGCCCAGTTGAAACGCTGGTAGACCTTGATGTCGGAAAGCGTTTTCAGCTCCCGAAGACCCCCAACTCGCACAAGTAGGGTTCGTCGGCGAATATGAATGAAACGTTCCAATCTGCGAGGTTGCAGACCCACTGCAACCCGGCATCAAAGGAGATGTTCTATGGCTTACCCCTTGAAATGTTCCCCGAAACCCCGCCGTGCAAAGGTCTTGCCGCTGGCGGCCACTACTTCCCTCGCGGCAGCAGCCCTCGTCTTCACGGGCGTTCCCTTGGCTCAGGCAGCAACCGCGCCCACGACGCAAGGCAACCTTCCCGCCGTCGTCCCTTCCGCGAAGGATCCTGCATCCCTGAAGCGGCAGGTGGAGAACCTGGACCGGGCGCCAGTTGCGGTGCTGACCGACCAGGGCGTTACGGTGAGTTGGCGCATGCTGGGCCTGGACAAGGACAGCGTCGGCTTCCAGGTGTTGCGCGACGGCGTCAACATCACCCCCGAACCCGTCCGCAACTCAACCATGTTCGTGGACCCTGCCGGCACTGCGACGTCGAGCTACGTGATCAAGACCGTCGGCAACGGACAGGGGCAGGACAAGCTGACCGAGGCCGTCACCCCGCTCGCTCAGAACTACCTGGCCATCAAGCTGGACAAGCCGGCCGACGGCGTTACCCCGGACGGCAAGGCCTACACCTACTCGGCCAACGATGCCACAGTGGCCGACCTCGACGGCGACGGCAAGTACGAGGTCATCCAGACGTGGTCGCCGTCGAACGCGAAGGACAACTCGCAATCCGGCTACACGGGCAACGTCTATGTGGACGCCTACAAGCTGGACGGCACCAAGCTGTGGCGCATCGACTTGGGCCGCAACATCCGCGCCGGCGCGCACTACACCCAGGTTTTGGCGTACGACTTCGACGGGGACGGCAAAGCGGAGGTCTCGTTCAAGACGGCAGATGGCACCACGGACGCGGCCGGCACGGTGATCGGCGACGGCAACGCGGACTACCGCAACAGTGCCGGCTACGTGCTGGCCGGCCCCGAATTCCTCACGGTCTTCAAGGGCGAGACCGGCACCATCCTGGACACGGTTGCCTACGAGCCTGCCCGTGGATCCGTGGCCGGATGGGGTGACAATTACGGCAACCGCGTGGATCGCTTCCTGGCCGCCGTGGCATATCTCGACGGCGAACACCCCTCGCTGATGTTCAGCCGCGGCTACTACACCCGCACGGTGCTGGTGACCTACGACTTCGTGAACGGCAAGCTCGTGAAGCGCTGGACCTTCGATTCCAACCAGGCCGGCGACGAGTACAAGGGCCAGGGCAACCACAACCTCTCCGTGGCCGACGTGGACCAGGACGGCAAGGACGAGTTCGTCTTCGGCTCCATGGCCATCGATGACAACGGACAGCCGCTCTACAACACCAAGCTGGGCCACGGCGACGCCATCCACACGGGGGACCTTGACCCGTCCCGTCCCGGGCTGGAGACGTTCGCCGTCCACGAGTCCATGAGCCAAAGCGGCAATCGTGGCGCGACCTTCCGCGACGCCGCCACGGGAGAAGTGCTGTGGAGCATCCCGGCCATCAAGGACACGGGCCGTGGTGCCGCCGGTGACATTGATCCGCGCTATGAAGGTGCCGAAGGCTGGGCCGTGGGCGGTTCCGCTGCCTGGGACTCGCCCGTCGGTCAGCTGATGTCGGCCAAGGGTGAGCTGATTGCTGAGAACATCCCGGCCGCGAACTTCCTGGCATGGTGGGACGGGGACCTGCTCCGCGAGATCGTCGACCACGATTACGACGCGACGGTCTCCCGTGGAGTGCCAACCATCAGCAAGTGGAATTGGGTAACCGAAACCAGTGACCGCCTCCTGACCGCGGATGGCGCACGCAGCAACAACACCACCAAAGGCAATCCCTCCATCCAGGCGGACATCCTGGGTGACTGGCGCGAAGAAATCGCGTGGCCGTCCACGGACAGCACCGAGCTGCGGATCTACACCACCACGTCTCCCACCGAGGTTCGACTGCGGACCTTGATGCACGACACCGTGTACCGCACGGCCGTCGCACGGGAAAACGTGGCCTACAACCAGCCGCCTCACCCGAGCTTCTTCATCGGTGAGGGCATGCAGGCCCCGGCTGCGCCCGCTGTCGTCTATACCGGCCGTAAGTAGGGCAACGCGGGGTCACATTTGGCCCTTTGGGACGCCCTTTATGGGCGAAATGTGACCCCGCGTTGGGTTGTCAGTGTTGGCCGAGCGTTCCACCCAACGGTGGGATGGCTCCGGGACCGTCCCCGTCCTTGCGTTCGGCCTTGCTGCGCGTATCGCTTTCGGCGGTGCCGTCCGAGTCGCCGTCGACGTCCGCCAGGCCGTTGGTCTGGTCGAACGGGTGGTTGATGGGGTCGACGATCGGAGTGGTCTCCGAGGCGTCTGTTGAATGCCCGGCAGTGCCGGTCTCTGGTGCCTGCTTCTCGATGTACTCCTTGAACTTCTTCAAGTCCGACTCAGCCTGCCTCTCAACAATGTGCAATTTGTCCCCCAGGAATTCCAGGACGCCGTGGGGTTCGTATTCCAAGGTCAGGTGCAGGGACGTCTGGCTGGGCCCGGCTTCCTTGAACTCCACCCAACCTGCGTTCTTGACACCCTCGACGGCGGCCCACGCCACCGCCCGGTTGACGTCCTGCTGGACTATCTTGGCTTCCCAGGTCCGGTGGACGCCCGCGATCTCGGCCACCCATTCAAGGCGGTCATCGCCAAGCCGGGTCACACGTTGCACGCCGCCCATGAAGTGCGGGAATTCCTCGAACTGTGTCCATTGCCTGTAGGCCGTACTGACCGGAACGTTGACCATGATTGTCTTGTTCACTTTCGTGGTCACCATGTCCTCCTCCTGCTCGATTCGATATTGATAAGCATGCTTACATTATCGAGCTTTTTGAGGGGGAATCACAGCCCTGGGGGCATCGGAATCAGGAGATCACGCGACCGTTTTGGACGAGGAACTCCAGGTGCTCGGAGATGTCCGCCAGCACGGAGATGTCTTCCACGGGGTCTGCGCCCAGCACCAGCATGTCGGCGTCGGCGCCAGGCGCGATCACGCCAAGTTCACCTTCGCGCTCAAGCAGCATCGCCGCCGTCGTGGTGGCTGAACGGATGGCGTCGATGGCGGGCTGGACTTTGCCCAGCAGCCTGAACTGTTCGTTCTGGTGGCGGTGCATGCCGCCCAGGAGATCGGAGCCGAAGGCCATTTTCACGCCGGCCTGGTGGGCTCGCGAAATGGCTTCGAGTCCGCTGGTGAGCACGGCGTCCACTTTGGCCCACATCTCCTCTGTCAGCCCGAATTCCTTGCCCTCTTCCTTTAGAGCCCAATAGGTCACCAGCGTGGGAACCAGGAAGGCGTCCTTCTCCAGGAAGAGGCGCAGGCTTTCGTCGTCCAGGAGGTTGCCGTGTTCGATCGAGCGTACGCCGGCTTCCAGTGCGCGGTTGATGGCGCGGGCGGTGTAGGCGTGGGCCGCCACGTATCGGTTGGCAGCCTCCGCTTCCTCCACCGCGGCACGCATCTCTTCCATGGAGTACTGAGTGGAGTCGATACGGTCCGTGGGGGAGGACACGCCGCCGGACGCCATGATCTTGATGTGGTGGGCGCCTTTGCGGATCTCATCCCGGGCAGCTGCCCGGACCGCGTCCACGCCATCGGCCACACGGCCGATTCCGCAGCAACCGCGGCCGTTGGGGTCATGGTCTTCACCGGGCAGGCGCATGTCGCCGTGGCCGCCGGTCTGGCTGAGGGCATGGCCGCAGAAGTGGATCTTTGGACCCTCAAGCAGGCCCTCCTCCTGCGCCATTGCCAGTCCGAAATCTGCGCCGGACAGGTCGCGGACCGTAGTGAAGCCCCGGTGCAGCATCTCTCCCATGATCCGGGCAGTCTGCGCGTAGACATACGACGCCGGCGTATACGTCAGGGAGCGGAAGTCGGCGCTCGATGCCACCACGTGGACGTGCGCATCGATCAGCCCGGGAATGACGAACTTGCCCGTGCCGTCGATGACCCGGGCACCGTTGGGTGCCTCGGCATTCGGCCCGACGCTGCTGATCTTCCCTTTAATACTGACGACGTCGGCAGTTGAGTAGGTGCCTGCGCCCACGTCCAGGACGTTTGCGTTGCGGATAACGAGGGGCGGGGTTTCAAGAGTGGTGCTCACGTTAAACAGTGTCCTTCCCGGGGACTTCGGGGACTTCGGGTACTTCGGTGGGATGGGCTTCGAAGGCTTGGACCAGTGCGGCCAGGTTCCGGTTGATGGTCCCGACGGCGGTGTCCACGCTTTGCTGCGTGTACTTGCCTTCAGCATCCAGGAGTGCCAGGACGCCTACGACGTTGGATTGGGGATCGAGGACCGGCACGTTGATGACGCCGCCACAACCGAGTTGCTGGATTAGTTCGGAATCCGAGAAGACTTCCCGGAGCGCGGCCAGGTCCGGGGCCAGGAACGGTTTCTTGTCTTCGATCACCGTTCCCAGCCAGCCGGGGGAGATCTCCACGGTCTTTTCTCCGCCTACCGGGTACTCCGCTGGGTGGCTCGTAAACAGCCGCCGCAGGCCTGAGCGCTGCGGGATCCATTGGAGCGCGGTGAAGAGGATGACACCTGGGTCCCGCTGCAGATCGTCGAATACCTGCTGGAAAGTGATGTCGGTTTTCATGAAGTTTGTGTTCATTTGCTTGCGGTCCTTGCTGATGCTGCGTCGTGCTCGGCTCGGGCGTTGATGTCCTCCAGCGATTTGCCTGCAGTGGATGCTCCGAAGACCACGACGCCCAGGACTCCGATGGTCAGCACCACTGTTGTCATGGTGAAGACGCCGCCGAAGCCGAGGGAGGCTGCGAACACGCCGATGATGGACGGTGCGAGGATGCTGCCGATTCGGCCCACTGCACTTGCCAGGCCGACGCCTGTGGCTCGCATCCAGGTGGGGAAGAGCTCGGGGGTGTAGGCATACACGCCGGCGTAGGTTCCGTTGAGGAAGAAGGACAACGTTGCAGCGGCGATCAGGATCATGCCGGAATCGCTGGATTGGCTCAGCCAGAATGCACTGAGTGCGGAACCGGCCAGGTACAGGGCGATGGTGTTCTTGCGGTCGATCCTGTCGCACAGCCACGCGGCTGAGAAGTAGCCGGGGATTTGCGCGAGATAGATGATGATTGAATATTCGAAGCTCTTGGTGATGGTGATGCCCCGGCCCACAAGGAGGGTGGGAATCCAGGAGAAGAAGCCGTAGTAAGAGAACGTGATCACGAACCAGATCAACCAGATGACGGCCGTCCGGCGCCGCATGGCCCTGGACCACATGAACTTCAGTGCGTTCCAGATGCTGATCTTCTGCTCGTGCTTGGTGATCTCCTGCTGGGCCGTCGGGTCGCTCGGGACGGGAGGAAGTTCCTTGCCGGTGGCATCCCTGACGCTCTGTTCGAACCGTTCAACAACGTCCGTTGCTTCTGCGATGCGTCCTCGGCTCATCAGGAAACGCGGAGATTCCGGGAGGCTGCGCCGCCACCAGAGCAGGAGCAGGATAGGTACGGCAGTAACCACCTGGGCCCAGCGCCAACCGTCTTCGCCCAAGGGAACGATGAACCGGCCGATCAGCGCAGCACCTACGAATCCGAAGGAGAAGAAGCCGGCCAGGGTGCCGATGAACCAGCCCCTGCGCTTGGGTGGGATGAACTCCGACAGGAACGGCGCAATGATGACGCTCTCCGCGCCGGCGCCCAGTCCTGCAAAGACCCGTGCAATCAGGAAGATCTCAAAGTTCGGTGCCATGGCCGCGACGATGGACATGAGGCAGTAGAAGGCCAATGCCCAAAGCATGACCTTCTTGCGGCCAAAGCGGTCACCCATCCACCCGGACAGGATGGCGCCGAAGAAGAATCCGAGCGGGGCCGCTGATCCCACCAGGCCAAGGCTGGCGGTGCTGAGACCCCACAATTCCTGGATTCGCGGGAGCAGGAACGCGACAACCGCCCCGTCCATGCCGTCGAATGAGTAGCCGAGGCCGCCGATGAGGAGAAGCTTGTAGTGTGGTCGACTGAGGGCCAGGCGATCCAAGCGTGCTGTGAGAGACATGGTGATTCCTGCCAAGGGATGGGCCAAGTTGTACATTTATGAGAATATGCACGGATCTGTGCAGAAGTGATGTTTCGAAGTTACGGCCAAATGTGAGGTAGGTCAATAGGTGGAAGAAGATTTCGACGCGTCAACATTGACCGAGTGGCTGGACAGCCGTGTCCAAGGCCGGAAGCTCGCGGCGCGCCAACTCCAGGTGGTAGGCATCCTTCGATCCCAGCCCAGGCTGGCTTCCTACGGCTCTGTCAGCGACATCGCCGGAGCGGCCGCTTCGAACGCCTCCACGGTGACCAGAACGGCGCAAACACTGGGATTCAAAGGATGGGCCGACTTCCAATTCGAGCTCAGGTCGCGGTTCCTGGCTTCACTGAGCGCTGTCGAAGTGGCTGCGGAACACAACGGACATATCAACAGCCCCGCGCAGGCCGCAGTCTCCACGGATCGGGCCAACCTGGCCCATTTTGAGCGGACCCTGGATGCGAACACCCTTCACGACATTGCGAAGGCGATTGCGGGGGCGCGGCAAACCTTCATAGTCGCAGCGGGCAGCTATGCCATCCCGGGCAAAGCACTGGAGCACAACGCGATCATCGCCGGCTACAACGTCCGGCTCCTCGATGCCGACGTCGCCGCCCTCACCAACGCCATTGCACGGCTTGGTGCAGAGGACCTGGTCATCGCAATCAGTCTCTGGCGCGTCTATGACAGCACCATGCGGGCGGTCGAGATCGCGCACAACCTGGGCACGCCCATAGCCTCCATCACGGACAGCGCAGGATCGCCAGTAGCAGTGCATGCCGAGCACCGGATCGTGGTGCCCACGGAAGGTGCCGGCTTCTTCCCATCACTCACAGGTGCGGTGTCCGCAGTCCAGGCGATCGCCGTCGAACTCGCTTCCCTGGACCGTGAGCGGTCCAACCAGAACATCGCAGCGTCAGAGCGGACATGGGACCAGATGCGGATCATGCATCCGCGCTCCACTTCCTAAGGCCGTGGCATCCTGACCCTCTTTGGGCGCCAGTGCATCCAAAAGCAACCCCGTTGGGTTGCATTCCGCTGGCCGCGGCGGCAAAGAGGGTCAGGAGCCAACAGGAATTACGACGCCGGGACCTCCCCGGCGGGCAACTCGCCGCCGATGAGGGCCAGGTTTTGGATGACGGCGAGGCCGAATTGGGCGGTGTCGTTGGTGGAGACTGTTGGGGCCTCGTCGACGGGCTGGAGCACGTAAGGCGGCAGGATCTTCTTCAGGGTGAAAGCCTCGGTGTGATTCAGGTTTTCCCCACCTTCGGCGAAACTTTCCCACGCCAAGGTCGCCAGCTCCGGAGACCCAAGTTTCGCCGCAGCATAGGCGGTGAGGCGGCTGTGGGCCTGCGTGAGGTAGATGCCTGCCAAGGGTTGGCCAACTTCCGCGGCCTGCTCATCCGGGGAGGCAAGGAACAGCCGGCAATACTGCATCCACGCTTTCTCGAAGGCGGCGTCCGGTACCAAACTGATCAGTTCGCTGCAGATTTCCACCAAGCCGAACACGGCGCTCAGGTGCGAGACGCTGATGGCTTCGCGGCCGGCGTCGAACCTTCCCTGGTCCAGGTCGTAGAGGGCCTCGCCGGTAAGGAAGCCGTACTTGAGGGCGCCGATATCTGCCATGGTGCCCAGCAGGCGGTCGCGCGAGCGGGCGTTGCCTGTGCGCTCCCAGTCGGTGAGCCAGGTGGCTGCCAACGAGCCCCAATCCGTACCTAGCCCGACTCCCAAGGCGCCGCGATCCGGGCGGTAGGTATCGGCGTCGGGCCTGACCTTCCGCACCGGGTCCAACCCAAGGAAGTTCTGGTCGCTGTCCACGAGATCGGTCAGGAGGTCGCCGGTTCGTTCGTCCGCGGTCAGGTAGTAGTAGAACCGCCTGTAGGCGGGGGTGCTGATGCGAAGCTGCTTGGCGCTGCAGCCCCAGTGCTGCACATTGTGCCGTGAGCCCAGGCCACGCCATGGGCCCACATGGTAAACGTCGACTTCGCCGGTGTGGCGGGTCATGGCCTCGGCGAAGCGGAAGACGTCGGCCCGGCCGGTGCGCAGGTACATGTACCAGAGCCAGAGATCGGGGGACAGTTCGGAGTTGTCCCAGGCATAGCCGCCCACGTCGTAACGCCACACGTGCCGGTCCGTGTCGTAGGTGTGCATCACGTCGCCGTAGTTCCAGAACCCGTACCACCGTCGCTGCTCTGTTTGGCCTTGGTAGAAGTCGAAGAGGAAATCCAGCTTGTCCTCGAGCTCCGCGCGGGCCGGGGTGCTGCGGTCCACCGGGTCCCAGTCGCCGAAGACTCCGGCCGAGTGGAGGTACGACGGCGACGGCTGCAGCACCGGGGGAGCGGACGCGGCATGTGCGTCATCGGCGAGGCTTTCCGTGGACGGCGTGGAGTCATAGGCAAACAGTGTCAGCTCATGCGTGCGGGCGATTCCCGTGGGATTGCCGAAGCCGGGTTCGTAGTCCTCATATGTGATCTCCAGGCCTTCAAGCTGCTCTTCGAAGGTGTCCTGGCCCAATCCATCATGGTAGAAGCGGAGATCCATTGCTTGGGCTTCGGGGGAGTAGAGCCAGGCCGTGACCGTTGCTTCCGTCGAGGCGGCACCCCGGATGTCCAGCTGGCCGGGGTGGGACTGCCAGAAGTCCTTTACCCCAATACCAAAACCGCCCCTCAGGTCGCTGAGCGAGCAGAAACCGGCTGACCTCGTGCCACCCGATATGCCCACCCACCCGTGGCCGGCAGCTGTTCGTTTGCGGAGGTCAAAACCGTCGGCCGTCAGTTGGGTCAGCGTGTAGTCGTTCCACGCCGGGATCAGGTGGAGGCGTTCTGAGACCAGCGGACTCCACTCGCTGAGCGGGGGCGTGGGCTGCCCGGAGATCTGGGCCCGCCTGACGGCTTCGCCCGGGTCGCGCCGTAGGCCGGTCAGCCCACGGACTGCTTCCACCAGGAAACCGCCGTCCGCACCGGCGATTCGGATGTGCCTGTCGTGCAGTTCACTGGCCAGCGGGACGGTGAACCGCACGCCCAGCCCGGCAAGGAAATCCTCTTCGGCGTTGCCGTCCCAGATGAACGAGTGCACCATCCGGACATTCCGGGCGCCGGCGTAGAAGTAGAAACGAACAGTGAACGGGAGCCATCCGCGCTCGCCTGTATCTGCGCGGTGCTGTCCTTCGACCCGGACGACGGCGCGGACCGGCCCACGCTGCTCCACGGTCACGCGGGTGGTGTGCCCGGTGAAACCTTCACGCTCCGAGGTTCCTGCACCCTCGGCCATGCCCTTTTGCAACAGGCTCACCAGCCGTGCGTCCCGCGCCACCACTTCGCCGTCGCGCCGCAGCTCGCCGAAAAGGCTCGAGCCGCTGCGGTGCAGGACCATGTCCAGGCTTCCGGTGCTGACGGTTACTGTCTGTTCGGTCTCGTTGACCGTCACCGCGGGTGAGGTTTCGACGGCGGCTGCCGGGCCGGCGTCGTCTGCTTCCGGTGTGGTGGTGACGTCGTAGTGCGGAGCTGGGTGGTCCGTAGCGCCCAGGGCGATGCCCGCCCATTTGAGGGAACCATCGGGCCAGGTGGCCAACGGCCAGGCTTGGGCGTTGACGGAATTTCCCCTGGGATCGAGGACGGTCAGTTCGGCGGCGTCCTGCACCGTGCCTCGCTGGAACGGCATCCCCCACGTGGTGCCGATATTGAGCCTGGCAGGCGGTTCGTCATCGATCCACGAGATCCTGGCTTGAGTCATGCTGAGTCCACCTAAGGTTGGAAAGCGCTTTCTTGAGACGTTTCAATAACTTACCCCCGGGCCGCGCAAGCCGCAAGGGGTATCCACCCTGCCAAGAGCAACCCGGGGTCACTTATGGCCCATGTTTGCCACTCAGATGGGCCATAAGTGACCCCGGGTTGCATCCCGGCGTATGGTTGAAGGACCGGCCGCCTCTCGAAACGGACCTGTGTCATGGCACGAATAATCATCATGGGCCCTCCTGGTTGCGGCAAGGGCACGCAGGCCGTTCACATCGCCAAGCATTTTGGCATCCCCACCATCTCCACGGGAGACCTTTTCCGGGCCCACGTCCGCGACAAAACCGAGCTGGGCATGGAAGCCGGTGGCTACATGGATCGCGGCGAGTTCGTGCCGGATCACGTCACCACGGACATGCTCAAACAGCGGCTGCAAGTGCCCGACGCCGCCAACGGTTTCCTCCTGGACGGCTATCCGCGGACCGTGATTCAAGTAGGAGCACTGGATGAGTTGCTCGCGGCCAGGGGCCAACCCCTGGAAGCCGTCCTCGCGCTGGATGTGCCGGACGACGAGTTGGTTGCCCGCATGCTGCTGCGCGCCCGCGAGCAAGGCCGTAGCGACGATACTGAGGACGTGATCCAGCGCCGGTTGGAGTTGTACCGGGATGAGACCCAGGCGGTACTGACGGCCTACACCCAGCGGGGGATCGTGCTCACCATTGACGGATCAGGCGAGCGGGAGAGGATCACAAGCGCCGCCATTTCCGCCGTCGAGGGAGCCTTGGCCGCTTAGCCAATCGCAGAGGCCTCCGCAGCGAGGGCGCGCAGGTAGGCTGCGAATCCTTCCGGTGCGCGGGCGCGGGTCCGCCCGGAGGTCAGGACGCGAAGAGAGTCCGTAGCAACCACACGGAAGCCTTGGTTTCGGAGTCTCTCCACCAAGGCCCGGTCCTCATGCGCCCGCAGCCTGGGAAATCCGCCGACAGTGAGGTAAGCAGAGCCACGGACGCCGAAGTTGGCACCATAAATGTGGGGGTGGTCCTCGCGGAACGGGTGGAGTTCCAGCCACCGCGCCAGCACCGCCGGATCCACATCGTTGGGGTCGGGCTCAACGGAGCCCAGGATGGCGTCCGCTCCGAGGTCGGCGAGTTCAACCTGGCGCGTCAGCCAGTTCTCCGGAACCGTGGAATCGGCGTCGGTGTTGGCAAACCAGATGCGGGCGGCGTCGAGGGGGTGCCGGGAAGCAAATGCGGACCGGATGCCAAAACCGCGGCTGGCACCGGCGTTCCGCAACGACACGGTCAAGGAGCTGAACCTGGAATCGGCGTTCACGTAGGCGGCGGTGATCTCCGCAGAGCGGTCGGTGCAGCTATCCAGCACCACGGCGATGCTGGCCTGGACCTCCGGATATTTCCTGTGCAGCACGTCAGCGGCCGTGCGGAGTGCTGCCAGTGCGTTGCCGATGTGGTGGTCTTCATTATGGGCGGGCATCACTACTGCCACATGGCGGATGCGCGCTGCCGGGTCCGTCATGTGGCCCCGCCTGGAGCGACAAGGACCTCCAAAATGAAGTCCTTCTCCCGGTATAGCCCATGTGTGGGCCACTGCAATTGGGTGCGGGCCAGCGCATGCACCGCTTCTGCATCAAGCTGCCAGCCCGAGATCGGGTGCCGCCAGTGGCAGAGGAGCAATGTTCCGCCGGGCCGGGTGGACGCTTGGATTCTTGCCAGGAGTTCGTTGAGTTCGTCCGGCGAAAGGTAGTAGCCCGTCTCGGACAGCACCACGAGGTCGAAGGTACCCTCGGGCCACTCATGCGGGATGGTGAGGTGACGGACTGTGGCGGAAGCGTAGCCCGAGAGGCGCTTTGCGGCCTCCCGGAGGGCGGTGCTGCTGGCATCCACACCGAGGAATGCCCGGCAGCGCTTGGCGAGTTCCTCGCTCAGCGTGCCAATGGAACACCCCAGCTCCAGCCCCGACTCGTAGGATTCCCGGGGGAGGGCCGCCAAAGTCAGGGCCCTTTTGCGGCGTTCATACCAACTGGTGGTGTAGCTCCAGGGGTCATCTTCCTTGGAATGGATCTCGTCGAAAATCCGCTCCGCATCCTTGGCGCTGTTGTTGCCCGTCGTCGAGGGGTGCCAGGCGAAGGTTTCCCATGGCCTTTCGAAGTGCTTCAGGAAGGTGCTCGAAAGCAGGGTCTCATCCCCGGGCTCCTGGGACAGGGGTTCCGTTTGCGAGGCGTGGGCGATCATGGCTTTCGCTTTCGCTTCCTGCTCCGCCGCAGTGAGTGGAACCCGCACCCAGTTCCGCCAGGTTTCATCGTCCGGCCGGGCCCACAACCAGTACCAGATGGGGTATTCCAACAAGGTGTAGCCACCCGCGGCCGCGACCTCCGCGGCCGTGGAGCCGAGGGCATCGTGGTCCGTGTGTCCGTCCGCGCGGTAGGGAGCCACGATTGCCACGTTCCCGGCCGGTCTTTCTGAGCCGGCAATGACCTCGCGAACGGCCTCCGCGATCCTCTCCACGTTCGCTGCGAGCTTGCCATCGGGCAGCTCCAGGAACCGCCATGTCGCGCTGGGAGCCAGCCCGGACACAGCCGCGTCAAACTCTGCGAGCCTGACAGCGGCAAGCTGATCCGGCGTCGTCGTTGGTGATTCCGGGTGGGACGCCTCCCCGGCCGTGCAGAGCAGGACCTTGACGTCCGCGCCGGCATCGTGAAGTTTGGCGAGGAAACCGCCGGCACCGAGGGTTTCATCATCCGGATGGGCTGCCAGCACCACGAACGTCATGGCTGCCAGTTCGTCGGTGCTCAGCGGCAATTCGGGCAGGGCGGCGACGCCGATGCGCGCCCAGTCGGCCTCGGCCGTGCCGGCATCCGCGTGCGTAAAGGTCACCAACTGCGGTCCCCCTTCAATGTCAGGGCGCCCAGCTGCGCGTCGTCCCGCATGGCGTGATGCTGCCGGATATACAGGGACAGGTCCGCCATGCGCTTTCCGTAGGTCTCGTTGAACGCGAGCGGGCCGGGACCCAGGTTCTGCGTCACCAGGGTTTGGACGCGTTCGACGGCGGCGGCTACCGTTCCGCGGACGCGCAGGGCGTCGCTCCACGCGGTAGAGTCGTCGGCTCCTGCGTCGTCGGAGGCTTCCAGTTCGCCGCCGTCGATCCGTTCCGCAGATTGGGCGAGGTAGCCGGTGGCTGTGCTGATAATGCGGTCGATTTCTCCCATAGAGGCCAAGGCGATTTGGTCGGGTTCGCGGCTGGTTTCGGCGGCCTTGCTCAGTGCGGTTGCGTAGTCCCGGGCCAAGGCGATGGCTCCGCCCAGCCAGCACGCGGCCACGCCCATGCCGCCCCACGCGAAGCCGGGCCGCTTGAAGTACCAGCCCTCGCCGCCCACGGGGGTGGCAGGGACATTGTCGAAGTGGACCGTGCCACTGGGGATTTCCTCCAGACCGCGGCTGGTCCAAGCCGGCGTCTCTGCTGTCACGCAGGGGTCTTTCAGGTTTACGGCGAAGGCGGCCCGCCCGCCGGTGTCCGAAAGGTGAGCGGTGATCACGGCGCCGTCCAGCTGCTGCGCCAGGGAACACCACGGTTTCGAACCGTTGAGGACATAGCTGCCGTTTGCGGTGCGCTTGGCTTCAAGCTTCATGCCCAGGCCCTCGGCAGCGAAGACTCCCCATGCTCCCGTACCTTCGATTTGAGTGCCGGACTGGGACAGGATCGCAAGCGCGTCCAGATGGGGTTCAAGTACTCGCCCTGCGGCAACATCCACGGCGGTCACTGAGGCGAGCAGTTCCCAGAGCTTGGCCGTGTTGCCCTCGCCCGGCATGGGGGCCGTTTGACCGATTTCCTCGGCAATGGCGAGGAGGGCCGGGACATCGCCCACGGCGGCCTGGATCTTTTCCATGGCTGGCTCCAAGGCCTGGAGCTGTACAGGGACCGAGCTGATGCGTACGGGCTGGGGGTCGGGTGCGCTCATGGAGCAAGCCTATTCTAAGGAGCCTTAGTTTAGCTGCGGGCGGAAAAGACAACGACGGCGGGGGGTTCCCGCCGTCGTCGACACTCGCGAGATCCAGGACGCATTGTGTCCCTCGAGTACTCAAAGGCCAACGGCCCCCAACGAGCCCACCCCCGGCAAAAGTTCCCCCGAGTCGCTACATGAAGCCGCCTGTTCACAACTTTTGTCATACGTGTCACATCTTGTTGTCACCGCCCGTGACAAGTTCCGTAGCTTGGAGAGGTAAGCACATCCGAGCCAGGAGAACCCGATGCCACAGTCCAATGAATCCGCCACCATCCCCACCGACTCCCACAGCCCGCCGGGCCATGGAACCAAGAAGCCCAGCTTCCTCAGCAACCTCGGTGCCGATCTGCCCGCGTCACTGGTGGTGTTCCTCGTAGCCCTCCCGCTGTCCCTGGGCATCGCCGCCGCTTCCGGAGCGCCCATCCTGGCGGGCCTCATCGCCGCCGCCGTGGGCGGCATCGTGGCCGGTAGCCTGGGTGGTTCCCCCTTGCAGGTGAGCGGCCCGGCCGCCGGGCTGACCGTCGTCGTCGCCGGTTTGGTAGCCGAGTTCGGCTGGCAGGTGACCTGCGCGATTACGGTCGGCGCCGGCGTCGTGCAGCTGCTCATGGGTGTCAGCCGCATTGGCCGGGCCGCGCTGGCGGTGTCGCCGGTGGTGGTCAAGGCGATGCTCGCGGGCATTGGAATCACCATTATTCTGCAGCAACTCCATGTGCTGCTCGGGGGGCAGGCTGCGGGCTCCGCGGTCGAGAACCTCGCTGCGCTTCCTGCCGCCGTCACCAACGTTGAGCTGCATTCGGCACTGCTGGGGTTGGCCGTCGTCGCGATCCTTCTGACCTGGAAGTTCCTCCCCGCAGCGGTGCGCAAAGTGCCGGGGCCCCTGGCCGCCGTCGTTGCCGTGACTGCGCTGTCCGTTGCGGTGGCGCCGGGCGTGGAGCGGATCAGCTTCAGTGGTTCCATCTTCGACGCCGTCGCGCTGCCCAGCCTGCCCGACGGCAACTGGCGCGCCGCAGTCATGGCCGTCATCACCGTGGCCCTTATCGCCAGCATCGAGTCGCTGCTGTCCGCCGTTGCCGTGGACAAGATGCATGGCGGTATCCGCACCAACCTCAACCGCGAACTCGTGGGCCAGGGCTCCGCGAACATGGTGTCCGGCATGCTCGGTGGCCTGCCGGTCACCGGGGTCATCGTCCGCAGCGCCACCAATGTTGAAGCCGGCGCGAAAAGCAGGACGTCCGCCATCCTGCACGGCGTGTGGGTCCTGGTGTTCTCCGCACTGTTCGCCGGCCTCATCCAGTTGATCCCGCTGTCCGTGCTGGCCGGTTTGCTGTTGGTGATCGGCGCCAAGCTCATCAAAGTGGCCGATATCCGCACCAGTCTTCGCACCGGAGACCTCCTGGTCTACGCCGTCACGCTCCTGTGCGTCGTGGCCCTCAACCTCCTGGAGGGCGTCATCATCGGGCTGGCCTTGGCCGCTCTCTGCGTGCTGTGGCGGGTGCTCCGCGCCCAGATCCAGGCGCACGGCCCCGCCGGAAGCGGGCTGGCCTGGCGCGTGACCATCGCCGGCTCGTGCAGCTTCTTCGCGCTGCCCCGGCTCAACCGCGTCCTCCATTCCGTGCCCGAAGGCCAGGACGCCGTAGTGGAGCTCAACGCCGACTACCTCGACCACGCCTTCCGCGAAGCCCTGGTGGCGTGGGAGAAGCAGCAGCGGAACAGCGGCGCAACCGTGGTGGTGGAAGAACACGGCACCACCGCTTTCAGTGACGCCGAGGACAACACGCCTCAGCGCCAGGAACCGCGCGAGTTTCCGCTGCCGCCGCGCACGACGTGGCAGCCCGCCGAGGCGGCAAACCACGACGACGGCGACCCGCACCCGCCGCTGCGGTCGATCCTCCTGGGCATCGACAAGTACCATCGCCGCCACGCGGACAAGGTCCGGCCGCTGGTCCAGGACCTCACCGAGGGACAAAATCCGGACACGTTGTTTGTTGCTTGCGTCGATTCGCGGGTGAACCCGAACCTGATCACCAGCAGTGGTCCCGGTGACCTCCTGACCCTCAGGAACATCGGCAACGTGGTCTGCAGCGATGACCACGACGCCTCGATTGACTCAACTCTGGCTTTTGCCGTGAAGGCCTTGTCAGTGGATTCCATCGTGGTTTGCGGTCACTCCAATTGCGGAGCCATGAAGGCAGTGATCGCCGACGCGGAGGGGTCAGCTCCCGAGCTCGGCCGCGGCTTCGACAGCTGGCTCGAGCACGCAAGGCCCAGCTACCAGGCGCTGCTCGCAGGACATCCCGTAGCCCGCGCCGCCGAAGCTGAGGGTTTCAGCCGCCTGGATCAACTCAGCATGGTGAACGTGGCAATCCAGTTGGGGAAGTTGTCCGAGCACCACGTCACTGGGCCAGCCTTGGCATCCGGCAAAGTGCAGGCGACGGGTCTGTTCTACGACATCTGCACGGCCCGCGTGGTCCTGGTGACTCCCGAGGGCATCGAACAACTCGATCCCAGCATGGCCGTCCGCTAGCACCGCCACTCAGGGAGTTTCGATGACGTGGCGCGGGGTACGGGACTAAGCATTGAAAGGTGCGGAATACTGGACGTAGGACCACGAATTCCGGCAGGCGAGAGCTGCCGTTCGAGGAGGTGGCGGACACAAATGAGTGCCGGGAACAACGCTTTCAGGCGGAAGCTCGAGCGTGGGGCGGAACTCCGCGCCGTACGCGGGTGGGGCGGCAATGCGCAGGAAGATGCCGAACTCGAGGCTGCGGAGGCTGAAGAACGCGAGAAGCGCCGGAAGGTTGACGACGCCGCCCGTGTTGAGTACCTGATCCGCGACGCCATGAGCCAAGGAAAATTCGACAACCTGAAGTACGCGGGCAAACCGATACCCGGGCTCGGCGAGCACTACGATCCCGACTGGTGGGTCAAAGGGCTGATCCAGCGCGAGCAGCTGAGCGGGATAGGCCCTCCGGCCATTCTGCTGCGGATTGAAGACGCCGAACTGGACGCAAAGCTGGACCAGCAGTACACCGAAAAGCAGGTCAGGGACATTCTGGACGACTTCAACAAGAGGGTCATCGAGGCCCGGAGGCAGTTGCAGGGTGGCCCTCCGGTAATCACCAAGCTCAGGGACGTGGACGCCGAGATCGAACGGTGGCGGGAACGGCGCGCCGCAACCGCTCCTCCTGATCCGGAACCGCAGGCGCCGGGTAACCGAACCTGGTGGCAGCGGCTCTGGAACGGCTCCGGCTGACCCAACTGGGTCGCAGATGATGCCGTTCTGAGCGCTCAAAACGGCGTTATCTGCTACTTAGTTGGGTGGGAGGCGCAAAAAAGCAGCCGACGGCGGAACCCGGGTCCCGCCGTCGGCTGCTGTTCGGTTGTGGCGCCCTTAGGCGAAGCTGTCTTCCTTTGCCTCCGGAGTGGCCGCGGCGGGCTTTCGGGTGATCAACGCCGACAGGTGTGCCTGCTGCTGGCGGAAGTGGCCGTGCGCGGTGAGGCCGAATTCGTAGGCGGACTCAGCGTGCTGGGTGAGGTCTACGCCGGTGATTTCGTGCTCGTACGGAACGCGGAAGCCGATGGTCTTGTTGATGATTCGGCCGATGACCAGGGTGCCAAGGCCGGAGAGGGCAATGGTGATCAGGACAGCCACGATTTGCGCGATGAGCTGCTGCGGACCGCCGCCGTAGAGGAGGCCGCCGCCAACCCCGTCAACAGGGAAGGCGATGAAGCCCAGGGAAAGGGTACCGATGACGCCCGCCCCGAAGTGCACACCCACCACGTCCAGCGAGTCATCGAATCCGAACTTGTACTTCAGGTCGACGAACACAGCACAGGCAGCACCGGCCACAAGTCCCAAGCCAAGAGCGGCAAGGGGGGTGATGTTGGCGCAGGACGGCGTGATGGCCACGAGGCCTGCCACGACACCGGATGCCGCACCCAGGGAAGTGGGGTGCCCGTGGCGGATCTTTTCAACCACCAGCCAGCTGAGCATGGCCGCAGCGGGGGTTACCAAGGTGTTGACCCAGATCAGGCCGGCCTGTGCGGCAGTGGTGGCCGCGCCTCCGTTGAAGCCGAACCAGCCAAACCACAGGATTGCTGCGCCGATCATGATGAACGGGACATTGTGCGGGCGGTGGTTGGGGTCCTTGGCGAATCCATGACGCTTTCCCACGATC
The DNA here is from genome assembly GCF_040685055.1 of Paenarthrobacter sp. NPDC089307. Taxonomy (NCBI): domain Bacteria; kingdom Bacillati; phylum Actinomycetota; class Actinomycetes; order Micrococcales; family Micrococcaceae; genus Paenarthrobacter; species Paenarthrobacter sp. NPDC089307. The sequence goes on from NZ_JBFBHE010000007.1 coordinate 310,441, forward strand.
AATGCGAGGACGAAAGCGGCAGTACCCGAGCTGACCTCCACCACTGCGCCACCTGCAAAGTCGATCACCTGGCCGAACACTTCAGTCACGGCACCGCCGGCGCTCATGAGGCCGCCGCCCCACACCATGTAAGCCAAGGGGCAGTAGACCACGGTTACCCAGATGGGGACGAACAACGCCCAGGCGCCGAACTTGGCGCGGTCGGCGATTGCGCCGCTGATGAGGGCCACGGTGATGATGGCGAACGTGGCTGCGAAGGTGGCCTTGATCAGATCTGGCGAGCCCATGAGGTCCTGCAGGCCGAAGTGCGCGAAGGGGTTACCGAACAGTCCCAGGAAACCATCGCCCGTCGTCATCGAATAGCCCCACAGGACCCACACCACGCCCACGATTCCTGCGGAGATGAAGCTCATCATGATCATGTTCAGTGCTGCCTTGGCGCGGGTCATGCCGCCGTAGAACAGGCCGAGGCCAGGGGTCATGAAGAGCACCATTGCCGCCGACAACATCATCCAGACGTTCTGCGCAGAGATCTCCACCTGCGTTCCCTTCTTATCAAGCCTGTCCGAAACGGGCCCGAATTAATCCGGCCCTCACTAGCCCCCCGATCAATATTCGGTGAGCTATGTTTCCGACTCAGAAGAGCTAAGTTGCAGGGAAGTTACAGAAATCTCCCGTTCGTGAAGATCACGTCACTGGCATGTTTCGGCAATGTTAACGGCGCTTCTCCCGAGGACCAGCCGGGTAGCCTCCGCGCCTGCTGGCGATGATGATTACCAGCGAGACCGCCGTGGGCAGGGCAGCGGCCAAGGGCACCAACTGCGCCCCCAGAGTGGTGAGGGCGAAGGCACCATAAACTGCTCCCACCGCGATGCCCAACTGGATCGTCACCACGGTGAGGCCGTTGGCGGCGTCCTTGTGTTCACCTCCGGCCCGCAGAATGGCCGCCTGGTTGTAGATGCCCACCGCACCGAACGCGATTCCCCAGAGAGTCATCAGGGCGAAAGCCCCCACCCAGGTGCCGCCAAGCGCCGGCAGCAGGGCAAACGTCAGGGTCAAGAGTCCGACGGCGGCAATCACCGATGTGCGCGGGCGGGCGTCGGCGGTCATCCCGGCAATCCAGATGCCCACCAGGCTGGCAACACCCACCACCGAAAGGGAAAGGCTGGTGGCCGACTCCGGAAGCCCGGATGCCAGCAGGAACGGGGCCACATAAGTGAACAGCGTGAAGTGGGCCAGGAGGAGCAGCGGCCACGCAATGGCCACAGCGATCACTCCGGGCAGTTTCATTGCTGCGCGTAAGGACGGTGTCCTTTGGCTGGCTTGCTCGTGAGCGCCGGGAAGAAGCCAAAAAGCCAAAACGGCCAGGAGCGCACCTGCTCCGGCGAGCACCAGGAATGAAGTCCGCCAGCTCATGAGCGATCCCATCAGTGTGCCGATGGGCGCTCCTACGGCCAGCGCGATGCTGTTGCCGCTGAATACAACGGCCATGGCTTTGCCTACGGAGTGCGCCGGCACGATCCTTGCCACATACGGCGCCATGCTCGACCACAGCATGCCGTGCGCGATGCCGCCCAGGAGCCGTGCGCCGATGGCCCAACCCAGGCCCGGGCTCAACGCCAGCAGGACATTGCTGAGGGCAAAGGCCAGCACCGTAGCGATCAGCAAGGTCTTCCGGGGAACCCGCCCGGCCAGAAACCTCGAGAGGGGCAGGGCCGTGAAGACGATGATGGCCGCATACACGGCGGTCAGAGAACCAACCGCCGACTCGTCCACTCCGAGGTCCCGGCTGATCTGGGGAAGCAGGCCGGAGGGAAGGAGCTCCGTGGTCACAGCCGTGAAGCCTGCTGCAGCCAGCACCAACAGGCCGCCCCACGGAATTTTCTTTGGGGCGTGCACCTTGGCTGTTTCCTGCGACTGTGCCTGTTGGGTTTCCTTGGATTCGACCACGGCAGGGTCCTGCTTCAAGAATGGCTCCTTTGGGATGTGTCACGTGTGGGGACGTTAGCGTGAACAATTTCAACGCTACGCAATTTCTTCCCACGGAGGGAGTGTCTGTCAGACCCACCCATCCACTTGGAATCTGAAGGCGTCCTCCCTCAGACTGGCCCTGTGAAACCGTTCCTTTTGCTGGCCACCCGCGCCGAAGACGCTGCCGCTGACGACGAGTACCAGGCCTACTTGCGGTATTGCGGTTTGGAACCTGAAGAGCTGATCCGCTTCCGGCTTGAATCTGAACCGTTGCCGCCACTGGAACTATCCGACTACTCCGGAGTCATTGTCGGCGGCAGCCCTTACACGTCCAGCGATCCTGTGGAGGAGAAGAGCGCCGAGCAGATCCGGGTGGAGGCCGAGCTCTCAGCATTGCTGGACCGGATCGTGGCTGAGGACTTCCCGTTCCTTGGCGCCTGCTATGGCGTTGGCACCCTGGGCGTGCACCAGGGGGCCGTCATCGACCGGCGCTTCGGCGAACCAGTGGGTTCCACCCGGATCACGCTCACCGCGGAAGGGGAGCGCGATCCGCTGCTGCAAGGCCTCCCGCCTACGTTCGAGGCATTCGTGGGGCATAAGGAAGCCTGCAGCGAACTTCCCCCGAACGCAGTATTGCTTGCCAGTTCCGAAGCCTGCCCCGTCCACATGTTCCGCATCAAGAACAACCTTTATGCAACCCAGTTCCACCCGGAGCTTGACGCCGACGGCCTGGTCACACGCATCAATATCTACAAGGACGCCGGGTACTTCCCACCCTACGAGGCCGATGAACTCATTGCCGCTGCCCGGAGCTCGTCCGTTACGGAGCCCATGCGCGTGCTCAGGAACTTCACCAAGCTATACGCCCGCTAGTTGTGGGGGCCTACCGTGGTGCCGCAGGGCTGGTGCTGGGCTGTGATGCCGGTGGGGGAGGCGGCGCTGGGAAGGGACCACTCGGGTAGAGGGCCGTGGCCTCCATCATGTAATTCGCCCACTGTGGACCGGCGATCATGTAACCGTCCAATGACTTGTAGAACTTGCCATTGATGGTGACGCCTTGACCCGCGCGCTGTTGTCCCGCCGTCGTGTCCCCGAAGAAGGACGCCGTGGCGAGCGTCGTGGTGAAACCGGCCACCCACGTGGCTCCGTTGTTGTTGGACGTGCCTGTTTTGGCCGCTACAGGGACCTTGCTCTGGACTTTGGGTTCGATGTAGACGCCGGAACCCAGCTTGAGGACATCCTGCAGCACGGCATTCACGCCCCGCGCCACAGCCGGTTTTACGGCGTCGCGGCATTCCGGCGTCTGGGCTTCGTATTGCCTGCCTTGGGAGTCGCTGATTTCCGTGATGGCGATCGGCTTGCAGTAAGTGCCGTCGTTGGCGAACGTGGCGTAGGCGCTCGCCAACACAAGCGGTGCGACGCCGATCGAGCCCAGGAGATTGCCGATCTGGTGCATGTTGATCGGTGCATTGTCCAAGCCACTGTGCAGGCCTACGGTGTCCACCATCCGCTGGATTCCGCAGAAGTCCAGCTGCGCCGCTGTTGCGAAGGTTGCCGTGTTGATGGAGTTGTACAAGCCGTAGTTGATGGGCATGGGACGGTAGTAGCCGGGGTCGTTGTTCTGCAGATCGTCATCCGCGCCAAGGTTCTGGGCCTTCTGCGCCGTGCTGTAGCCGCCCAACACCTTGCCGCAACTTGAACGCCACGGGAAGCCCACCGGGTAAACCCGCCGGGAAGCATCCACTACGGCAGTGGGGTTCTTGCCCTCATTGAGCCACTCCGCATATATAAAGGGCTTCATGGTGGAACCGGGCTGGAAACCTCCGGCGCCGTTCAGGTCATAGCCGTTCTCGTCCTTGGCGTCCACGTTGAAATTCAGCTGTGTATCGAACTTGCCGTCTTGAGGAACGAAGACAGTGTTTTGGGCCATGGCAAGGATCTTGCCTGTGCCAGGCTGCACAGTGGTCATGGCCGCGCCCCATTTGTCCGGATTATCTCCGGCCGATGCGTCCACTTGCTGCTGGGCGACTACCTGGAGCCTGCTGTCCAGTGTGGTGGTGATGGTGAGGCCGCCACGGTAAAGGAGCCGTTCCCGATCCTGGACAGTTGGGCCGTACGCCTCGTTATTGAGGATGAGGTGCGAGACATAATCACAGAAGTAGGTAGCGATCGGAGCCCCGGCACACCCTTGGAGGGACGGGGTGATTTTGAGTTCCACCGGGGTTGCGACGGCTACGCCGTGGTCCACCGCGGTGATTTTTCCCTGTTCCAGCATGCGGTCCAGCACCAGGTTCCGCCGGGCCAACGCAGCAGCGGGGTCAACCGTGGGGTCGTAGATGCTGGGTCCGTTCACCAGGCCGGCCAACAGTGCAGCCTGGGGCAATGTCAGGTCCGCAGCGGAAGTGCTGAAGAAGTAACGGGAGGCGGCTTCGATGCCGTAGGCGTTCCGGTTGAAGAACACGATGTTCAGGTAGCCCTCCAGGATCTGCTCTTTGCTGAAGCGCTTCTCCAGTTCCAAGGCAAGCTTGATTTCCCGCAGTTTGTCTCCCACGGTCTTCTCGCCGCTGAGCACTACGTCCTCGGGGCGGCCTTGTGAGAGCCGCGATTCGTTGAGGACGTTGGTGACGTACTGCTGCGTCAGGGTGGAGGCTCCTTGCTTGGTTCCCTTGGTCAGGTTGGACGTCAGAGCACGCATGATGCCATGAGCATCCACACCAGCATGCTCGTAGAAACGGCTGTCTTCGATTGCCACGATTGCTTCACGGATGAACGGCGACATGTCCTCCAGGGGAACCTTTACCCTGTTTTCCGCGTAAAACGTGGCGATGAGCTGCCCGTCGGCAGTGACCACCTTGCTGGAAAGGGACGGAGAATCGACGTCGAGCTGGCTGGGCAGGCTTTCGTAGAACCCTATGGAACCACCCACCGTGGCGCTGGTGAAGGCGACCACCGGGACCACGAAGCCGGAGATCAACACCCCGCACATCAGGCTCACGAAGAAGAACCCGAAGATCCGCAGCAGGACCTTGCCCAGACCCAGCGACCGTCTGTTGTTCCGTGCCATTTTCGTGCCAATCCGTAGGGATGCCAGGCTGAAAAGTAGCTACAGAATACGTCCGGATCGTCGGTTCTTCCATGGGTCAGGTACCCAATAAAGGTCCCAAATCGGACTCAATCCAGCGGCAGCGTCACCCTCACACTGGTGCCCCGCCCAACGGCGGAGTCGATGTCCACTGTCCCGCCGGCGTCGTGCACTGCGATGGACATCAGAAGCAGGCCGAAACCGTGCCGTCGGCCACTGGGGGCAGCATGGATCTCGAAGCCGGCGCCGTCGTCCGTGATGGTGAGTTGGATGCCGTGGTAAACGGCGTTGAGCCGGATGGTGAGTTCGCTGGCGTTCGCGTAGTTCAGGGTGTTGCTGAAGGCTTCCTGCGCCACGTGGTAGAGGAGGCCCGCCGCGGAGGACGAGATCTCGATGCCGTGGTGGGGAGTGTGCCAATGGACCGTGACACCGGCGCGGCGGAGCGGTGCGGCGAGACGGTCAATGCATCCTGCCACACCCAGCGCATAGAAATCCACGGGGTGCTGGTCCTGGATGATGCCCTTTACGGCCACCACCTCGTCGACGGCTGCTGACTGTTCCATTGGTTCCCCCACATCGTCGTGTTCCATACCGGAAATTCGTTGTCGGAAGGCCTCGGTATTGGTCTTCCGCCTGATTCCAGCGTGGCGCCGTTGTATCAAGGAACCTTTTCGATTGGCTCAAGTTCGCATCAAGTTTGCGTGGCAGGGGCCGATGCTTCCATGGCTGCCTGTTCGATGCGCTGGCGGTGCCCGGAAAGCTCTTCGGGCGTCCTCCGGGGGATGTTGGGATCGTCGGGCCGCTGGCCTGCCTGGCCGTCAATGAGTTCCCGAATGATGTCCGCATGGCCAGCGTGGCGGGCAGTTTCGACGCACATGTGAACCAGGATCTGGTGCAAGGTGACGTTCTTCTTTTCGTCGGACCACCAAGGAACCACGCCGGGCGCGTCGAGGGGCAAGGCCTCGATGGTTTCGTCGCTGTGCTTGGCGGAGAAGTGGTGTAGATCGATGATGTCCTGCATGCTCTCATCAGCCGGGACCCACATGTCCGCGTCAGGCTCGGCGTCATCCGCGTACCAAGGGAGTTCCCGTCCGTTGGGCCGCCCGAAAGTTTCGCCGAAATACCCCAGCTCAACACTGGCCACATGTTTCACCAGGCCAAGAAGGTTGGTTCCCGTGGGGGTCATTGGCCGGCGGGCGTCGTATTCGGTGAGGCCTTCCACTTTGCCGAGCAAGTCCTGCCGGCGGGTCCGGAGATAGTTGAGCAACGTCGCTTTGTCATCCATGGGAGCACTCTACCGAAGGGCTCCGGGGCGGACGCTAGACTCTCTGGCATGGGGGATAACAACACATTTGGGGAACACAACACACCGCAGCCTGGACGGAAAGTGACTGCCGTCGTCGTGCCTTTGCTGGGGCTGCTCGCGGTGATCGTCGGGCTGATCGTGGCGTGGAGCAACCAAAGCACGGACTTTGGCTTCGTCGCCTATGCGCCGCTGAGCGACGTACTCTTCCTGGGCAACGGTGTGACCATGGTCAGCCAAGGGACGCAGCTCGGGCTTACGGTGACTGTCATAGGCCTGCTGATCCTCGCGTTCCGGGCGGGGCTAGCTGTGGGCCGGCGAAACCGCTGAATCCGCCGGACCCGCCATAAAACGACGAAATCGCCGGATAGCTCCAGCGAACTGGAGCCATCCGGCGATCCCGGCGAGCGGTGAGACTAGGTGAGCTTCACCTGGCGGTTCATGTCCTTGTACAGCAGGTACCGGAACTCGCCCGGACCACCGGCGTAGCAAGCCTGCGGGCAGAACGCGCGCAGCCACATGAAGTCGCCGGCCTCCACTTCAACCCAGTCATTGTTGAGCAAGTACATGGCCTTGCCCTCAAGCACGTACAAGCCGTGCTCCATGACGTGGGTCTCCGGGAAGGGGATCACGCCGCCGGGCTGGAACGTGACGATGTTGACCTGCATGTCGTGCGCCAGGTCGCTGGAATCCGTGAAGCGGGTGGTCTTCCAGACGTCGTTGGTGTCCGGCATGGAGGTGGGCTCCACGTCCTTCTCGTTGGTGACGAATGACTTCGCCTCAAAACCCTCAAGGCGTTCGTAGGCCTTGCGGATCCAGTGGAAGGACACGATGTCGTCGGAGACGTTCTCCAGGCCCCACTCCGCGCCGGCCGCGAGGTAGGCATAGCCGCCCTCCTCGAGGTGGTGCAGTTCGCCGTCGAGGGTCAGGTTGACCTGTCCCTTGGTCACGAAAATGACGCCTTCCACACCGGACTCGAACTCGGCTTTCGGTGCGCCGCCACCCGGGCCGATCTCCACAATGAGCTGGGAGAACGTGGTGGCGAAGCCGGAGATCGGCCGCGCGATGATCCAGGAGCGGGTGTTGGAGAACCCCGGCAGGTTGCTGGTGACGATGTCCGTCATCACGCCCTTGGGGATTACCGTGTAGGCCTCGGTGACGATGGCCCGTTCGGTGGTCAGGTGGGTCTGCGGCGGCAGGCCACCTTGCGGGTAGTAGTACTTGCCCATGGGGGATGCTCCTATCAGTGGGAAGTCGGTTGTGCGAGCCGCGGGTGCGCCAGTGCGGTCAGCTGTGAAAGTTCGACGCCGGCAAGCGCCTTGACCTCGTCGGTCCCCACTGCGCCGCACTGGACGCCGCGGAGCACGAAGCCGGCCAGGGCGCGGGCGGTGGCGGGCTCATCCATGACGCCGCCTTCGGTGCGTTCGACATAGTTGCGCAGGCGCAGCGCCGCGGCGGGGAGGCCTTCGCGGTAGAAAGCGTACGACGCCGAGAAGCGGCTGGGCAGCTGGGCGGCGTGGAGGTCCCAGCCCTGGTAGTAGCCGTTTTCCAGGGAACGGCGGACCAGGCGTCCGTGCAGCTTCCAGGCGTCTTCCACGGCATCGCCCACGGGGATGATGTTGGTGGAGCCGTCAGAGAGGCGGATGCCCGTTCCTGCAACAGCGAGCTGCATGACTTCCTTGGCGAAGTCCGCCACCGGGTGTTCCATGGACTGGTATTCAGCGGAGATGCCCAAGGAAGCACTGTAGTCGTACGTCCCGTAGTGCAGGGCGCTGATGCGGCCCGGAACAACGTGGGGGAGTTGGGCTACGGGAGAGGTTCCGTCGGCACCGAGAATGAGCTGCGGCGTTTCCACCTGTACCTCGAACCGGAGCCTCCCCGCGGGAAGCCCGTGGACTTCCTCGAGGCGCGAGACCGCGAAGTCCATGGCCTGAACCTGGGCCACTGTGGTCACTTTGGGCAGGGTGAGGATCAGTCCGGTCGGGAGTTCCCCGGCGGCAGCGAGCGTGGAGACGAACAGGTCCAAAGTACGCAGTCCGCGGGTCCGGGTGGCTGCTTCGAAGCACTTGAAGCGGATGCCGATGAACGGCGGAGCAGTCCCAGCCGCAACCGCAGCAGCAACAGCGTTGGCGGCAGCAACGGCGTCGGCGTCTTCTGCCTCATCGCCGCGGTCCCCGTAGCCGTCCTCGAAGTCCAGGCGGAGGTCCTCGATCGGTTCGGAGGAGAGTTTCGCCGCCACCCGGGAGGCAACAGCGGCAGCTAAATGAGGCTCCTGACCCAACAGCTGGCCGAGCTTTTCCAGGCCTCCGTGGGCTTCCGCCGTCGCGAGCGCCTGGGCGCCCCACTCCGCCGCAAATGACGGCGTGAAGCGGTCCGCCGGGATGTAGACGGTGTGGATGGGCTGGCGTGAGCCGTCGTCGCCGGGGTAGTTGCGGTCCAGGAGTTGGTCCGTCGCCTCAAGCTGGGACTCGATGTGAGCCAGATCAGAGGAAGAGAATGAACCCATCTCAGCCCACCAGCTCGTAAGCGGGTGTTGTGAGGAAGTCGGTGTAGTCGTCCGACAGGCAGATGTCTTCGATCAGCTTGGACGCCGGCTCGTAGTACTTGGTGAAGTTCTCGTCGCCGAATTCGATGCGCAAGCGCTCGGTTTCTTCGCCGAGGATCCGGGTGACGAGTTCGCGGGTCACCGTGTTGCCCGTGTCCGCGAGGACGGACTTGTTGCGGATCTGCTGCCACACCTGCGAGCGGGAGATTTCCGCGGTCGCGGCATCTTCCATGAGGTTGTGGATGGCAACGGCACCGCTGCCGGAGATCCAAACGCCCGTGTACGCGACGGCGACGTAGAGGTTCAGCCGCAGGCCTGCCTCTGTCACGGTGCCGCCGGCGGAGGCGACGTCGATCAGCTGCTCAGCCGTGACGTTCACCTCGGGGCGCTGCTTGTCCAACTGGTTGGGGCGGTCGCCCAGTACCGAATCGAACACTTCGCGGCACGTCGAAACGAGGTCCGGGTGCGCAACCCAGGAACCGTCGAAGCCGTCGTTCGCCTCGCGGGTCTTGTCGGCACGGACCTTGTCGAAGGCCGCAGCGGTGACGTCGGGCTGCTTGCGGTTCGGGATGACAGCAGCCATGCCACCCATGGCGAAGGCGCCGCGCTTGTGGCAGGTCTTGACCAGGAGCTCGGTGTAGGCGCGCATGAACGGTGCGGTCATGGCAACGGTGGCGCGGTCCGGGAGGACGAACTCTTCGCCGGCATCACGGAAGTACTTGATGATGCTGAACAGGTAGTCCCAGCGGCCGGCGTTCAGGCCGGATGCGTGGTCGCGCAGCTCGTAGAGGATTTCGTCCATTTCAAACGCGGCCGGGATGGTCTCGATGAGGACCGTGGCGCGGATGCTGCCCTGCGGGATGCCGAGGAAGTCCTGGGCAAAGACGAAAACGTCGTTCCAGAGGCGGGCCTCAAGGTGGCTCTCCATCTTGGGCAGGTAGTAGTAAGGGCCATGGCCGTTCAGGAGCAACTGCTTGGCGATGTGGAAGAAGTGCAAGCCAAAGTCCACCAGCGCGCCCACCGCAGGTTCGCCGTCGATGAGCAGGTGGTTCTCTTCCATGTGCCAGCCGCGCGGACGGGCAACAACAACAGCCAAAGGAGCGTCCGTGCGCAGACGGTACTCCTTGCCTTCCGGCGACGTGTAGCTCAGGGTTCCCTGGGCGGCGTCGCGGAGGTTGAGGATCGCGTCAATGACGTTGGGCCACGTGGGAGTGCTGGCGTCTTCGAGGTCCGCGAGCCACACCTTGGCACCGGAGTTGAGCGCGTTGATGGCCATCTTGGCAGGGGTTGCCGGACCGGTCATCTCAACGCGGCGGTCCTGCAGGGCCGCCGGTGCCTCCGCGACCTTCCAGTCGCCGTCGCGGATTTCCTGGGTCTCCGGGAGAAAGTCCAGGCGGCTGGTGTCCGCAACCTTCTGGCGCTTGGCTTTGCGGGCCTCCAGCAACTCGGCACGGGTGCCGGCGAAGCGCTTGTGCAGTTCCTCGATGAAGGCCAATGCCTTGGGGGTGAGGATCTCCTCGGCGCGATCGATCGGCCGGGGATCAGTGACTGTGATAGCCATTTGGCGGTGTCCTTTTCTAGAGTGCGCTGGCGGCGTTGGCGTGCGCAGCTGCTGCTACGGCACTGGCCACATCGGCGGCAACATGGGGATCGAAGACGCTGGGGATAATGTAACTCGCGTTCAGCTCATCGTCAGCCACCCGGTTGGCAATTGCCTCCGCAGCGGCCACCAGCATGTCCGGAGTGATGTCAGATGCTCCAGCATCCAGCAGTCCGCGGAAGAAGCCGGGGAAGGCCAGCACGTTGTTGATCTGGTTGGGGAAGTCGCTGCGACCCGTGGCAACCACGGCTGCGTGCTTGGAAGCGATGACGGGATCGATTTCCGGCGTCGGGTTCGCCATGGCAAACACGATAGCGTTCTCGGCCATGGAACCAACCTGCTCCTCGCCGATCACGTGCGGAGCGCTGACACCGATGAACACGTCCGCTCCCTTGAGGGCGTCATGCAGGGTTCCGGCGAAGCCTTCTTCATTGGTGTTCGCGGCAATCCAGCTGCGGTGCTCGTCGTCGTACTTCTCGCCCGAGTGGATGGCGCCCGAGCGACCGGCTGCGATGATGTGCTGCGCGCCCTGGGCCTTGAGGAGCTGGATGATGGCAGAGCCGGCAGCGCCGACGCCTGAGACAACGATCTTGACCTCGGAGAGCTTCTTGTCCACCACGCGCAGTGCGTTAACCAATGCGGCGAGGGTGACGATTGCGGTGCCGTGCTGGTCGTCGTGGAACACCGGGATGTCGAGTTCTTCGCGGAGGCGGTTTTCGATCTCGAAGCAGCGCGGGGCGGCAATATCTTCGAGGTTGATGCCGCCGTAGACGGGGGCCATGGCCTTGGCGATCATGATGATTTCTTCGGTGTCCTGCGTGTCCAGGCAGACCGGCCAGGCGTCAACGTTGGCGAACTGCTTGAACAGCGCGGCCTTTCCTTCCATGACCGGGAGGGCCGCGGCGGGGCCGATGTTGCCCAGGCCTAGAACGGCCGAACCGTCGGTGAGGACTGCGATGGTGTTGCGCTTGACCGTCAGGTTGCGGGCGGCGGCGGGGTCTTCGGCGATCGCCAAGCAGACGCGCGCGACGCCGGGCGTGTAGGCGCGGGACAGATCGTCACGGTTGCGGAGGGCTACCTTGGGGACGACCTCGAGCTTGCCGCCCAGGTGCATGAGGAAGGTGCGGTCCGAGACGTGCTGGACGGTCACGCCGTCGAGGGCGTTAAGGGCATCCTTCACACGGGCTGCGTGGGCGTCGTCCGTGGTGTTGCAGGTGACGTCAACAACGATCGTCTCGTGGTGGGATTCCGTGACGTCCAGCGCGGTGATTGCTGCACCGGCTGCGCCGACGGCTGCTGCCAGTTCGCTCGTAGCTGTGAAGCTGGACGGTGCGGCGACGCGCAGGGTGATCGAGTTTCCGGGGCTCGGATTCGCCATTGAAATTCCTCCTGTTAGGCCCGTTCCCGGGCCGCCGTTCCAAACTGAATGTTTTCGTATTATGGATATTATTATCTACAAAGTGGAAATACAACCCCCTGCTCGGTCATCTTCGGTGTCATCGCGCATGGGGCCGGCGTGCTGTATCTTGGGTGTTCTAAGCAATTCTTTTCACGATGCGGATAAGAGTTGTCGGAATCTGAGTCATTGGAGACAAGGGAATGGCTGAAAAAGCCTCCGGAGGCGTGCAGTCCGTTGAGCGCGTCTTTGAACTGCTGGAACTGATCACGGATGCGGGTGGCGACGTCACTCTGAGCGAGCTGTCGTCGTCCACTGACCTGCCCTTGCCCACTATCCACCGCCTGCTGCGCACTTTGGTCTCCCTTGGCTATATCCGCCAGCTGCCCAACCGGCGCTACGCTTTGGGCCCCCGGCTCATCCGGCTCGGCGAAGGTGCCAGCAAGCAGCTCGGTGCCGTGGCACGTCCGCAGCTCAAGACCCTGGTGGAACGGCTCGGCGAAACCTCCAACATGGCCGTCCTCGATTCCGACATGGTCATCTACGTGGCCCAGGTCCCGTCCATGCACTCCATGCGCATGTTCACCGAGGTAGGCCGCCGCGCCCACACGCACGATACCGGCGTGGGCAAGGCGATCCTGGCCCAGCTGGATGATGACGTTGTCCGCGGCATCGTGGCCCGCACCGGCATGCCGACTCCAACGGCCAAGAGCATCGGTGACATCGACTCCCTGCTGGCTGACCTTAAGCTGATCCGTGAGCGCGGCTACTCCATTGACGAAGAAGAGCAGGAGCTCGGCGTGCGCTGCTTTGCAATGGCCGTTCCCAACGCTCCGACGCCCACCGCGATCTCCGTCTCCGGCCCCATCACCCGCGTCGACCAAAGCTTCGCCGACCGCGCCGTGCCGATGCTGCGCGAGGCTGCCAAAGCGATCTCCGCGGAGCTCAACCAGAACTGACTTTCCCCGCCGAGTTGGCATTAGATGGCAATGTTTCCCTGAAACATTGCCATCTTTTGTCATCTCGGCGAAAAGCGAAAAGGCGGCAGTGTCCCCCAAGGAAACACTGCCGCCTTTTGTCATCTGTGAGCCGGAGCTAGTGCTCTGAGGCGCTGGAGGTCTTGAGCGGGACCTCGTTGCCGTCCGCGTCGATCAGCTTGCCGTTCTCGAAGCGGTCGCCTTCGCTGAGGCACTTGATGTCTTCCTCGCTGACAATCCTGTCGGTTCCGGCCACGAACACCGACTGGTTGTCCGAGTTGCCGGCCTTGAAGTGGTTGAACAGGATGTTCAGCAGGATCGCCATGACGGCTGCCGAGCTGATGCCGGAGTGGAAGATCGTGGAGAACCAGGACGGGAACTGGTCGTAGAACTTGGGGGCGGCGATCGGGATCATGCCGAAGCCGATGGACGCCGCCACGATGATCAGGTTCATGTTGTTCTTGTACTCAACCTTGGCCAAGGTCCGGATGCCGCTGGCGGCCACCGTACCGAACAGTACGACGCCGGCACCACCCAATACGGGCGTCGGAACCGCTGCGACAACCCGGCCCAGGATCGGCAGGAGGCCGAGGATCACCAGGATGAGCCCGCCGGCGCTGACCACGAAACGGCTCTTGATGCCCGTGATGGCCACGAGGCCGACGTTCTGGGCGAAGGCGCTTTGAGTGAAGGAGTTGAACAGCGGGGAGATGGCGCTGGAGAGCATGTCTGCGCGGAGGCCGTCGCCGATGCGGCGGGAATCAACCTTGGTATCCACGATCTCGCCCACGGCAATGATGTCCGCGGAGGTCTCCGTCAGCGTAACCAGGATGACGATCAGCATGGAGATGATCGCGGCAATTTCAAAGGTCGGGGCGCCGAATGCGAAGGGCGTGGGGAAAGCGACAACATCGCCCTGGCCCACCTTGGAGAAGTCAGCCATGCCCGCAATGAGCGCGATGATGGTGCCGATGATCATGGCCAGCAGGATCGAGAGCCGGGAAATGGCGGCGTTGCCAACCTTGCTCAGGAGCAGGACTACGCCCATCGTCGCCGCTGCGAGGCCGATGTTGGCCATGCTGCCGTAGTTGTCGGCCTTGGCGTTGCCACCCATGGCCCAGTTCGCGGCCACCGGCATCAGCGTGAGGCCGATGGTGGTGATGACCGTGCCCGTGACAACCGGCGGGAAGAACTTGATGATCTTGGAGAACAGGGGAGTGATTGCCAGGCCAATCAGTGAGGCCACGATCACCGAACCGAACACTGCCTGGATCCCGCCACCGCCTTGGACGATCGCCACCATGGTGGAGACCCCGGCGAAGGACACACCCTGCACCAGCGGCAGCTGCGAACCGAACCACGGGATGCCGACCGTCTGGAGGATGGTAGCCAGGCCGCCGACGAACAAACAGGCGGCGATCAGGAGGCCGATGTCCTGGGAGGACATGCCTGCGGCTGCACCGATGATCAGCGGCGGCGCAATGATTCCGCCGTACATGGTGAGGACGTGCTGGAAGCCGTACGCGAACGTGCTGCCGATGGATAGGCGCTTGTCCTCAGGCCGCTCCGGGCGGTGCGACTGGGACGAGGTGGTATTCGCAGGGCGGGATTTCTTCTTGATGTTCATGGCAGACTTTCTGGGTTCATGGCAGACGTCTTCGTCTGGCTAACTGTGTCTGGCTAACAAAATCTTTGGGGTTGGAGGGTCGGGTTTGTGTACAGGTAATGCCCTTAAAGGGGGCCCTTGAGGGCAGAACCTGTACACAAACTCCGATGTGATGTGAGTGCTGTGGTTTAGCAGAAGCCGGCGATGCCGCTCCAGGCAACCGGTGCAGCCTCGATGTTCTCGCGCTGGACAGTTGCTTCGATGAGGCCGTACGGGCGGTCGGCAGCGAAGAAGACCTCGTTGGGGTTGTCCAGGCCGAACGGGCTCAGGTCAACCAGGAAGTGGTGCTTGTTGGGCATGGAGAACTTGATCTCGGCCACTTCGCTGTGTGCTTCCAGGACTTTCTTGCCCATGTCGAACAGCGTCTGCTGCAAGGCGTGGGAGTAGTTCTCGGTGAAGCCTTCCAGCAGGAGCGCCTTGATGTCGTCGTAGCTCTTGTTGAAGTCCGTGCCGGCCACGTCCAGGTTGGTGTTGTAGCGCCAGCGGGCGGATACGTCGGTGGCCAGGATGCGGTCGGTGGTCTCCGGCAGGGTGGTGTACTTGTCGCGCGGATAGCCGACGAAGCCGGACTGCGTGGTTTTGAGGACCGTCAGGTCCTTGAGGCCGGAAATTACGTGGGTGGTTGCGCCATCACGGACGACGACGGCGGTACGCACCTCTTGTCCGTTGCGGACGAAGCTGTGGTCATGTCCCTCGCCGTGGGCCTGGATGCGGTCCCAGCTGTAGGCCTCGGCTTCCCAGCGGCCGCCAGTTACCCAGTCGAACCCACCGGTGAAGTGATCGGCAAGGCGCAGGAGGAAAGCTTCGGGCGAGCCGATGCCCTCACGTGCGAATGCGTAGACAGTGTTCTTCTGCGTATCGGTGGCGACCACGTGGCCGTTATCGCCTTCGAGGTGTGCTGCCTGGAAGTCGCCACGCAGCTGCGAGGTGACATTCAGGTCTTCGATGTGGTGGCGGTCTGTATCCCGAGTGACCTTGACGACGCGGACTTCTGCTTTGCCGTACTGGTTTTCGCCGAGGACGATGTTGTTGCTCATGGTCATATCCCAACTTCTGTGAGGTGGAACCTACGTTCCATCAATGAAATTAAGCGCGTGTTTCCACTGCGTTTCTGGTGGAGCCGACCCAACAAAAAAGAGCCGGCATCCATGGATGCCAGCTCATTACGACCCTGCCTGCTGCTCTCAGGTTACGTGACCTACGCCACGAACTCATTCGAGAGTAGCGCATGGTTTCGAGTTGTGTATATGGGTTTTCGGTGATCGTTATGAACTACCCGAATGTGACCGGGGATACTCCGTCCGGCCGCAAAGGGGTCTTGACGGTTCGTTTCTCCGCTGCATAGACTTTCCACATAACAATAAAAGTTTTCCGAAGAGCGGAAACTGTGCGCAAGAAAGAGGAGGAACAGATGGACTCGAAGGATACGAACAGCGTCGTGGAATTCCCCGCACCGGGCCAGGAACTGTACCTGCCTTTCGGTGCCACGGATCCGGACTTCTACATTCCGGCCGACTGCGACCGCAAAGCCGGCGGGTTCTCCCGGTGGCTCCGCGCGCTTCCGGTGTTCGGTCGGCAGCGCCCCTGATCTGCAACAGGGGCGCGGACTCTGCGCAACAGAGCCAAGGGCGGGCGGCACCTGGGGAGGTGTCGCCCGCTTTGTTGCACCCGCCCCCCGGTCCCTCTCCCGCGCGGCGCCGGCCCTGTCTCCCGCGCCCGCCCCGCCCCGCCGCGCCCGCCGGCCGATTCGTTGCCCCGCTGCGCACCGTGCCACGCGCAGCATCGAATCCGCAGTAAGCCCACGAAATGGGCCTCCATGTCATCGGTTCAACACACGTAGCACCCGCATTTTGAATTCCTTCTCCCTGAAGAGATCCCGCCATTGGATGCGAATGAACGTCCAGCCCAGCTCGGTCAGGGCCTTCTCTCGCTGCCGCTCCTGGTAGAGCACCTCCGCCGTGGGTGCGTAATCGAAGTATTTGGCCTTTCCATCGAACTCAAGTGCAACCTTCTTTGCGCGCCAAGCCATGTCCATCCGGTGCTTCCCCTCCGCGGATGAAACCTCGACCTGCAGATCCGGCATTCCGATCCGGAGTCGCTTAAGCAACTCACGGGCGAGCGTCTCGCCGGGTGATTCCGACCTCGGATCAGCGTTCTCCAGCGCCTTGCGAAGGGCGATCACTCCGTTGCGTCCCTTGAGGAGCTCGCACATCCGCTGGAGTTGCGCCCTATCAGCGCCTAATCGGAGGGCGTGATCCATCAGGACCAGGGATTGCCTGTCATTCAGCATGAGGCAACTGTCTACAACCGTTCGTTCAAGGGACGTGCACAGCATTCCGCGCCTTGTTTGGACGTCGCCGGGTTCCAGCTCACGCGTATGCGCAACAACATCAGCCCCATGGGAAGAGCGCGATGCCGTTGTTGGAGTGGTGACGTGCACGCGGTCATCAACGCCCAACAGGAACAACCCATGCAGTCGCGCCGCGGAGGTGTGGCTGTAGACAAAGCCGCGTGCCGACGTCGTGAGTGTTCCATGCGCATGCGCGGCAATCAGTTGCAGGCTGCGGACGTAGGGATTTTGGGCGGTCCACTTGCTTCCGCGGACGTAGCAGCCGCGGCGTAGCCTGATCAGCTCGCCACTGCGAACTAACGCGGCAATCTTCCTGTCGTTGAAGCCGGCTTGGTGTAGTTGGTCGGTTCGCCAGAGATTCGGGCCATCGGGAAGCTTGGGAGGGGATTTCTTCGTCATCAAAACAGCCTCGAATGCGTGGGTGGAGACAAACAGGTCCCCGTTCCCCTATGTGGACAAACCCGGTTCGTGGCCTTGCTGCGGAACGTACCGGGCGCGCGGCGCACTGCGCAGCAAAGCAACGAAATGGCCGAAATGGGGCGACGTCACATTCAGCCGGAGTGTGGCGTATGTCACGTAAGCTGGGCCGACGGCCACCCTTCGGGTCTTAAAGGTCGACGCGACCCCCACGTGGGCCGCACTTGCTGGCTCGATGGCGCCGGACGAATGTCCGCAGGCGTCGCACCGCAGCATGCCAAGCATTGATTGGCGCTCGTCATCGAGCCATGCCGGGACATGGAAGCCCGGCGGATAACACTTGCCGCGGCAGGTGAAAGAAAAGCCGGAACTGGGGGTCTGGCGCCGCAGCAGCAGCATTCAGGCTGCCTCCCCAAAGGAAAACAATGTCATGAAACGCACCTTCGTTACGCTGGGGGCGGTGTTCGCGTTGGCCTTGGCCGGCTGCACGGACCCCGGGACACCGCAGCCCACCGAAAGCCCAACCGCGACGTCGACGGCGGAGCCCACCTCGGAGCCGACGGTTACCGCGACCCCAACACCGACGGCCACCGCGACGGCGGAGCCCACTTCGGAGCCGACGGTTACCGCGACCCCAACACCGACGGCCACCGCGACGGCGGAGCCTACTTCGGAGCCGACGGTTACCACGACCCCGACGGCCACCGCGACGGCGGAGCCCACTTCGGAGCCGACCCCCACCACGCCCCCAACCCCGACGGCCACCCCAACCCCAACCCCGACCCCCACCACGCCCCCAACCACCGGCACCCTCGCCAACCTGGCCAGGGTCCCCTGGGATGGCGGTCCCAGCTATTGGAAGAAGTTCCCGAAGGCTGACGCCGCCGGCTGGGACGATCCCGCGTTCCTGCCCATCGTGGTTTGGTATGGCGCGCCCGGAAGCGATGCGCAGCTGAAGTATGACAAGGCTCTCGGGATCAACACCTACGCCCAAGGCAACCCCGCAACACCCTCGGCGGGCATCACAGCAAACGGCATGTTCACCTTGTTCTCGCCCAGTGATGCTCCCGCGAATTGGGCCAACCAAGTGGGAACACTCCTGGACGATGAAGTTGACGGACGCTTCGATACGGCATCGGGCCTGGCGCACATGCGGGAGCTTGCGGCGCAGTTCGACCCCGCAAAAACCGGACGGTTCACGTACTCCAACTGGACGTCCGGAATTCTCACCTACGACCGGTCCATGGGTTTCAGCACGGATTACTACAACACGGCCAACGTCAATAGCGTGGATCAGTACTTCTACGCCGTACCCCAGTGCGACTGGGGTGACAACCAACTCCGGTGGCGCACGCCGGCGGGGCAGTCCCCGATCGTGACGGCGAACTGCCGGACGGCGTCGAGCTACGGAAAGATCATTTCCCTGCAGGAGGAGGTCAATGCGGCCCGCAATGTCCAGGCTCCCATCTGGGCCCTTCCAACCGTGGTGTCGACGGGTGGCTCAACGGGCGGTTACAGGCAACTCACTCCCGAGCAAACCAAGGCCCAGGTATGGGCGAGCATCATTCACGAGGCCCGGGGGATTGTATGGTTCAGTCAGTCGCCGGATCAGCAGAACATCAATGACTGCATCAGCGGGGATGCCTTCGCGGATGCACGGCTGAAAGCCACTCCGTGCCTCAAGGACCAGGTGGCGGCAGCCGGTGCGGTGAACAACGAGATCAAGGCCCTGGCGCCAGTGATCAACACGCAGTCGTATGTATGGAACTTTGGTGACGGCATTGATTCCATGCTGAAGGCCAACGATGGATCAGCGTACATCTTCGCCATGGGCAAGGATGGCACCACGGGATCCAGGACCTTCACCCTTCCGGCCGGGATTACCGGCACGCAGGTGGAAGTCGTCGGTGAGAACAGGACTATTGCCGTCCAAAACGGCGCGTTTACTGATTCGTTTGCCAACGAATACACGCACCACGTCTACAAAATCACCATCTAGCCGAAGGGTATTCCGCGTCATTGCTGGAGAATGACGCGCGGGACCGGAGGCTGGGAGAGCCCGTTTCGTTGGATCGCTGCGCGCTGTGCCGCGCGCATGGCATGGTGCGCAGCGAAGCCACGAAACGGGCCAGCCAGCCAGGCCCGGAGAAACCACAAGCTACCCGGACACGAGCTTCCGCGCCGCCGCCGAGTGCTCCGCGATGAGCCCTGCCACGTCAAGATCCGGAATCGCCCCGTCAACAACGCGCCACTGCCCGCCCACCATCACGCGATCGGCCCGGTCTGCCCCGCACAGCAGCAGGGCGGCTACGGGGTCGTGGCTTCCGGAGAACCGCAGTGAGTCCAGCTTGAACATGGCCAGATCCGCCTGAAGACCGGGGGCCAATTGCCCGATGTCCGAACGCCCAAGCACTGCGGCAGACCCACGTGTAGCCCAGCCAAGCGCCCGGGATACGGGCACGGAAGCCCCGTACCGGAGCCGTTGCAGGTACAGGGCCTGCCGTGCCTCAAGGATCATGTTGGAGGCATCGTTCGACGCCGATCCGTCAACTCCCAGCCCCACCGGCACGCCCGCTGCCTCAAGTTCCAGGACGCGCGCGGTCCCGGAGGCGAGCCGCATGTTCGATGTCGGGCAATGCGCGACGGCGGTGCCCGCGGCTCCCAGCCTGGCGATCTCCTCGTCGTTGAAGTGGATGCCGTGGCCAAGCCAGGTACGGTTTCCCAGCCAACCAACCGATTCCAGGTAATCAACGGTCCGCAGGCCGAACATGGACCGGCAGAAGTCTTCCTCGTCGATGGTTTCGGCAAGATGGGTGTGCAGCCGGACGTCATACCGCTCGGCCATGACGGCGGATTCTGCCATGATCTCCTTGGTCACGGAGAAGGGCGAGCACGGAGCCAGGGCGATCTGCACAACGGCCCCGTCACCGGTCTCGTGATACGAACGAATCAGCCGTTCGCTGTCCGCGAGGATCGCCTCGGGCGACTGGACCGTGGTCCTGGGCGGCAGCCCGCCGTCGTCCTCTCCCAGGGTCATGGACCCGCGGGTCAACGTGGCCCGCATTCCCATGGAGCGTACGGCGGAGACCTCGATATCAATCGCGTCTTCCATGCCGTCGGGGAAGAGGTAGTGGTGGTCGGCGGCGGTGGTGCAGCCGGACAGCAGCAGCTCCGCCAGTGCGACCTGCACTGCGAGCTCGAGGCTGCGGGGAGTGAGCCGGGCCCACACCGGGTAGAGGTTCTGCAGCCAGGGGAACAATGGCACATTGGCCACCGGCCCCCAGGCGCGGGTGAGGGTTTGGTAGAAGTGGTGGTGCGTGTTGATCAGCCCGGGAAGCACCACGTGGGCGGAGGCATCGAACACGGAACACGGCACGGAGGGCTGCGCCCCGGCGGGCACGAGTTCCACGATCGTTCCGTGGTCGGAAACTACCAGGCCGTTTCCGGCGTCGAGGTCGTTCCCGGTGAAGATACCCAATGGGTTTTTGATCCAAAGCATGGACGGTTCCTTGTCTGGTCGGCATGTATGCGTTCCAGCTCAGTTAGGCCCTGTCTGCTGATCCAGGTTCCGGCGGCCAAAGCGGCCGGTCAGAAAAGCGTAAGAGGCCCGACGGCGGCAGTCAACGCCCGTGGGCGGTCACATTCGGGCAGCACGCGGCCCGATTAAGTAATTTCACATGACGAAATAAAGTTTTCAAAAAACTATGGCGCGGCTCACAAACGTGGTGCTACGCTCTAACTGCCAAAGGCGGGCACCCGGACCTCGGGAAGCTATCTACCAGGCGCAACTTAACCTTCATCGCACATGCTGAAGCCTGGTAACCAAGCTAACTGGAGCTCCTCTCTGTAGCGCCCCCAAACAGGTCACCCGGCTTCCACAGCACTAAGGAAGTCGCAACATGAGTACAACCGTCACGGCCGAGCAATTCCTGGCCACATCCATTGAGCTGGCTACAGCCAATGTCCTTAACAGTGGGGGCCCGTTCGGGGCCGTCATTGTCACCGCGGATGGGCGAGCCTTCGAAGGCGTCAACCGCGTCACCGCCACGAACGATCCCACCGCCCACGCAGAAGTCACGGCCATCCGTAACGCCTGCCGCGAACTGGGAACCTTCGATCTGAGCGGAGCAACCCTCTACACCAGCTGCGAGCCGTGCCCCATGTGCCTGGCTTCCGCACTCTGGGCACGCGTAGACCGCGTGTTCTTTGCCGCAGACCGCCACGACGCCGCATCCGTTGGCTTCGATGACGCTGTCTTCTACGAGTACTTCGAGAACGACAACCGGGACGCGCTGATGCCGGTAGCCAAGCTGGAACTGGGCGACCCCCAGGCTCCGGAGGCCCTCCAGCCGTTCAACACATGGAACACGCTTGATTCCAGGATTGACTACTAGGGCCCGGTGGCTGACATGGAAATCCTGGATACCGCAGACATGCAAGATAGCGCTGAAAAGCAGACAGCCGCTGAGAAGCAGGCTGCGCTCCTCCCCAACGGAGACAACAGCGCAGAGCCCACAGCGGCAAAGCACACGGCAACCGGCAACAGCAAGCCACCGGTGTCGAACTCCTTCCTGGACAAGTTCTTCCAGATCTCCAAGCGCGGATCCACGCTGGCCCGGGAATTCCGGGGCGGCCTGGTCACGTTCTTCACCATGGCGTACATCGTCATCCTGAACCCGCTGATCCTGGGTGGCTTCTCGGCAGAGAACGCCCCCACGGATGTGGCAGGCGGGTGGCTCTCAGCAGCACAGGTTGGCGCTGTCACGGGCTTGACCGCCGGCGTCATGACCATAGTTTTCGGCCTGATCGCCAACCTGCCCTTCGGCCTCGCCGCCGGCCTCGGCATCAACTCCTTCCTGGCTGTAGCAGTCATCCAGGAAGTCACGTGGCCGGAAGCCATGGGCCTGGTGGTCATCAACGGCATCCTGATCGTCCTCTTCGGTGCCACGGGTGCCCGGACAGCGATCTTCAAGGCGGTCCCCAAGGAACTCAAGGCCGCCATCACCGTTGGCATCGGCCTGTTCATTGCCTTCATTGGCTTTGTAGATTCGGGCTTCGTCCGTCCCACTGCGGGCGGCCCACCGGTTCAGTTGGGCAACGACGGCTCCATCACGTCCATCCCCACCCTCGTCTTCATTGTTGGTTTGCTGGCCATGGGTATCCTCGTGGCACGCAAAATCCAGGGCGGCCTGCTTATCGGCATCGTCGCCACGACTGTCCTCGCCGCAGTTGTCGAGGCTATCTTCCACATCGGACCGGGCAGCGCCACCAACCCCGGCGGTTGGCACCTGAACGTCCCCATCTTGTCCAGCCAGTTGGTGTCCGTCCCGGATCTCAGCCTTGTTGGCCAATTCGACCTCTTCGGTGCCTTTGCAAGGATCGGCGGCCTCGCTGCCACCATGCTGGTCTTCACCCTGGTGTTCACCAACTTCTTCGACGCCATGGGCACCATGACCGGCCTGGCCAAGAGCGCAGGCGTGGCCCACAAGGACGGCACGTTCCCCAAGCTGAAGTCGGCCTTCATTGTTGAAGGCATGGGCGCGGTGGTGGGCGGGGCAACGTCCGGTTCATCCAACACTGTGTACATCGACTCAGCGGCGGGCATCGGCGAGGGCGCACGGACCGGCCTGGCCTCGGTGGTGACCGGCCTGCTGTTCCTGGGTTCGATGTTCTTCACGCCGCTCACGTCGGTGGTTCCGCTTGAAGTAGCTGCAGCAGCCTTGGTTGTGGTGGGTGCGATGATGATGGCGCAGATCCGCGAGATCAAGTTCACCAAGTTCTCCATCGCGCTCCCTGCGTTCCTCACCATCGTGACCATGCCGCTGACGTACTCCATCGCCAACGGAATCGGCGTCGGCTTCATCTCCTTTGCGGTGATCAGCGCGGCGTCCGGCAAAGCCAAGAAGGTCCACCCCTTGATGTGGGTGGTCACGGCAGGCTTCATCATCTACTTCGCCCGCGGCCCGATCAACGCCCTGATGGGCGTCTGACCGGGAGCCAACCCCGCGCCGGCGGGTCCCATCCGGCACTCCGATCGACGGTCCGTCGGTACCCACCGCACGAATAGGCGTCCGCCGTCGTCGTCCCTGGTGAACAGGCACGACGGCGGGCGGCGGCTGGTCGCCGACGCTCCGTCAGGGAACGGGGGCAGGGAGATGAAGCCCTTGCCCCCGTTCCTATGAACTCTTATCGAATAGCCGCGACTACCCCTCAACAACCTCAGGTAATGAGAATATGAGGCAAGATCGCGCACTGCTCCGGCCGGGCCATCCCGGCCGGGACACCTGGAAAAAGGACGTGTTGCCATGCTGGATCTGATGCCTTCACTGGGCAGCTGGCGGCCTGCGGTTTCCGGCCAACGATTGGCCGTGGCCACGATCGTAGGGAGCGGCGGCTCGGTGCCGCGGCCTCTGGGGACCTCCATGATGGTCTCCGAAAACGGCGACATCCTGGGCAGTTTGTCCGGAGGTTGCGTCGAGGGCGCCGTAGTGGAGGCCGCCTTGGAAGCCATGCGCGACGGCGGTCCGCGCATTGAGTCCTACGGCTACAGTGCCGAGGACGCGTTCGCCGTCGGACTTACGTGCGGCGGCGAGCTGGAAGTCCACATCCAGCCTTTCGGCGCGGATTCTCCCGAACTGTCAGTGTTTGCCGGGGCGCAACGTCCTGCGGCGTTGATTCGTCGGCTCGACGCCGGGGGAGGGGTGATGGTGGTTGATGATCCCATGCGGTTCCGGGCCATGGAATCACCGGAATTGGCGAAACTGCTGGGCGACCATCCCTCCACACTCTTTGCGGCAGCTGCCCAAGTGGAGCCCCTGCTCCAGGGTGGCCGTGCAGGCTTGGTCCGGCTGGCCCCTCCGGAGGGTTGCATCGACGGTTGGGTCACCACCGAGAGACTGGCAGCCCCACCCCGGGAAGAGGAAGAACCGCAGCCCATCACGCTGTTCGTGGAAAGTCGCTTGCCGGCGGCTCGGATGCTTGTCTTTGGGGCCAATGACTTCGGCGCAGCCCTGTTGCCGGCCGGCCAGCTCCTTGGCTACAACGTCACCCTCTGCGATGCACGGCCCGCATTCGCTTCCCAGACCCGGTTCGCCGGCGCCGATCAGCTGGTGACCGACTGGCCACACCGGTACCTCGAATCCGAGGCCGCGGGCGGCCGTATCGACTCCCGCACCGTGGTGTGCGTCCTCACCCACGACCCCAAATTCGACATCCCCTTGCTCCAAACCGCGCTGCGGCTGAACCTGGCGTATGTCGGTGCCATGGGTTCGCGCCGAAGCCACAGGCAACGTGTGGATGCGTTGCTCCAGGCAGGGACTCCCGCGGAGTCCTTGAACCGGCTGCATTCACCCATCGGGCTGGACCTTGGAGCCGTGACGCCAGCCGAAGTCGCCGTCTCCGTCACGGCCGAAATCATCGCGGAACGTGGGGCCGGCCAGAACAAGACCGGGTTTCCTTCCCTCAAGGACGGCGCGGGTCCCATACACCCGGCTCCGACTCACCCAGTACCTCAACACCTCACTCAGGAGGACCCATGGACATGAACACCATCGAGGCCGTGGTGCCCACCACGGACCCTTCACAATGGCGCGACGGCGATGCCTGGCTCGCCGGTGGTACGGTCCTTTTCTCCTACGGAAGTAGCGTGCTCAAGCGGCTGCTGGACCTCGGCCAGGCGGACTGGCCATCCATCACCATCACTGATGACGGCATCGAACTGGCCTCCACCTGCACTGTGGCAGAGCTCTATGCGCTGCCCGTTTCCACCGAGGCAGCGCATCGCGAGTGGCCCGGGCTGGCCCTGATCCGGCCGTGCTGCGACTCGTTCGTGGCCTCGTTCAAGATCTGGAACATGTCCACCGTGGGCGGCAACATCTGCACGGGACTGCCGGCTGGCCCCATGACGTCCCTCTGCGCGGGACTCGACGGCGTGGCCACCATCCTCAGCCCTGACGGCAGCAGCCGCACGGTTCCAGTGGCCGACGTCGTGGTGGGCGACATGCAGACAGTCCTGGCGCCGGGCGAGTTGCTCCGCAGCATCCAACTTCCTGCCGAAGCACTCTCCGCCCGTGTGGCGTTCCGGCGTTTGTCGCTCAGCAACCTCGGCCGTTCCGGAGTGCTGCTGATCGGCAGGCTCGATCCCGTTTTTGGGCTGGTCATCACAGTCACCGCCTCCACCAAAAGGCCGGTACAGCTCAGGTTCCCCGCTGATCAGGTTCCCGACGCAGCAGCGCTGGCCGACGCCGTCGAGCGTTCCATCCCCTGGCCGCTGTACCACGACGACATCCACGGCCTTCCGGCATGGCGCCGCGACATGACCTTCAAGCTCGCCGAAGAGATCAGGGCCGAGCTGCTGGATGAGTCGATCACAGTGTCCGGCGATTTCTGGCCGCCGCACGCCACATCGCCCCAGCCGTCCACGCAACCCGAAACACCAGGCACCCACAAGGAGGCCTCCCATGGCAATTGAGATCAACGGCGCTGCTTCGCAGGCCACACCCCGACCCGGCCAGTGCCTGCGCACGTTCCTTCGGGAGCAGGGCAACTTCGGCGTCAAAAAGGGCTGCGATGGCGGCGACTGCGGCGCCTGCACGGTCCACGTGGACGGCACGCCCGTCCACAGCTGCATCTACCCGGCCGTCCGTGCCGAGGGCAAGGCAGTCACCACCATCGAAGGCCTCGCGTCCGGGGAAGGCCTGCACCCTGTGCAGGAACAGTTCCTCGAAGCGCAAGGCTTCCAGTGCGGCTTCTGCAGCGCCGGGATGATGATGACGGCAGCAACGTTCGACGACGAACAGCGCGCCAACCTGCCCCGCAACCTCAAGGGAAACCTCTGCCGATGCACCGGCTACCGCGCAATCGCGGACGCCGTCTGCGGCCACGGCAGCGATCACACGCACGACGCCGGAGCCGACGTTTCGGGGGCACAGCCACCCGCCGCTGTTCCCGCCACGCCGGGCCAGCTTGGCGACGACGTCCCCGCACCTGCGGGCCAGGCAGTGGTCACAGGGACCGCCCGCTACTCACTCGACGTCCCGGCCGGGCAACTCCCCGGGTTGTTGCACATGAAGCTCCTGCGTTCGCCGCACCCCCATGCCCGGATCGTCTCCATCGACAAAGCCCCGGCGTTGGCGATTCCAGGCGTGGTGGCGGTCTTCACCCACGAGGACGCTCCGCAGCAACTCTTCTCCACTGCGCAACACGAAAACTTCACTGACGATCCCGATGACACGCGTGTCCTGGACAACGTGGTGCGCTTCATCGGCCAGCGGGTTGCCGCCGTCGTTGCCGAATCGGTGGGCGCGGCAGAGGCCGGGGCCCGCGCACTGGAGGTGCAGTACGAACTGCTGGAACCGGTGTTCACTCCGCAGGAGGCCATCCTGCCCGGCGCTCCGGCGATCCACGGCGAAAAGGACGGTGTCTTCTCCCGCATCTCCAGGCCCCTGCAGAACGTTGTGGCTGAGGTTCACGCCGAACTCGGCAGTGTAGAGGAGGGATTCGCGGCCGCCGATTTCATCCACGAGCACACGTACCAAACCCAGCGTGTGCAGCACGTGGCCATGGAAACGCACGCCTCCATTGCCTGGGTGGACGAGGATGGACGCCTGATGGTGCGCTCTTCCACGCAGGTTCCCTTCCTGGTCAAGAGGACGTTGAGCCGATTGTTCAACCTGGCGCCGGAGACCATCCGCGTGGTCGCCGGGCGCGTGGGCGGTGGGTTCGGCGGCAAGCAGGAAGTCCTCACGGAGGACCTCGTGGCCCTGGCCGCCTTGGCGCTCCGCCGGCCCGTCCAGCTGGAGTTCACCCGGACCGAACAATTCACTGCCACCACCACGCGGCACCCGTTCACCATCCACCTGAAGGCCGGTGCCAGCCGTGACGGCTCGCTCACAGCGCTGCAGCTGCATGTCCTCACTAACACGGGGGCCTACGGTAACCACGCCCCTGGGGTGATGTTCCACGGCTGCGGCGAGTCCCTGGCCGTTTACAAGTGCGTGAACAAGAAAGTGGACGCCCACGCGGTGTACACCAACACTGTTCCGGCCGGTGCGTTCCGGGGCTATGGGCTGAGCCAGATGATTTTCGCGATCGAGTCCGCCATCGATGAGTTGGCTATCGGGATCGGCATGGACCCTTTGGAGTTCCGGCTCAAAAACATGGTCCGGCCCGGCGATCACATGCTCTCCACCACTCCCGAGCCCGAGGAAGACGTCCACTACGGAAGCTACGGCCTGGACCAGTGCGTGGCGTTGGTGCGGGACGCTTTGGACCGCGGCAAGGAACGGTACCGTGCCGCCGGGCTCGATGACCTCGGGCCCGAGTGGGTGGTCGGGGAGGGCTCGGCCCTGTCCATGATCGACACCGTCCCGCCGCGCGGCCACTTCGCCCATACCCGGGTGGGCTTGGAAGCGGACGGAAGGTTCGCCGTCGACGTCGGTACTGCGGAATTCGGGAACGGCACCACTACCGTCCACGCGCAGTTGGCGGCCACAGCGCTTGCAACGTCGGCGTCCAAGGTGACAGTGCGGCAGTCGGACACGGATCTGGTGGAGCACGACACCGGCGCATTCGGTTCGGCAGGAACCGTGGTGGCCGGCAAGGCGACACTGGGCGCCGCGCTTGAACTCGCCACCCGCATCCAGACCGTTGCAGCGTCCCTGACCGGGGCAGCGTTGTCCGACTGCCGCCTGGTGGACGGCGCTGTGGACTGTGGCGTCCGCGTGGTTCCGCTGCAGGAAATCGTCGACGCCGCGCGCCTGCAGGGCGTTCGGCTCGCCACCGATGGGAACTGGGGTGGGACGCCGCGCTCGGTTGCCTTCAACGTCCACGGTTTCCGTGTGGCTGTTAATACGGGAACGGGCGAGCTGCGGATCCTGCAAAGTGTCCAGGCTGCCGACGCCGGTGTGGTGGTCAACCCGCGCCAATGCCGAGGCCAGATCGAGGGCGGCATTGCGCAGGCGCTCGGAGCGGTGCTGTACGAGGAAGTGAAAGTTGACGACGCTGGCCGGGTCACCACGGACATCCTGCGGCAGTACCACATCCCGTCGTTTGCCGACGTGCCCCGGAGTGAGGTCTATTTCGCAAAGACCAACGACTCCACGGGGCCGCTGGGCGCCAAGTCCATGAGTGAGAGTCCGTTCAACCCGGTGGCCCCCGCGCTGGCCAACGCGATCCGCAACGCAACGGGCGTCCGCTTTGCTGAGCTGCCCATCGCCCGGGACAAGATCTACCTGGCCCTGCGCGACCGCACCACAGCCCCCGTTTAACCCAACTAGGGGACAGCAAACGTCGCTATGAGCCCTCATAGCGACGTTTGCTGTCCCCTACTTGGGTGCGAGGGTGAGTTCCATGAATACGCTGTTCGGGTCCAGCGCGTAGTCCGCGAACGGCGGGCACTCCGTGAATCCGTGCCGCGCGTACAAACGCCTGGCCGGGGCGAAGTAGTCCTCAGTGCCGGTTTCCAGGCTGAGCCGTTCGTAACCCCGCCGTCCTGCCTCGGCCACAATGTGCTCCAGCATCCGGGTGGCCACTCCACGCCCCCGGGCACTCGCCGTTGTGCGCATGGACTTAATCTCGGCATGCCCGCTGGAGAGCATCTTCAGCGCTCCGCATCCCAGCAAGACGCCGTCCTCCCGGGCAGTCCAGAACGTGATCGATTCGTGGGACAAGGCCGAGTGGTCCAAAGCATGGACACTCTCCGCCGGAGACGTGGCGAACATGTCGGCCAAGTGCTCACTCAGAAGAGCGTGGACGTCAGGGCGTGCGGGATCGTCAGTCTCGATGCGGATCATGGCCCCTAATCTACCGGCTGCTACCCATCCAGAAGATGCAGCTGATCCTTGGTATCCAGGTCTTCGCCCGAGCACAGATCACTGCAGTCCACCAGGTCCACCAACCCCGGATGCGCTTTGAGGAACGAGCGCGCGCCCGTGTCGCCTTGGGCGGCGGCCGCCGCTTCACCGCGGAGGCCGACGTCGAAAATCACCGGGTGCCGACGCTTCAGCCGGCCTGACTCATCAGGGTAAGCAGCTGCGGTGACCCGGCCGGAACGGTGGCTGCCCAGCAACCTGCTCACCGCCGTCGGAGTCAATCCGGGCTGGTCAACCAAGGCCACCATGATGCTGTTGCCGGGGGCGGCGGCGTCGATACCCGCGCGGAACGAGCCAGCCATGCCCTTGGCCCAGCCAGGGTTCTCCACCACCATGTGCGTGCCCAGCTCCGTGGTGCTGCGGACACGGTCGGCTTCGGCACCGAGGACCACCACCACCTCGCTGCAACCGCCGTCGAACAGTGTGTCGGCCAGAACTTCCACCAGCGTGCGGCCGCGGAAGGGCAGCAGCGCCTTCGGGCCACGCCCCAGGCGGGTGCCGGCGCCCGCAGCGAGCAGGACGCCCGTGGTGGGCGGGCCGGATTGAGTCATATCCTCACCATACGCGCGGGGGTGCATGCGGTCTCTAGCTCCTTGGCGGCTTTCCATTTGATCTACCTATATCGGTTTCAAACTACTGCTGAGTAGGGCTGTTAGCCCCACGAAATGGCCGTTAGGGTCGATGAGGGAGTTATGAAGTCAGCTCGACGACGCAACGACGCGTGAAAGAACAGGGGACATGGCGGGCAGTTTCGAGATTCTCAAGGCAGGCACCAACTCATTCCGGTTCCGGCTCACCGCAGAAGATGGCACTGTTGTGGCAGTGTCACCACAATTTCCAAACCTGAAGGCAGTAGTTGCCGGCATCAACGCAGTTCGCGAAAACGCGGCAACAGGATTCGTGGTCGACCGGAGGAACCTGGGCACCTGATGCCCTCTTCCCGGATTGACCGGGTAAAACGACAATTGGCGGCAATGTTCATGAAGAACATTGCCGCCAATTTCGTTGTCAGGACCTGTCAGGCGTCTCCGCCTGCTCCGCCGGTGGTGCCGGCGTTGACATCGAGCAGCTTGTAGCGGTCAATGGCGTACGACGGCGCGCCCTCCTCGACCTCGCCCCTCGCCGCCAGCATCTGCAGGGTTTTGGCGACGATGGAGTGGGTGTCGTTTTTGAAGTAGCGGCGGGCGGCTTGGCGGGTGTCGGAGAAGCCGAAGCCGTCTGCTCCGAG
>NZ_JBFBHE010000008.1:0-216760 GCF_040685055.1 Paenarthrobacter sp. NPDC089307
GTGAAGATGTACGGGATGGAGTGGTCCAGGGTTTCCCGGGACGCGGTGGGGGAGTATTTCTGGGGGTCGTTCGCGCCCGAGCCGATCACGTAGTGGGTGTGGTGGCTGGTCTTGATCAGCACCGAGGCCACGTTCGCCGGGTCCGTGGTTTCGGGGTGCTCGCGGTTCAGTTTGCGGGCGAGGTCGATCCAGGCCTGGGCCTGGTATTCGGCGGAGTGTTCCTTGGTGTAGGTGTCCAGGATGGCGCGCTTGGCCTCACCGGGCAGCGGCAGTGGGACCTCGTAGGAGGCGTCCGGGCCGTCCAGCATCCAGGCGATCACGCCGTCTTCGCCTTCGTAGATCGGCACGGGGGAAGTCTGTCCCCGCATGGAACGGTCCACGGCCTCGACTGCCATCTTGCCCGCGAACGCGGGGGCATGTGCCTTCCAGGTGGAAATCTCGCCCTTGCGGGACTGCCGGGTGGCGGTGGTGGTGTGCAGGGCCTGGCCCACGGACTGGAAGATCGTCTCAACATCCAAGCCCAACAACGTGCCGATGCCGGCAGCGGCGGAGGGTCCGAGGTGGGCGACGTGGTCGATCTTGTGCTTGTGCAGGCAGATGGCCTTGACCAGGTTCACCTGGATCTCGTACCCGGTAGCGATGGCACGGACCAGGTCGGCGCCGTTGGCTCCGACATGCTGGGCTACCGCCAGGATCGGCGGGATGTTGTCCCCGGGGTGCGAGTAGTCAGCGGCCAGGAAAGTGTCGTGGTAATCCAGTTCACGCACGGCTACACCGTTGGCCCAGGCGGCCCATTCGGGGGAGACGCGCTCTTCGATGCCGAACACGCGGGCGCCTTTGCCGTTGGCGGACGGGGCGTGGGTCAGGGCCTGGGCCCGGGCCGCGACGATGGGCGCCCGATTCAGCGAGGCGATGGCCACCGAGGCGTTGTCGATGATCCGGTTGATCACCATGTCCGTCACTTCGGGGGTTACCTCGACAGGGTCAGCGGCGACCACGGCGATCTTGTGCGCCAACTGTTCCTCGCGGGGGAGGTTCTCTTCGGACTTGTAGACACGGACGTGATGGTTCTTGACCATGGTGCTCCTTCTGGTGGGACGTTCAGCCAGCTGTTTGAGCGGCTTTGAGGTGGGTCAGGCTGCGGTGCAGGTGGAGAGTCGTGGCAGCTTCGGCCAACCGTGGATTGCCGGCCGCAATGGCTTCGGCAATGGCGGCGTGTTCCGCTGCGGCGGCGCGGAGCCGGGCTGAGTCGTCGGCAGCAAGGCGCCGTATGCGGACCAAGTGAACGCGCAGGCTCCGCATGGCCTGGGCCAGATAGGAGTTGGAGAGGCGGCCTCGATGGCAGTGTCGAGCCGGCACCAGCTCGTAGTAGTCGTGCACGGCCGGTTCGGGCCCGCAGATCAGCTCCGGTGCGTGGAGGAGTTCACGCTGCAACTGCCCGAACGTCCATGCGTCGCCCCGCTCGGCAGCCAGCGCCGCGGCCTTGCCCTCAAGGGTCTCGGGCAAAAGTTCGTCGATGCCCTCCAGCGAGATATCGGTGACGACGACGCCCCGGGCGCCAGCCGTCGTCGTCAATCCTTCAGCGGTGAGCCGGCTCAGCGCCTCCCGGAGCGGGCTGCGTGAGATGCCCAGCCGTTCGGACTGTTCCACCTCCGCAAGGACGGTCCCAGGAGCCAGCCGCCATTCGATGATGTCGTCCCGCAGGGCGGCATACGCCTCGTCGCTGGCCCGCATCCTGCCTCCTGGTTCAACAGCTTGTGTATACGTAACGCTGGATCTCTCGCTAAATCCCCATAAACTGCCACGTTGAGTTGCGCTCTATGTATACACAACTGAAGAATTGATGGAACTATTTGTGTCGCTGCTCACACGGCTAGGGGAGTGGTCCGGAGCCGGCGCCCAACCCTGCATCGCCGAATGGTGACCCCGGGCGATTGCGGCACTGGACTCAGATGTAAATATACACGTACAATATTTTATATACTCCAACCAGGCTGGAACCGATTAATCGGATCTGCTTCCGGCTTTCAGTAAGTGCAGCTCCAAAATCTTGCGCCCCGGCTGCCGCTTGCCCGCTGTCAAAGGGGCTTATTCATCACCCTCGAGAGGAACTGATGAGCCTGCCCTCAATTACCCTCACAGGTCACGCCCAAAAAGAAGCATGGCAAAAGAAAGTGCTACCTCCCGTGGAGCAGATCGGCAGGGGCGTATGGTCCATTCCTATTCCGTTCCCCGGCAACCCCATGCGCTACACGCTGAGCTACCTGCTGATGGGCGACGGCGATGCAGTCCTGGTCGATCCGGGCTGGGAAAGTGATGCAGGGATGGAGCATTTGACTGCCGGCCTGCGGCGGGCGGGCCTTGGTCCCACCGACATAACGGGTGTTGTGGCCACTCATTATCACTCCGACCATTTGGGAATGGCTCGCCGCCTGCGTGAGGCATCGGCAGCCTGGGTTGCCCTGGGGGACAGGGAAGTGCGCCGTCTCACCGCCGCGGAGAATCTCCATCTTGTCCTGCACGACGACCGCGAGCAGTTAAGATTCTGGGGCGTTCCGGTGGACAGACTGGCTGAAGTGGCCATGGATTACAGTACCCTCAAGCATCTGCAGACTCTCGCGGATCCAGATCTCCGGCTCAAACACGGCAGCCTGGTGCCGGCCAAAGGCCTCAACTTACGCGTGGTTACGACACCAGGCCATTCACCAGGACACATCTGTCTCATAGATGAGTCGCATGGCCTCATATTCAGCGGGGATCACGTACTGCCCCGTATCTCTCCGCACATACCGCTCGAGATACCCGGGCCGCCAAACCCGCTTGCGGACTACTACGACTCCCTAGGACTTATCGCTTTCGAGGACGAGATGGAGGTTTGCCCTGCACACGAGTACCGGTTCATTGGTATGCACCGGCGAGTGGCCCAGCTGATCGAGCACAATCAACAGCGCTCCGCCGAGGTTCTCAGGGTGGTAGACAAGTACGGTCCCCGAACCATATGGGACATTGCCCGACGCTTGACGTGGTCCCGCGGCTGGGAGTCCCTGCAGTCCTTTTCGCTGCGCCTTGCGCTCTCCGAAACAGCCAGTCACGTAGTGTACTTGGGCTCGCAGGGGCATGAGCTCCCAGGTGCAGATTCGCTCCCGGCCGCACTTCGCTGAAGATTTACACGAGACTACTCCGAATCTAATTGTGACCCGGCACTTTCCTTCTTACGAATCCCGATTCACGGCAAGGCTCAGCGGGTCAACTCCATGCATCGCGTCGGCTGCGCGTATAAGGGCCAAGTGGGAAAAAGCTTGGGGGTAGTTGCCTGCCATCCGCTGTTCGTCCGGGGCGAACTCTTCGCTGAGCAGGCCCAGTTCATTGGCATACCCCACGAGGGTATCCATGAGCGCCTTGGCTTCAGTCCGTCTATTCGTGCGGGCGTACTGCTCCACCAGCCAAAAGGAGCAGGCAAGAAAGGGGTGCTCCCCGGGTTCCAGCCCATCGATACCAGTTTCAGTCCGGTAGCGCAGCAGGAGGCCGTGCCCAGTCATAAGCTCCCTTTCCAGCTGTGCCACAGTGCCAAGCATGTTCTCGTCGTCATAGGCGAGGAAACCCACTTGGGGCAGCGTCAGCAAGGCGGCGTCTACCTGCTGACTGCCGTACGTTTGCGTAAAAGACTTCAGCTTTTTGTTGAATCCGTAGTCCATGATCTCCGCCCTTAGCCGTCCACGCAGTTCGTCCCAGCGCTCGACCGGCCCCGGAAGACCGTGGTCACGGATCGCCCTGACTCCGCAGTCGAAGGCCGCCCACATCATGACCCGGGAATGCGTGAAGTACTCGGGGGTGCCCCTAATCTCCCAGAGGCCGCAGTCTTTATCTTCGATGTGTTTCTCCACATAGCCCAGCAGTGCCCGCTGGAGCGCCCAGGAAAAGGTGTCTTCTTTGCCGCCGGCCAGGCGCAGTCTCTCAAGAGCCACCATGACTTCGCCAACGACATCCGCCTGATATTGGGCGACGGCAGCGTTTCCGATCCGCACTGGTCTTGCATCCTGGTACCCGGGGAGGTGGTCCACCACCCTCTCTGGCAGTCCTCGTTCACCGGCGACCCCGTACATGATCTGGATGTCCTCGGGGTCGCCGGCAAGGGCGCGAAGCAGCCAGTTGCGCCACTTTAATCCCTCCGATTCATATCCATGCGTGAGCATAGCCTCCAGGGTCAGCGCGGCATCCCGAAGCCAGCAATAGCGGTAGTCCCAGTTACGCGATCCCCCGAAATCCTCCGGCAGGGAAGTCGTTGGCGCGGCGACGATCCCTCCGGTCTCATAATGGGTAAGAGCACGCAACACGAGCAGGGATCGCTTTACTTCAGCCTCATAGTTCCCGTCCTGCCGGCAATGCCCACCCCAGCGGGTCCAATAGTCAACCGTGTTGCTGAGAGCTGCATCAAAATCCAGCGTCGGCGGGACCTCCCGATGCGACGGGAACCAAGTCAGCTCGAAGTCCACCGTCTCGCCGGCGGAAACTGCGAATTCACCGATATGTCCCTGGTCATGGGCCTCAGGCAGCCGCCTGCCGTATAGGGCCCAGGCATCGGGCCCCGCCATGGCCAGCAGCGTTTCCCCGGCGGGACCACGGCGCACACGGCTCGCCCACGGCGTGACTGCTCCGTAGAGGGGGCGTAGAAAAAACTCATGACGCAGGGATACGGTCCCTTGGATCCCGGTAACCCGCCGCAAAAGCGAAGACCGGCCACGTACGACTGGCATGAAGTCCGTTACGACGATCTGCCCCCCCGTAGTCTTCCACGTTGTTTCAAGGACGAAGGTCGACTCCTGGTACTGACGGTTGGCGACGACCGCAGCCGATCCGGCCGGGGCAATTAGCCACCGCCCGTGCTTCGCGGTACCCAGAAGAGCAGCGAAAACGGCAGGAGAGTCAAAACGAGGGAAGCAGAGCCAGTCAACGCTCCCGCGCCGGGAGACGAGCGCCCCCGTAGCCAAGTCTGACAAGAACGCATAATCCTCTATCGGCTCCGCCATGGTTCTACTTAAGCACGACAAGCAACTTCGTGGCAGACCCCGAGGCATCCCACATTAGATTGGCCCACAGCCAACTCCTTCGAGAATCAACGGAAACCCGGTTGCATGCATGGCTAGATGCGGGAGATGATAAAGAGTAATATATATTTTATATTAAACATCAGATCTGGAGATCAGATATGACCCGCGAAGAAGCGTACGTCCGCTGCCCGTCCGACTCTTATGTGGAGCGCTATGGAAACGAGTGGCTGATAGTCCCGTTTGCCCCGGTTGAACAACCTCGGTTCTTCAACTGCCAGCCTTGCGACGCAACCCTGTTCGCATAGGAGCGCCCTGCTCGGCATCGCAGCACCACCTTGAATCGAATCTAATGCACCTGCGAAAGCGCCAAAAACGTCGCGGGCTGGGGTTCTCGCAGCTACTTCTACTCCCGTACCTCAAACACCGATAACGGATGTTATGTAAAGTAATGCTCTGCGTATCTCATCAGATGAATCAATCCGCCCGATCCCCTGATCCTGCCGGGATCCGCCAGATCGCTGCGTGATTCCGCGGAATCTCGGCGGCCGGTTGGCCTCGCTGGGAGGTCCTGCTGATGCGCTGGTGTGATGCTTTGCGCGTGGATGACGGCATGAGAAGCGCCTCTGACCTGCGGTTTTGTCCTGATGATGCATTTGATGAATCATTGATTCAAGTTTTGGCAGGTTTCTCGGGTGGTTTAGGGGCGGATGATGGCGGTTGATAAGTCCGGGCGTGTGCTGCAGCTGAGTGCTGTTCGCCTGTTGCATCCCGAGGAGCAGACGCTTGAGGACATGTTTTCCGGGTGGCGCAACCAGCAGCTCTCCAGGAACCTGCAGTTCGACACGATCGATAAGGGCATCGCCTGCGTCAAGAGGTTCGTGGACCATGTGAACGAGTTCCCGTGGAACTGGGGGCCGGAGCATGTCGAGGAGTATTTCGGTGACCTGCGCTCGATCTATCAGTTGAAGCAGTCCACCATCCGCGGTTACCAGTCCTCCCTGCGCCGGTTCTGCTCTTACGTTTCCAACCCGGACTATGGCTGGGACCGGGTCTGCGAGGAACGTTTCGGCACCCACCCGGCCCAGGTTTTCTTCGACTGGAACACCGCCTCCCACACCCAGGAATACGAAGGCCGGCCCTCGAAGAGACCGTTCACCAGGGCTGAGCTGCAGCGGCTTTTTGACCACGCCGATGACCAGGTTGAACTCATCTCCGCCTCCGGCAAGAAGGGCTGGCAAGCGGCCTACCGGGACGCTGTCATGCTGAAAGTCACCTACTCGTACGGACTCCGGTTCAACGAGCTCCGGCATCTGCAGACAGTCGATTTCTCGACCAATCCACAGGCACGACGGTTCGGGAAAACCGGAATCTGCAAAGTCCGTTTCGGCAAGTCCCTCAAGGGCTCTACCCACAAATCCCGCAGCGTCCTGACCGTGTTCGACTGGACCTCAGGCGTCATCGAAGACTGGCTGGCCAACGGCCGCGGAACCCTCGACACCCTCGACCTGTTCCCCAGCGAGCGAGGCGGGGTGATCTGCGAATCGACCCTGCTGCGCCGGCTACGGCGTTACCTGAAAGAACTGGGCATGCCCATGGACGGACTGGACCTTCACTCGCTCCGGCGCTCCTATGCGACGCACCTGCTCGAGGATGGGTGGGATTCTAGATTCGTGCAATATCAAATGGGCCACGAACACGCCTCCACCACCGGGATCTACCAATTCGTCAGCGACGACTTCCGCAACACCGCCCTTCGGGCAGCCCTGGACGGCACCATGAATGACGTCCTCGGCCTGCAGATACGAGGCCAATGGTGAAACGGGAAGTCGAATACAAATGGCGGCTCGCCGAGCTCATGGCAGCACGAGGACTGCACAACACCACCGACCTCATCCCCCTGCTCGCCGAACGCGGCATCACCTTGTCCCGGCCCCAGGTCTATCGGTTGGTCAACCAGAAACCCGAACGCGTCGCCCTCCAGGTCATCGCAGCGATCTGCGACATCTTCTCCTGCGGACCCGAGGACCTCATCACCGTCACCGCCGCAGACATCCGCGCCCGCAAAACCGGCACCAACTCCCCCAACGTCGTCGACCTGAACCGCAGCGTCCGCCCACGCCGGGCCCGCATCATCGACGATGACAACTGACAGGCCCGCAGGCCTGACGGCCCGGAACACCACCCGCGGCAGGCCACGCACCACCGGCACCGCCACCTGCGCCCGCTGCAGCCGCAGCGCCGGACGAACACGCGCCACCTGGCCCGAAGGGAAAATCTGCGGCCCCTGCTTCACCACAGCAACACGCACCCACGGGACCTGCCCCGATTGCGGACAACACCGGCTCCTGCCAGGCCCACCCGAAACCAGCGGCGGACCACGATGCGCACCCTGCGCCGGAATCACCCACGACTTCCACTGCACCCGCTGCAACCACGAAGGCGAGTTCTACCGAAAGGGCATCTGCGCCCGCTGCGCCCTCCGCGACGACCTCACCCAGCTACTCCCCACAAACCCCGCCGATCCATCAACCGCGTCCAGAATCATCGAGGTCCTCAGCCAAGCCGAGCGACCCGAAAGCATCATCACCTGGAAACGGTCCCCCACAGTCCAAGCACTCCTGATATCCCTCACCAACGGAACAACGCCCCTGACCCACGAAGGCCTCGATAACTACGCCGAAACGGCCGAACGAGCAACAAACCACCTACGGGCCCTGCTCGTCCACCACGGGCTGCTCCCCTACCAGGACCCCTACCTGACCCGATTCGAAGCCTGGATCAAAGACAAGCTCGACCCCTTGCCCGAGGAGGTTGCCAAACCAGTCGAGCACTTCGCAACCTGGCACCACCTCCGACGCATCCGGACCACCACAACACCGGAAAAGAACGCCCGCGGCCCGGTGCACTCGGCCAAACATGAGATCACCGAAACCATCAAATTCCTGGCCTGGCTCTGGGAAACGCACCAACGAGCAGCAGCGACCTGCACCCAGCAAGACATCGAAGCCTGGCTCGCCGCCGGACCCACAACAAGAAAGCAGATCCGCACCTTCGTCGTCTTCATCAAGAACACCGGCACAAACCACCGCGTTGCAATGGGCTACTACACCCCGAAAACACGACCCACCATCACCCAGGACCAGCGCCTGGCCTGGCTGCGGGAACTCCTCACCGGCACCAGCGAATCCCTACCCTACCGGGTCGCCGGCGCCCTTCTCCTTCTCTACGCCCAACCGCTCGTGAGAGTCGCCAAACTCCGTACCGACACCATCCAGACCAACGAAACCACCGGCAACATGAGAATCACCCTAGGCCTCCACCCAGTGCCCGTCCCAGCACCCGTAGCAGACCTCATCCGACAGCACCTGGCAAGCAGGCCCAACCTCAGAACCGGATCCAACACCCAAAGCCCATGGCTCTTCCCAGGAACCCGCGCAGGACAACACCTTCACCCAAACACCATCATGGACAGGCTACGGGGCCTCGGCATCGACCTCCGCGGCGCCCGAAACACCGCCCTCGATG
Organism: Paenarthrobacter sp. NPDC089307; assembly: GCF_040685055.1. Classification (NCBI taxonomy): domain Bacteria; kingdom Bacillati; phylum Actinomycetota; class Actinomycetes; order Micrococcales; family Micrococcaceae; genus Paenarthrobacter; species Paenarthrobacter sp. NPDC089307. The sequence goes on from NZ_JBFBHE010000008.1 coordinate 8,574, forward strand.
AACTCCTCACCATCACACCACCGCCGCTGGTCGCCGACGCACTCGGCTACAGCCACCAAGTAGCGTTCATCCACGCCGACAACGCCGGCGACGCCTGGTCACGCTACGTCAACCGGCGAACAAGCCACACTCCGGAAAAGCTGAAAGACAACAGACGAAAGGAGCGGAATGGGTAAGCGTAAACCCGCCGCGTGGGGCATCGTCGTGCGCCTGGATACGGGAGCGACGTTGTACTACTACCTGCATCCCAACCGGCCCGGCGACGAATGGACGCCCAGGGAAAATCAGGCACTGCGGTTCAATTCTGAAGAAGATGCACAGTCCCGATGCCGCACCTTCGTAACTAACAGCAAGGCAAAGGAATACTACGTCGTGCCGCTGCCCCTGCTGAGGACCTAGCCGTTTGCTATCCGTCGCTCAACAGGTCGGATCACTCCAGCGGAATAGTGAAAGGGGCGAAACCTGCGAGACTCGTTTCATGAACACGTTGAGGGAACTTCAGGAGCTGGCAATCCGAACCGCCGGTGACGAGACCGTCGGAGCAAATGTTCTCATTGACACGGCATTACAGGCTCTCCTTGACGGTGTGGAGTCTCCATCACTTCCACTCCTCGCTGGCCTGTCCAGGCGGGAAGAAGCCGAGGCTCAAGACCTGTTTCGGGCAGTCTCCGAGGAATTGGGTATCGCTCCGCCTCTCCCCGCGGAAACTCCAGGTGAGCGCTGGCGGCTGGTCCGCTGGCTCTGTGAAGCGATCGCCAACGAAACAGCAGCCCCTGACATTGCCGGGTTCTTGATATGGAGCCAAGGTTGGAAACAATTGGGCCAGCCCGAGCGACTTCGGCCACTCATTGGCTGGCTAAGCGAGTGGGATGACCCGCCCAGAGGCGTCGAAAGGCCTCAGCTGAGTGCTCTGATACGCGAAGAAGCGCGCCGCCTTTCCGAAAGATCTTGGCCCTGCTAGTGCTCAGAGGATTCCTAATGCTCGGGGAGCTCGTATCCTCGGCGGCTAAGCTCTTCCCGCACGGGAACAAAAGCGAACTGAGGCTTGGCAGAAAGCAGGGGAACCAGATCGACCACAGTCGGGGTCCTGTCCATGAAGTCTGCGACCGGGTTAATGATGACATCAGTGAGCTGTTCGAGGAACGCATCCTCGGGGATGCGACCACCCATTTCAGCGTCGAGCAGGATGGTTCCCGGAAGGTCCCGCGCAACCAAGCCATCAGGTCGAGCAAAATCAATCGGCGGAATCACGTCTGTTTCTTCTGCTCGAAGACTCAGAAGGCAGAAATTTTCTGAACGGAACTCCCCACTAGGGACCGATGAGTCCCAACCCAGGTTCAGATAAAAGTCTCCGCTCCCCCACGGGGACTTTTGAAGATTAACCACCTGATACTCACCGGCCGATGTCGTCCTGAACCAGTTCCGTCCCCGTTTCCGGAACCCGCGCAACTTGAAAGCATCAGCGAAGGCCGACTCGACCAATTTCGTTCTTTCCACATGGGCCATTCTGCCCCACGGGTCAGCCTGAACCAGTCGAATACGTCCACATTCAATCCGCAGGGACGCCACTAAGACCCTGTTTTGCGTCCCCCACGATCGCCCCGCTTCCAGGAGCTCGGGCTGAACCCACCTGTTGGGCACCCCGTCCAGCCGGATCTAGGAACCGCTTCATCTGATTCCACTAGTACCGTTTTGGTACCATGGGTGTATGGCTATGAATCTGCGTGTACCGGAAGACCTCGATCGACGACTGGAGAAGCTGGCCGCCGAGGAACACACGTCCAAATCCGCGCTCCTGCTGCAAGGGGCCGAATTGGTTCTGCAACGGCATGCCCGCCGACGCGAGATCGGCCAAGGCCTCGACTACGTCCTGAGCCATGATGCTGAACTGCTGACGCGGCTTGAGGACGCGTGACAGCATACCTGGATGTCGAGGATGCACTCCAGGTCGTTGACCGGTACGGCTTCCACATTCGGGACGTTGGCTTGCTGGCCTCGGCACTGGCCAGGCCAGCCACAACTGTCATGGGCGCAGAAGCTTATCCCGAACTTTCACTGAAGGCAGCTGCGCTGCTGGAGTCCGTCGCCCGGTTCCACCCACTTCTTGACGGGAACAAACGAACCGCATGGACCCTCATGGTGCTGCTGCTCTGGGTCAACGGATACCGGCACGACTTCACCACGGATCAGGGCTTCGAACTCGTGGTCGGTGTCGCCGCGGGCACCATTGACCTGCGGGACGCTGACCGCCGTATTTCCCAGCACATGATCCAGCGCTAGGTTTTGCTTGGGCCCAAGGCGGCAACCACACAACCTCGACCCACAATTCCGTATCAGCGTAGACTCGGGTGCACTAGACCCGGGAGGGACCCATCGGCTGCGGAGGGAGCAGGACGGTGCCTCTGGCCCCAGAGTCGGATGACTACAACGCAGGGAGGTTATTAGCTTGGACAAGACTAATGTGGTGAACCCACCCAGGCACTTCGCGCGGGTCCTGCCCAATAATCTTGATGGGGCTGTTGGTTAGGAACCAATACCAAGCTTCTTCGAGCGGCACCCAAAGTGGGCGATGGCGAACAAACTGGTTGCACCAGGTGGCTCGTTGCTGGAAAGCTGGTGTATCCGAGGTCACGTCAGCCCACGCCCAGTGGGTGAGATCCGCGAAGTCGTACTGCAGTCCCCTAAATGGGTTTGGACCATCGACACGCTTCGCGCGATGCGTCTTTTCTCCGCGTATGAATAGAAGGGCGCCGACCTTCATCCCGGACTGCTGAATGAGCAGCTCATCCTGAGCCGGCAGTTTGTCGCGAGAGCTTGAGGCCAGCCGGTAGGCCTCCCACAGATCATAGACACCGTCGAGTGCCCAGTTGACTGAAATTGACACCGCATCGGCGTCGGCGGAATGTCTAAGCTCCCGCAACATCGCTGCTGCCCACTCCAGCGACCTCAGGCGGACCCGATAAATCTCGCCGAACGGCATATCCATCTGCCAAGTCTTATCGTGTCCGGCGGCGTCGTGTGCCCCGGGCACGCGAGAGTGACCTCCCCACCGCTTCGGATCTATCGGCTTCGACCCGGAGTGCATTAAAGCGTTCGAACGCCGCCTCATCGGGCGCGAGAACAAATCAGGGCCTATGATTCTTCAGCTGTTTGAGATGACATTGATGTGGACTGAATGACGTTTGAGAGGTTCGGTCAACTTCTCATAGTCACTCCTACACGAATACCAGCGCACAGATTCGGATGGTTGGATTAAGAACTCATTCACACTCTGATGTGGGTCATAAGCATTTCTTCCTCTGTGATTGAGTCCGCAAACTCCCCCGGTATCGAGCTCCCGAGACTCGAAAATCCCGAAGCTCCGGGCTGCGAATAGAAATGTGTTCCAATGAAGACCGCGAAGGCCATTGGGAGCATCGGCGAGCTGATCGGAATTCTACAGTGCTTGTACTGTCCGAGAGTCAGATGCGCGGCCGGATGAATAACAGATACGGCAACATCAGGGCGGCTATCGTAGTCCACCCGGAGTGGGACCGGAACGACCTGATGCCCAACGACTTCAAGGAACGCCCGACCCTCCCAGTAGTCGTTCTCGAGAGACATGTACGGGTCTAGGTGAGGAGCAGGCAAGTAGGCTAGCCGATGTTTTTCAAGCCGCCGTCCGTGCTGGTCGAAGCAGTAGTCAAACTGCATGAGACCACCATCTATGAGCTTTATTAGGAACGCCTGCTTGGTATCAAGTCCTTGGTAGAGCTCGTCATATGGAATGTTCTCCAGGGCTGCAGAATTCGCCGTGACCGGCGACTGCACCAGTTGATTTTTGCCGGTATTGAGCAGGATCGGGTCGAATGACTGGTCAGCTATCCCCAGTGTGTTGAAGTGACGAACTACTACCTTCAGATCCTTCAGAACCTTCTGCGCGTTGGGGAGGCTAGGCATCTGCTTCGCCGAGTATTTGCATCAGTCTTTGCCTTACAGAATCATCCAGGTCCTCGACATGAACGTCGCCCTCCGTCAGGCTCTTTAAGAGTTCCCGGGCGGTCCTGTCAGATGACTTCACGGCCTTCTGCTCGTGGCCCGTCAACTCCCTATGCACAATTCGCAGCTTTTCGCGTTCACCAGGAGTCGGATAGCGAAAACGCAAAGCAAAATCTGCTTCTTGAATTTTGCTAAATTCTCCGGTCAGGATTTCCATGTTCGGCGCCACCCCCGAGACACGCACCCACGCCTTCGATCTCGTAATGGCCGTAAACAGTCGATTTCGGATCATTGCTAGGTTGTACGTGCTTGCCTGCCCTTCGTGGGCGTTCACGACATAGACCATCCCGGCTTCGTTGCCCTTCGCACGATATATGCCGGTACAAGTCACCGACTTTTCGTCAGCGCTGAAGAAACTATCACTGGAGGTGTCGACCCCAGCAAGATGCGTATTAATTCCGAGGTCTAATAACCGATTCCGGAGAGGTCCAAAATTCTTTCGTGCACTTATTGGATCCGGATTGACAATCATTATGTCGTTGGGCTGAAGTTCGTCCTCAAAGAGATTTATTCGTATCTGCTCCGCTACCCAATCATACTGGTCATCCATCGTTTGGAAAGGACGGATTGATATCAAATCGGAGAGGGGAGAATGGTTCTCGAGAAACAACGGACTGGAGTGTTCAGTTCTCGAAAGGGTCACCTCGGCATCATCCTCGAGCCGACCGTCAAATACCTCATAGCCGATATCCCTCCATAAAGAAGGTTGGTCGAACATCTGAACAAGGCCGGTACTCGCATTGGTCGGCGTCTGGCGGTAGATACCGAACCCGAAAGCATGAGCTGTTGATAGAAGTGGGCGGGAGTTTCGGTAACAGCGCTCCAACAGAATATCTCGTCTGGCCGATGTGCGGCCTATCTCATTGAAGTTAACGCGTGGCTTCCCCGCGTCATCGTGACCAAATATCTCCTCAGGTGAGGGCATCCCCCTGCTCGATAGGTTTTGCAACTCGTCGTACGCATAGACGAGACGTTTTCTGTCATCGAGAAGCTCATAGCAAAGCCGCAGGAAGCTAGGGCTGAAGTCTTGAGCCTCATCAACCAATATTGCGTCGTATACAGGAACAGGCGCGCTTACCTGCCCGAGCGCTAGTTTGCAGATCTCGTCGAAAGCGCTCTGGCCGCCGTACATTGCCTCGGCCCTACGGAAGTCCTGAAATTCGACTCCATTGGCCTTGCAGAACTCGGCGTATATGCCTGTCCCGGTCCTACTAGAGGCGGATCCCCACGAGTTGATCACCTGGACCTTATTCCAGTCAGGAGCTTCACCGATCTCACCGATGACAAACTCCTCTATAAGGGAGAGGAACTGTTGCTTTAGGGCGCGGACGTTGAAAGTAACGGCGATCCGCCAATCAGGGTGGAGCGCATGTAAATGCGCAGCCTTGCGGGCAAGCACGACGGTCTTCCCCGAACCTGCCAAGCCCCGGATTCTCTGCACACCGTCGGGCACCTGCAGGACTGCCTCAGTCTGGCTCTTGTCCAGGGTTGCGATGGATTCTTCAAGCCTTTGAAGTTTGGCCCCCCGAGAGTCCGTCCGCTCCACGGCACGACGGAAAGAGCGTTTCCGCAGATTTGACATATTTTGAAGTGAGGACTTGGCCCGGTCGACTAGGGCCTGATCGACCGGGTTTTCGGCGAGTTCCGCCAGATACGAGCGGACATCGTTGACAGTTAATAGGTCGTAGTCAGGTTCTGACTCACGGGCATCCTTTGTGTCTGACCCCAGCAGAGCCGGAGCAAAAGTGCATGTGCTGATCCGAACAAGTAGCCGACCTTTGCGGGACAAGGTCTTTTCTCGCAAGAGTTTGGCTTGGACAAGCCTCGACAGATCATCTTGCCGCGCAGCGAAATCACCTAAATCCGTTCCTTCAATGACATCGAACACCACAATGCCGTGGGTCCGAGACAGGAACAGGGCATCTACCGAGAATGAAGATTCCGAGTCGCTTAGGAGCGGGAACCCGACCCAAAGCGTACCCTCTGACAAGTCTGTCGCTTCAAACGCGCTGACTAGACGTTCCATTGCAGCTGGCTTACTCATTAAACTTCGGATGATCTCGATGCTCACCTGCGAATGCTATCCGGAATTTCTATGATTGGTCATCTAGATGTCTGTCCAGCATCTAGGCCGGTGATGTAGACGGCAGGCTTGCTGCCGTTGCCTGGGCAGTAGCATAAAGGCTGCAGCGCCTCTGTCTTCCCTGACGGCAGGTACTGATGCCACGCTACCAAAACGAGTCGTCCGCGAGAAGGCAGGCGGGGGCATTGCCGATCAGATCAAGCTACACCTCAGGGTGACAACAGAAGTGTCTACAACGAACGTGAGAATAGGCTGCCGGGGCTGGATAGATGACGAACGGCGGTCTAGGTCCAAGGCCCTAGACCGACGGTGGCGGGGTGCCCGCGCGCAGGAAGAACCTCACTGGGCTGTTTGACCCACGCTGTTGAAATTGCCCACACTGAGCGGGGATCTGGCGGGTTCGCCACTTCATATTTCCACGACACGAGGTAACGCAAATGCCGCCATACAATTCATGAGTACTCTGTGCCTATGCCCGAGCAGGAGTCAATTTGGATTTACAGCGTGGACCAACCAGCTGTTATTTTCGAGCAGCTCGCTCACGAGCTTTCAGTCCGTGGCGCATCCGTCTTCGGGCCAACCAAGGACTTGCCCACTTCGACCGTTGACGTCGTGGTCGTTGCAATTCCCCTTGAAAACTCGGTCGTTCCCGAAAAAGTGAAGGACGATCTGGACCCGTGGCGGGATCGCCTCGTTCCAGTCGTTGAGGGAACAGTCTCGTCGCCGATCCTCAACGATCTGTCACAACTCTTCCTGGGGAAGCTCTCAGTTGCGGAGGTGGCCGACCGCATCGCCCTACTAGCAACCATCGGAGGCAGTACCCTTGCATCCTTAGCTCGGCTAGAAGCGAGGGCCCACCAGTGGAATGAGGCTAGCGGTGCGACCAGCCATCTTCTACGCGGGCAAGCGATCGATGATGCGACGAAAACACTCAGCGCGGCGTCGGCCATTGCGACACGGAATGCAAATCATTACGTTAAGGCCAGCGTGGACGGACGGCGACGCAGAAACCGGTTGCAAGGAGCTGTCTCCGGCGTAGTTGTCATTGCCTTAGCTTCCGGATCGACGGTGGCATTCCTTCAACAACAGGAGGCGAATGCCGCAAGCTCTCTTGCCCAAACACGCTCCGCGGCAGCGGAGAGTGTACGCCTGGCAGGGCTCGCTACCAGCCTCATAGGTACCGACCCGGATCTCCCTTGGCTACTCGCCGCCCAAGGCCTGCATCGGAGCAACACCCCTGAGGCAATAGCTGCTGCCCGCCGCGTAGTTCAGAGCACACCCTCGCACACGAGCATCCGCCTGCCGGCCCTTCCACGTTCACTGGCATCAGATCCAACCACGGGAACAATCGCCGTGAGATATGTCGAAGGAAATACCGAGGTCCGCAGCGGAGTCGACGGTCAGCTAGTCCAGTCCTTCACAGCGGAGCCAACCGATACTAGCGGAGTCGCAATAGCGCCAGGCGGGAAGGTCCTCGCTATTGGACAACGCTTGGTAAATGTCTCAACTGGCCAGACCATCACAACACTCCCCGGCAGCATTTGCGGCTGGACGAGCGCAAGAACTGCCATGACAGTCAACGAAGGCAAGCTCGTACTAAACGACATCACATCAGGAACGGCCACTCCAACACAGATTTCGATAACCAGTCCAAGCAAAGTAGCGTGCTCTGTAGCCGCGAAGGCACCCATCGCGACCATACTAGACGGAAACGACGTCTTGTCCGTGGACCTCGATAAAGGCACGGCACTTCCACCTCAGACGGTCGAGAATTCCGGCGCAGCCGACATCGCAACCAGCGACGATGGCTCCATGGCTTACGTCGCACTCCCAGGAGGCTCGAAAGGCTTTCAACGAACTGCTACAAATCTCAAACCCGTGGACGTTCGCGGGACCGGTAACCTCGTCGTTAGTAATGGCACGACATGGGCAGTGGGAGACAACGTGCGGCCTACCACCCAAGTGGGAATCGCATCGGGGACTATCATCGACAGCTATCTGTCCCACCGTGGACCTATCAGCGGAATCGCAGCGCTGCCAGGAGGCCGAACTGCAACATCCGGCGCGGACGGCTACCTCCGACTATGGTCTCCACCAGACGCTGTCGCATACCCCGACGGTGGCGACCAGCTTCGCACAGATCTGTTTTCCCGAGGAGCCCCATCAAGCAGAGTGCTCTACCGGCCACAAATGGTTCTTTCCAACGACGGAAACTCCTTGGCTGTTTCGAACTCTGCGCAAGGTACGGCCACCATACTCAACTCATCTGACTTCGGAAAGAACGCGGGACGCTTCGTAGGTAACAGTCCGTCGGCAACAGTGCCGTTGCCCAGCAAGCTCTTCTTCCATCACGTACCAGATCAAAGCTTCTCCGTGATCGATATCGAAAAGTCGCAGGTGGTCTGGCGCTCCAGTCTGAGCACTTCACTAAAACCGATCATCGCCGCGGCAAACGACGCAGGCACCCGGGTTGGATTCGCTACTTCCAAAGCTATGGTGTCGGTAGCATCGGACGGGGCATCACATATGACCGAATTCGAATCGACCGGCACTCCGGTTTGGATGAGCATCACGGATACTGACATGACAGTGGTCCTGAGTCAGGGGACCATCTACCGCGAAGGAGTCCCTCCAGTATCGGTATCGGGTCTAGGATCTCCGGTTGCTGCCGCCGCAGCGGGACCACGAGGATCAATCTTGTTGGTCGGTACGAACGGAACCTTGGCGGAGGCGTCGGAGGGAAATCTGCGCATCATCACCCGCCTGAGCACCGGCATCGGAGCGTTCGCCATACGTGTCTCACCAGACGGTTCGCTAATCGCTGTACTTGGCGCTGGGGCTGGGATAGTAGTAAATGCCACCGACGGGGGCGTACGGCTCGATCTCACTCCTCAGGATGATCGCCACGCCGTTATCCGTGACGTTGCCATAGCTGGCGGTACTGTGTGGGAGTCTCGGGCAGACGGTGGCTTCCTTAAAGTTGATCTCACATCAGAGGCCCAGCTTTTGGACACCCTCGATCACGAGACCCCACGCGCACTTTCTACCGAGGAAAGCAACTCACTAGCCACCGTGGTCACGACACTGGGAGCCGACTGATGGCCGACTTCATGATCTCTTACACGTCGTCGGACCGGGATCAAGCTCAACTTGTGGCGGATACGTTGAGGTCATGCGGTCACAGCGTGTGGATGGACACGTCAACCGACGACCATGGAGGACTCGTCCTGCCGGGCATCCCCGGCGGCCAGCAACACTGGGCAACCATTAAGGCTGCAATTGACGAAGCTTCTACTTTCCTCGTTCTGGAGACCGAAGCCTGGCATAAGTCCGAGTACTGCCTCCGGGAACATCAATACGCTCAGGACGTGGGCAAACGCATCGCGGCCCTCGGAGAACCATCCGACGGTGTGGAACTCGGCGCTATCGCACGCGCACCTGCAAGTAACCCCTCAGGCCTCTTACCCCAGCTCGCTGAGGGCAATGACGCGGCTAGCACCCACGCTCGACTCGTGAGCGAACTTACGCAGAATCCACGAACTCGCATCGGACGCCAGCAGGTTAAGGATGCTGAGCTTTTGTCTACCGCCCCCTTGCCGCAACTTGGCTTGACCATGAATCGCGAGCTCAGAGATAGGGTTGCGGCCCTATTACGGGCTGGTCAGAAACGACAGCGCTGGCTTCGCGGTGCCACTGCTATTGTTATCTCTCTTCTCCTGGCATTGAGTGCTATAGCAACGTTGGCGAACAAACAGGCTTCAGAAAGCAGTAGCGCCGCCGCTGAGCGCGCCGACTACGCGGCTTCATTGCAGTTAGCGCAACAAGCAATACAGGCGCAGACCACAGTGGAAGCCCTCCAGCTGGCGCAGCGTGGCCTCTCCCTAAACAGCAACGATGCCACCCGTGCGGCCTTGAAGGCAGTGGAGTCGAGCTCCTTCCGTTCCACAACCGTCATACCTTCGGGCACGTCCTCGTCCGCTGCCGTTTCAGACGATGGCCGCGTCGCCCTTGTCATTCAAGGTTCCTCACTTCACATCACCGATGCCGCAGCCGGCCAGGTCACGACCCTTCAACTCAAGTCGGGCTCGTCACGCCGTTTGATAATAGGCCCAGACGGCCGGACGGGCTACTGGGTTGACGCATCAGGTGCTCTCAGCTGTGTCGACGTACAGGAGCGGCATGTCACGGAGGCAGTGCAGTCTAGGGTCGTAGCAATCAGCGTGAACGAGGGCGGCACTTTATGGTGGCTCGATGCCAACGGTGATCTCTTTAGCTCTGCCGCATGCCCTACAAAGCCAACCCCTGCCGTGGCCAGAGGGCTAAGCTCAGTGACTGCGTTTCTCGTCGCGGGTTCCCCTGCGACCATTTTTACGCTGACGACAACCGGAGTCGTCCAGACACGACTACTACCTCCGCCCGGCGGCGAAATCGGGCCGCCCCTCAAAGAGACCCTTCTCCAGAACGTCGATCCTGAGGAAGGAAATTTGAGGTCGACGGACACCCCTGATCCCACCACCACGAACAGACTAATAAAGTGCGGGAACCTAGTTCACGTAATAGCTGGCTTCAATTCTCCGCTCAACGCAAGCGCGCACGTCACCTTTTCATTGGTGGGTGACCCTATCGGCCAACGGTCCGTAACCACAGAACTGGTTGGCATAGGATGCTCTCCCGACGGTCGCGCGTGGGGTGTTCCAATGCTGTATAGCCGCGCCTTCGCCCTTCCCCGCGACGGCACATTTCCGGCCAACGTGATTGATGAAAGAGACCAACAGACGCGGGTGGTAGTCGCCAATTCTCCCAACGGCAGTCATACCGTAGTCGTCCACTCTGATGGCCGAGTCGATGTTCTGACCGTCGCGTCCGCTCAATGGGTGGCGGCAGCGAACGGTGCAGTCGTAGCCGTGCCTATCCGGGATGGTGTCGTCACTGTAGATGGCACTGGGGAAGTCCAGGTGCAGTCAAATGGGGCCAGCACCGTGCTTGGTAACCTCGGAGCGCCACCTTCTCCGTGGACAGCCGCACTGCCCGACACTGCATTTGTAGCGGCCGGAGACAAAGTTTTCGCAATCACCATGGCCGGCATGAAAGCATCTTCGCCGCTGCCGAGCGCCGTCGGCGTCATGACCCTTTCCGATCAGGGAACGTCCCTTACTGTCTCTGCCGGGGATTACATTGGGAGAATCGGTACGGACCTGGCGGGTCCCCCGCAGCGCTTAAACCCACCTGCGCTGCCGAACGGGGAGGCAATCACTTCAGCAGTCACCGACTCAGCACGGCAGATCGTGGCGACAAACTATGGAAGCGTCCTCGTTACCGATGAAACCGGAAAGATAATAGCTCGCACGTCCACAGGGGTCGCCGGAATCACCCACGCCCGCGTCCTACCGGATCACAGCATTGTTGTTGCCGGCGGCGACGGCCGGCTCAACAAATACACGCCCGATCTGCAAATACTGAGCTCTAATATGTTCGGACCCATGGCAGCTGGGCTTCAGCTCTCTCAGGATGGCAGCAAGCTGCTAGTGGCACTTACGGGCAACTTCTCGGTATGGGCAGTGGACGCGGTGACTCTACAGCCGATCGCTAAAGTCGCCACGAAGACCCCTGATGTTCGTCTTGTAAACATCAGCGCCGATGGTCGCACTGTGGTGCAGCTCCTCCCAGGCGCCGCATCATCCAGCGACCCAGCGCGAATTGTGAGGACCAACTTGTGAAATTTCAGCAACACCAGGTATTGACCCTAGGCAGGGTCTTACGTCTGGCAACGACATTCGTCGTCCTGTGCACCGCGGTGGCGATCGATCTAACTATCGCTGTCTATGGGGCTGGATGGTGGCACCCGATCTTCGATTCGTTGCCTCCATATTTTCGTCCAGCCCCCGGCAATCATGTTATTGCTGTGCTGGCTCTGTTACTCAGTGCGCTGGCTTTAAAACTTGCACTCCCAGGCCCGGCTAGGCACCGACGCCTCTGGCTGGTCGGCAGTTCGGTGCTGACAGTTATTTGGGGAGGCACATATTTCGCCTCAACACTTGGTGAGAATTCGGTCGCGACTTGGCTTGTCTGGACGCTGGGCCTCTTCGTTGGCGTCGTCGACCCGGGCCCCCAGAGCGTATTTCCGCTTTCATTCCAGCTCGCCAGATTCTGTGGGCTGGCCACGCTGTTTACCGTCGCCGGCAGTGTGGTCCTGACCATGGCCCGTGGGCGCCTTGACCGCTTCTGGCTTTCACGTGCCAAAGACGTTGACGTAGTCGTCGGTCTCGACCAGCATGCAGTGGATCTAGCCAAAGCCCTCATTCGTGACCGTAAAAACGACAATCCCTCCAGGCTTCGCCGATGGGCGGCGCATGGCGTCGTGGTGGTCCATTCAACCCAATCTCACCCCGCAATAGAGGAGCTCCGCAGGCATGGGTGCCGAATCGTGGTCGGCGACCTCACTTCCAACCGTTTTCTCAGGGACCTCCTTCTGACGCGCGGCCGGCCCACTGTGCACCGCCTGTTCGCACTTACTCCCTCAGAGACAGAGAACACCCGCATCGTAATAGCGGCCAAAGCGCTGGTCGAACTGCACTCAGCTTCGCAGCCCGGACTTCACATACCGCGCCTCATCGCTCGATACGATGACCCTCGAAGGGCCCGACAGTGGCGCCTCGCGAACCTCGGGGCGGCACAGTGCTTCGTCGATGCCATAACTCAAGAAGAACTCACTGCACGAGCGTTAGTCCAGCGCATATGGAAGGAACGCGCCGAAGAGGTCATCATTCTCGGCGACACAGCACTCACCAGCGCCCTCCTATTCGAGCTGGCAACCGAACGCGCGTTCCGCCACGAACTCGCCGAAGTGGAAAGCCACCACGTTAGCCCGCCGCCCAAACCGTTCAGCGTGGACCGTGTACTTGTTTGCCATCCGCTGGCACAACACACCGTAGACGAATGGACAAGAAACCGTGCTCCTGCTTCGGACTTGCCAACCCCTCTTGCCGTCACCGCGCATGGAGAATCATGGGAACAGCTCCTTAAGTCTCGGCCGGCGCAAGCACCCACTGCTGTTGTCATCGTAGGGGAACCAACAAGTGACATGCGGGCGCGAGCTACCCGCCTTAGCATCCTATTTCCGGACTGCAGCATATTCGTTCCCGAACCCGGCGTAGTTGGACTCGCCGAAGATATCCACGCCCCCCAGCCTCACCGGCTCAATGGGTACGGCCTCACCCTTCTCATGGGACAGCACGTCCCGGAAGACTCTTGGACCACCATCGCCCGACAAACTCATGAGGTATACGTTGCGAGCAGCCCACCGTCGAAAGCAAAAGCAAGGCGGCACTGGGACGGGGACGAACCGCTACCGTTGTTCTTCAGGGAGGACACTCTGCGCCAACAGCGACAACTTATGACCAAAATACACGAGGCCCACCAATGGGGCGTCAAGCGCTCACCCGCCAACCAAGGCACAGGATGGGCTCAGGTGTCCGCCGGTGAAACGGGCGCGCCAATTGGTGACGCCGTCATCCTGTGGCTGGCGCAAGCAGAACACAAACGATGGTGCTCGATGCGCCTCCGCCATGGATGGAGCACCGCTGACCCCTCAGAGACGGACCCGGTTGAAGCCGAAAGTCGCCTCCGGAACAAGAACCTTGTGGACTGGCAATCGGGCGAGCCCCTTGAGGCCAGACATATGAGTCTCCTACAAAGAAGCGACACCACGATGCTTCAAGAGTGGAACAAGGAATCGATTCGCCGCCTGCTTCATCGTCTGTGGATTTTCGGCATCGCCCCCGCCCAACCCAGTGGGCACCGCTTCCGGCGCAGCGGGAGGGCTCACGCGATGATTCTAGATCAGCCCCGAACTTGGAAAACGTCCGATGGAAGTACGCTCACAGCAGCCCGCGGAGACTGGTGGGTAACCGACACCAACAACCCGGACGGGCGCGGAGTTGCAGCAAAGGAATTTGCTAGCCTCTACCACCCTGAATCCCCCAATTTTGAAGGACAATACGAACGCGTTGGCGAGGTTACGGCCCGTCAAGCCCAAATCGAGGACATTATTGTCACTCTAGAAGGCGAGGCCTTGGTCGGCGTAGGTGATTGGATCGTAACCGATGATAGGGGAAACTCCTGGCCTGTCCCCCAAAGCGAATTTAGCAAACTGTACAAACCCTCCATTGTGACAGAGTGAGTGATCGGGACAGGTGACTTAGGCAGGGACGCACAAAGCGGCCGCCGGTATCAGCCGGTCATCTTCTCGGCGTGAGACCTCGGAACGATAGCAGGCACTAGAATTGAATACCTGCTGGGCGTAGCGCAGCATCAAATTAAAGGAAGCGGAGCGAACCGAGCATCTCCTTGATCTCTCCGCACTCCGTGGTCGCGGTGAAAGCAGTTGCTTCCTGCACTGTGTCGAAACCTATGTCGGCTGAGAAGAAACCAAATTTACCGTCTGCTTGGAAAAAGGCCGCGAGATTGCAGACTTCTGTTGTCCCTACGGGCTGACCAGGCCCTGAATACAATGAGATGCCCAACCGTAAAGGCTTCCTGTCAGGGTAGTAAGTACTATCCGAACCGACGTTTACCACCTCAGTTTTGATGGTCGTCGGCGCAGCTGAGGTGTCCATGCCCGGAATATTGACGGGCATGGAGTCCAGAAGTTGGTAGGGCTTTGGAACGGCACACGGCTGAAAGTCAAATACAGTATTGAAGTTCAGGGCGGCGACTTCCTTTCCCGCCGAATCTTGGATCCGTACGCCAGTTTTTATCTGAGGGTCCGACGGCTTTGTCACCGACCACTTCGCAGGATGCGAGAAGCTGATCGCCATTTCTGGATCGATGAACGTTTCAAGTTCGGGCACCGATGAAGTGGTCGAAAGCGTCGGAGGTTCGGCTGATCCGCTGCAAGAGGTCAGGACCAACGACGATACGAGGATAAGCGCGCCAAGCCGAGGACGCTGACGTCGCGTCCGGGACGGTCCCTCAAGTTTCATGCCACTCCTGCTTTTCTTCGAAACGATTCTAAGTGTTTGTTCGCTTTGCATCCTGACATGCGCTTTGTTGCTTCGCCCTGGGTGAGGGAACAGTATATTAGTCGAGCGCTGGGCCTTCAGCGAAGGTCGGTACTTGCATGGAAGAGCATCAAAGGCCTAGAGCCCCTCCCCAGTCTTCACTGTGAGGCACAGGCAGAACGTCCAATGCATGGCAAGTGTCTAGACGATGACGGCAGGCTCAGGTTTGAATTCATCGTCGGGGTCGGTCGTCCGCGCTGCGGGTAGTGCCAGCCCGT
The DNA here is from genome assembly GCF_040685055.1 of Paenarthrobacter sp. NPDC089307. NCBI lineage: Bacteria > Bacillati > Actinomycetota > Actinomycetes > Micrococcales > Micrococcaceae > Paenarthrobacter > Paenarthrobacter sp. NPDC089307. Next base: position 23,972 of record NZ_JBFBHE010000008.1, read on the forward strand.
ACTTTTCACACAGGAAGCGGGGTCTGACAGTATCGTCGGGCGTCTGCTGCCACGCCGCCAAGCACTATCGAGTTTGTGCTTGCGCCGTTCAGGACGCCGAGGAACGGTAGAGCCTTGGCGAGGCTCTGCACCGGAACCCTTGTGCCGTTGACCAGCTCGAGCAGCGCTGCGGCCCCTTCCAACGTTGGGCGTGAGGTCTTATCAGCGACAGCGTTCCCTAGCCGGCGGGTAGGCTCCTTCACGCGCTCGGGCACGGCGCCTGCGAACGCGGTTGCTGCGCTGCCAACCGCGCTGCCCGTGTTCGCCAGGGTGTTGCTTGCCCAATTCGGCAACCCGCGTCCGTCGTTGCGATGTTGCCAGTATTTGTTGAGGCCCTCCCATACTTGCTTGTCGTACGGACTCATTTTGGTTTCCTCGTCCGTTGGGTCGGTGATGTATGCGCTCATTGAAGCTCCGTTTCGGTTGCGTACGTCATCTGTGGAGGCGGTGAGGCATGATCTGCCGCCCCCACGCCCGGGAATTCGTTACTTGTTGGTAAGGATGTTCCAAAGGATCAGGTCGTGGGCGTGCCTTGCCTTGTCATCACCGCGGAAGTCCGCTTCCTTGACAGTCCCGCCGGTGTCGATGCCAATATTGGAAGTCGACGCGAACCTACCCATCATCGATTTGTTCGAGAGCATCGAAACTGACCGGATGTTCTTGTACGGGATGGAGACGACTGCGAGGTTATTTCCGACAAAGCTTTTGTCCCGAAGGATCACGCGCATGTTGGTGATGCCTACAAAGCCTGTTCCGACACCAATGCAGTCGTAAACGGCGTAGACGATTTCTCCTTGAAGCAGTCCTGCCCGGATCTGTTCCAACTGCTCGGGCCTGTCATGAATGATGTCCGTCATCGGTCGCTCCCCCCCTAGTCGCGAAGGGGAACGCCGTGAGCGTCCCGCTGAAAGTAAGGGGCACCGGCAAGAATCATGATGCCCTCGACGACACCGCAGAGACCGATTAGCCCGAAAGTGAAGATGCCAGGGACCAGCGTAAGTACGGGTTGGATGATCGCAATGCTCGTGTAGCCGAGGTAGAAGCGGTAAATGCCTAGCCCACCCAGAAAGATTCCCAGTAGCCCAGCTGCCACCTTTGACTTGGGCTGCGGGTAACCGTAGGCCGGGTTCGGGAGCATTACCCCAAGTTATCCCGTCATCTACAGCAACTTTCACCCCGGCCGTTACGTCTCGAAATCACTGCGATCTTTTCGGAACATTGCTACCAGCAGCACCATCAAGAAGACGACGGCGGCGGTCTTCCCACCACCCGCCCTAGCAGCGGTCCCCTTGGTGGCCGGGAGTTGCGAGATCCTCTCTAGGTATTTCCTCTGCCGCCAGCGGAGCCATCTCAGCCCCAAAATAGTCCCAATCAAGCCGATGAGCATGATGCCAACAAGGGCCGTAACGACATCTACACTTATGGCCGCCGGAGCCAAGGCGGCTGCAACCAAACCCGCTCCAACGAATAGCGCCAAAAACCCATAAACCTGAGCAAGAGTCGCAGGAGATGCCTCTTCTGCTTCCTCAGGAAACGTCGCTACGAACTGCATGTAAGCAGCAACATCGACCACCAATGCACCATAGAACCCCGCCTGGGTCGGATCATCAAGAAACACTATTCCCCCAAAAATGATTGCGTCCCCATCGGACGGTCCAACCCAATATATGACGTCGCACAGATGTCGAGGTTCGGAGCTGCCATGGAATGTCGGGTGAATTTGACGAGTCGCCCGAGATCGTGGTGTCAGAAAACCGCGGCGCCCAGGCCCAGACCTTCACCTTCCGGCATCGGGCATCATGCATCGCAGAATTGGAAACCAAGAACCACAGGCGCGACCACGAACCCGTCGCGGAACGACGCGGGCCCATATGGCTCTCACGCCCCGCTTCGAGGTCTAGGGCACTTGGGCTCCGGGACCAGCCACGCAACAAGGGCAGGCCACTCAAGGCAAACGACAGGCAAGACGCCTGTGCTCTCTACGAGTCGAGGAACCTGGCTGAGGCCCCACGATGCCTTCTGAAGACTCTCCGCGCGGCCACTCCCCCGAGCGTCCAGCATGAACACATCCAGTCAGACAGACTGATGAGCGAGGTTGGCGCCACTTATACGAAGCGTGTCTCTCGCACCTGGTAGGCAATTTTCCGGGCGGAAATCTACACCAAGGCTTTGGTGGTTGCCTGTCGCGGCCGGACTGTCATGTTTACCTGTGGCTCTGCCCTGGAATTTAGTTGGACCATTCGGTCGTGACGTTCGCATACACGCCCTTGTCCAGCTCGCATCATGCATGCAAAGCGCCGAGTCAAATTGCTGCCCGTCTTCACGATTGTTTGATAGCTGGGTCTCACGCCTCGCCACCGGGATGTCATCCCTTCGGGCGACAAAATGCTCCCTTAAGGCTATTGACCATATCTCTGCTGGTCGTGGTCGATAACGTCGTGACCAGTTCACAGCCCCACGAGTGCGAAATGAACCCGGGGAGCAACTGCTCCGGGTGTCCCTGAATTGGCCGCCGCCCCCGCGGATCTGGCCTCTGTACACGAACAGGACTTGAGATGCGCGTAAGCCACTACACCACGGCAATCAATCTCACCGCTGAGAGATCCCTGTTGATGAACCATCCCCGGAACATCCTCGATTTCGTCTCGGTACGGGTGGCAGAGGCCGTGCGCTCAGGTCAGCTGGAGCAGTTAAGCGACGACACCAGAAACAGACTGTTCGAAAAGGGTTACCTCACCGACGAAGATTCTGACACCGAGATTGCGTGGTTGTCGCGCAAAATGGACGCTATCGAGGCCGGCCTTGAAGGCAGTGGAGCCGTCAGGAGTTACTGCTTCATCACCTCGTATCGGTGCAATTTGGCATGTTCCTATTGTTTCCAGAGCAACGAGACGGCCCGAATTGTGACCAACAGAATGCTCACCCTCGACCAAGCCAGGGCAGGGTTGGCGGTGATGGATGCTGACGTGGCGTCTGGCCGGGTCGATCCTGAACAGACCAATCCAGTTCTCCTCTTTGGCGGGGAACCGTTGTTGCCGAACCAACGGGACGTCGTAGAACTGATCGTCAGTGAGTGCCGGCGCATGGGCTTCAAGGTTTCGGCGACAACCAACGGCGTCTTTTTGCACTTATTCGAAGAGCTGTTGGGGCCTGATGGAATCTCCCACATGCAAGTCTCCCTGGACGGTGATGCGGCAGCGCACGACCGCCGGAGGATACCCGTCAACGGCAAACCCACGTTTTCGGGCATCTGGAAGAACGTGGTGCTGGCACTGGAGCGAGGTGCTCGGGTCGATCTTCGCGCCAATTTGGACCAACGCAACCTCGACTCCTTCGCCGACCTCGTTGACTTCGTTGCAGAAGAGGGCTACCTCGAGCACCCCGGCCTCTCATTGAGATACGCAAGGGTGGTTCCTGACTTTGAATCAGCAGACGGGCACGCCGATGTCGCCCTCGCCTGGTCTGACATCGAGACGCGACTAACTGAGCAAATGGCTTCCCGTCCCAACCTTGCCCGGGTAGCGGCACCTTCTGATATCGAGACTTTCGCGACGTGGGTTCGTGAGAAGTACCCACAAAAGGCTTCCCGGCACTGCGGCGCAGTCCAGGGCAACACATATTTTGGGCCGGACAATGAGCTCTACAACTGCCATGAGACAAGTGGCCGGGTTGAATTGTCCATCGGTCGGTATACAGACCACGGAATCGTGTACAACGGGCGGGCCCAGCTATGGCAGGGACGCCGCGCCGACCACCTGTCACGCTGCTCAAAGTGCCCGTTCGTCACGACCTGCGCCGGGGGCTGCGCTGCCCGTGTCGATCTGGATGGAGAACCCCTGGCCAGCAACTGCGACAACTTTGCCAACACCTTCGCGGAATCCATCAGGCGCGTGTACCTGACTGACGGTGCCCCAAACATCCACGAACTTGCGGCGGCTTCGTGCTAACCGCCTCAAACCCTGCGGGTGCCCTTCCGCGGCCGGACCAACACATGAAAGGAGGTGGACCAATGGACGAGAAAGAAACCGTCGACCTGATCCAGGAAATCGAAGTTCGTGAAGAACTGGGCAAGCTCGGCAAGATGTGCGGTTGCTGGAGTTACGGCGGCTAACCCAAAACCGGGGGGATGAGGAAACCTCGTCCCCCCGGTCCCAGCAGGAAACCTGAACAGAGTGAGGCCGAGCCACATGGATCTAACGTCAAGGGTTCAACCGTCATCCCAGCTCGACTTACGTCTCAAGGAGGGAATTGTCCTTAGCGGCAATCAGCGGTTCCTCGTCGACAGCCGTGCGTCAGCGATTCTGTCTGCAGTAGGAGTGGGAAGCACAGTGGCCGCCATCTTGGACGACGATCTGGTGCTTGAACACTATCCCCTCAGCATCGGCCTGGAACTAAGCGAACCGGACCTGCGACGGGATCTGCGTCAGCTTCATGATGCAGGTCTGATCCGAATTAGCGGGATCACATTGCCCGAGCCGGCCGAAAAACCTCTGGATGCGCTGGCCGTTCACGTCAAACGCGACTCCACAGTGCTTCTGTGGCTGATCAACGCCATAGCAAAATGGAGCATCCTGAAACGTCGCCCGTTGGAGTACCCGATACTCGCTGCAGCTGTCCTCGTGCTCCTCTGGTTCGCTATGACGGTTGATCCGACGCGGCTGGCGTTATCCGCGGCGCAGCTGCCTGTCTGGGGAGGATTTTTCATCCTTCCCGTGACGTTCCTTCTGGTCCTCTGGCATGAAGCAGGGCACGCATCCGCGATGAAACGCCTTGGACGCGTTCCCCTACGGGCCGGGGTCGGCGTTTATCTCTTCTCTGTGGTTCTATACGTGGAGCTGTCCACGGTGATTTCGGAACCGGCAACGCATCGACGGCGCGTGGACATGGCCGGCCTAGCTCACGAGGCCGCGCTGATTGCCCTCATCGTCGTTTCTGCCCGAGTTGTCGGCGGCGACGTCGTTGCTGACATCGCCTTGGGCTTCGGAGTCTCGGCACTGCTGTTCAGCTTCAACCCTTGGATCCACAGCGACTTATCATGGCTGCTCACCGATTTCTGGAAACACTTCGACCGGTCGTTCTGGTTGCACCACCCTGCAGAATTCCTGCGAACGCTCAGGGGCGGATCTGTGAGCGTTGTCGCTCGGCCGCCGGTCAGGGCCGTCCGAACGCAAGCCCTGCTGGGTGTCGCCTGGATGATCTTGGCGGCCCTGTGGGCTTTGAAGCTAGCCGCAGGACTTCACGAAGCGGGCCAGCAACGCGAGGACCTGTTGTGGCATCTAATGCTTCTGGGAGGAAGCGCGGTCATCGCCGTTATAGGAATTGGCGCCACTCTTTCAGCAGTTCTACGGAGGAAATCATGAAAGATCCCATTCTTATTCCGCTGGCCGGCGGCAAGTTCGGTACCGATGAGTCACTGTTTCCCCGGGACGCCAAGTCCCGGCGGTTCGCACTGCTCGAGGAAGCCGGGTTCAGTGCGTCTGCCTTGACAGGGGTCCAAAGGCTGGCGGTCGGGTCACTGGGCTGGGGAACTGCCTCAGAGGGCGCCCTGCGTATCCTGAGCCGGGCCTTATCGAACAACTCCCAGTTGCATGCGGAGAAGGCGGACGCCGTCATCGCAGCATGCCGCGTCAGCCGTGGACTCGCCGAGGATCGCCGCACGCAGAACGATCCCTGGGTCCATGACCTTATTGCCGCCGCGGAGAGACTGGCCGCCGGGAACGAATATTTCCACCCCCTTCTGGTGAAGGCCAAGGGCTACCAAGCCGGCTGCCTTTCAGGCGACATGTCGTTGGAACGTTACCTTCACGGCTTGGCCGGCCACCCTTACGCCCTTGTGGGTGCCGCCATTGCGAGCTCCGAAGGCTGCCGCGAAGAAGCAGCAGCGGTCGTTCAGGAGTTCACAGGAAGTATGGGAGTACTCCATGGCATTACAGAGCGCACCGCCTTCAGTCCCAATTCCCGAAAAAAGAGCACACTGGTAACCCCCGACTTCCTCTCAGGCGGGCCCGAGGCGGATTACGACGCAGACCGTCAACTCCTCCGTGAAACGGTCGCCCGTCATGCTCGGTCTGTCCTCAGATCGGTTGACCTGCTCTCCACGCAATTGCCGAATTCACCTGCCATTGAGCAAGTCAAGGAGCGGGCATTCATGACCCTGCGCGACACCGGGGCGCTCCTGCGCACCCTTACCGTTCCTGCCAGCACCTGATTCGCCCCAGGATCACGGTTGCCACCGTGGATTCACTGCGTCCCTGCGTCAGGGAATACGACCAGGACAGACTCAGCTTCCGTGTCCGAAGGGGTGGTCAGGATGGTGACGGCATTGGCGCCTCCTTGCGGCCTCGCCCGTGCAGTGATGGTACCGCCGCGCGCGTGGTTGAGGATACTGACCATCCGTTCGGAGGCTGCAGCCAAAGTCAGGGGTTCCAGCTCTTCCCGACGGTCGTCGATAATTTGAACGGTTACGCCTCGTTCCCTCGCCCGCCGGGCGGCTTGCACCACTTCGTCGGTAGCCAAGACACGGCCCCTTATTTCGTCTCGGAACTGTGCTTCGATCAGGCGTAATTCCTGACGCTCAGATGAGGTGAGGACATGGGCCTGATCGGCGATCAGTGTCAGGGCCGGATAGGCCAATGTCTTGACGTGGGCCAACCAGTCGGTCCGTGAGACGTTAATGGCACGCTCCGCTGCGTACCAGTCCGCCGCTGCCCGGGCGTCCGCCGAATACTCATCAACCTGGCGATCATTGCTGCGCAGCAGCCTGCCAATAAGAGTCGCTATGGTCAGCCATCCCACGGTTGCCACATTCATCAGCAAACCATTGATGAATCCTAGGGTGGTACCTGACGCCCACCAGGTCATAAGGCCAACGGATATTGCAGCGCCAATCCAAGAGAGGGCCACTCTTCCGCGTAGGTTCACGACGACGAGCAAAGTGTAGGTAGCGGCCAGATGCCACGAAGCGTAGCCGGGCCAAGTGTCTGTCGGCAGAGCACTGTTGACCAGCAGCGTCATGGCGGTCACAGCGACGAGGACAGCCATGGTACGACGAAGGGAAAGCCTGCCGGGCGTCGGACTCAGGACTATAACGACTGCTATCAGATCCAGCACCATGGCAAGAATCGGAGCCCAGACTGGGGTCACCATATCCAGGGAAAGGACGCCGAGCACGACATGCAACACGCAAAAGACGGAGCAGAGGACGGTCATCGTACGGATTGAAATCGCGCGGATCATGCCACACCACCGGACCATGAGAGTTTGATGTCAGTGCCTGATCCGATAGTTGAGTTTATGTCCGCTTCGCCGCCGATCGTTCGCATGCGCCCCTGGATGGACACTTTGATCCCCAGTCGGCGGTCAGAGACCAGCTCGGGCTGGAAACCTTTGCCGTTGTCCTTTATCGACACTGCTACGGTCGCAATGTTTCCTGACCGGTGACCGGTGATTCGCACCTCGCAAGAGTTGGCTTGTGAGTGCCTGGCCGCGTTCATGACCGCCTCAGTGCTGGCCTCAAAGACAGCCCTGACGACCGGGCCCGGAAGCCTAAACGGGGACGATACGTCGCAGTGGACTCCTACCAGCATGTCGGTGTCATCTGCGGTGGTGAAGCGGATACGGGCGGCCAGTTCAGTCAACGAGGCCGGTGCAGCTTCCATGCGGTCGAGTCCCTGGACGTCCAGCCTGTCCATCGCACTGGCGGCAAGTTCGGCGCTGGCCTGGCGTTCCCGTGCTGAGCCGGACTGCGCGGCGGTTAGAAGGGCCGTCATCACGCTGTCGTGCAACAACCCGTCCATTCGCAACCGTTCGTTACTCAGCGCCGTTTCGGCGGCCGCGTCCCGGTACTTGGCAATTGCGGCCTCAGCAGCCACGTCAACGCTTGTGGCCGCTTGCCTGAGGATTCCGATGGTAAGGCAGATGATGACGCCCAGAATGGTCGCAAAAGCTGCGTCCTGGATGGCGATAGACAAAGGAGCGGAACTGGATTGGGGCAGCGTCCTTACAACGGCGAAAAGAATGCCCACGGCAACCGTATAGGCGCAGCCGATAACTGAACCGAATGCAAAAGCACTCCACGCTGCGCCGACGTTGATCATTGCCCACAACCACGGCGTTCCGATGTCTGGGGGCACGGTTGTGGGCACTGCCACCGGCCATAGCGCGAGACCACAGAACACCAGGGACGCAAGGACGCCGCTGGACGCGGTAAGCCCTCGACCGCGAACTGATGCGGCGGTGAACACTACAACGACAGCCAGGAATCCCCAGAGGAAAACAGCATTCCACCAAGGTGAGGCCCAGAGGGATTGCCGCACGATGCTTCCGCTCGCCTGCAGCAGAAGAAGCAACGCGAACGCCGAAATGCCCCGGCCCATGAGCCGGTGCGTTGCCTTTGCCGACACTCCGATGGGGGCCGGCGTCAGGACCGTCATTCCTTGACCAGCGGCAGGATAGGCGGCAGAATTCCGTCTTCAACGGCGCGCTTCAACAGATCGACTTTCGTGCCGGCTGGCCGGTCTGCTTCTTCATACTTCTCTCGGATTCTGGCGACGAACTTCTTGACGGTGCTTTCTTTGACACCCATTTTTGTGGCAACCTGGCCAAGTCCGTAACCGGTGGCATAGAGAGCCAAACATTCAGCTTCACGGTCCGAAAGGCTCGTTTCCACGAACGCGACATCAGTCTCAATGGCTGCCGCCAAGTCAAGACTGGCTATGGTTTCCCCGGCAGCTACACGGCGGAGCTTATCGATGGTTTCCAACAACGGCTCGGATTTGAGGGACACCCCCAAGGCGCCATTGGCCAACGCCTGCTGCAAATGCCTCACGTCCACGCCAGCGCTGAAGACCAGCACTTTGTATCCCGCCGCGACAAGTCGTGCCGTGTTGTTGGCTACCGAAGAACCATCCGCAAGCTGCATATCCAGTGCCACTACCTGGCAGACGCGCCTGTCAGCCCTCAGGAAAGCATCGACCGTTGTTTCCATTCTCATGAGTTTGACCGGTGGATCACCTAACGTCGCATACCTGTTGATCCCGCCCAAGAGGCCGACCATCGCCGATTCGTGGTCGTCGATAACTCCTGCAAGAACAAAACCTGAACTCATGTATCGCTACCTTTGACGATGGACTGCCCGTATAAACGATCAGTTTCCACACGACGGAAACTACTTCCAAGTAGGACAGCGCACTATCGTCTTGCGCAGTAGCTTTGTCATCCCTTCAGGCGACAAATACCGACACGAAATGCATTACAGACGTTAGCTCCCGGTCGCCTGCCTAGCATCGGGTTAACCCGTCGATCCGTCGTGCGTGCGAACCCGTTGTCACATTTGCGCCGACACGAATGATTGCCTCGGGCGCCGTTATACCCTGACATCAATTCCTGCAAGTCACACGATCGTCAGAACTAAAAACAGAACATGCCGTTAGTACGGCCGAAAATGGGGAAACATGGCTTGGGTCCGAACTAACACCATCTTGCGCCATCGCGGAACGAGCTTGTTCGGCGCAGCGGTACTGACCGCGGTCGCCTTGACGTCCTTCGCGCCCGCACCGCGGGCCGCTGCCGCTGACTGCGAACCGGTGGCGATACTGGCCTTCCGCGGCAGTGGCGAGAAGAACATCGATTCCACGGCCAGTACGCTTGCCGGAAAGACTCACAGCTACGGGGACGGGAAGCTGTTCACGAATGGATGGGAGGGACCCAAATTACAGCAGTTGTTCGATGCATACGCCGGAACCAGTTTCGGCGATGGGTTTGACCCGGAGTCGGTGCCAGTCCTCGGGATAGGCTACGACGGAACCACCGGCTTCCCCGCCATAAAAGTCGAAGACAATCTAAATACCGACATTTTCAGAAACCTTATTAAGTCCGCCGGTAAGGGCTCGCTGTATGCCTCCTCCGTGATGGCATCGTTCTTGAAAAGCCAGCCCAGCGGATGCAACACCAAGTTCATCGCTGTGGGCTACTCCCAAGGAGCCATGGCCGCCCGTCAAACAGCTGAAGCATCCTCCCGGGTAGTAGGCGTCGTCGACTTCGGCGACCCATTCCAAAAGCCCAACTCTCCCGGTACCACAGGCGAGGGCTCCGACGGGAACGGCATTGTTCGTCACTGGAGCACTAAAGACCTCCAAGCCCATCTGGACAAGTTCTACGACCTTCCCGCTGCAAAGAGCGCCTTCTGTCATCAGGGCGATCCAATCTGCAGCTACAGCTGGCTGTTTGGACCGGGAGCCCTCCTCAAAAACATCGAGCCTCACACGAACTATTTCGATAGCAGCAGCGAAGCCAGCGCAAAGGGCAAAGAACTCGCCGATGTAGTTCACGGCTACGTATCCGCTCCTGAACCTCCAAAACCAACCCGCAAGGGTCTTGACGTCATGTTTGCCATCGACACGACCGGCTCCATGAGCCCGTACATCAACCAGGCTGTAGCCAACGCACGGACGGTCGCCCAACGTGTACTTACATCCGCCGGAACCGGAAGGGTCGGACTCGTCCAGTACAAAGATCACGGTGACGACCTGGTCGCCCAACAGGTTGTCCCCCTTACAAGCAGCATCGGCGACTTCGAAAGGGGCCTGCAATCGCTAGGGGCCTACGGAGGAGGGGATACACCGGAAGCTGTGTATTCGGGCCTGGTAGAGGCTCTTCGGGCCAACTGGAGCTCCACTGCTTCACGATCCGTCATCCTCATAGGTGATGCGCCCGCACATGACCCAGAGAACGTTACCGGCTACACAGCATCTCAATTGCTGAAGTACTTCAAGGGAACGGCCCTCATTTCCGTGCCTGCCGCCCCTGCACGTGGCCCGGTGGATAACCGTGACGCCTCCACAGAGGCTCTCATGAGCCAGGCGCCCCATGCCGCCGCCACCGATATCTCGCTGACCGCACAGGATCGTGCAGTACCGCTGGCGGTTGATGTCGCTGAAGATGAGCCAACTATCGCACCGCCCGTTTCCCTATACGCGCTCAGTGCGGATTCGAAGCTCACTGCTCAGCTGGCGCCGATTGCCGACGCAACTGGCGGCTTGTCCTTGGATATTTCGGATCCAACCCAAGTGGAGAACAAAATTCTCGAGTCTGTAGACAACGCTGCGGCCGCGCCCGAGGCGGCCATCAGAGTTTCGTCAATCACAATTGCGGGCTCACCCACCACTCTTTCGGCCGTCGACAGCGTCGCTTATGAAGGTCCCGCAAATTACGTCTTCGACACCGATGGTGACGGAACCTTTGAGACCCCATCACCGGATGGAGTTCTGGAACATGTGTTCCCGTCTCCGGGTCCTCAAACTGTATCCGTGAAAGTAACCGACTCATCAGGTCGCAGCGCCACAGCCTCCGTAGTGGTGGACGTCCTACCGGCCGCCGTTCTCGATGGCAAATACGACCCAGCCAACCCCGCCTTGGATCTGGCCGGCGCTACACTCGCACCGAGCGAAGTCGCGGCTGGTTCCACCACGACGCTGCAGGTCTCGAACCTCCAGGACGGGGAACTTCACGGGGCCAGACTGGTAGCCGCAGATGATGCCAACTCATGGTTCGCCAGTCCTCAAACCACCTTCGGCCCCTTCTCCGCACCTTCCACGTTGACAGCCAGTAACTCGCTGAGCATTCCTGCCGAAACACCCCCTGGGGACTACCTCGTTCTTGTCGTCACCGACCAAGGCCGGCACGCGAAATTGGCGCTGAAAGTCGGACCTGCTGGATCGGGAACACCAACACAATCACCCAGCGAAACTTCGCAGCCTTCACCGTCCACACCGTCGCCCTCGGAGCAGGGTGGCGCGCCCAGCCCTTCTCCCTCGGACCCGGGCAACATCTCCACTCCGCCAACCTCTACAGCCGCAGTAGGCGGCGCAGCGTCCCCGGGAGATGTCAACGTGGCCGGGACTACCTCGAACCTTCCAATAACCGGCTCAAACTTCGGATTCGCAGTTACTGTAGGCTTGGCATCCCTTCTCATAGGGTTGCTGTTCGTCCTATCGGTTCAGCGGCGCCGCAGGACCGGCCACCACGCGTAACTAAGGAGACATCGTCGCTCGTCGTTCTATTTCGGCATTCGCCTGGAGCATGTTGGCGTTGAGTGCCGTCACCGTTTTCACGTGGCCGATCTTCCAATTCATCTCCAACCGGATGATTGCCCTTGGTCAGCCACTTCCAGATCGTCTTGGTCCGTGGGAGGGTGTGGTAGGCAACGGTCTCACAGCTCTGGGTTCCGAGGTTTTCTGCCTGGGGGCCGCCCTGCTTACCGCCCTTCCCATCGCACGAAGGGCCATTACGTACCTTCCAGGCTCCAGAAAGTCGCGCGACCGGAACACCCCAGCAGGCAAAGTGGCCCTGTGGATCGCACTAAGCCTTCTAGCTGGCGCAATTAGCTATTTCTTGGCTTCGTTCGTGGCGTTATTCATTATCACACCGCCGCTCCAAAGTCTGTGGCCCGTGTGAAGACTGCGAGCTACAAAGAACACTGAGAAAGTTGGCTTCGCCGTCTACCTGCTGAGATCGTTCCTACCTCTCTCGGTGCCCAATGCTGCCGCCCCAGGGGCCCTTCTGGTTTTGGCCGCTTTCACCGTGGTTAGCGCCGCGTTGGGGTGGGTACCTTCGCTGCGCGCCGCTGCGACGCGTCCGCGTATCTGAGTTTCGTTGGCGCCGGTGTCGGCCAGTGTCTCCGCGAATTTGGCGTGGTGTTCGGCGGATCCGTAGCCGGCTTGCGCAGCCCTCTCGGCATTTAGGCCTTGGACCTTTAGACGACTGCCGTGGTTACCGGTGACGCGGTCCTCAATCTCGCGGGCGACACTGTCCATGCGGGCGAAGAGTTCCCGCTCTGCCCGCTCGTACCGCTGCTCCTGAGTGGACCACTTGTCGCCTGTGAACCCACCTTCTGCGAGCAGTTTCGCTTCGTGCAGGTTCTTGGCGGCGGCCACGAAAGACGGGTCCTTGAAGTGTTCCTCCCCCGCCCCGTTGACGTTCGCGATGGTTTCCTGCCTCAGTTGGTCGATGCCGGGTCCGTTGATGCCGTCTTTGCCGATGAGGAACAGGCGCTCTTTTATTGCGCCGTCTGCGGCTTCCAGCGCTTTCGGGGTTTTCGCGTTGTGCGCCCGCTGAAGCGCTTGTGCCAGTTCGGGATTAGCAAGGTACTCCACAGGTACTTGATGCCGTTCCATTTCGGGTGCGAGTTTCGCGGCCTGGGCGCGGAGTTCTTCGACCTGAGCGGCCACGAGCAGCTGCATGCCCTTGTCGTGTTCGGCGGCAGCTTTACGGGACTCTTCCTGGCTCCGGTCAAGCGCTTCCTGCCGAGCCTTTTCGGTGGCGATGGTGTGGATTCCTGATTCGAGGTACGCGGCGTCGGGCCCCACGTCGCGGGTGTCGATGCCGTACCGTGTCAGGACTTCATGACGGATCTTCTCCGACGCCGCAAGGGCTGTCGGATCGTGGTCCCTCCAGGCTTCGGCGACGGTGTACGCGAAGGCCATGTCGGAGGGCTGGGCTTTGTCCCACCATTGGTCTTTATCCACCGCGGCCAGCGCCGCGTGGGCCGCGCTGACCTCGGCTGCAAGGCGTGCCCGGGCTTGGTGCGCTGCCTGGGTGTCGTGGTGTTCTAGTTGGCGCTGGACTTCCTGCCGTTGGCGGGCCAGCGTTTCGGCGATCCGGGCCGCGACCGTCAGCGATTGCCGCAGCCCCCCGTCCACCAGGTCGTCCATTCCGTCCGATTCACTCATTGGTATTCCCCTCGCACTAGTGGTGTTTGTTATCGGTCAAGTAGAGGCCCGGAACCTGGCCCTGTCCGAGTGGGTGTCTTTGCCGGTGTTGCCGTCGTCGGGACAGCTGAGCCAGGGCGGATGGGCGACATGCCGCGCAGGCCAAGCTCCACCGGGTTTCGTCCCTGACCGTGCACTGACACCTGATCCGGCGCGCCCACGGTGGTCGGTCGTGGCATGGTGCCCGCGAAGGGCTTCAGCTGGGTTGCGACGACGGTCCGGATCCGTTCGGCTTCGCGTGCCCGGCCGGATTGCCGGTGCATGTCGTAGATGGCGGCCGCCATGTTCGCGAGCTGCACCATGAGCGCAGCCTGGGCGGCTGTCTTGTTCTTGCTGGATACCGCAAGGAACAGCATTGCCGTGCCGGCAATGGACGGCAGAGCCACGGGTTTGCTGTGTTCCCCTGGTACGCGCAGCTGCGCGGTGCGGGATAGTTCAGCCGCGGTAGCGGCCAAGGGTCCGGGCGTGGGTTCGAGGCGGTGTGACCATGCAGCGAACGCTCCGGAAACTTCCCGCGCGGCTTTCGCCCATGTCGCGTGATCGTCCAGAGGGATGGAGCGCAGTTGCTGGGCAAGCGTGGTCGCGTTGCGGGTGTACTCCACCCACACCTGAGGCGACGGTGTAGCCTTCTCGGGTCCGGTCCGGGTGACTGTGCGTTTGTTGCGTGCTGCGGCGTTCCATTCGGCTGCTGCTTCGGTCGCCGTTTGCGGTGAGTCCATCCATCCCTCGCGCAGTGCACCGAGTTTCAGGTCGGAGGCGAGGGTGCCGCCGCCGAACCAGATGGGCCTCTCCCATGGCTTGGGTCGTTCGGCGACGGAGTACCCGACGATGACATCGGTGGTGTTCTTCGCGTAGCGCGGTCGGAGCAGCATGCCGGTGTCGCGGGCGCGGCGGACGAACTCCCCTTCGGTTGCTGACGCGCTGGCGCTGGCACGGACTTTCCGAGCGAGTGATGCGCGGTGCATTTCCCGTTCGTCACGGTCGGCTGTGGCCTTCTCTGCCCGGTCATACCCACGTGTGGCGTACACGGTGGAGAGCGGTTCCAGGCCGTACTTCACTTCCAGTTCCCGGCAGGTCTGCTGAGCCTTCTTGTAGTCCCCGTGGGTGGAGGCTTTGGTGCCGTCTTCGCGGACCAGGGACACTGCGATGTGGATGTGATGGTTGCCGTTCTCACTCGTACCGTGGTTGATCGCCGCCCACCGACACTGGGCTTTTCCGCTGGCCGCGGTGAAGCCCATGGCATCGACGAAATCGTTGGCGATATCGCCCCACTGCTGATCCGTCAGTGCCCCCTCTTCGGCCCGCAGACTCAGCGAACAATGCCACACACTTGCGTCCTTGTACCCGACATGGACCCGTTCCTTCTTGGCCGCGTCCCAGACGAAGTCCTTGACCTTGACCTCGACACCGTAAGCCTTGCGTGGCTGGTCCAGGTGCTTCGCGATCGCGGCCGCGTCCTCAGCATCCAGGACACCGTCGTCGTACCACGCCATGACCGCAGCGTCGCCGGCGACAAGGTGTGGTTCGGTATGCGAATTTTTCGTCTTGTCGACATCGGTGGAGACTAGGTAAACCATCAGGCCGGCCATCCGCGAACCGCGGGTGATGTTCGGAATCACCGGTTACATCAACCCCTCAATGGCCCGGTCAATGCGCATCGCCACCGAGCGAATGTGCTTGAGCGCTTCATCGGTTTCGGCGGGGTACTCCCCCGTCGCGTTCGCGTGTCGGGCGAGCTGGTTGATGTTGTTCGACGACCGGGCCAACAGGTTGTGCAGCTGCATGAGCTCGGCAATGACCGCCCGGCGTTCCGTCGGCGAATTCGTGGTCGCCGACAACGCTGCGGAGACCAGCAGGTTCGGGACCGTCACTTTCTCACGCTCGGCCCTAGCGATCAGGGCCGCTTCTTCCTCGGCCGTGACCCACACCTCACGGCGCTTCTTGGATCCCGCCGGGCTGTTCGCCCGGCGACGACGGGCAGGGTTCGGACGGTTCAAGCTTTCCTCGTCCGTCATTCGAATCCCCCTCAAAAGCCCAGAGCAGCGACCCCGGACCCGGGGACCACACAAGCCAGTGTCGCTCACGAACTCGTTAGAGTCCGCGAGCGACACACCATTTACACCCGTGTAAATGTATAGCTTGCTCCGCCTGAATGGTTGGATGGCATGCGCCAGCGTGTCTTCACGGGAAGTTAGCCGGTGTGGGCTAGGGTGATGGCACGATCGACGACTTTCCAGGGGGAGACAATGCGTCACGACATTAGCCAGGCAATCGACCTTCCAAACAACAGCGTCACCTACCAGCCCACTAACGGCACAGACCAGGGCACCTTGATGATCGCGCTTCAAGCCGATCGGCAACCATCAAGCTGGGACCTCTGGAACGAGGCCACCACACAACTCGACGGCGATCCCTACACCGCCATGCTCATGATCGACAGGGCGGTAACACGACACCTGCAAGAGCAGACGAATTCGCCGGCGCTGATCGCCAACGATGCCAAGCAGATACACCTCTACATACCGCTGCCCCTGGACGGCGTCGACGCCGACAAAGCCACGCCCCGTTCCCCGGAGCTGGCCCCACACCAGGGGGCGCTGCTGCCCGGACTGCGAACGGCCATACGCGCCGTGTTGCCGCAGGAACTCCACGCTCGTGCTGACTCCATAGCCGCGCACGCGGTCGCTCAGATTCCCAGTCAAAACGAAGTGACCGCCGCCTTTCAGCGCACCACGGTTGCCGACGCTGTCCAGGAATTCACGAACAACAAGCAGCCCCTTCAGTTGCGGCAGGAGCCTACAGAGTCTGCGACAACAGCAACGCTGCGGGACCCGTTGAAGACACTCCGCAGCTCTTTCCCGGCGCACCCCTCAGCGGCCTTGGCTCCTATCACGGCGACTCCCGAAGCTACGCCCAGCAACACCAGTCAGGCTGTGCACCGGCAGGCCGGACAAGAACGCTAAAGCCACCACACCAGAAAGGCACCACCACCCATGCCCATCGACATCGAACAAACCAAAGAACAAGCACGAGCTCTCCTGAACTCACGCATCAAATCAGTCGAAGAACTCGTCAAAGCCCGTCAACGAGTAAACGACCTCAAAGAACGACTTGCCGACGCCGAACGCGACGACAAGCGTGCCTACGTCAAAGCCACCCGCGACGGATGGAACGCCGACGAACTCAAAAAGCTCGGCCTCGAACCCGCCGCAGCAACACGACGCCGCAAAGCACAAAACAAGGCACAAGACCCCACGCCGGTACCCACATCCGAGGAACCCAGCAGCAACTAAACCCCTCGCCCACATGGGCACGGCAAAAGCTAAATCCTTCGGGCTTTTCCCGCACACACGTGGACGACGGGACCAACCGGCTCCGTTTCCCATGGTCCAAGACGTCGCGTTGCCGTCGAACCGTGTCGACGGGGCTGGCTTCTTTTCAGCCCTGACGACACACACTTGGCGCGCGGGGCCAGTGTAGACAAGGCACAGGAACCGTGAGCGCGGGAAGGGTTCTCAAAGCGGCAGGGGGATTCACGTAAGGGTACTCCCAGCGATCACCCAAGACCCGCCAGTCAGCCCACACCGGGAACGACAAAAGGGACCCATGAACCGGCATGACCGAGTCGCTTCCGACCTCACTAAGAAGGGTTTCTTTGTCCCTCCACCGCGTCCGGAAGACAGTGGCTCTGCGGACACTCCAAGCGCCCTTTAGGGATCGTCAGTGGCTGTCAGTGGCACTGGGCCTTGGCTATCAAATAGTTGGTTCGGAGCCCATCCAGCCCTTTGAGCTGAGTCTGGAGAGACTGCATCCGGGCAGTGGCGGCCACAATGGCTGCAGTGTCCCCGGCGCTCAGCGCCTTGTGGGTATCGGAGAGCGCGTCGATGGTCTGGACAGCCAGGACGATGATTTGGTCGGCATACTGGAGGGCCTGAGTACATGGGTAGGGAGTCTGGACCACAGTCTTGGTCTGGGTGACGGTCTGGGTCGTCGTCACGGTCGGAATCGGCCTGGCCGACGCCTCGGAGGAGGCGGCGCCGTACCCGTTGTTGTAACCGATGGTCGTCCCAGTAACCGTTCCCAGGGCGACCAGCGCGAGAGATGCCAGCAGCACTATCGCAAGGATCCGCCGTGGCTTGCTCTGGGTCCGCGGCTGAGCCGGGTCCTCATCTATGGGTGCGGGTGGGTAGGGCGGCAACGGAGGCTGCCAAGGGGCCTTCGGCCCCAGGGCGTGGTCGCTCATTTGCTGCCCGCTGTGCTGCTCCTCCACGAGCTGCCCCCAATCCAAAATGTGGTCTTGCTTTGGTGCATTTACGCTCGCATGCAGCCGAACCCGCGGGCAACACTTGCCTGTACTCGTCTTTGGGACGCGCCCACTACGGGGTTGGAAGAGGATACGCAGAAAGGGGCAGCACCAAGCGCTATCGCCGGCCACCGCTCACCCCTGGTGAGTATTCTGCTTAGCCTGCTGTCTGCTGCTTTCGCAGGGCTCGGCTGACGCTCATCCGACCAACACCGAGTACCTGTGCGATTTCCGTGATGGGTGTCTTCTCCGCGTGCATGGTGCGTGCGGCGTTCACCTGAGCTGCGGTCATGGTGGAGGGCCGGCCACCTACGCGGCCGCGAGCACGGGCTGCTTCGAGTCCGGCCCGGGTGCGTTCAAGCATCCTGCTGCGTTCGTGTTCTGCCAGCGCGGAGAAAATGTGGAAGATCAGCCGGCCGTCTGCGGTGGTGGTGTCGAGGAAGCTCTCGGTGAGGGACTTGAACTGGATGCCTCGTTGGTCCAGTTCGGTCACGATGCGCGCGAGGTCCGCGGTGGAGCGACCCACACGGTCCAGCTTCCAAACCACCAAGACGTTTCCGGGCTGGAGGAAGTCCAGGCACCGCTGCCACTCGGGACGTTCCTGCGTGGAACCGGAGGCGTAGTCCGTGAAGGTGCGAATGACTCCGGCCCGGTTCAGGGCGTCGTGCTGCAGCTGAGGGTTTTGCTCGGCGGTACTGACGCGGGCGTACCCGATGAGATTCGCGGTCACCTCGATTTGTCCTGTTCGACGCCTCGCCCGTTGGCCTGCTTTGTTGCTGCGGCTGCAGGGGCTTGGGATGGTGGCCGCAGGGCCTCACGTGGCGATCCCGGGTAGGAGGCGTGCACCAGTTTCAAGACTTTTTCCATACGGGGATCCACGACGGCCGTCTGTTCCTGGTTCTTCTGGACCGGGTGCTGTCCAAGTGTCGGGGGTTTCGTGCGCAGCTGCTCCGCCCATCCGCTGAGCCGGGACTTCAGCTGTGCCAGTTCCTGCTCTCCGACACCATATTCCTCCACTCGTCGTGCGCTGCCCAGCCGATTGATTTGATCGAGCTGCCCAGCGAACATCTGCACGTCGAAACCCGGATCACGATCCACGGCAAGTTCGAGGATCTCGTCATCACTGAAAGGCCCCGATTCCCTGATGGCGTCCAGGTCGAGGTAGTCGCGGACTTCGGCCCGGCTGTAGACGGCCGAAACCTTGCTTGCAACGGCATCGGGAAGACTCAGAACCGGGCCTATGGACAGCGTCACTGGCTCTTCTGAGCGCCAGTCAACGGCAAGGTCGACTTCGACCCTTTGGCCGGCTGACGATGTGACAGTGAACTTCGCATACTGCGGGGCATTGCGGTCTTCCTGGACTTCGAACCCACGCTCCCGCAGGGTGGCGGCGAGCCTCTTGGTGGATTCGGCAAAAGCCTCTGGGCTGGTTACAGATGTGAAGAGATCGATGTCCTGTGTAGGGCGGTCGATGATGCCGTGTTCGCGGATGGCACCGGAGCCAGCCAAAGCGAACCCTCCCCCCGCCAGGGAGTCCAAAGCCAGACGGGTGACTTCGCGCTGGTAATCAAGCTCCGCCATTACGCCTGCTGCGCCAGCTGGGGAAACCTGTTCGCCCACAGGTCCCTGCAACGGACAGGAAGCATTAACTGACTCCACATCCGGACAAGAAGGGCAGCATTGAGAAGTTCTTCCTGGTCCTGTCGTGCGGCTTCCCGCAAGATGGCCTGGTAAGCCTTGATAACGTCCTCCGGCTCCCCTAAGTCACACTCAGCCCTTGGTCCCCAATAAATCCGCAGCGGCAGGGTCAAAATGCCTTCCGCTGGGCCGTGAAGATCTTCCAGTCGCTCCGGCACTTCGTAAGGGATCACGTCCTGTATCAGGACCCTTGGCTCCTTGGAGTGGTCCCCCGCCTGCCGGGGCTTGAGGGTAGGCATTGGTCTCTCCTTTTGGCGCGGCGGATGTTGCCGCTGCGCTCAGCGTAGCAAGAGTGCACGAAACTCAATACAGTTCGGCATTGTTCATGTTCCAGTTTCGTGCAGCGTTTCGTGCAAAAGGCGCTGGTGGGATTCTGCTAAATGACGCGAAGCCGATGATCCCGGCTCGGAGCGTTTGCCAGGTGCACGAATACGAACGAATAAAGATCTTTGCCGAGCGGCTACTTCGACGCACTCTCGTGCAGCCATATTGCTCGGTCCAAGTCCCGCGGTTCAACGTTCAGCTTCGCGGCTGCTAGCTCGAGGAGCTGCCGCGTTCGCGCGGGAGTCAGTTTGCTGTCATCACCGAGGACCCGGGTGAGGTAGCGCTGCACCATCACGTCCGGTTTTGTCTCGGCACTGACTCCTGCATTCATGATCAGGTATGACCAGGCAAGCGCGCCAAAACCTTTGACTGAAAGCCAGGCTGTCTTTGCGGAGGCACTTCCGTTGGTCGCGGCGGTTCGGAGTTCTTCGGTACTCGTTATTGGAGTGTCCAAGGCTGCGAGTTGGGCGAGGCCCTCGTAAATGCCATCAGTCCGCAACCGGCTTGTACTCGGCAGCTTGCTTTCGTTGCGCAGGACGTCACGGGCGAAGTCTGCAGGACCGCCAGCACTGTCCATGGCCTTCATTAGGTCTGTGCCACTGTCGGTGTCTGCCGTTGGGCGAAACGCCCGGTACCGGGCAAGCACATTCGTCGCCGCGGCCGAACTAGCCCGCAGGGAATAGGCGGAGTTCAGGGCACAAAGCGCAAGAGAGTCGCAAAACTCCACCGGGGCACTCCAACCGGAAGGATCGCCGAGATCCTCAGCGATGGCCTTCATGAGGAGATCCAATTCAGTCATGCCCGGATCATATCTGGCGCTTTCGACCGCAGACGCGCCTCTAGCCCAAAAGAAGCCGAATATGGCAAGGGCTGGCAGATTGCCCGCCCTTGCCATGTCGCCTGACTAGGATCAGCTCTGGTGGTATGAGATGGGGTTTTGGGACTTGCCCAGCTCCACCTTGCCTCCGACGCGGGGATCGCCTTCCAAAAGGTCGCCCACTACCTCCAAGCGATTGCCGTGCTTGATCAGACCCCGCATTGTTGCTAGGGCAAGGATGGTGCCAGAGGGATCGACTATGCGCACTTCGTCCTCCTCAATAGCTCTGCTGGCCTTCATCACCCAACACCCGCGACCCGCTTCCCACGCGTCACGTTCACTCATGTTCGGCCTGGCCCCTACCCAGGTCCGCCCAAGAGGGTCGTTCTGTACATCCTGCTTGTGGCCCAACTTGATCTGCAGCACAAATACTCCCTTAACTCACATACTCGATAACTTGTTAACAAGTATACAGGTAACTAAGTACTGGTCAATTCATATGCGCAAAGTCAGGACCCACCCCACATGTAATCTGGCATTGGCATCAATCATCACTCATTGGGGGACCCTCTTGACCGAAAACATACCGCCAACTTCGCCGGCTCCCACGACCAACTCGAACCAGGCACCAGAGCAAGGTCCTTATGTGCCGGCCGTTTATGGCCAGCAGCCATACCCGCAGCGATTCGCGCCACAGTACGCACCCGCGCCACGCCCGGGTCTCCCCGACATGAAGGTGCCGGGCCGCAGAAAGGCGGCAGGGATTGTTGGAATCATATTGGGTGTTTTGTTTCTCCTTCCAGCCTTGGTGATGCTCGAGGATACGCACTTAGGCTTCATGGCCTTACTGATATTCCTAACGGCGTTCGGCAACATCACGGTGGGCATTCTGATACTGGTCAAGTTTGGTGCTAGGACCAAGTGGGCCCCAGTGACCCTGTTGAGTACGTCAGGGACGGCTGTCATGCTCGGAATTATCGGCCCGTTGCTTGATCTATTCAACTTCGCGCTGCTCATCATCACTTTGCCCCTCGCGATTCCCATCGCGCTCCTTCTGGGGTCGGACCTTGCCAAACAAAAACGCTTGGTAACCCCGCACCGAGCCCTCCATTTCCCTGCAGGACCCTACAAACATGCACCTGAGACATACGCGCCGACTCCAGCGCCCCACACACCAAACGCTTACGCTCTTCCTCCCGAAGCGCCGCGCGCTACCGCACCGCGGCTCCCTGAACGTTCCGGCGGGCCTGCACCCTTCCAATTGCCGGCAGCTGCAGGTCGGAGCCGTATAAGCGCCCCGTGGTGGTGGGCCATCGGAGGCGTGGCGGCAGTTTTGATTTTCGCAGGCCTATTGCTCGGGAGTGTCTTCTCTCAGCAGGGAGCCAATGCAGACGCTTGCACCCTGTACGAAAAGGCGAACAACGATCTAACATCTGCCATTGAAAGCCAGAAGGCAGGAATCCTAAGCCAAGCGGACGTTCGCGCCGAATTCAAAGGATTGCCAGCACGCATCAAGGCGGCCGCCGACATGGCTCACGGGGATGTTTTAGTGGAGATGCAGGAGTCGTATAGGTACGCGGCCACCTATCAAGCATCTCAAACGGAAGACAACGGCAGGGCCTTCTTCCTGCAACAGAACTCTGTCATTGACGCCTGCAAAGACGCTGGCACACAGATCAATTTGGATTAGCTAGGCTCATATGCGGCCAGCAAAGGACAAGACAGTGAGTTTTGGCAGCGCCCCCTGACGAGGATCCCTGAACTGTCCTTGTACGCTCAGGGATCGTTGATCGGACAGTCGGGACCGGGAGTTGCATGCGCTGAATTGTGCGAGCACTGCACGCAATCTCAGACTGGGGCCTCTCCCCACCAAGGCTCAGTGACTACGACGCTGTAGCCAGCTCCCAGCGCAAGGCGAACCTGGCGCAGAAGGCGCACTCCCTCTGTAACCCAGCCAGCGTCGCCTGGGCCCGAAAGTGGTAGTAACCAAACTCGACCGCCTGGCGCGGTCCCTTGCCGATGCCAGGGACATCGCCGACCAGCTGACGGCAAAGGGCGTTGTTCTTAGCCTTGGCGGCAGCACTCATGATCCGAAGGACCCGGTCGGTAAGTTGCTATTCAACGTTCTGGGCATGGTTGCGGAATTCGAGGCGGACCTGATCCGGATGCGTACCCGTGAAGGAATGGCCGTAGCGAAAGCCAAAGGGCGGCACCAGGGCAAGCAGCCGAAACTGTCCAAGACGCAGCGGAAACACCTTCTTATGCTTCATGATGCGGGGGAGTACACCCAAGCCGAGTTGGCGGAACTCTTCGGCATCTCCCGGACCACCGTATACCGCGAACTCCAACGCCGCGCGCTGCACAACCGCCACTTAATAAACGGGCAGGCTAAGATCCTGGCCGCTCGATCAAGTGGAGATTGGAAATTCCGCCCTGGTTGACGCAGTCCCTGGCGAGCTCGTAGGTATGCTCGTGAAAGTCGTTGTCCGGTTCCCGTGCGGCTACCGTGGTCTCCACCGGAGTGAATCGGTGCAACGGGATAGTCGCATCTGCGTAAATGAAACCTGAGTTGTCGCGGGTGAGGATTTCCAGCGGTCTGGATCCTGCCCATTCGATCCCGACTCTAACGTCATACTCGTCGTTTCCTGTTGAATCTGCTGTCGACCTGATGAGCGCCATGAAATCTGCGATGGATGCTTCTATACCGCGGCTTTCGACTTGGTGACCCTCGAAGTAGTCGCCGCTGGTCACCCGGTGCCCTCCAACTGTGGCTGCCAGAGTCACCGATCCGTCGTGGTGGATGCTGACCCACGCCTGTTTCCACAGCGCGCGATCATCTGTTGCCGTATTAACCGCGACCCACCTGCGGAGTCCTGGGCGGGGGTTCAGGCGATCAACGCTTTCTAATGGATGGATGCCGTTGCTGCCCGCATAACTTAGGGCTAATGGTTCGGCGTTCTTGAGGATGAGGCGGGCATCTTCAAGATCCATTCGTCCTAAGAACCTGGGAACGCGTGGGTGGGCGACGGCTATAATCCAGGCCCTTCCAGTGGTTTTCCTTCCGGCCGCCGCTTCGTCGAACAGCGCTTCCAAGGCCTCGGATGCGTGCCGCCGCTGATCGAACCGTGCCCGGTACATCACTTCGATCTGTCGTTCCTTCATCCACACTGTGTCAGCGTCATTGCGGATTGGAGCACCAAAGAGGTAGTTGCTGTAGATCAGATGTGGGCCGTCAGTGCTGGCGGGAACTTCAACGACTACGGCACGGTTCTTCGCGGATTCAGTACCGAGGCGGTACATCTTCAAACCGAACATCGGCGGTGTGATTGCGGTTATGGCAGCGCTACGTAAGGCTCTTTCGTAGCCCTCATCAAAGTCACCTACATCGGTGCGCTCAGTTGCAGCCTTCTGTGTCTCGTTCATGCCGTAAACGATCAAGCCACCACCGTTATTTGCCATGGCGGCCACATCTTTTGGGAAGTCACTTTGCGGCAATGCCTTCTTAGCCGGTAGTTGTGACTTCCAGTCGAGGTCATGCGTCTCGGCTGTCCCGAGTTCTGCTGCCTTATCCAACAGTGCATCGGTCACGGGCTGTGGACCGACGCCTATGGCCCGGTGGAGAGAAGTGAAGTCCATCCCCCAAGGATATGAGGGTGCAGGTGCGGGACACGTTTTGTTGGTGTGGTTCCGCGCTCCTATGCCTAGCTATGGTGATTCCATGACGACCACCACCGTTGACGAGGACATACTGCTGTCACTTGCCTTTTCCCTGAAAGCAAACCCAGGGGCATACGCAGTGCTCCTTGGCGCTGGAGTTTCTGCCCCGAGCGGAATCCTCACTGCCTGGGGTGTAGTGACCGATCTGATTTCTAGGGTTGCCGTCCTTATAGGAGAAGACGAACCTCAGGATCCTGCAGCTTGGTACGAAGCTCGTTTTGGTGAAAAAGCCCGGTACGAGAATTTACTGGAAAAACTGGCGCCCTCACAGCTTGAGCGACAACGGCTGTTGCGTGAATACTTCGAACCGGCCGATCCTGACGATGAATCAGAGGCTAGAAGGCCGACGTTGGCACACAGGTCGATCGCCAAGCTAGTCAAAGCCGGGACCCTGCGGGTGCTGGTCACACTTAACTTCGACAGGCTCCTAGAGCAGGCCATCAGAGAAGAAGGCATTGAGCCAACAATCGTTTCGTCAGCGGGCGACGTAGCGGGGCTGGCTCCCCTTCACACCTTGGAATGCTGCATCGTCCATCTCCACGGGGACTACCTCAACCCGACTTCCATGCTGAATACGACAGCAGAGCTCGATGTCTATGAACCGGAAATGTTCGAGCTCCTCCGGCGCATCCTTCGCGACTACGGACTGATTATCGCCGGCTGGTCAGCTACCTATGATCCCGCGCTAGTGGACGCCATCAAAGCGAATTATCCTTCCCGGTACACCATGATGTGGGTTGAGCCCGGCTATCAGTCCCCATTAGCGGCAGAATTCCGGCAGCTAATGAACGGCTACCTGGTGCCCCTTGATGCCGACACGGCTTTCGGGCGCATCGCAGATTCCCTTGCCGCCCTAACGACTCGTGCCTCGCGTCACCCCCTTACTATCTCCGTAGCTGCGGAGACAGCCAAGAGAGAACTGTCCGGACGCTGGGTTGCAATCCGTTTACACGACACACTGTCTCAAGAGTTCGACAGGCTTCGCCGCGTCCCCGAGCTCAATTTGGGGGACAATCCAACCGAGGCGGAGGATGGTTACCTGGCTATGGTCGCCAGGGTAGAAGAGGCCTGCAAAGTACCGGCTGTTTTGACTGCAACCCTTGCATATTGGGGAGGCGATGACACGGACGGCTGGTGGCTCGAAGAGCTTGATCGATTCTCACATCAACAGAGAGCATCCGGCCTAGTAAAACTACTTCGAATGAACCGCATAGCAGGCTCTATCCTGTATTACGCCGCGGGTATTGCAACCGTCGCTTCCAAGCGCTATGTCCTGCTACGACGCTTACTATCGCGGGAGGTGCCGAGCCATCAAAGGAATGAGGATGAGCTGCTGGCAAGCATTTTCGGCACGGATCGGGCTCTGGAAAACGCGTCTCCGAGACTCTACAGATTTCTCCGTCCAATACTTCTCGAAGCTCTAGCCATCAGCTCCGAAGCCCTGGAGGATGCCTGGCAGCAGTTTGAAATACTTCGAAACGCCAAAATTGTAATGGCCAACAAGAGGTTCCCCGATGCGTTGGCAGCGCTCTCGGAGGTAGAAAGTGATCTTGGCTTCGAGCACAGCGACGTCGGCGCGGTGCAAGCAGAGACACTGAGAACACGAGATGAAAGACTGCAATGGATTGGCCAGATGGGCGACATTTGGAACGTACACCTGTACGCCGTCGATAGGCGCCTAAACGAACGGTGGCATGTCCCAGTTGCTCAGCAAATCATCAAAGAACTTAATGCCCAAGGCAATGCGCATCCTCTGGTCCGGGCTGAGCTGGGACCAAATGCGCACGAGCTAGCCGACGCAATCCGGGGAGTGAGCTCGTTCGCAGGGCACATTGCTAACGAGCTGACTTGGAAACGACTTCACGTCGGAGGAAACCGGGTGGGAGCAGGCTTCCTGCCAGACGAACTTTGGATTGACACCGGCATGACAGCTCAGGAAAACGCCGAGCACTACAGGGCCGGCGCACCTTGAGCTGGGCCACGCCCGCCTGACCCATTGGCGATGGACAGAAGGGCGGATGACGGTCCTGCGCGTAGGGGTGCTGGGCGGCGGTTCATAGATCGCTGATAGGTCGCAATTGAGGGTGATCAACGCCGTCGGGCTTCATGATCGGGGACCTGTGTCCGTCCATGAAAATCTTGTAGTACACGGTGAGGACCATACCTGTGCCGCTGAGTGATCCGGCCCGATAACTGACACGGGGCAGGTTTCCGCCCTGCCTCCGCTTGTTCGTATTCTGCGGATATTGCACTGATGAATGCTGTCAGGCCTTCGCTTCACGCACGGCTCCGGCCGCCACTTAGGGTGGTCTGGCGGATGCTCAGCCATCGTGGCGCCCGCGGCAGCAAACAGAATCGTCGAAGCGGAACCGAAGGTGCACCGAAGGCTTAGCTCGCATGCACGAAAAGGAACGATTCCGTGCACATCCTCCTGAGTAAGGTGAGGAAATGAATCCACCAGCATCGCCCGGACACGGAAACCGTGGCCATCACAGGCACAGGTGGCTGCGGTTGCTGGCTGTCGTGTTCAGTATTGCCGCAGCTGGGTCGCTCGTGCTGGTCGCTACGGATCTGTTGATCGGCCGCCCACCTGTAGGTGACCTGTTCATCGCGTGCCTCAACGCTCTGGCAGCAGTGGTGCTTTGGCGAGTATCCAAACAGGCGCGCACATAATTCAGGTTTCCGCGCCAGCGCCGCTTTCGTGTAGCGACGTCCGTAGCCGGCGTTCGGTGCTCGTCAGTCGCCATCGGCGTCTTCCTCCGCCTCGCGTTTTTGGATTAGCGGTGCTAGCGGTTCATGAGGAAGAACCCCACGGCGACCGCGATAATGACGACACCCGCAACGATCTCGATCACGTGATCTGTCCGGTTCCTGCGAGCCATGCGTTGGCCCCACCCGGTAGAAGACGTGTCGGCTATTTGCTCCCATGCCTGCCTGCGAATTTCGGCATCATTGGCAGCTTTGGCTACCTCTGTGTCGTTCCAGGAAGGTGCGTTCCGGCCTGCCGGTCCATCCGCGGTGCAAACCTCTCGGATGAGCATCCTGAATGAATCATCCCTGGCGCTTCCACGTCTGGCAAAGAACGGTGATTCGTAGCGAGCATGTCGCGTCTGCACGTAGTCATACAGTTCCCCTGCAGCTGGTGTCAGGAGTCCTCGCAGCCGTGTGTCCACTTGCTTCTTCATCGTCAGTTATCGTCTTTCCATAGGTGGTGTCGGCGTCAGCTTAGTAATTGGCTCCGACACCATAAGGGTTTAGAAAGGTGACTCGGCGTCCGGGCCGTTGCCCCAGCTGCCTCCGCTGGTGGTTTTTGGGTATCTGGGCGTTCCCTGATGAACGGCAGATCATCGGTGGTCCTCTTTTGCGGCGGTTTCGGCGCGGGTGCGTCGGCCTGGGCGAAGTTCGCCAGGTTCGACACCTGGCCATTTCCGGCCTTCGTTGTACTTGCGTTGGAGCCGTCGCAGTTCCCTGCGGGCAGCTGCTTCAACGAAGTCAGCGATGGACACGTAACCTTCCTCGGCGCCAACGGCAGCGACAGCGGCGCGGATCTGCTTCAGGTCCTCTTCGGTGAAGTAGGAGCCCTTTTCCCTACCCTTCGACCTAGTCATGGCTGGCCATCGTCCCTTCACAGCTTCCGGTAGTGCATGACATCGGTTTAGAACGGTGGTTCGGAGTCGGGGCCGTTGCCCCAGGAACCGGCGTTGGCTGACGGGTTCGTGGCCCACGGGTCGTCCTGCCGGGCGGGCTGGCCGGTGTTGCCCTGGTTGCCGAATCCTCCCCCGTTTCCGCCGCCCTGGTTGCGGTTTACTTTCGCATTTGCGTAACGCAAGCTCGGGCCGATCTCGTCTACCTCGAGTTCAATGACGGTGCGCTTTTCGCCCTCTTTGGTTTCGTATGACCGAGACTTCAACCGGCCCGAGACGATGACGCGGGTGCCCTTGGTCAGGGACTCGGCAACGTTCTCGGCCGCTTCCCGCCACACACTTGCGCGGAGGAAAAGCTTCTCGCCGTCCTTCCATTCGTTGGACTGCCGGTCGAAAGTCCTGGGCGTTGAAGCGATCGTGAAGTTCGCGACGGCGGATCCCGACGGGGTGAAACGCAGCTCTGGGTCTGATGTCAGGTTTCCGATGACTGTGATCGTGGTTTCGCCGGCCATGATGGTTCCTTTTCCTCGTGCGCTGCTGGTGTTCTCGGTGTGTGGTGTGGTTTCGTTCTGAGGCTCGGTGTGGACTGCTTGGTCGTGGGTGAGGTCGTTGGGCTGGTGCTGGTCTGCGGTGTGTTCGTCCCAAAGGCCACCGGGGCCGATGGGGGCGTGGTTGATCGCTTCCAGGTACCGGTCGTCGCCTTCTTTGTAGGGGGCGGCGTAGAAGCCGTCATACAGGTCGATGACTTCGGGTTCTATCGGGTCTGGGTTGATCGTGCCGCTGGGGTTTCCCTGCCGGAACAGGTCCACTTCCAACGGGATCCGGGGGCTGATCGTGAACCCGTCCACCGGGTGCGGGGTGGTCATGGTCCTTACGCTGCCTTGTGGGTCATGGCTGCTTGGACGAGCTTGTCACGGCGCAGTCCGGACCAGTGGTCCTGGTCATCGGCATTGTTGACGACAACCGGTGCCTGGGAGTAGCCCAGCTCGGTGGTGATGTATTCCAGCGCTGCCGGCACTTCGGTGATGTCCACGGCCGTGTACGTGATGCCCTTGGAGTCGAAGTATTCCTTCGTCCGGTCGCAGTTGGGGCACTGAGGCTTGGTGTAGACCGTGTACGCGGTGGTCATTACTTTTGCCCCAGAACGAGGAGGTAAACAACGGTGCCTGCGGTGCGGGTAGTAGTCATTTTCAGTCCTCGGTTTCGTATCAGTTTGGTTAGGTTCGTCTGGCTGACTTGCTACTACTATTCTAACGCTTATTCACCTGAATAACTAGGGTTTTTCCGCGTATTCTAGGGAACTCTTACCTTGTTTTGGTAACTTTTTTTGGTGATTTCGGCGGCTGGTGTGTTTTGGAAGATCGCGGGTAGTAGCCCTATGGAACTCCCCCGACCTCTTTGAAAGCTGCCCCTGGGCGTTGGGGTTCCTGTGCCCTTGCGTGGTTCCCAAAGGATTCCCCAGTGTGTCGTCCCGGCTGAAAAGAACTGTTCCCCAGCGGTGGTGGGCCGGCGGCGGGTGGCTTGGCCCATGGGGAAAGGGCGCGGGTTTTGGGTTAAACAAAGCAGGACCGGCGCGGGCCGGTCCTGCTTCGCTCTCCTCGGACAAAGGAAATCTGTGGTCAGTTTAGCCGATCCTGCCGGCGTTGCCAGACTGGTGTTCGCTGGGTTTGCGGCGTGCCGATCCCCAAAGGAGTAGGCCGACGACGAGCGCCGATTCCGCCGGTGATCAGTTGTCGGGTACTGGTGGCTTGGTCATGTTGACTACTCCCGCGTGGTGGGTCGATGGAGTAGCCGGGTATGGGTCCGGCGCGGCTTTCGGTGGGCAGGTGCCTGGTGGCGTTGATTGGCGGTCCGCCGCTGGTGAGTGGTTGCTGTGGTTCGCCCTGGGCGGCGGACCGCCCGCCGTGTGGAAGGTTCCCTGCCCTGCTCGTGGTGGGTGGCCGGGGGGCTTGCCGGGCGGTGGATTTCCGCCCGGCAAGGGGTTCTTATGCTGCTTCTTCCTCGGCTGGCTTACCGCTGTCGAGGATCATTTGTTCGGTCTCGCTTGCGGTGTACCCCCATGCGACCAACTGGTTCAGGTAATCGCGGTGGGTTTGCGACGGCGACCGCCATGAGTCCTTGGCAAGGGTCTTCTCGTACCCGGCGCACACCAGTGCGATCAGTGAGAACTCAGGCCGGGCAGTGGTCTTGGCGACGTGATCCCGCAAAGGGTTCCATCCCCATGACTTCTCGCCGTCCGCCTTCGCACCAACCATGTCAGCGGCTACTTCTCCGTCGTAGGTCCGGGCGATGTCGGTGTGGTGCGTGAGCGCATGCGCGGTGAAGTACTGCCAACCCTTCGGTGCCTGTTTCTTCGCCAACAAGGTTTTGACGAACTCCCGACGCACGGTCGTGGCTGATTCGGCGGCTTTGTTGTTGGCGATCAGGGTTTTCCGTTCGGCCTTCTGCTCCTCGGTCATCGGGCCTTTCTGGACGTTACTGCCGCCGTCGTAGCGTTCATACTTGGGCGTAAATCCCAGTGCCTTCCAACCGGTGATCACAGGCTTGGCCGTGTGCTCGCCCCGGTAGTCGGTGGAAACAAAGGCAGCGTTCGCGTCCTCGTCGGTGGCCGGTTCGCCGTCTGCCCGCTTGGCTGCGGAGACGAAAAGGTTTTCTTCGTCGCCGTAGTGCCCGGCGTAGTCGACGATGGTCTTGCCCTCAGCTTTCAGCCCCTCGATCAACGCGGTAAGGGCCGCTTGGCGTGCCCGGTCGTCCCGGATTTGCTGGGCGACGTGGAACAGCTGGTCGGGTTCGTCCATGAGGACTGATTCAAGGTCGGCCGTGGCTTCCTCGTCGCTTTCGAACTCGGCCATGATCAGGGCCGTTTCGATGCTCCATCCTCTGTCCAGGGCGGCGGTCCCGGCCACGGATGCTTTGGCTTTCAAAGCTCCTTCGACGGCGGCCTTTTTCCGTCCGGTCTTCTTGGCGATCGCTGCGGCTGAAACGCCGATCAGGGACAGCTGGTGGTAGGCGTCGGCTTCGTCCGCTTCGGTCAGTTCGGCGCGCTGGATGTTCTCCACCACCTGTGTGACGATGCGTTCGGCCTCTTCCGGGCTGCTGATGATCATCACCGGGATCAGGGGCCGATGGGCTTCGATGGCTCCGAGGGTGCGGCGCTGTCCCATGAGGACGTGCACCGTCCCGTCGTCCTTGCGGTGCGCGATCACCGGTTCCATCACTCCGTGTTCCTTGATGCTGGCGATGAAGTCAGCTGTCAGGACCGCGTCTTTGCGGACGTTGATGTCCACCGTCAAGGTGGTGGGGTCGATCATTTCGAGCGTAGGTGCTGCGTTCATGGTGTTGCTCCTTCTTGTCCGAGAAGTTGGTGGGTGGGGCGGCAGTGGTGACCGGCCAGCTTCCCCTCTCCCCCGTTGTTTTTGGCTGCTGGCGAAGCTTGCGGAGCTGTGGCCGGCGGAGGCCTGTCTACCCTTGGGCAAGGTGTGGGAAATTCCCGGAGGAAATAAGCGACGCAGGAGCGCCGTAGGGAAATTCATGCACCGCAGGCCCCGGAGCTTGCGGAGGGGCTAGACGGGGTGGAGCGGACACGTACAATCCGTCAGGACAGCAGCCAAAACAGGAAATGCACTTCTACAGCCCGAGCGAAGCGAGGACCGTTTTACTCGTCATTGTCACGGGTACTGCGCCGGAGGAGACTTGAGGCGACGGCCTATCATCTCGGGCTGCCCGCGGGGCCACTCCGCTGCGGGGCCCCAGAGGACCTTGTAGCGGCTTGGAGGATTGATGAGCTCCTTGAAACACCTCGAACTGACCCATCAACGGTCGCGCCATCTCTTGCCGCTGGTGGTTATCGCACTGGTCGCAAGTCTCGGCGGGTGCGAGTATGAACCCGACGACATCCCCCTCCCCTCCGCCAGTATTCCGACCACGAAAGCCAGTTTTCAGACTACGGATGCCAGCGGCATCCCACCGCTCCCTGAGATCGGCGTCGTCGCCGCCGGCACATACCTCGTCACCAGCTTCACGAAGCCTTTCGAGATCACCGTCCCGGACGGCTGGTCGGGCGGCGAACT
Organism: Paenarthrobacter sp. NPDC089307; assembly: GCF_040685055.1. Lineage (NCBI taxonomy): Bacteria > Bacillati > Actinomycetota > Actinomycetes > Micrococcales > Micrococcaceae > Paenarthrobacter > Paenarthrobacter sp. NPDC089307. Next base: position 56,350 of record NZ_JBFBHE010000008.1, read on the forward strand.
CGGCGTAGGCAAGGAGGACCCGGATCGGCCGGGTAAAGCGGCGGTCTACGTGGGTTGGTGGCCCTCCGATCATGTGCCGACGGATGCATGCGCGTGGCAGGACGCACTCGTCGGGGTCAATCCGTCGGCTGAGGCCTTCGTCGAGGCACTGACGGCGCAGAAGTCCACGGCGAGCACACCTCCCGTTAAGGTCGTGGTGGGCGATTATTCCGGCTTCGAGTTCGACCACTCCGTCAAGGGCGACGTGGACATCACAGCCTGCGATAGCGGCAAGTTCTGCGTCCACTCAGAAACGTTGTACCAATGCACTCGCTGGTACTCGAGTCAGGATGAACGCGAAACCTACCGGGTGGTCGACCTGAACGGCCAACGCGCTATGTTCTGGGTGGCCCAATTCCACCCACCCGCCCAAGCGGAGCTGACGAGAGAGGAGTGGGTGGCAGTCCACGCACCCATCAATCCAGAGCTGACAAGAGAGGCACGCGCCGTTTTCGACTCGATCGTGTTCAGATCCGACAAGTGACGCTCTGATGCGATAGGCGGTACCGCCCCGGGCGACGACTCCTCCTCACCTGGGTGACTTGAAACCTCCTTGCCTCGAAACCCAAGGGTTTCAAGACGCATACTGCCGCCAGATCTCTCGGGGTGGTTAGACCCAGGCGGTGGAGCGGACACGTACAATCCGAAGGACAGCAGCCAAGAACGTCGTAGACACAAAAGGCTAGGGTGTCCGGAGCCCTGCGACGGCGCGCGCCCTGGACCCAACAGCCGGCCACGAAGTGGACGCCCATCAACTGGTTGAAGCGCAGCGGAAACCAGAGCGAGCCCCGCGAGTCTGTGCTGAGTCGGCGGACGGGCTGCCCGTCCCCCGCTGCCTTGGGATTGGGCCTAGTGACGAAGGAGCGCCGAAGGGAAATTCACGGCACGCAGGCCCCGACGAAGGAGGGGCTAGACGGGTCGGAGCGGGTACGTACAATCCGAAGGACAGCAGCCAAAACGTCGTAGACACAACAAGGGTCAGGGCGTGCAGGAGCTCTGCGACGAAACGGCCTGGCCCCAACAGCTGGCCACGCAGCGAAGCGGAGAGGACGCCCTTATGGGTGCGAGCCCTGCGAGCTGGCTTTTATCTGGTCCCCTCCGCTCCAAGGTCAATGCAGGCGCGGGCTAGCCGCGCGCACCAAGTGAGCGGCAACGGGCCTGTCGCAGGAACGGCGGTCCGCCGCCGCAACACCGCCATGAGCCGGCCACCTGCGGCAGACCGTCCGGCCCCGGAATGGCGGAAGAGCCGCCACCAAGTGGTGACGGCTCTTCCTGTTTTCCCTCAGCAAAAGGAAATCTTCGGGTGCAGCATCGTTGCTGCATGGGCTAGATGTCTTGCGGGAGCTTCTCCCAAGATATGTCCACGACTACGGTGCTTGATTTTGCGGTGAGCATGCTCAGTTCCAGGATGTCTTCGGTGTGCGTGTTCCAGAGGGTGCGTCGTCTTCGGTGAGGACGAAATCGTGGCTCATGGGTTTGCTCCCTAGCATTGGTGGAAACGGTGGTTCCTCCACTGTAGCCCGACGTTAGGAGTGGTGAGTGGTGTGGGGCTTCGCCCGCGCAGCGTTCTCGGCGGCCGGCGGAGCGCCAGCGGGGGAGGCCGCCGACGCGCAGTGGGCCGGAACCGTTGTTGGTTCCGGCCCACTGCCCCGGGTTAGCCCTTCCTGTAGCCGGTAGATTCGTCGGCCGCGACGGGGGCGATCTTGCCGTGGCTGATGAGTTCTTCCATTAGTTCAGCGAGCCGGTACCCGGGCACGTCCTCCAGTGCGGCCGTGAAGTGCTCCGCTGCGACCGAGGATTGGCCTTTGAGGTAAAAGAGCCATCCGATTACGGTCAGCAGCGGAGCCCGGTAGGTCTCCGGTGCTGCGGTGATCAGTTCCCGGCAGGTTTCCTGGGCACCGTCCACGCGGGTCCAGTCCGGGGTGATTCCCTCCCCGACGAGCAGGTACCCGCTGCCGTCGGCGGTGGTGCGTTCGGGTTCGATCACATTGCACATCAGCAGGTCCCGCAGGGAGGGGTACTGGAAGCAGGCCAGCAGCTGCACGGCTGATTCCTGGCTGATCCGTCCGCTGCATGCAATGGCCTCTGACCAGAGTTCGCGGGCGTTGATCTCTTCGCTGTATTGCAGCACGTGCCCGGCGTATTCGATCTGTTCGATCGTGTCGGCGGGACCGTTGAACGGCGGGTAACTGGTGCCCGGGGCGTTCTTGTAGCTGCTGCCGCGGAAGATCATTTCTGCGTTCAGCTGCCCGTCCGTGATGGACTCCAGCGACTCGATGGGGCAGCACTGGAGGTCGTCGCAGAGCAGGTTGTTCCAGTGCTCGGAGGTCACCAACCATGCATCCCTGAGCGGGACCCCCGAGGCGTCGAGGGTCTCGACGATCGCTTCGACATGCCCGTTGAACGGCCGGGGTTCTCCCGCGGTTGCGGGCTGGTCGGTGTAGATGGCCAGCACGGCGGCGTTCGCCACTGTATCCAGTGCGAGGTAGTCAGCCATGGCCCGGGCAAAACCGGCCGTGTTGGTGTCCTTGGGGGCGTCGACGCGCAAGGTGGCGCCGAGCATGTTCCCGCGCATGGTGATGAACACGAAGGATTCACGGGGTGCGAAGCCAAGAGTGTGCGGGATGAAGCTGAGGATGTCGGCGGGGCTGCTGATGCGGAGTTCGTTCGTCAAAATTCAAGTCCTTTGCTGAGGATTCGGTGGGTGGGGCGCTCGTGGTGAGTGGCCAGCTTCCCCTCTCCCCCGTTGTTTTGGCTGCTGGCGAAGCTTGCGGAGCTGTGCCCGACGGAGGCCTGTCTACCCATGGGGCAAGGGCCGGGGAATTCCCGAAGGAAATCAGCGATGCAGGAGCGCCGAAGGGAAATTCACGGCACGCAGGCCCCGACGAAGGAGGGGCTAGACGGGTCGGAGCGGGTACGTACAATCCGAAGGACAGCAGCCAAAACAAGAAAAACGCTTCTACAGCCCGAGCGAAGCGAGGTCCGTTCTGCAGCGCTCGACGCTGCACTCTGTCACCGCACATGGACGGTGCCAGGGGGATTGCTTGATAGAGCGCTACAAGGAGGTTTTCTGGTCGGTGAGTGCTCGTGAGCGTCTGTAGAAGGTTGCCCGTGACATTCCCAAGTCGCGGGCAACCTGCGCAGCGGGGTCGCCGGCTTTGACCAGTTGGATAGCGCTTCGGATCTGGCTGTCGGTAACCCGGCGGGGTCGGCCGCCGAGGTCCCCGCCAGCTTCTCTGCGCTTGTTGATGGAATCCGTGACGCGTTCGCGCCTGATCTCGTGTTCCATCTGGGCAAGGGCAGCCATGACCGTGAACAGCATCGAGCCCATCGGAGTTGCTGTATCGACGTCTCCTCCGCCCAGGTTCAGAACGCGCAGCCCGGCACGCCTGCTACGGAGTTCATCGGCCAGGGCCAGCATGTTCTGGCTGGATCTGCCCAGTCTGTCCAAAGTCGTGATGACAAGGGTGTCCCCTTCGATCAGTGCCTCGATTGCTCGATCAAACTGAGGTCGTGAAGCGCGGGTTCCGGAGACGCCATGGTCGATGTAGAGGTCGTCGCGTCGAACGCCGGCGGCCAGAATATCTGCCTGTTGCCGGTCGGTTGACTGCTGCCGTGTCGAAACTCGCGCGTAACCGATGAGTTTTGCCATGGCCTGCCTCCACGTGTCGCATAACTAAAGGCCAGTATGCCGATTCAACGAGCAGGTTTCGAGACATAGTTACGAGAATCATTGGGCTCTTGAAAAGTTGTACCTCTCCCGGAAATCCAGGTTAGCCCGGACGTCGGTATGAGACGTCTCGTATCCGAAGGGTTTGGAGGCAACGAAGTTACGAGACACTGGGACTCCGCGAATCGTCTCGAAGGTCACACTCGCGCGAGCAAGTCTGAGTGGTTTGTCCGCTGCAGGAAGTCAATGACGGCATCACGACTCTTTTCCAGGCAAACGATCCTGTTCTCCACGACGCGCAGTTCCCTGGCAAGTTCTTCTGCCAGGGAGCGGTTGCACTCGTTTGGTTGATCCTGAGCCGCAGGAGCTTCGATGTTGAGGACGATCTTGATCATCCGCGTTGACAGGCCGGCTTCTACAAGAGCGCGAACATGGCGGGCATGCTCAGCCTGCTCGTCGGAGTAGTCGCGGTAACCGTTGGTCGAACGGGACGCCTGAATGAGCCCCTGCTGCTCGTAGTAGCGGAGCATCCTCGTCGGTGCGCCCACCTTCTTGGCAACCTCCCCGATTTTCATCGCCCACTTCCCTTCTCTTCCGTCTCCGATTTGACCTTGACACTGATGTCAAAGTTTACGCTGACAAGCGTGCCCGTCGACGCGGCGGTTCCTCAACAGGCTCGGCTCGTGAACTACCGGACCGAGTGCTCTTGCAGTCCTTGAGATTCCCAGCCATGTTCTCGTGGCTGATTTTCGATGGCTATGGAGATCACGCACCACGTAGAGAGATGAATTTAACCTGAAATGAGCAATTTGAAAGACTTGACTGCGCGAGAATTCGGCTACGGTCATCCCACGCCACTCTTCATGATCGGAACCTACGATGAAGTCGGCAGAGTGAATTTCATGAATTCCCACTGGGGCGCACTTAATCACGGCGGCTACATCAACCTCAATATCAACACGAACAAGAAGACCCATCGAAACATTGAGGCAATGAAAGCCTTCAGAGTGACGCTGGCAACGGAGGAATTGATGCCGTATGCCGACTTCTTTGGCACCTATTCTGGGTATCAGGTACCTTACAAGTTTGAAAAGACAGGCTTGACCGTCCAGAAAGCCAAGCATGTCAACGCCCCGATCATTGATGGCAGCACGTTGGTGATCGAGTGTGAGTTGGTGGACGTCCTGTACGAGCAGCACATCCATACGGTCATTGGGCGAATTGCCAACGTCTCCGTCGATGAATCGGTGCTAGATGCGAGCGGTCAAGTCGATGCAGGCAAGTTGGGCATGATCTTCTTCGACTCCTTCAGTCGAGGATATTTCACACTAGGCAACAGGGTGGGCGACGCTTGGAGCGAAGGCCGCGTCCTCTCCGCTCATGGAGGACGTTTGAAATGACGACAATTCGACCTGTTGAATTGAGCAAGGCCTACCGGCTGCTCCAGCTCGGCGCAACGACCATGCTTTCGGCCAAGCACCAAGATGATGCAGACGTGATGGCGGCGGCATGGGTCGGCCTGGGTGGGCCGAACAAGGTGATTGCCTATCTTGGCACGCAATCCTACACGCGAAAACTGGTGGAGAAGAGCGGCTACTTCGTGGTGCATATTCCGACCGTTCAGCAGATGGAAACCGTGCTGTATGTAGGTGGGCACAGCAAATTCATATCGCCCAAAAAGCTGGAGAATATGCCACTTTTCTACCAGGACGGCTGTGATATCCCCCTAGTGACCGGTAGCGCTGGATACCTGCTGTGTAAAGTTGTCCCCAATGCACAACAAGAACAACAATTTGATTCTTTCATGGGCGAAATCGTGTCGGCCTGGGCAGACAGTCGCGTTTTTGACGGCAGGCATTGGATTTTCGATGAGGCGCCTGAAGAACTGCGCACCGTGCACTATGTCGCAGGTGGCCAGTTCTATGCGATGGGTCAGGGTACAAAATTCAACCACGGCCCTGGACAGGATTGACGGACTGAGCGGCCCTTCGCCGCCGGAGAACGCCACGACGAGACCAACATGGCCTCGATCGACCGTTGAACTGACGACAGGACATAGCCCACAAACCCGAACAGGACTTAAGGAAACCTAATAAATCCAGATCGAAGTGCAGTTTGACGACTATAGGAGCATCGTCGTAGACACAACAGGTGATGACGGGCAGGAGCTCTGCGACGGACCGGCAGCGCCCAACAGCCGGCCACGGAGCGAAGCGGAGAGGACGCCCAAAGGGGTGCGAGCCTCAGCGAGCATGTGTCGTTGCTGGAACTGTCAGCGTTTGCCGGTAGGGTGGTTTTTGTCCCGCCTGGTAGCCCCCAATCCCAGGCGGGACCACTTGTTTCAGAAGAAGAGGTAGACGGTGGGACTACTACGGTACGTCCTGAACAGGCGCAGCCTGCCGGGCTGAGGTCGATCCTCAGCACGCGGCGGTGGACGCCCCTCTCGCGTCAGCGTCCCTCACACCGAGCGGCTGGCGGACCTCGTTGGCCTTCCATGCGCTTGCATCGTCCCGGCCTGCCCCACTGCGCGAAATATGGTGACTCAGTCCCTTCCCGGTCCCCGACGTGGCTTACGATGCACGTTGGGGGACAGAAACCAGCGCAGGCTACGGTCTGGGCCCTCGAGTTACAACCAAGTGGAACCGCCAATCCGCTGACCGAGGGACTAGTGGGAATCTGGCCTTCAGCAGCATCACAGAACGGAACATCTATGCCGAAACGCATCTTCCGCTCCTCCGCATCCGCACTGGCGATCGTGGCAATGACCGCATTAATGACAGGATGCGGACAATCGCCAGATTCATCATCAGCAGCTACGCAGGTGGCCGTTTCCTCGCCGTCCGCATCCCCTACCGTACTTCCAGTCCCGGACGGCTGCCCACCCGTGAAGGAGCTGGGTCAGGCCTGGGTGGAAGACCCGAATTGGTTCACTGCCGCCATCGATGCCAAACTCCTCGACTCAGAGGTGAAGACACCGCTGCCCCCAGGAGGCTGCGCGTACCTGTACAGCCCGCCAGGGACTTCAAACAATTCAAGTGACAAATACCAGCGCGTCATGGTGTGGTACTTCAACGTCAACCGCCCGGCCAGGTTGACGACCGCCGACATCACCGCTTGGGCGAAGTTGGCAGGAGGAACACCCCTGAAAGGTACCGATCCCATAAGCAGTCAAGCCACTACCGACACTACCGGTAACGACTTCGATCTTCCGGACACTTTCAGTGGCTGGACGAAGAGCACCGCGGTGCAGGTGACTGGAGATAACAGCTCCTTCGGGTGGAACCAGTCTGTCCTTCCCGCGTACACGCAAGGGGCTCAGGCAAAAATCGATTTCGCATTGAAAGCTGAAAAGGCCCAGGCTATGGCTCGTGCCACCGTTCCGGGGTCCACTTCAGGCGCAGGCACCGACCCGACCAAGGCACTTGCGCTGGGACTGGCTGCCGCGTTCTCGACAAGCGCTGTTGTTACCAATGACGAGGGCTACACTGCGCAGTTGAAGGTGCAGGGAAAGCTTGAGCCCTTCACCAAAGACGTCAAGGATGCGCCCCCGAGTAAGCTCCACGCAATCTCCAGCTCGACAGTCTCTGGCACTGTCACCAACACGACAGCCGGCCGCCAGACCAAGACGCCCGGCGCCAGCGTCATGGCCGTCTACCCACTTGAATCCGCCGCTTGCGATGGCTACAACGGAATCTCAGTCACAGGTGCCGACTGGCAAAAACCGTCCTACTGTGCCGTCGAGCTTGGTTCAGTCGAAGGCGCAACCCTTGCTCCGGATGCTTCCCAGCAACTGAAGGAAACAACGGCCCCGAAGAAGCTCGGAACGTTTCCCGAATCCGGTAATGCCATCGCCGAACTCAATGCACCAATCTCCTTCTATATGAAGTTCGGGAGTATGGGGACAGCTTCCGCCGGAACCAGCTGGAAGAGCGACAAGGGTTGCTTGTCCTCGCGCCTCTACGGAGGTGCCAGCTGGAACGTCGTCATGGACGGCTGGCCCGATGTAATCTGCAAATGACTCCACAGAATCCCGTACGGCAATCACCTAAAGCCCGATAGCAATAATCGCCCAAAAACGCTCGACATCTGACTGACGAACCACAGAAGGGGTCACCTACCGGTGGCCCCTTCTGTGCAAGGAGGACATTCGAGCAGCAGTAGGTGGAGTGGTCGCCAAGTTAGCCATCAAGGCCTCCGACTTTCCTTCCTCCCGACGGCCAGGAAGGTGCCCGCTCCCCGTCCCACTTCCTTGGAACTGGGACGCCGTCCAGCGAGACACCTGTCCCGCCATCGGCTGTGTACCCGTCCAGCGAGACAAGATGGCGCTGCCAACGTCCGACAGCCCAAAGCCGCTTGAGAGCCGGGACTTCGCCCCAGTCGTCCCCGGACTACGACCGATCCGCAGCCAGCTAAACCCCGCTCTCAGGGTAAATACTCAACTGGTCCGCAGTACTTGTCATCGGATACTTCGGTTTGAGTTTGCTCGCGCCGAATTTGACCGATGAGAGTTCCTTGCTGTCTTTGGTAAGAATTGATCCGCCCATGATTCTTTTCAGCAGAGAGGCTTGCTCAGTCTCCAGTGCTCTCAGCCGGGTGAGGACCACAAGCAGTTCTGTAAGTTCCTGCGACCACTCTGCGGGCCAGACAATCTGGTTAATGTCATCCAGCGGAGATCCCTTACGACCTTTGGGGTTCCGCTGGCGAAATTTGAACCAGAGATCCAGAATTTTGCTACCACCCACATCGTAGGCCGCGACCTCGGGTGCGACATTGTGCCAGGCCCCCGACGTGCCGACCCTAAGAATCCTGGTCTGCGGATCATAAGACTTTGTTTCCGGCATCTCGCTAACAGTGGACTGGTAGCTAGGCAGAACGCCGTCAAATCCCTTTTTGACGTCGCGGCCAAATTTGTCGTGAAAAAGCTCCCCATAGCTGTGTAGCCAAATCACTTCTTCCCCTAGCCGCACCGCTTGGTCCCACAGCTCGTTCTCCGCCGTGAACGGCACCCGAATTCCCGGCGTTTCGAGCTCTTCAGCAAGGTGACTTGTAAACCCCGTGTGTGAGACCACGCCTGCAATGTAGGAAATGACGTCAGCTGCGCCCACGCCAGTTCCGAGTACCTGCCCCATGGCCTCGAGGAAACCCTCTGCCAGGTTGGGTGTTCCATCCGGGTTCAAAAGAGGCGAAACTCGGCTGGCTCCGTTAGCTCGGAACGCTGACTGTGACAGGTTTATTTGGCCCCGGTAGGACGGTTATTTCTGGCCCCACTTTCTGACTCGCCGGTGTGGTTGTGACGGTTATAAGTGGCCCCACTTGAGGCTTGTTTCCAATTGCTGGAACGAGCCTTGTTGGAGGTCCGGATGGGTGCACGGGTGGAGTTGTTCGCGAAGATCCGCAGGGATTCCAGGATCGAGGGCTTATCGATCCGTGAACTCGCACGTCGCCATGGTGTCCATCGGCGAACCGTTCGGCAAGCCCTTGAATCCGCTGAACCGCCGGAGCGCAAACCGCGCCGGGGTGTGTCCCATCGATTGGAGCCGTTCAAGGCCGCGATCGATCAGATGCTGATCGAGGACACGACGGCGCCGCGCAAACAGCGCCATACCGCGCGACGGATCTTGGCACGGCTCCTTCAGGAACACGATGCCCATGTGTTGTCGTATTCGACGGTCCGGGACTATGTTCGTGTGCGCCGGGCCGAGATCGATGTTGAGGCGGGCCGCCGGCATGAGGTTTTCATTCCGCAGGATCATGCCCCGGGTGCTGAAGCCGAGGTGGACTTCGGCGAGGTCTGGGTGGTTCTGGACGGGGTGAAAACGAAGTGCCACATGTTCATCCTCCGGCTCTCCCACTCGGGCAAAGCTATCCACCGGATTTATCCGACGCAGGCCCAGGAAGCGTTCCTGGAAGGCCACATCGAGGCATTCAGCGTCCTTGGTGGCGTCCCGACTAAGCACATCCGCTATGACAACCTCACCAGTGCGGTGACGGCCGTTGTTTTCGGCCAGGGCCGGCAACGTAAAGAGAATGACCGCTGGGTGCTGTTCAAATCCCATTACGGCTTTGATGCCTTCTACTGTCAGCCGGGGATCAGCGGGGCCCATGAAAAGGGCGGTGTCGAGGGTGAGGTTGGCTGGTTCCGCCGTAACAGGCTCTCCCCAATGCCGGTCGTGAAGTCTTTGGACGAGCTGAACACGAAGATCAAGGCCTGGGAAGAGGTCGATGCGCGGCGCCGGATCAATGACCGGATCCGCACCATCGGCCAGGACTTCGAGGCCGAGCAGCCACTTCTGGCACCGTTGCCGGCAGAGGTATTCGATCCAGGTCTGGTGCTGACGCCACGGGTGGACCGGTCCTCGATGATCACGGTGCGGATGATCAAGTATTCCGTTCCGGCCCGGTTTATCGGCCGTCGGCTCAGGGTCTCCCTCCGGGCTTCAGAACTGCTGGTCTTTGACGGCCGGACCGTGGTTGCCAGGCATCAGCGGATCGCCGCGAAAGCCGGGCAGTCGGTTCAACTGGATCATTACCTGGAGGTCCTCAAGACCAAGCCAGGGGCGCTGCCCGGGTCCACGGCGTTGGCCAGGGCGCGTGAGGCCAGCACGTTCACCGCAGTGCATGAGGCGTTCTGGGCCGAGACCCGCAAGGTCAACGGCGACGCCGAAGGGACCCGGGAACTGATCGATGTGCTCCTGCTTCACCGTTCCATGGACGCCGACGACGTCGTGGCCGGCATGACCGCAGCTCTCAAGGTCGGAGCGGTAAGTGCTGATGTCGTCGCAGTCGAGGCGCGTCGTCACGCCGCCAACACCATCCCTCTCGTGGGTGGGGCCAGCGCGGATCGTCATTCCGGTGCCCATGATGAGGTGACAGTGCATCGGGTTGTCAGTCTCACCCAACGTCGGCTCACGGATCCTGCCGCGGTGATCGCAGGCCTTCCACCGGACACACGGCCTCTGCCATCAATTGCCGGCTATGACGAGCTGCTCGCCAAACGTGCAACCACGAATGCCGTTTCTGTGTCGAAGGAGAACATCTCATGAGTCCCACCACGCCCGCGATGACCATCACTCCGACCTTGCGCCGGCGCCGCGGCCTGACCGAACAAGCAGCGGTCGCGGCCGTTGACCAGGCCTGCCGACGCCTTCGCTTGCCCACAGTCAGGGCAGTCCTGGACGAAGCCCTGATCGTCGCGGGCAAAGAGCAGCTCTCGTATCAGGGGTTCCTGGCCGAGCTGTTGCTTGCCGAGTGCGATGACCGGGATCGGCGATCATCGATCCGGCGCGTGAAAGCGGCGAACTTTCCACGGGATAAATGGCTTGGGGACTTTGATTTCGACGCGAACCCAAACATCAACCCCGCCACGATCAACACCCTTGCAACCGGAGATTGGATTCGCAAAGGCGCACCACTGTGCCTGATCGGGGACTCCGGCACCGGCAAGTCCCACCTGCTCATCGGCTTGGGCACCGCGGCCGCTGAGAAGGGCTACCGGGTCAAGTACACCCTCGCGACACGGCTCGTCAACGAACTCGTCGAAGCGGCCGACGAAAAGATGCTCGCCAAGACCATCGCCCGCTACGGCCGGGTCGACCTGCTCTGCATCGACGAACTCGGATACATGGAACTGGACCGCCGCGGCGCCGAACTCCTCTTTCAGGTCCTCACCGAACGCGAGGAAAAGAACTCCATCGCGATCGCGAGCAATGAATCGTTCTCTGGATGGACCAAGACCTTCACCGACCCGCGGCTATGCGCCGCGATTGTGGACCGCCTCACCTTCAACGGCACCATCATCGAAACGGGTACCGACTCCTACCGGCTCGCCCACAGCCTCGCCAACGCACAGAACTAATAGGGCGCGGCCGGACGTTCGCCTGACTACCCAGCTGAGGTATCGTAAACAAATATCGGAATCCGATATTTGTTTACGATACGTGAGGGTGAGATGCGTGAACTGATGCGTGCGGCGGTGCGGCTGCATATCCTCCACCATGCAGCGGAGGAAGACATCCACGGCGCGTGGATGTCTGAAGAGCTGTCCAACCACGGCTACTCCGTCTCGCCCGGCACCTTGTATCCGACACTGCACCGGATGGAACAGGACGGTTTGCTGGTCTCCCGTCAGGAGACCGTTGACGGCCGGCCCCGGCGCGTCTATCGGGCCACGGACGCCGGCCTGGACGCGCTGGCCGAGGGGCGTCGTTCCATTGCGGAGCTTGCAGCCGAAGTCCTCCCCGCATCCTCGAAGGAGCAACTGCATGACTAATCCCCAGTCACTGGCCCGCCGTTTGGGCACCTTTGACGCGTCTGTGATCGGGCTTGGCTCGATGATCGGCGCCGGCGTGTTCGCGGCTTTCACTCCTGCCGCGGCCGCAGCCGGTTCAGGGCTGCTGGTCGGGCTTGTCGTCGCCGCGGTAGTGGCTTTCTGCAACGCGACATCCTCCGCGCAGCTTGCCGCCACCTACCCGACTTCCGGAGGCACGTACGTCTATGGACGTGAACGGCTCGGACCTTGGTCTGGGTTTCTGGCCGGGTGGGGGTTCGTAATCGGCAAAACCGCCAGCGCCGCAGCAATGGCGATGACGTTCGCTGCGTATGCCGCCCCGCCAGGGTGGGAACGCCCGGTGGCCATCACGGCCGTGATCGTGCTCGCGGCAGTGAACTACCACGGCGTGACGCGCACGGCCGGACTAACCCGCGTCCTCGTCGTGCTGGTGCTGGCGGCCCTCGCGACAGCTGTTGCCGCCTGCTGGGGCGGGTCCGCCCCGGATCCAGCCAGGATCCTTGGGGACGGCCTGCTCGCTCACGGTTGGTATGGGATCCTGCAGTCCGCGGGGCTGTTGTTCTTCGCGTTTGCCGGCTACGCGAGGATTGCGACCATGGGTGAGGAGGTCCGCGATCCCAAACGAACGATCCCACGCGCCATCAGTATCGCCCTTGGCATCACGATCATCGTCTACGCGGTTATTGCCGTGACTTTGCTGGCAAGCATTGGCCCGGAGCGGGTCGCTGCGAACGCAACACCACTGGCCGCTGCCGTCGAGTCAGGAACCATGCCCTGGGCTGGTCCCGTTGTCAGGGTTGGCGCGGCAATCGCGGCCCTCGGTGCCCTGCTCGCCCTTATCGCTGGACTCGGGCGCACGAGCCTGGCCATGGCCCGTGAACACGACCTGCCGCACTGGCTCTCCGCCGTCCACCCCCGATACAAAGTTCCCCACCGCGCAGAAGTCACCCTTGCCGTGGTGATCTGCGCGATCATCACCGTTGCCGACCTACGCGGGGCCATCGGATTCTCGTCCTTCGGCGTCCTTATCTACTACCTGATCGCCAACATCGCCGCCTACACCCAACCGGACATGGACCGCCGCTATCCCAAAGCCCTTCAGATCCTCGGCGCGGCCGCATGCGTGGCCCTCGTCGCAACCCTTCCACCGCTATCCGTCGGGCTCGGAATCCTCATGTTTGCTGCAGGAATCATCCTCCGCTTAATCAGAATCAGGACAACAGCCCACCCCAAACGGGGCCAGATATAACCGCCCTACCGGGGCCAAAAACAGTTGACATAGCCAGAACGCGTCCGTTTCCGGTACCAGTGAACTGAAGGTTAGACCGGGTCCCGTTGATATGACGTGGGAGTTGGCTTCCATTGTGAAAACCTGTCCGGGCACACGCGCGTTCCACAGGTCGCGACGCGGCCAAGTTATGACTCGCGAGTCGGCAATGATCCACTGGCGGTCGAATGATCTGTACTGGAACCGCTCAATTGGGGGTTCAAGGAAGCCGAGTTCATCCTTCATGGCAAGGCTTGTGTCCAGCTTCGTCTTGACCCCTTTCAGCGGGGCCGGCACGGCGGTGAGGCTGGTATTTCTATTCTCCTTGAAGAGCTCTGCTTTGAGGACCAACGAGTCCTCGTGGCAAAGAGTTCTCCATCGCTCTTCCAAAACCTGCTGCGTTGGTCCGACAGGCCATGTTCTGTTGAGCTGAATACCTGATGAGTACCAGGGAAAGAGATCCTTGATGGCAACAAGTGAATCCCAGTCCGCTGCGACGGGCGTGAATGGTGCCGTCCAGTCAGATCGCACGTCCTGCCACGAAGGACCGTCGAGCTCCAGCTCGCTCAGGCTCTGGAACTTCATCTGACGGGTGCCCGAAAGAGAGGTGAACTTAATCGACGCTGGTGTCGTCGGATCCGTCTCAGACTTACGAACAAAGATGCCAATGACTACCGGCGTTTCAATGGCAAACACCGCTGTCTCCGCGGGAGGCCGCTTCCCTTCAGGAGTTAGGTCGATCAGCCAACCATGACTGCAGGTCCGACGTATGTACCTTCTCATCTCATCGAATCCTGGTCCGCGCAGATAGCCTGCCGCTGTTATGAAGGTGACGACTCCGGCGTCGCCCTCTTTGATACCCTCCATCGCGGTCGATTCGAATGCCTTCCAGAATGCCCAGCGGTAGAAGTACACATACAGGTTCTTTAGGTGCTTCCCATGAGCTCCCGAGGATGCGCTGCGGAAATCGTCCATCAAGGATGACGATGACTTCAGTCCGTTACCGTTTTCCACCCAAGAGCCCAGTCCCTTGGCCTTCTCCTTGTATGGCGGGTTTCCTATAACTACGGTGACGTTTTTCTCCCGCTTTACCTTGTTCGCTTTGATTCCCTGGCGGGCAATCAAGCGCAGCTCCGAACTCAGCGAGGGCTGCTTCGCTTCCGGATCGTCAAGGGTGTTGGTGATGAAGAGGTTCAGCCCTCCGTCCGGGTGACGGGCTTTGTATTTGTTCAGGACGTCGGAGAACCGAAGCTCCGCAACAGAGTAAGGCCCAGACTGGATCTCAAAGCCGTAAAGGCGAGCCGCAAGGCTTGTGAGCGCTTCAGGGGCCGCTCCCGGACCATGTTCCAGAGCTGCCTCCTCTGCGGTACGCGAGAGGATCGACAACGGAAACGTTCCGGTTCCGACCGCGGGGTCAATCACGTTGACCGAAGGATCTCTGAACTTCTGGGACTTGCCCAAACTGTTGACAGTACGTCCTCGGTGAGGCGGACCATCTGTTCTACCACTTCGTAGGGCGTGTAGTAGGAGCCCGTCCTGCGCCGCGCGTCGCCGTCATATTCGGAAAGAAAATGCTCGTATAGGTGCAGGTAGGTGTCGGTTCCCATGCTGCGGATTTTCGGCCAGTCGATGACGGAAATGATGCGAACCAGTAGCTGGACGGCCGTAAGCGTTGCTGCATCTAGCTGGTTGGTCAGGGTTTGCAGGGACTTTCCCATAAGCGAGTGTTCATGAGCATCCAGAGCTTTGCCAATCTCATGAAGCGAGGTGCTCCTCAGATCAATGCCCTCGGTTTGCGCCAGTAGCAGGGCAAAGGTGATCGTTTGTGCGAATCCGTCCGCAAACTCCGGGTCCGTCGCAAGCGGAAACAGCGTGTTCCTCCAGTCAGACAACAAGCCAAGGAACATCTGATCATCCTTGTCCGCGCCGGCCTTCACCCGCCGCCGTTCGTCCTGCAGCCCCTCGTGAATCTGCTCCTTCAGCAGCCGCGTCAGCGGGGCAATGGACTCAACAAGTTTGCCCACTGTCCTAATGGGAACCGGCTCCCACGCGAAAAAGTCAGACAGTAGTTGCTGGAATGAGGGTACGGGCTTCAGGGCGGCCCCCGCCGTCTGCAAGGTTGCCCCACCAATGAGATGAACGGGCTGACCTACGGGCTGACCGGTCCGCCACAACCGCCACTCAATCCCGTTGGTGTAAATCAGGTTGGGTAGCTCTTTGAGCTTCTGCCACTGCTTGTAGTTATGGGTGGACTTGCCATAACTCGCTGGGTCCAACGAAACACCGGGCGCCTTCAGCTCAATATGGCCACTGATCAAACCGTCTACATTTATTGCAAAGTCCGGCCTAACAGACCCATCAAGCTCACTGACCTCGTCGTAAGGCAAGACCTTACGACCGATAGCCATTCCGCAATCCCTTAGGAGCTGCTCCAAGGGCGCTCTGAGCGCAGCCTCTCCCTGTCCCGGTCCCAACTTTTCTTTGCAAGACCGGCCAAATTGCATGACTGCATCGTCGATTGCTGCCATCAAAGACTCCCCTACGCCCCTCAAGGCGATGTCCCGGAACCGGACCAGCCCATCACCTAACAACGATGATGGGCCGGCCGCGATCCACCCCATAAATATTGTCCTAATCTTCGCACCCGGGTAAGGAAGTCGCGGTATCTCCCCAGGATGATCGCCATCCGGTAGGGATTTGCTGTGCCAGCAGCAGGCGGGCTTCGCGTAACATTTCAGTCCCAGATGTTGTCCCAAATCGTCTGCTGCTAAAAGCAGTCACAAAAACAACTTCCGGGAGAGTTACCTTTGTGGCTCAGGAGTCCATGGCCAAGTAGCGGTAGACGGTGGCGCGGCTGGCTCCGATGATCTTTCCGATGTCCGCCGGCTTGAGACCGCGAGTCTTCAGTTCACGCGCCCTCTTGACCTTCTCGTGGTCAGTAGTGACCTCTCGGCGTCCCGCTCTTCTACCGTTGGCAGCTGCAGCTGCCATGCCCGCCTTGGT
Organism: Paenarthrobacter sp. NPDC089307; assembly: GCF_040685055.1. Classification (NCBI taxonomy): domain Bacteria; kingdom Bacillati; phylum Actinomycetota; class Actinomycetes; order Micrococcales; family Micrococcaceae; genus Paenarthrobacter; species Paenarthrobacter sp. NPDC089307. The sequence goes on from NZ_JBFBHE010000008.1 coordinate 72,616, forward strand.
GCGCTCGGAGAGCTGGTCTCGTTCAAGCTGGGCGAACGCGGAAATGATGGTAAACATGGCCTGGGCCATCGCTCCCCCGCCTTCACTGGCCGGATCAGTCGCGATGCCATCCCGAAGGAACGGAACTTGACGCCTCGCACCTTGAAGTCATCCAAGAGCTCGAGCAAGTGTCGAGTATTTCGTCCCAACCGATCCAATTTCCACACCATGACTTCATCACCAGAGCCAAGACGGTCCAACTCAGGACGGCTCACCCGAGTACCGCTGATCCCTTGGTCTTTATAGATTCCCTCACACCCGGCCGCTTCCAGTTCGCGGATCTGCAAATCCGTATTTTGGTGCTGTAGGAAGGTGCTTCCTCTCAGGTTGGCGGCATCGGCGGTGGACGGTACCGACTGACCCGCCATTACTTGTACTTCGAAGCCGGTGTACTGCGAACTGATTCCCAGCAGGTTCCGTTGGCGCACATCACCGATATCGACCTGTCACAAACAATGATCCAGAAGGCACGCGGTGTGGCCACTATTCGCGTCCACGTACAACGGCCCGATGGGCCCATGGAAGTCGTCACCATGGAGAACCTGACTGAGAGCAGGGCTGTACAGGATGTAATAAACCAGGCAGCTCGCGCCAGAAAGGCTGAGCTGACGCGGGAAGCGACCACTCACACCTATCTAGGGGGTACGGCGCCTGGTGTGCCCCAAGCTCCGGCACCCCAGCCCGTAGCTGCTCAGCCTGACATAAGATCACTCGCCTTAGCGAGCTGCACAAGGCCGGGGTACTAAGCCAAGAGGAATTTGAGTCTAAAAGGCCGAGCTGTTGGGCAGGCTGTAGGCATCATCCAAAACTGGATTCAGCACGCTCGTTGGGGAACTACCTCGAGTTCTGGAACTACTCGACGCCGTTTAGAGACGAAACGGTTGACCCCAGCTACTCGCGTTCCGAGCAGGTATCGGAACACCCTGTATGGGATCCCGCCGTGGGCGCTATGTTGCTCATCCAAGCTGTCCAGAACCGGTTCTGAGCGTCCGGTAGAAGGATCCCCAACCGGACGCCGTGTCCTTGAGCCACCGGCTTACAGGCGCAGGAATCGTGTCGGACAGAACCTCCGCGCCGCAGGAACGTGGCCACCGAATATCTAAGCGCCTGAGCTCGGGGGGCCGTACCTCATTGAGGTGTAGTCTGCAGGCAGGTTTTGACAAATGCACTACGGGACGGGGGGCTGCCATGGAACACGAAGATGCCTTAGGTGGCGAGACGCTCTACCTGGACGAGGTAGATCGGCGGCGCAGGTTCTCTTGGGTAGGAGCCCGGCGGAGGGTTGTGGCGGCAGTATCCTCTACGGTGATGCTGGGCTCCATGTTTCTCGGAGGGCTTGCCCAGCCGGCGCGAGCAGATACGACCGTACCCACGGGGCCTATGTCGGCGGCAGTCGCGGTGAACCAAGCGACTGACAAAATTTATGTCAACAACTACGACGACACCGTGACAGTGATCGACGGGCCCACCAACACCACTGCAACGATCCAGACCAAGAGGATTGGCGAGGGCGGATCGATGGTTGCTAATCCGGAGACCAACAAAATCTACTTCACAAAGGGTGACGGATCCGGTTGTGCCTGTGGCGCCTATTTGGGGGTGATTGACGGGGCCATCAACACCGTTGCTGACATCGGCTTCGCCGTGACCCCAGGCGCAGGGATGCTGGCCGTGAACGAATCGACCAACAAGATCTACGCCTCCGGTGGCCGAAGTGTCGCGGTGATTGACGGGGCCACCAACACCACAACAACCGTTGCCGTCCCCACCCCGGCGGGCAAGCTGGCAGTGAACCCTGCGACCAACAAAATCTATGTTGCCCCTTTGCGCGGCGGCATCGTCGCAGTAATTGACGGCGCCACCAACACCACAACCACCGTTCCGGTAGCCACCGGCAACAACCCGATGTCGGTGGCAGTGAACCCTGCGACCAACAAAATCTACGTAGCCAATCAGGACAGCAACATTGTGACCGTGATCGATGGACCCACCAACACCATCGACGCCGAACTCACCACAGCCAGTAATCCGGCCGCGGTGGCGGTGGACCCTGGGACCGACAAAATCTACGTCTCCGGCAACGATGGTGTGACCGTGGTCGACGGTGCCATCAACAGCACAACCACCGTAGTTGGCAGCGGTAGTGCGTTGGCTGTAAACCCGGCGACCAACAAAATCTACGTCACCGGCCCCATCCACGGCAGCAGATCCCCCGTGACGGTGATCGACGGGGCCACAGACACCTCGGCGATCGTTTCCGCCGGAGGCCATCATTCGGTGGCGGTGAACCCGTTGACCAACAAGATCTACGTGACCAGCTTCAGTAATACTCTGAGGGTGCTCGACGGGGCCACCCCGAGGAAGGACTACAACGGCGACGGCACGACGGATGTGCTCGCACACGACGCCGCAGGCACCCTCTGGCTGTACCCGGGCAACGGCTCAGGCGGCTGGTTGGACCGGGCCCAGGTCGGGCAGGGCTGGAATGCCATGACCGCCATCATCGGATCAGGTGATTTCAACGGTGACAGCGCTGCTGATGTGCTTGCCCGTGACACCGCCGACGCCCTCTGGCTGTACCCGGGCAACGGCTCCGGCGGCTGGTTGAACCGGGCCCAGATCGGCCAAGGCTGGAACGTCATGACCACCATCATCGGCTCCGGTGACTTCAACGGCGACGGGACCATGGACGTGCTCGCCCGCGACACCGCCGGCGCCCTCTGGCTGTACCCGGGCAACGGCTCGGGCGGCTGGTTGGGCCGGGCCCAAATCGGCCAAGGCTGGAACGTCATGACCGCCATCATCGGCTCCGGTGACTTCAACGGCGACGGGACGATGGACGTGCTCGCCCGCGACACCGCCGGCGCCCTCTGGCTGTACCCGGGCAACGGCTCAGGCGGCTGGTTGGACCGGGCCCAAATCGGCCAAGGCTGGAACGTCATGACCGCCATCATCGGCTCCGGTGACTACAGCGGAGACGGCAACACCGACCTCCTGGCCGCCGACCGGAACGGCGTCCTCTGGCTGTACCCCAGCAACGGTTCCGGGGGTTGGCTGGGCCGCAGCCAGGTCGGCCAGGGCTGGGGTCCCATGACACCTGTCCCCTAACCCGTCAGTTGGTAACGGCCTGGAGCGACGAACCCGAAATCGCTGACGACCTTACTTACAGACGCGGGGCTGCTCACCTGAACGGGGCAAGGAACGACCGACCGTCAAAACTGGAGCGGCTTAGGGCGCCGCACGCTGGCGTTCCTGCTCTGCCGTCCGTTCGGTGATGACCAGTCCTGCAGACTTTGCTTCGGCCACGACGTCGGCCTGGGCTGCATTCAGACGGTCCGGCACAGCAGAGAGAGGGATCCTTGACCGGACGATTTCGGGTTTTCTCCAATGTCTGTAAAGATACGTTTGACACCGAGTTTCCGGCGTCGGGCTGCCCGGCTCCGGGCTCGTTATTGGGGAAACATTGCCACGAAAGCTGTTCTGCGAAATATCGCCTTTGACCTACCGTCTCTCGGTTCAGCGCATGATCCTCACTCGCAAGGCCAAGGACTTCTTCTCACCCACCGCCTTCGCCAGGCAACGACCTCACGAGGTCTTGCCGGAGGTTGTCTATCGCCACAATTCACTGATCAGGCGGAAGCTGGGCAACGTCGACCTGCACCTGCAGGAAAACAAAGCCGTAAGCCTCGGGATCGCGGCGCCCCTGGTCAACTCCGTGGTCATCCAGCCAGGAGAGACCTTTTCGTTCTGGAAACTGGTGGGCAGCTGCACGGAAGCCAAGGGCTACCGTGAGGGACTGGTCATCAACCATGGCCGGGCGGACTCGGGCATCGGCGGAGGGTTATGCCAGTTCACCAACCTGCTGCATTGGATGGTCCTGCACAGCGAACTGACAGTGGTGGAACACCACCACCACGGCGATCTGGACTTGTTCCCGGACTTCAACCGCCAGATTCCCTTCGGTTCCGGAACCTCGATCATCTACAACTACTTGGACTACAGGGTCCGCAACGACACCGACCAGGCCTACCAATTCCTTGTCACCACTACCGACGAGCACTTGTGTGGTGAACTGCGCGCCGAACGCGTTCCCACGGTGAAGTTCCACATCCGCGAAGAAGACGCCTACTTCCACGAGGCAGACGGCAACGTCTACCGCCACAATAAAGTGGTTCGCCTGACCCGGGACAAGCGGACAGGACTCGTAACGTCCAAAGAGCAGATCATCGAGAATGACGCCCTCGTTGTCTACGACCGGTCCCTGATCAACGCACCCATCCTCCCAGCGCGTCCGCGCCGCTACGGAACTGACGAACTCCTCGCAACAGCAACCGCCTAGGGATCATACTGCGATGCTCTTGAGACGGATGTGAGCATGCGTCCGTAAGCTTGCGGCTCTCCGGACGCTCCAATAGCCCGTTAGGGATCCCCATACGACGCCCGTGCAGACAACTGCGGACATCCGTGCAGCCGACTTCGAGAACTGACACCATGCTTAGGTATCGGTAGACCGTGGCGCGGCTGGCTCCGATGATCTTTCCGATGTCCGTCGGCCTGAGACCGTGAGCCTTCAGTTCATGTGCCCTCTTGACCTTCGCGTGGCTAGCAGTGACCTCCCGGCGTCCTGCTCTCCTGCCGTTGGCAGCTGCAGCCGCCATGCCGGCCCTGATGCGCTCGGAAAGCTGGTCTCGTTCAAGCTGGGCGAAAGCGGAAATGATGGTGACTATCGCCTGGGCCATCGCTCCCCCGACCTCGCTGGCCGGGTCAGTGGAGATGCCATCCCTTAGGGAACGGAACTTGACGCCTCGCATCTTGAAATCATCCAAGAGCTCGAGCAGGTGGCGAGTGTTTCGTCCCAATCGATCCAGCTTCCACACCACGACTTCATCCCCTGAGCCGAGACGGTCCAGCATCCGGTCCAGCTCCGGACGACTTACCCGCGTCCCGCTGATCCCTTGGTCTTTATAGATTCGCTCGCACCCAGCTGCTTCCAGTTCCTGGATCTGCAAATCGGTGTCTTGGTCAGCAAGGCTGACGCGGGCGTATCCAAGGCGAGCCATCAACTCCTCCCGTCTTATCAAAGGGCAAATATCAGTGATGTTGAGAATGCCCTAGTGAGACACATTGTTGGGACAGGCGACGTGCCGGATATCCGCGAGCCTGGAACTTCAACCAGGCACAGCCTGCGGTTCTTATCAAAGGATCCACTGATGCGACAGCCACGGGGGCCGGGCGCCCCCGATGCGAGGGCGCTCAAAACGCCAAGCTCGTGAGTGTTCCGATTGTGCTGATCTTGCTCATGGAATCTCCTTTTAAAAACTGAGGGCGAGTACCACCTGAGATTGCCTTGGTCCGTGGATTCAGTTCGACGATTCACCGAATGGTCTTAATAACAAAAAGTCTTTACCTGGCCACGCAGTTATCGGGTAGGTGCTCTGTGGCCAAGATGGGCCCTGAATCTTGATTCGCTCCTTAGTCGGATCTATAGCCCCAGCGTGCTGGATGAGATCGTTGCTTTGAGAAAGGATACTTCCGTGCGGGCAAAAAGCGTCAGCCAGTCTGGGTCAGAGCCTTTCAGCTTGATGCGGAAGCGCAAGTGAGTATGTCAGTCTGATCGCCCACCAGGACGGCTTGATTGGTACCGACCTCTGCAACATGCCGGACCTGATGACGGCCGGATGCTCTATCAAGACGCGCTCCTTAGTCCACGGGCAGAACGTGTGTGTCCGTTTCAGCCGCTTGCTTAGGAGTAAAAAGGCGTTCGCGTTCGCTGGCGATGATGCCCCTTGCTAACTCTGCCTCCGAGACGTCAACGGCCTCAGGCGCGCTGCCAGCTGTTTCACTAACACGGGCGAATTCCTCAAACAGTTCCTGCTTGCGTGCCAGAATCTCTGTCAGTCTCCGGTCAACACCCTCCTCGGAGAGCAGACGGTGGACCTGGACGGACTCTAGTTGACCCATGCGCCGAGCTCGGGCAATAGCCTGCCACTCGGTAGTTGGTTTCAACTGAGGCTCGCAGATTACGACAACTGATGCAGCCTGAATATTGAGACCGACACCACCCGCGACGATCTGGGAAACGAGCACGGCCCCGTGTCCAGCCTCTGAAAACTGGTCCACCATGACCTGTCGTGCAGCAGCCGGCACCGATCCGGTCAAAGGTCCGAAAACCCTGCCAGGCAGTACTTGAGTGACGCGGTCGAGGACATCGCGAAATTGCGAGAACACGATCACGCGGCGACCGTTGTCTTCGGCTTCCTGGACGATCTCAATGAGACGCTGCATCTTCTCGGACTTGGTGCCACTTGCCATAGCGGACCGCCGCATTGCCATAAAGTTCCCGGCGGCGACGGCGTCTGTGTAGACGGCCGTGTCCTCTTTCGAAAAGGGCAGCCATTCGTCAACCTCGACCAACTCCGGGAGCTCAGTGAGGACATCTTCCTGGTTACGGCGGAGATAGGCTGGTGCGACCTGCCGTCTGAACCGGTGTGGCGCCAGTTCGCTGTCATCAACGACGAGATCAGGTCGGAGATAGCCGACCAAATTACGAAACTCATCGATGCGATTTTCCAAGGGCGTTCCAGTGAGGAGAATGGCTCGGTCGGTCTGGCTGATCATCCTCGCGGCCCGTTGGGAGCGTTGGGCGGCAGGATTTTTGATGTAGTGTGCCTCGTCAACCACGACGCATCCGATGGTCACCGGCTCATCCCTAAACGTTTCGAACCATGGCAGTGTTTCGAAGGTAGTCACTGCGATGCCACCGTGGCGGAGCCAGCTCCGCGCCGCTGCCGCCCGTCCGGGGCCATGCAGGCGGTGTGGTCGGAGTTTGGACTTTCCCTGGATCTCGCGGACCCAGTTGGTCACGACTGCAGCTGGGCAGACTACCACCGAATGGTGGCCTCCCTTGGAGCGTAGATGAGCCAGGACGGCTAGCGCTTCGACGGTCTTACCTAGACCCATCTCATCGCCGATGATCACTTTGCGCTGGGCGAGGGCAAATCTGGCACCGAAACTCTGATAGCCGCGTAGCGACGCTGACAGGTGTTGGGTGTCGAGTTCGATTTTGCGGACAGCCTCAACAATCTCCTCTGATAGGTCGCTGTGAGCCGTCTGCGCGTCTTCGGTGGTGAAGCCTAGTGCGTCGAGAAGGGCGAAGTAATCCGCCGGCCGAAGTAGGAAGTCGTCCCAAGGATCGTCCGCTGTGACAGCAGGCGTCATAGCACCTACCTGCTGGGCACGTTGGATGACGGCTTCTGTTGCTCTGGTGAACTCTGAGGCTTGCTGGTCACCCGCGAGAACGACGAGGTGCGTGACGCTGTGATCAAGGGTCCGTGCCAGTGGCGTCAGGGAGTCTTTTAGGGCCAAGTCGCGGGCAGCATCCTTGGTCTGCCTGATAGCGTCCCAAGCGGCGAGTCGCCGCAGTAATTCGCCGGTTAGAGGAGTGCGGTTCTTAATGTCGATCCGGACAGGCGTCTCATCATACGTCGTCTGCCAAAGTGTCCGTGCTGCACCATGCATCCGGGTAGCGGTGGTTGCCCCGATCCCCGGAAGATGTGACAATTTGGCACCGTGATCGAGGACTGTCTGGACGGTAGCAATACCGTTCTCCAGAAGCGATCCGATGCGCAAACGGTCCCGCGTCGCCTCCCGGAGTCGTTCCACTGGCATCTCAACCAACAGTCGCCGGACCTCCTGCTTCCGAACCGCTTCACCGGCAGCAGTAGCATCCGCACGGAAGCGTTCCTCTTCGCGCAAAGCCCCATTGATGCCCTCAATTGCCTTTGGTAAGGATGCAACGGCCGCGCCCGAGAGGATGTTCTGGCTGTTGCCGAGGTCCGCGATTCGAGGGCTCAATCCGACCCAGTCTTGCAAGGCAGCAGAGAGCGGAACTTCTGAAAGGTCGTCATCGGAGCGGCTCAGGCGTTCCAGCAGCAATGGGACACCAGCCGTCAACGCCCACTGTCGGTAACCGTCCAGGTACTCAGCCGCGGCCACCCCGGTTTCACGAGCCTTGCTGCTCAGGAAGAACCGGCGCACCCCCATCATGGCTTTCACAGCGTCTAATGCCGCGGCGACGTTAGTGAGAAGGCCTTCGATGGCGTTCTGCTCCTCTGAGCTGATGACCGGAAGGTGAGCCTGGCGAGCAGCTTTGGCCAGGCGGCTACTGTCGTCGAGCCGCAGCGGCATGACTCTCCAGGCAAGCTGTCCGTCACACCAAACGTCGGCGGTATTGTGGCGGAGGGCGGCGACAGCTTTGTCACCTGATTTTTCTACCTTGGAGCGGCGTGCCAGCGCCGAACGGGCTTGGTTGAGCCATTGGCTGACCTCCTGTGAGGTCGCGCTTAGTTGTTGGCGTTCGTCCCGGTCCATATTTGGCCCTTCAGTGGTCAGCTTTTGTTGCAAAGATTAGTGCAGACCAGCGACGAACCCGCTTTGTTTGTCTTGCCCGTCCTATATGGTGAATCGACTGTCGACTGAAAGGTCACCCATGCTGCTAGAAGAGCTTAAGACCGGCTTACGAATCGCAGGACTGATTCCTGCTGAGGTCATCACTGTACTCGCCGCTCAGTGGCACGGCACAGACGCCCTGGAGCTGACCTATAAAACTTCGGCCGGTAGCCTTGGCCAACAAGTCGTGTTCCGCAAGGATCAGGACGCCTTGACCGTCGCCCAGACCGGCAGCCGCGCCTTCGATGCCAATGCCGGAGACTTCAAACTTGTAGCCGAAGCGCAGCGAATCTCCTTGGCTGGCTTGTTTGACCCAATGCTGGCCGTGGCCACCAGTGACGTGCAGCCTCTGCCACACCAGATCCGTGCAGTGTATGGAGAACTGCTACCCCGAACCCCACTTCGCTTCCTGCTCGCCGATGACCCCGGCGCGGGCAAGACCATCATGGCAGGGCTCTACATCAAGGAGCTGATTTTGCGCGACGACGTGAAACAGTGCCTGATCGTCGCCCCTGGCGGCCTGGTTGAGCAGTGGCAGGATGAACTGTTCTTCAAGTTCGGGCTGCGCTTCGACCTGCTGACAAACCAGCTGATCGATGGCAACGTCAACTTCAACGTCTTCGAATCCAACCCCTTACTCATCGCGCGAATGGACCAGCTCTCCCGCAACGAGCAACTTCAGGCCCAGCTCAAGGAAACTGAGTGGGATCTCATCATTGTTGACGAAGCGCACCGCATGGGCGCGCACTACTTCGGTGGCAAGCTGGAAAAAACCAAGAGATTCCAACTCGGTGAATTGCTCGGGGAAATCACCCGGCATCTCCTGCTGATGACCGCCACGCCGCACTCCGGCAAGGAAGAGGACTTCCAACTCTTCCTGACCCTGCTTGACCGCGACCGTTTCGAAGGCAAAAACAAAGTCACTGCTGACACCAGCGGCCTCATGCGCCGAATGGTCAAAGAAGACCTGCTCACCTTCGAAGGCAAAAAGCTCTTCCCCGAGCGCATAGCCGAGACCGTCCCGTATCAGCTGACCTCCTTGGAGTACGAACTGTACGAACAGGTCACGAGCTACGTCCGTGAAGGCATGAACCGCGCCGACAGGGTTGGTGGCAAGCGAAAAAATACCGTCGGCTTTGCCCTTACCGTTCTCCAACGGCGCTTGGCTTCAAGTCCCGAAGCGATCTACAGGAGCCTGGTACGCCGCTCGGAACGACTCGAACGCAAGAAGCAGGAAATCCTCAACGGAACGTACGTCGAGTCCGAGCCCAGCCTCGATCTCGAGGGCTTGGACGCCGACGACTTCAACGCTGAAGAAACCGAGGTCCTGGAAGAGGAACTCGTCGACGCTGCGACCGCTGCCCAAACAGTCGACGAACTCAACGCCGAACTCGTGGAACTCAGCGGACTCGTGACCACGGCGAAGCATGTCCGTGACTCCGGCACCGACCGCAAGTGGGCCGAATTGTCCACGATCCTCCAAGACAACGCCCTAATCACGGACAACAACGGCTGGCCCCGTAAGTTCATCATCTTCACCGAACATCGGGACACGCTCAGTTACCTGCAGGCCCGCATCGGCTCCCTCCTGGGCAAACCGGACGCTGTAAGGGCTATCCATGGTGGTGTACGGCGCTCCGAGAGACGCCAAATCACCGAAGAGTTCACCAAGAACCGTGATTGTCAGATCCTGTTGGCCACTGACGCGGCCGGCGAGGGCCTCAACCTTCAGGCCGCACACCTGATGGTGAACTACGACCTTCCCTGGAACCCGAACCGAATCGAACAGCGCTTCGGCCGCGTCCACCGTATCGGCCAGGAAGAGGTTTGCCGGCTCTGGAACCTCGTCGCGGCCAATACCCGCGAGGGCGAGGTATTCACGCGACTGCTGGACAAAATCGAGGAGCAGCGCAAAGCCTATGGAGGGAAAGTCTTCGACGTTCTCGGGGAAGCGTTCAATGAGACACCCCTACGCAGCCTGCTCCTGGACGCCATCCAGTACGGCGAACGGCCGGAAGTGAAGGCAAAAATGCACGATGTCATTGATGCCAGTGTCGGTGATGGCTTGAAAGACCTCCTCGATGAACGTGCACTAGCTTCTGAACATCTTGCAGAGGCCGATCTCGCTGCACTCCGTGCCGCGATGGACGAAGCGCGCGCACGCCGGCTCCAACCGCACTACATCGAGCTGGCGTTCAAGGCCGCCTTCACGAGACTGGGTGGCCGCATCGTAAAACGAGAGAAAGGGCGCTACGAGATCGCCAACGTGCCGGCGCAGATCCGCGCCAGCAAACACGGCCCAATCGCCACCAAATACGACAGGGCTACTTTTGACCTCCCCCATGTCCAATCTGAGGGACTCGCCCGAGCGGATCTCCTCGCTCCCGGCCATCCTTTGCACGACGCCGTCATGGACGAAGCAATTCGCCAGTTCGGCGGCACCCTAAACCGGGGTACCGTGCTGGTCTCCCCGACACTTGAGGAACCCCAACTCCTGGTGGGAGTCATTGAAGAAGTCGCCGACTCCACCGGCGTCAGCGTAGCTAGACGGTTCGGCTACGCCTACGTGGACAGCTACGGCACGGTCACACCGGCTGGCCCCGCACCCTACCTTGACTGCGTAGCAGCTCCCGACTCCCCTGCCACAATCGCAGCACGGCAGTTCCCTTGGCTCTCTGACGCCGAAGAGAAAGCCAACAGCTGGATCATCTCCAACCGTCTCCCCACCTACCTTGCCGAAGTTCAGCCACATCGTCATGCTGAATTGCAAAAGACCAGGTTGCTTGTCACCAACCGGCTCGAAAATGAACGCGACCGACTTATCCTGGATGCCGCCATAGCCGCGGAAAACGAGCGGGCCGGCCAGAAAGCAAAAGAGTCTTCTGAAAGTCTTAATAGGAAAGCCGTCGAACTGGACCTCCGTCTGCGCGAACGCCTGGGCCTGCTCGACCAGCAAGCCCTGATGTCCACCAAACCTCCACGCATCCTCACCGCCGCGCTCGTGCTGCCCATCGCAATGCTCGAGAGCGAGCTTCCGCCGAATGCCCCAATCCACGCCAAAGAAACCAAGGAAGTAGAACGCCGTGGCGTTGACCTCGTACTGGCTAAGGAACACACCCTCGGTCGCAAGCCAGTCGAACAAGCGTTCAACAACCCGGGCTTCGACATCCTCTCCACAGCTGAAAATGGCGACACCTACCGAATCGAAGTAAAAGCACGCCTAGAGGGATCTAAAGACTTCTTCATCACCCACAACGAAGTGATAACCGGCAAAAACTCCAGCCCGCACTACCGTCTGGCCCTTGTTCGTGTAGACCTTCGAGGAGCCCAACACGACGAGGTGCGATACATCGAAGCCCCGTTCGCCACCGTCGACCTTGGCAACTTCGACGCTACTGGCATCCGTGGAGATTGGGACAAGATGTGGGCGAAGGGCAAGACCCCCTTCTAGCCCGGGTTCGGGGCGCTAAAGAATGCTCTGCTGAAGATACCCAGCGATGGTCTCTTCATATGGTTTCCAAACACCTTCCAACCGTGGCGCCAGTCGTTCCGTGTCCGCTTGGGAGAGCAGAACCGGAGTGCGTTGGAGTGCCTGACCGTAGTTGGCTCTGCCGGCGGTCAACTCAAGTTCATCCCGGATCGACCCAATCGAAACACCGGTTCCAACTGGGGCAAGGTGCTCAAAGAAGACCTCACAGCCGTAACGGAAGTGGCGGCCACCGACGAGGACGGGCGTCCGGAGCTCCCTCACCTCTGTTAGCACGACAGCGTCGCCGATAATAAGTCCGGACGTCGGCCGCTGGTCGCCGCCAAGCCTAGGCCAGCAGGTAAAGCTGGCATAGAAGAGGAACCTGTCGCCTCGGGACAGCCGCGACGCAGTGCGCTTGCCGACCTCGCTAAAGGCCATGCGTTGATTGGCTAGGACCCAGCGAGCAGCGTCGGCGTTTCCGAGCACAACCAAATGCGTAGCAGTCATGTGAGCAGCGTAGTTGCATACGTGCAAGTAAATCCAAGCTAGACTCACGTTCGCCTTGTAGTCCGCCACGCCATCCCCCTATATATGGGCCAGGTTCTGAGACCTGTCGGTCCTACCGGTAGTTTTGATCAGTGCCCAACCGGCGGTAACTTCGGGCACCGGCTCACGTTTGGAAAGGAAGGTGTACACGTAGTGGTGGCACAAAAGCTCATCGAGGTAGCGTTGCCACTTGAGGCAATCAATCGTGAGTCTGCCCGGGAGAAGGAGCCCTTCACCCGCAAGCACCCCCGGGCTCTTCACATCTGGTGGGCACGGCGGCCGCTGACAGCTGCTCGGGCCATCCTTTTCGCGCAGCTCGTCGACGACCCCAGCTCACATCCAGAAAAATTCCCCACCGAAGACCTCCAACGGGTCGAGAGGGAACGCTTGCATAAGTTGATCGAGCGCCTCGTGATTTGGGAGAACTCGTGGAACGAAGAGCTCTTTGAGGAAGCTCGCAACGAAATTCTCAGGTCCACAGGAGGGACACTGCCCGTCATCCTCGACCCTTTTGCGGGAGGCGGAACTATCCCACTTGAAGCGCAGCGACTGGGCCTGGAGGCACGTGCATCCGATTTGAATCCGGTGGCTGTCCTGATCAATAAGGCTCTGATTGAGATTCCCCCTGCTTTCAAGGGCCAAAGTCCGGTGTTCCCTGGTGTTGCCGAGTCTCAGATTAGAGATTGGCGCGGAGCCGAGGGTCTTCAGGCTGACGTCCGGTCTTATGGTCAATGGATGTGCGATCGGGCGGCTGATCGTATCGCTTCGATATATCCAAAAGTGACCCTGCCCGATGGCACATCTGCCCGGGCAATAGCATGGATTTGGGCGAGGACTGTGGCGTGTCCAAACCCGGGGTGCGGCCTCGATCTGCCACTTGTCCGATCTTGGTGGCTGAGCAAGAAGAAGGGCAAGGAGGCTTTTGTCGTTCCCTCAGTTAAGAGGACCGGTGAACATCCCTCAGGGCAAACCGTCAGTTTCGCGGTCAAATCCACCAAGGCAGGAGGACCTACGGCGGAAGAGGACGGAACGGTTGGCCGGTCAGGGGCCAAGTGTCTTGCATGTCAGACGATGATCGACCTCTCTCATATCCGTGCAGAGGGCCGGGCGGGCAAGCTAGGCCAGCGTTTGATCGCTACGGTAGCCGAAGGCAAACGAGCACGGATCTACGTCACGCCGGATGCCCTGCAAGAAGCCACCGCGAGTGTTCCTCGACCCGACGACATTCCGGAGGCTTCAATTCCTCCACAAGCGCTCAGCTTCCGTGTCCAGGCGTACGGGATGACGCATTGGGTCGACCTGTTCACTCCTCGCCAGCTGACCGCCCTTGCGACATTTACTGATCTCGTCGGAGAAGCCCGCAGGCGCGTAGTGAGCGACGGTGGCACTGCGGAGTACGCGGATGCCATAGCCACCTATCTGGCACTGGCTGTATCTCGTTACGCAGACATGTCTAACACTATTTGTTCGTGGAATCAGACAAACGAGAACGTGCGGGCGCTCTTTTCTCGACAGGCGATCCCCATGACTTGGGACTTCGTTGAGGCCAACCCATTGGGTAACATTGGGCTCGAGGGACCCATCGAATCCGTATGCAACTCCTTGTACCTGGGCATTGGGGCTCCTGGAACTGCCCGACAGATCTCTGCCGATCAGGCCGACTTTTCGGGGACGGTAGTCAGCACTGACCCCCCGTATTACGACAACATCGGTTACTCGGATCTCTCTGACTTCTTCTACGTTTGGCTGCGCAGGGCACTGAAGGACGTGGAGCCACAGCTCCTGTCCACCCTTTTGGTGCCGAAGGCCGACGAACTGGTTGCTAACCCCTACCGCCACGGTGGCAAAGAGGGCGCGAAGACCTTCTTTGAGGATGGCTTCCGCGACGTCTTCACACGCGCAAGAAAGACCGCTTCTCCCGACTTTCCCATCACTGTCTACTACGCCTTTAAGCAATCGGAAACAGATGCACACGGTGAGGCTTCAACCGGGTGGGAAACCTTGCTCGACGGCATGATCCGTGCCGGTTGGGAGATTACATCCACTTGGCCAATTAGGAGCGAACGCAGTGCACGAGCCGTTGGTCTGGGCACTAACGCCTTGGCTTCGTCAATCGTTCTGTCCCTCCGTCCACGTCCAGATGGAGCACCGACCACTGACCGGCGAGGGCTGATCGCCGCACTCGAGGGGGAATTGCCCAGCGCTCTACGCAAACTGCAGCAGGGCCTTATCGCCCCGGTCGACCTGCCACAGGCAGCCATCGGACCTGGAATGGCCGTGGTTAGCCGATACAGTGGCGTCCTGGAACCTGATGGGTCTAGGATGAGTGTTCGCTCGGCGCTCACTAGAATCAACGAGATCTTGGATCAGGTACTAAACGAGCAGGAGGGCGACTTCGACCCGACCTCGCGGTTCGCGATCGCCTGGTACCGATTGCATGGATATGGAGTCGGCGACTTCGGAGACGCCAACAACCTTGCTAACGCTCGCAACACCACTGTGCAGTCGATGGATCGTGACGAAATCCTCACGAGTCGAGCGGGAAAAGTTCAGTTGATTAAGCCATCCGATCTGCCATCGGACTACGACGTCCTCAAAGACGGCCACACCAGTAACTGGGAGGCTCTCCACCACCTGATCAGGGTTTTGGAGCATGAGGGAATCGCGGCCGCGGGTGTGTTCCTGCAGACGGCCCTCAGCCGGGATGACGGTGCGGTAAATCCGGATTTGGTGAAGGAATTAGCCCATCTCCTGTTCCGCGTTGCGGAGAATAATGGCTGGACCAAGGACGCATTGTCCTTTAATAGCCTTGTTACAAGCTGGCCTGATCTCATCGACATTGCACGCACGCAGAAGAAGCCCGCCGCCGCGCAAGGTGCCTTTGATTTCGAGGATGACGAGTGACTGAGCAGAAGCGCAAGCCAGGTGACACTGGCGAGATGCGACTAGGGACGCTGAACACCCCCGCTTGCGACTGCCCTATCCCGAGTTCGAAGCAACGGCAGGCGGAACCCCCTATTAGGTTCATCAACAAGTGGGAGCTGAACTGACATGGCGCTTAGTAACCGCGACCGGATCGAGCGCATGTTCCAAGTGCTGGCACCGGCGTTGGACGACTTCATTTCAACGGTCATCGGTCAGGCCGACCCGGTGATGGGTGCCGAATGGACCAAGCTCGTTCAGGCCAAGGATATGAAGAACGGTGTGCCTGCCGGGAAGGTCTATGACGCGCTCGACCCACAGGCGCAGCTCAGAATCCTCACGGAAAGTAACATCACAGCCGGGTACCGGCCGGGCTGGTACCCGTTCAACCAGTCGCTAGGCAAGGCCGGAGAGTCATTCGCAATCGAGCTGCGAGAGGTCCGCAACAACTGGGCACACAACGGTACATTCACGGACGACGACGCCTATCGCTCGCTCGATACATGCGAACGGCTGCTCAAGCTGATCGGTGCGGGGACAGCATCAGAGGAGATTCGAAATATCCGGCTGAACCTCAGGCGGGTGACGGCCGATAAGGATGACAAGAAGATTCTTAAGGCCGCCGTGACGAATCCAGAGGCGTCGGGGTTAAAACCGTGGCGCGAGGTACTCCAGCCGCACGATGACGTTGCGACCGGAAATTTCCATGCATCAGAGTTCGCCGCCGACCTCTACAAGGTCGCAACAGGCGGGGAGGTCGACTCGGACTACGCCGACCCGGTGGAGTTCTTCAAACGCACCTATCTAACAGAGGGCCTACGAGATCTGGTCGGGCGAGCGGTTCGGCGTTTCGCAGGCGACGACAATACATCACCCGTGATCAACCTCCAGACGAACTTCGGTGGTGGTAAAACGCATTCGATGCTTTCACTGTGGCATGTCGCGGCTGGACTCCCCTTGGGTGAATTTCCTCAGGAAACGCAAGAGCTGTTGATGGCCAACGGCTATACGGGCACCAAGGTCAACCGTGTGGCAATCGTGGGAAACCACTTCAGTCCATCCGGAGTCACCAAGGCTGACGGTACGCGTGTCAACACCATTTGGGGGGAATTGGCTTGGCAGCTCGGCGGAGTGCAGGCTTTCACGCTGGTTTCCAAAGCTGATGCGGACCGAACGCATCCTGGCGAGGCACTACACACGCTGCTTGCCAGTTACTCACCTGCCGTCATACTCATCGATGAATGGGTTGCATACGCCCGCTCGCTTGTAGGTCGCGATGATCTAGCCGGCGGCACCTTTGACGACCAGTTTACTTTCGCACAGTCATTAACCGAGGCGTGCAAAGGGACCTCCGGTATCCTTCTGGCCATTTCCATCCCGGCTTCGGAGAACGGAACCGACGATGCCGCAGTCGTCGCCGGGAGCGCTGAGGAGGTGGGGGGAACTAACGGCCTAGAGGCCCTCAAACGTCTCCAGAACATCGTGCGCCGAGTCGCCGACCCATGGAGGCCGGCTTCGTCGGACGAAGCTTTCAACATCGTCAAGCAGCGCCTTTTCAAGCAGGCTGATGCAGGCGCACTCGCTTCGATCGGCGCGACAGCCCGAACGTACCTGGAGATGTACCGGAAGTACACCGATGACTTCCCGCGTGAAACTCGCGACCCGGCTTATGAGGAACGGATCAAACGGACTTACCCGATCCATCCCGAAATGTTCGACACCCTCTACGAAGAGTGGTCGTCCCTCGAACGCTTCCAGCGCACTCGCGGCGTCCTGCGGTTGATGAGCACAGTCATCCATGCGCTCTGGACCGGAGAGGACGCTTCCCCACTCATAATGCCCGGGTCAATTCCCTTGGCGACCGCACACGTGAACGCCGAGCTGACACAATACTTACAGGACTCGTGGAAGACGATCATCGATGCAGACGTAGACGGGCCCAACTCTGAACCTGCACGCATCGACACTGAAAAGCCGCTCTTCGGCCAGCGGGCGTTGACCAAGCGCCTCGCGCGCACCGTGTTCTTCAGTGCTGCGCCCACTGTCTCTCCAGGTTCGATTCACAAAGGGACTGGCACGCAGCGCGTGTTTCTCGGTACAGCAGTCCCCGGCGATGTACCTGGCAATTTCCATGCGGCCCTGACTCAGCTCGGCGACCGGGCGACTTATTTCTACTCTGGCTCGGGCAAATACTGGTACGACCTCCAGCCCAACATCACCCGCACGGCCAAGGACCAGGCGGAACGCCTTCACAAAGAAGACGTGTGGGCGGAAATCGTCAGGCGTCTGCAAGGGCAAGCTCGTAGCCGCGGCGATCTCGCAGGAGTCCATGTTTGTCCTGAGACCAATGCCGACATCCCAGACACTGATGAGGCCAGACTAGTCATTCTCCACCCCAAAGTAGCCCATAAGCGTGGCGCAGAATCGGTTGCCAAGGACTTTGCGCAGAAGGCCACCGAGCAGCGCGGTAGCGCCAACCGGACAAACCGCAACATGTTGGTCTACCTCGCCGCTGATGAGGCCAGACTGGAGGAACTCAGCACTGCCGTCCGTGACTATCTTGGATGGACTCACGTACTGGAGAACGAGGCCGATCTTGACCTCACTCAGAACCAAAAAAACCAGGCCGCGCTGCGCAAAACGCAGGCAGACAAGACCGTCTCTTCGAGGCTGTTACAAACCTTCACCTGGGCACTCGTTCCCGCTCAGCCTGATGCCGGGGCGCCGTTTGTGATCCGAGAAACCAAGGTCGAAGGTCAATCCGACTCACTCGCGGACCGCGTTTCGCGACGGCTCGGAAACGACGGTGACCTCTCGACACGGCAGGCTGCAGCCACTATCCGCCTCGCTATCAGCAAAGTGCCGCAGATATGGAAAGACGGTCACGTCTCACTCGGCGAATTGTGGTCCCTCTACAGCCAGTACCCGTACATGCCACGCCTACGCGACCGCAAAGTACTCGATGAAGGCATCGTCGACCTGCCAATGATCTGGCAGACTGATGCCTTTGCGCTAGCGGCAGATTACGACCACACCGCTAATCGGTATATCGGCATGTGGACGCCACAGGACAAAAGTGCCGCCCCTATGGCCACCGACTCGCTCTTGCTCGTCCGCCCCGATGTCGCCGTCGCACAGAGGGAAGCCGAGGTCCAGGCGTCAACGGATATATCACTTGATGAGCCAACCCTCGACCAGCCCCTTCCGCCCTCTAAGCCCCCAGCCGACGAAGTCGTAAAACAGAACGCCAAAACGCGCTTTTACGGAGTCAAGACGCTCAACGCCGACAAAATCGCAATGGACTTCAAGAACATCGCCGAGGAAGTCCTGGTCCATCTCCGTGGCGATACAGGCGCCAACCTTGTCGTCCGAATCGAGATCGAAGCGACTGACGAGAACGGCTTCGAGGAAGGAAGGATCCGCACCGTCTCAGAGAACGCCCGCACCCTCAAGTTCGACCAGTCCGGCTTCGAAGAGAACTAAACGCCCCGAACCATTCGATCGTTTTCATGCACATCGATGTACATCCCATATTCAGGACACACACCCTTGCTGGCAGGTCATAGAGGAGGCTTCCGAAGGCAGACCGAACGGGCTCCAGTTCGACTGCCTCCAAGCAGGGCAACCCTGATGCAGGACAAAGAGCTCCGGGTATACATGAGTGGCAACCAGCCCCTTCCCGCAACTCGAGCAAAGACCCTTTCCACAGCAGGGACCAAGGAATCGTACTTTGTTGCATGTCTCCAATCTTCTATAGAAGTCCCAGCGACGTCCTAGTTTTGTCGCCTCAGGTTGGGCTACGTGGTGAGAGTTTAAGCAGTGCCATGTGGGACTGGGAAGATGATCACCGTGGCTAAGTCCTCCCGTTCCCGTAAGTCGGACCCTGGCCACTAACCTGAGCATTACAACAACCCACAAGGGGACCCACTATGACTACAACTTCTAACTGCGAACCGTGGTGTACCGACCACAAAACCTTCGCTGAAGACTCTTGCTACACACGCGTCACGATTTACGACAGCGGCAATGATGAGGTGCAAGCCTTGCCTGCCCCAGGAAGCATGGCAGCTCTATTTGAGTTCCCGAAAGACATCGCCTGGATAAACTTTGTGGCGAGCCAGGATAAGGATGATGACCAACCTGTCATGGATCTGTTTTTCTTCGAGGCAGGCAAGGACGAGCCGATCACCACATTGGCTCTTGATCAAAACACGCTGAAGCAACTTCATCGGAACCTCGGCGCCATACTTGTCACTCTTGCTTAGCCAACAGCAGTTATAGGAGCGGCCTCCGGGTTGGAACTCAATCTGATCCAAAGACGGCACTGGGGTTAGGCTTTTCGAAGACGGCCGGATCGTAGCATTCAGGCGGGACCCTGATGTGGATCGTACTCAATGGGACCGAGCCCGCAGTCCCAATCGCTTACGTTGTTGCATGGGACCACGCTGTGAACTGGCTAGGGGCCGACCCATCCTAAGAGGTGCGTATCTTGGGCACCGACGTGCCAACGTCCTGTAACCCTCGATCGGTGAAATTCCCCGAGAAGTCCTATGCCTTTTGAAAGAAGGTGGACTGATCGCTCTTCACCGCCGGCGACCAAACTGTCGCCTTCCTCTTGAAGGGCCCTCCACCAGCCGCTGTATTCCTCCAGAGAGATGACAGCGCGGTCACCCCTTACGAGGACAGTTCTTGAGGCTCGTTGATTGTCGGAACGCCATAGTTGCCAGTGGATGTGAGTCTGCATGTGTAGCTCGTCAGCAAATTGCAGTTGTCTGGTTCCGTATTCCGATGATGCAAGGAACGAACGCGCGGCTACGGCTGTTCCTTCCAAGTTGGCCTGGCCAGGGGTCAGCCCTCGCGCCAAGTCGTACCCGTCGCCGTAGGTCCAGAAGCTAAGCGTGTCTCTGCTGAGAGCGTGCGCAAAGGCCCATTTACCCCATTGACGCTTGATCAGTTTCAATACCGGCTCATCCGTAGGCATGCCCTGATTTATCCATCTTGCGATGCCTACCGCAGGGTTTACCCAAGAAAGGCAACCAAACATCAACAATGACAATGGTGCGAAATAGGCGCACCTGTCCAGAACGTCGGCTTCAAGCGTCGGACGGGGTGGAAGGGTCCAGGCAGCGTCCCAGCCCGACATGCACGCATGGAGTTGAGCCACACCGGTAACCCATGGGGCATGATCGTTTATGCCCGCTTCTGGGGAAGGATGCCAATCAACGTTTGCGCGTGGTTGAAGTGTGAAGGGGGCGGGTTCCTCCTCGACGGAATCCAGGGATTCAGCCGTAGCGATGGTTCGCAGGATCAGAAGCCGAGCAAGTCCGGACATTACCGCGGTCTCGCCAACTTGGGTCCTCAGCGCTGACGGGATAGCGAGCAGCTCCAAGTATTCAACGACTTGATCCATCGGCAAGGTCGAGACTTCGCGTCCTATTTGGGGAAAGCCTTTCGTGGCTAGGCGCGCGAGGCTTGGCTGGTATTCCGCCAAGCGCTCCAATGTAGCAGGGTCGGTTGCGGCATGAATAAGACTTTTGTCCCAGTGGAGGGCGATCTTTTGTGCGATGCGTCTAAGAATGGTCTGTGAATCGTCCTGCGGATTTGCCCATTTGAACTCCCATCGAAGTATCTCGCTATATGAGCTGAGTGCACTGCGCCGTTTAGCATCAAATCGGACTAGCTTTGAGGCGACTTCAACCTCGCGTTGGGCGGCGGCCATGGTTCCAATAGCTCCTTTTTGCAATCGTGTGGGATGAAAATGGGTTTCCTGACGTACCTGGTTCAGCCTTCATTGCTCCGGCCAGGTGAAGCGATCTGTAAGTTGCCGTTTCAGGGAAAGGTGCATCTCCGCATCGTGAATTCGGATGAGCCCTGAATCCCGCTCACGAAGCTGCTGTCCGTGGGCCTCTGTCGTCAATCATGAGCATCGCGTGTTCTTCTTCGAGGGCGTCAAGTGCCTGGTAGTGGAGCGGGAAATCGATTCTTACAAGGGCCCGGTGTGAGTCGTGAGCCTGAGTCTTCTTTGTCGGTCACCTCTGCTTTAATCGGGGTTACGAGTCAGAGGGGGCACAATGACTGCACAGTTGCAGGACATGGATAAAGTAGCATTCAAGGCTGAAATAGCCCTTGAACAGGAGTATTTGATACGGCCAGGGAGGCCTACGACAACAGGCTTTCCAATCTCGACTCAGCCATGGTCAGCGGTAACGTCCACGAACGGTCAAGTCAGCGTGCCGCACTGCTCAACAGAAAACGCCTTGAATCGTCAGAGGCTGTTGCCACCGCGACGCATGGACATGGAGGACGGCGAAACCATCTACATTGGCAGCGTGGCCATCCATGACGGCAACTACGATCTCCTCATAGCACCGTGGCAGTCTCCCGTCGGAGATACTTTCTACGAAGCCACTCATGAAGACCCCCGCGGACTCGCCCGAAAACGGATCTTCACGACCACGTATAACCGCATCGATTCGTTCAACGACGTCATTTTCCAGGAACTCTCCGACGACTTTTCGACGGGAACCTTCGTCGGTGAACAGGATCCACTACTTGAGGATCTTGGACGAGGCCGCGGCGAGCACATGCGCGACATCGTTCGGAGTTTAGACCCAGCATCTCCGTAACTCACGTCATGCAGGTATGACGATGCGCTGCCGTCCTCCAAGCCGGTCATTCCGGGCTTGGAAGGTGAGCCTTGATGATCTTACTCAGCTCATTGGCCTGTTCGATGGTTAGGTCGACCGTCGCATAGATATCGCCTTCGCTTACCAAGATCATTATCCTGCCGTGGCGATAGCCATGGCCCACGCCTACTTCGCGGTACGCCTCGCCAACGGTTTCGAAGAATTCTTCCCGATTGGTCATTGCGACCTTCGGAAGGTGAGTCGCTATGATTTGGATCAACTCCTTGGCTTGCTCGGCGGTCAGCTCGACCGTGGCGATACCGGCCCTCCAGGAGTGTGCTTGGACCCTCACTCCGCGCTCCGTGGTCCTCACGCCGACCACTTCCCAAAGTTTGGATATGTCTTTCCCAACAAATTCGTAGGACGTCATGAGTAGATTCCTTACGTGTACCAAGCTCGTGGCTCGTGCGCGCCTAAATCGGCGGGAACTCCATGATGGACCGAGGGACGGTCAGGATACAGTGGAGTGTCGCTATCTTTTAGAGGGCCTTAGACAACTTAGCCAACGTTTCGGGACCGATTCGTTGAGTCAGAGAGTTAGAGGCTATCCCTGATGGAACGTAGCCTGCCATTCCGCCCAAACCCTGGAGATGGCCTGAGTGCGGTTGAAGTGGCAATTGGGACAGATTGTCCCGGGTATCGCCAGATCTAAGAGGCTCGGCCCGTGGCTCTGAGCGGGGAGCTTTAGATCGGTGTCCATGCACCAGTAGCCTCGGTCAAAGGCGAGATGGTGATTCGCGCAAAGAGGCAGACCATTACGCGCATCATCACTGCCTCCGCCCTTCTTGGAAAGCAGACAACGCAACGATGCTACTGACCGGCCGGCGTAACGCCTACCGGGCAACTGGCTGTCCTTAGCTGGGGCCGGAAGTGGCCGGGCTTCGAGATCAACGCCAGCGCTTCTGCACGATCCGATAGCTGAATTTGCGGAACTCCTCGCACTTTTCTTCGATGAAGCGTCTTGGTGCTACTTGTGTGAAAAAGTGACGCTATTTCCACCGAGTCCATCAATGCGGACTTTGAAGGTAGGTTCAGAAGCGTCGTTGAAATTCCAGCCGCTTCTCAAAGTTGAGCTTTGTCCTGGTTCAAGTTTTGCATCCCAGTAGGCTCCCACTAGGTCATCCTGAACCGAACGGACATCAAAGTCACCATCCTTAGCACTGTTGGCGACTAACTCGACGTCACTACGTCCCAAGACGACCCCTTCGGACAAATTCTTGATAGTGACATCGAAGTAAAGGTTGTCAGAACCCTTATCTTGTGTACCTCCAAGGGTCGTGATAGAGAAGTCAGCGTCTTTCCCAGGCTCGAATTCTTGGGGTTCTTGCACGGTGATCTCGAGCAAAACCTTATCCCCGCTACGTCGAGAATCTTCATATATCGCAGTTTGCCCATACAAGCATTTGCCGAAGTTCTCATCGATGTTGCAAGTCGTGCCTTCAACTTTGGCTTGTGGCTCGTTAGCTGTGACCGCAGGAGCAGGAGTCGGGGGCTCGGCTGATGGTGTCATTGTTTCAGTCGGAGGCGTCTGCACTTGGGTTTCTACGAGTAAGGACGGGGTCGGCGACGGAAGCGCGTCAGCACTGCTGTTTGAGCTACCCTCTCCCCCGAATGCACTGGCGATGAGCGCTCCGATGATGAGAAGTGCGAGCAGGCCGCCACCCGCCCCGATCAATTTCCACGGAGTCTCTGGTTTCGGACGCCGGAAGGTCAACTCCGACCGCACTGTCCCCTGTTCCTGCGAGACGAACTCCCAGCCCTCTTTCTCTAATTTGGCTCTAGTCCTGGCCTCCAGTCCCCGAACCGTCTTGACGGACCTCGTCTCGTACTTCACACCTGTTGCTGTCGTCATGTTGCTCCCTCTTGGCCTGGACATCAAGCACTCTTCGAGAGCTTAGGGTGACGCGACCTTTCCCCAAAACGCCCCCTCTATCGCTGACCTCACAGCGGAACCACTCCCCCGGCCACGGCTGGTCAGGCCTGTCTCAGTAACCGATCGGCGAAAGGGCGCCGGGCATCAACGCAGAACCACGGCAGTTCTCCGATGAGACCCCGCTAACCTACTGGGACCTTCTGGGGACGAAACGAGCATTCCTGGATTCGTAGTTCGACCGCTCGGCCTTGACATGATATCGCCTGTACTGGCGTGCGGTGCTCTGTCGTCGCAAGAGGACGCCCGCATGCCGGGCGAGGGTTTTCAGTAGGGCAAGGTGTTGTCCCATCGATCAGGCCAATTGCCATAAGCCCAGTAGAACGAGTTCTTAGAGGGCTCGGCCCAGTGCCTGCCTGAGGTCGGCAGGGCGGGAAGGCGGTCCTCGCCGTAGGGATCGACCGGTGTGATGCTCTTGGGCTGCTCGATATCACTCTTCGGTTTTGCCGCAGGCGGCACCGCGCCCTGGGCTACAGGAGTGATACGTTGTAGTGCATCTTCCAGCGTTTTCCGGCGTCGTGGAAGGTCCAGACTCTTGGGCTTCTTCGGAAGGTCCTTTCTGAAGCGCTTGATCAGCTCCAGGTTGGCGCCGACACTACTGAACCCCGGCGTGCTCTTTCTGATCAGAGTGAGGTCCAGTAGTTCGCTCTCCTGCCAGTACAGCCTTAGCAGGCTTCCGCTGCCCGGAAATCCTTGGGCTGCTGTCATGATGAGTGCGTAGGCTGCTTCGGCGATCAACTCGACCCTGGCGACTTCGAGTTCTGCCGGGGTTACCGTGCGACCGTAGACTTGGGCCAAGGCGCTCCAAGTGGAGAGCAGGGCGTCGATGGAGTAGAGCTCTTCTACCGTCTCCCGCTCCTTGGAGTGGCCCAGTTCAAGGATGTCCATGACCAAGGAGTTGGGCATCGTCGCACCGCTCCCCTGGCTGCCGCGGAGATAGGCATTGACTCGTCCTGCTGTGATTCCGTAGGACCTCAGCCAGCACCCCGTTTCCTGGGAGACCTTGTCAGCGTGCTTGCGTTCCTTGAGGTAGGTGTGGGCGGTCCATTCGATGTAGTTGGCATACTGGTGGATTTTCATGGTGTTCTCCTGAGCTGTTAGCGCCTGTGACGCTTGAATGATCAAAGGGCAAAAGAAAAGGACCATCCACGGGGATGGTCCTTCGAAGGGGCTATCGGTCTCTGCTGGAGCTGACTGTTCTGACCTAAGTGGTTCCTCCTTTGGTACTTAACAAAAAAACCTCTGCAGTTGCAGAGGTTGGATGGACATTCAGTATGGTGCCCCGAACGCTGTTACTTTGCTTCACGTATCCGCCGTCGAACTACTTGCGGTGGCTCAGCCCGAGAGGAACGGGGCACACCCGGCTTGGGGTTCAAGAGCCGTTGGCCTTGCCTGATATTCCCCTAATCCTGGTAACTCATTCAAGCGAAACGGCCTGCGTTGCTCTCACTTTAGGTTACGAGGTGTTGTCAAGGATTATGCGTACGCAACGTCCTCAGCGACCTTCGGGGATGTCATTCTCAGAATACCCGTAAGACCAAATCTAGGTGGTTACGCACGTCCTCCCCGCTTAGAGTGACTCAAACGACGGCGGATGCCCTTGTCTCTAATTATCGCGTCACTTCCGTTTCACTGCCAAGAATGCTGTCACTTCCGTGACACTAGCAAGTCCCCTGTTTATCAGGTACGGCTGGCACAGCTATAAGAAACGCGATGACTTCAGCCACCATACTCCTGGCTGTCAAGACCTTTATGCGGACGCCTGCTCACTTCCGTGGCATAACGTCCAATTCCCTAGGCAACAGGCTCGCCAAAGTTCATGCGTAGGCGTACTACAGGATGGACTGCCCCGCCGGTCACCCCCGCCCAGCGTTCTGGCTGCCCGGCGGGTCCATCGTCGTCTTTGACTACTAGGGGCCCGCAGCACTCAAGGGTGTGGGGCGCCTAGTGGGTCAGTACGCCCTACTCCGAAGCAGCAGACGTTCGTCCTCTGTTTCTTGCAACACTAGAAAGTCTGGTCTGAAAGCGTTGATCTCAAGCCTCTTGTGATGGGCGCACGGTAAAGGATCCCTTTACGTTCCTTCGCTCGGAAAACCCATCCCCTGCCGGTACTGAGACGCTTCACAGCGAGACGACTAAACGAGACCTGGTAGGGCCCGGAAATCCTGAGTATCCGTCTTGCCGGCCGCAGACGCAGCACCGCCCCAGTAAGCATTAGGTTTTCGAGACAAACGCAAGGATTCCGCCGGCAAACGATTGCGCCGACGTCGAACGAGTCCCATTCGTGCGCCGTCCAACACCTAGACTCAGTGTCGTGGCTACATATGACCCTTCCGAACTCGCTCGAGAACTCGGCTATACCAGTGAGCAAAGGCCGGGGAAGGTCGTGCGGGATTACCTGCGCAAGAAATACCCGGTCCACCCCAAGTACCAACGCTGGGTGCTGGATGAGACTCAGGCTGAAGACGTTCCGGTAAACGTCCCTCGGAAGCGCTGACTCTTCGCTGGGCGAAGGGGCCGTCTGACTCGACCGGCTCGTCCTGACGCTGGGTCGGCATACATCCGCATGTGTACACTCCCCCGCCTCGACGCTGCGAATTGCACGGCCCGTCGAAGGCAAGATATCTAACTGATATCAACCAGCTACCATTTCGAAAGTCTACTCGTAGCTGTCTCTAACCTGTTCCAGCCCAATCCTTAGTGCCCGCAAAGCCATGGGATGCTTTTTTCGCCCTTCCAGGGTAGCGACTTCCGACAGTAGTTCTACTAGTTCCAGGTCGTTGTCGAACCGAAGCAGCATCGTCTTTGGGCGCTCCTTATCCCTAATGTCGCTAAGTTCCGGTGTAAACCTAGGCCTGACAGGTGCGACACGTTCGTTCTTGGCGGCCGGCGCCAGTAACAGAGGTTCGGCTGCGTTGCCAAAGGCTTCGATTGCCTCATCCCGAGCCCTCTCGGACGCTGAGCGTTTCTTGAGTGCCATTAACCGATCAACTCCTCCACCAGTCCGCGGATCTCTCGAGCCGCCTTAGGGTTCTTCCATTCGACGACACCCAAGCCTTCCCCAACTACGTCCCGATAAGCCTTGCGTTCGTACAGAACGGTCTGCAAAGGTTCAATGCTCGGGTAGTCGGCGAGGTATTCCCTAGCGTCTGCACTCTCCGATTCGAAAGCGTTAGTTGAGACACGGGTTAAAGCGCCCCGGACGCGCAGCGTAGGGTTGAAATCACGTGCAGTTTCGATAAGTTGGTCCACGGTGACCAGGGTGTCTAGGTCAAACTGACTAGATTGAGTCAGGATTAGGAGCTGATGCGCGGCCGTCATAGCCGTACGCATTTCCTTGCTGTCCTTGCCTGCCACGTCGACGAGAACTATGTCGTAGCTCTTATCGAGTTCTCGAAGAGTCTCATGTAAGCTACCCAACTTTTCAACGACAAAGATGCGCGGTTCATGACCGGCTTCCTCGCGATCTACAGCCCACCGCGCGGTGGACCGCTGGCGATCCCCATCTACCACTGACACCCGCATCCCACGCTTCGAGAGCTCGACGGCCATGTTAGTGACGACCGTGGATTTACCCACGCCACCCTTTTCGCTTCCAACCACGATGATCATGACAGCAACGTTACCTCGTGGAAGCTATCGAACCGGTACCGACACGCTAGTGCTTTGATATCACTTTGGAATTGATATCAGAGAACTAGCGGAACGGTATCGCTTTCAGAGTGCAACCGAAGTAGTTGAAGCGATGCACTGCTATCAAAGCGCTACTGATTTAATAGCACTTCGATATTGCTATTAAATCAAAGGCCTCGGCCTTGGCTCGGATAGCGATATCAAACCACTATTAGAATGCTATCGATTTGATATCAGCTGGCCCTTCCATGCATCCAAGCCTGACCGGGAACGTCCCGCCACCGGTTTTGATATCGAACTGCTATTACTTCCAAAGTGCTATTACTTTCAAAGTGATAGCACTTTGAAAGTAATAGCACCCGGGCCGATGATCCGTTGTGCAAATCAATGGCTGTTTGAAGTCACTTCGAATTGATATCAACCAGAAACCAAAGGGTGATCAGCGGTCGCCCACAACTCGTGATCCCCCAGAGGGAGAAAACGAAAAGGCAATACTAAATCCATATCAAAACGCTAGTGATTTGAAAGCAGTTTCATACAGATATCGCATTGGACCAGCATGGGCCGAAGCTCCAAAAACACCATCTGTAGCCGAAGACTGCAGAGCTGCTTTTGATGGGGGAGTGGGATCGGTCCCTCCACCATCTATAGCCACTTCTCTCTCCTAAGGCTCCAAGAACATGGCTCGAGGTCCAACAACCTGGCGCTCCGGACCCTAGACGAGATTGTGATCCAGGTGGGCCCGGACCTTCTCTACCTCACCCGCAGCACCTTCCCATAGCCGTCTAGCTTCTTCTCCGTCAGGATTTCCTGACAGAATGAGGTCGCAACGTCCCACCTGTCCGGAGACAACCTCACATGGAGATAAAAGCATGAATTGGGACATGCAGGACGGGGTCCACGAAGGATGGCCCGCTGCTGTCGCGCCAGACGGGCGCATATCGAACGACGTCCGAACGGGTAGCGTTTCAGTCGAAGGTGTCTCAGGAAGATTTTCAAGGCATCCAGTCCATGCAGGACGTGAGATTATCCCGGACGACAGTGTTATTGGTTGGCGCTCATTCTGCGGGTGCGGCTGGACTGGTCCGTTCTGGAAGCGAGCCCTGAAGGCTTCAGAGGAAATACAAACCAAGCATCTGGCGTTTGTCCCCTTTCTCGGAGTGGCAGTGCCATCAGTGGAAGTTGAAGCTGCCATGCACCACGAATGGTTGACCCATGCGCAGCCTGCTGCAGCAATTTCAGAGCTAAAGGCCGCCCTACGTTCTTTCAAGGACGCGGAAGGGCGCATTGATAGGGGAGTGCATGCAGCACGGTCCGCGGGAGTCTCCTGGGCAGCCATCGGCACTACCTTGGGAATCAGCAAACAGTCAGCCCACGAACGATGGAAGACATAGCACCTCAGCCTGTCAGAAGCTGCCGCTAGAACTCCCTCCGAACGGACACAATTCGAATATCGGCCTCGAGCTGAAGCAAGCATCTAGCACAAAGATGTCCGAGCGCTGCCATGGCCGGCGACTCAGGCTACCTGCCACAACGTGTAGTTGTCGTTGGGTGGTATCCAAATTTCTTCAGTCTCGTAGTCATAAATATCGGTTTCCTCGAGTTGACATTCAAGGAACCGAGCCAGGTAGGCGTGCCAGATGGCGCGTTCGCGGCGGTTGCGGCTGATCTGTTCGAAGTAGTCATCGAGGACTCCGAGCCTGCCGGCAAGCATGCGCAGATTGGCGGTGGTGACGCGCCAGGTGCCATTTTGGCGTTGGATCATGCCCAGGGCTTCCATGTCTGCTAGGGCGGCCGAGCAGGCGTTGCGGCTGACACCACTTGAACGGACGATCTCGGCAGTGGTGGGGGAGTGCCGGCCCCGTTCGATGGCTTCATAGACAAGAGCTGCGGGGTCACCCAGAGCACGAAACACAGGCCGTACGGCGTTGATTTTTCCTTTCCGCCAGGTCAGCTCTTTGGCTAGTTGTCGGTAGTGGTCAGGCAGCTGAATGAGGTAAACGTCCGCTGCTTTCTGACGTGCGTCAGCAATCTTTGTCAAAATCCCGTCCGAGGCCGCAGCCAGGATGGGCAATAGTCGGGCGACCGTGACATGATGCTTACCCATCGCGGCAGCCAAGGTGCGGCACCCAACGTCGAGAACGTCAGTTTCCTTCCCACGCATGTAGCCCAGCAGACCGCGAATCAGTAAGCGAAGGCTGAGGCCTTCGCGGCCACGCGATTGAAGTCTGTGATCCAGAACTCCGTAGAGCACATTTTCCAGATCGTTCACAAGCTGACGAACTCCAGCGGCGCTGGAGTTTCCTCGCCCCCCTGTGGTTAATGGGAGGCTTGTGTTGTTAATAGGGGCACTCTTTTCCCCGTGTTTACGGGGGAGTGGTTTCTTCGCGTTTAAGACCGAGTTGGTGAAAGCCTGGGCTTTGGCCCATTCGTAGGGCAGCAGCCGAGCCTGACGCTCCGCGGATCCGTAAAGGGCCGCAAGACCTGGGAACTGGACCGCAAGCTCGCCCTGAACCTGCTGCAAGGACCAGCCGCAGGCACTGAAGTGGTTCAGCACCGCCATCCGGGCTTCGGACGGGCTCTTGTACGTGGCCGTGTTGTACAAACCGCTCCGGGCAACCCGACGCAACGGGGACTCGCTCCCGCCCGACAGGGGTAGCGTCGGCAACGCGCCTGTCCGTTGTGCGGCTACGCGCTTCGCTTCGCGTGCTTTCAGCGCACGTTTGCGTGTCAGTTCTGGCGCCAAGGCACTACGCAATTCCACCAAGGCTCGGGCGGGGTTGCGGCGGCGAAGAACGTCGTATGCCTTGGACAGGGGAGTGATAAGGGTCTGGTGGCCACCGGACTTATGCACCGAGCCAGGGACACGGATGCACCCGTCGGTGATGTTCTGATGGGGGCTCGGGTCCAAACTGGTGGCTATCAGAGCTAGCGCTTCAACCAGTTCCCGGGCCTCGGCCGCTTCCAGACGTTCCTGAAGCGGGACGTACAGGTGGCGTCCACCGCTGGGGGAGAAATCTTCTACAAACCTCATCCCACAGGCAGCTAACAGCCGACCGATCCGTGCCGCGTCGGAATCCACAACACCCTTCAAGGCTTTCGAGGTGTCAAAGTCAAGGCACAACGTGGCAACACGGCCATCGGCGCCGTGCACCATCACCGCAGCAGGGCGATGGGGCAAAGAACGAGTGATCTTCGACGCATTCGCTGGCCGGGGATACTGAAAGCGCTGACCAATCCAACGCCCCAAACGGTATGACGGCGCGCCGGCGATCAAGGGAGCGAGACTCCACGCGTGTTCAGGAGACACTTCTGGCGCGACACTCGCATTTGGATGCGTTGACGCCAAAACGGCATCCGGTACCATAGACAACAACAGCCTCTCTTTGAGGGGTATGGAAAATCCACCCACCAGGGTGGGTGTTCTACAAGTTCAGATCTGATCCCGCCAAGAACTGGATCTGAACAGATACTTAGATGAAGGCCCGCCTAGTGCGGGCCTTCAGTTTTTAACTAGCCTTTGCGATAGGCAAAGTCTCCTGTGTGTGCTCGGCCCGAAATTTTTCCAGATCGATGGAGTCGATGTGGGCAGCAACAAGGGGGGTTAGGTAGTCCACCGCGTTGCAGTCAAGAATGTCTAGGATGTCACGCAGTTTTTCGGCGCGAGTGATGTCCGGTTTGACGTTGAATGTATGCCGTGGGCCCTTAGACGGGCGTCCACCCTGTGCGAGCTTTCGGAGTGCCATAGAGCTATCTAATCGGTTTTTGTTATCGAAACCCTAGATGCAGGGGGGCGTGTCGCGTCCATTCTTTGACAAAGGGTCCACGGCTCACCTTATGGGGGATGATCTTTGCTCCCGCAGAGAACGTTTGCTCCCGTCTCATATGGAGCCCGTCACGTAGTAACGACGGTTCGAGAATCCCTGCCGCAGTCCGGTACGTCGGATCAGCCTCAGTCAAGTGTCGTTGATATTTCTGCGTATGCGACTTGCCGCCACACTTGGTTTCCATAACTGAAGTCCGCGAAGGGCGAGGGGCGTGTCGGTAAGGGAGCCGTATGCGAGTTTCGTTTCGGCCTTGGACTGCGTAGTTAGGATGTGACATATGTTCTTTGCTCCTCCTACGTTCGCTTGATCATGATTGAAGATCCTTAAGCATGCTCAACCTTCATCCTATTGCATCATCGGCCCAGTTTGCAGAACGGCATTTAGGCCGTTTGGGGAGATTTGCCGTATCTGCCTTGGATAGGCGGCGGGCTGCCCGAAGAGTGTCCGCCTTCACCCGGGCGGTCGAACTGCCTTCGCCTCTAAGTCTGGACAAGCTCGTACGATTTGTTGAGCTGGTCACGGAGAGGCCCATTCAGCTCTCCCGGAGGGATGCCCTGCTCGATGTGGACATGTCAGGTTTTTGGCATGAGGGCGAAGAAGTGAACCGCTTGCTCCATGTGGGCGACCGGTCAGAATTCGCCGGCGAGATGAACATTCTGCACGAAATCGCACATGTTCTGCTCCAGCACGATCCGGAGCCCCTGTCGGGGGAGGAGCTGGCTGTCGTCTTCCCGGATTTGGATCCCCTAAAGGTCCTGCACGGGTGGCGGCACACCAAACTGCGCACCGGGATCGAAGCGGAGGCTGAGCTGCTGGCGGATCGGCTTTACGCACAGATCCGCTCCGGGAAGAGGGATGAAGAGATTTTAGGCTTCGGAGATGTAATCGGTTGACGCTCGCTGGTTTTGTTCTCATTATTGCCGCCATCGTGCTTCTGCTCTCGTCTGTGGCGATGTACGTTTCCCGGGGTCGCCGGATGCACGGTTCGTGGATCTACGGCAGCTTCTTTGGCTCGCTCACGGCGATCTTCCTTGTCGAGCCGATTTTTTATGCAGTGGATGCAGCCCTGGGAGGTATCAACTACCTCGCCTTGGCGCACCGGGCTTTCTTAACAGCAACCTTGCTGTCAATGCATATAGGCATTTGGAGAGCCATGGCCCCTTCACAACTAAGGCGTCCTGTTATTTTCGCCTGCGTCATAGCAGCCGCCAGTTACGGCGGCCAGGTGCTCCTGTTCATCCAGGCAGCTCCATCGCTTAGCAGTTCCGGTATGCGCCAGTACGAGAGCAATCCTCTAGTCGCCACCTATAGCCTTCTGATGCTCGCGCACCTTGCCACTGTGGCCTATTCAGCGATGCGTCTCAGTGTCCGCTACAGGCCACAGCTAAAGTCCTTGCGTCGGCGGCGGTCGCTGGCCTTCGTAGCTCTCGGGTCCGGTTTTGCCCTGGCTGTCGCGCTGATCCACTCCATAATGACCTTTACTGATCTGGTTGGTTCCCCACCAGAGATTCTCGGAACGCTCGAACGGATCTTCACGGCCAGCGCCGCCATTGTCTTTGCTTTAGCCATCGGGATCCCGACGTTTCCTCGATGGCTGGAGTCCGCCAGGAAAGACTTCATCGGCCGACGGGAGCTCTGGAATCTTTGCCCACTGTGGGCCAAGCTGCAGCCTGAAATTGATCAGTATGTCATCTGGCCGTACCGCGGTCGGCTGATGGAAATCATGTGCCGGGACCCCGCGATGCGAAGGCATCGAAGAAGAGTCGAAATACGCGACTGTTTTGAATCGGATGCAACCCTAGAAGGTAGACTCTCTGAAGCCGAACTGGCCACAATTCGAACGATGGAAGTTAACACACATGCTTGACCAGCAAACCACCCCGGGACGTTCGGCAGAAGCCGTTAGCCGGATTCTTCACCCTGCGGTCATGCTCCTGGTGGCAGCGGTTGCAACAGCCATTAGCGCTCCTGGATCCGTCCCGGCACTGATCGCTACCCTGGCGGCGCTGGCAGTTGTGATCCTCCTTGGCGTACTGGTCTTTCCGCGAATTGGTAAGTCCTTGGGCTGGGCTGAGGAACGCAGGAAGACACGGAGCTTCATGGCTTGTGCGGGCGTTCTCGGCCTTGGCTTGATCATCACGGCATTGCTAGGCGCCCCTGCGCTGCTCATCGCCAACGGCATCGCATTCTTCGTCGGAGCCACACTTATTGCACTGGGCCGGTCGCGGTGGAACATCTCGGTACATACTGCAATCTTCACCGGCATCGTGCTGGGCCTCGGAACCTCACTGTCTCCGCTTTGGTTCGTCGCCTTGATTGTGCTCCCCGTCCTCATCTGGTCACGGGCAGCCTTAAAGCGCCAGAGCGTTGTGCAGTCGCTCTGGGGAAGTGCCATAGGCGTGGTGGCATGGCTCGCATACCTGCTTAGCTTGTCGCTGCTCGGAGCGTAGCGATGTCGCCCAATCTCAACGAGGCGCGGGACGCCTGGCGCCAGACATTATCGGAGCGGTTGAATCTCCTGCTCGACGTGATGGTAGCCAGCGGGGGAGAGCCCTACGAGTTTGAAGACATCCGCCGGGGACTGGAAGAGCAAGGCGTGACTCTTTCTCGGTCGCGGTGGCTCTATATGCGCGATGGCAACGGGGCCACGGTGACGGATGAACGGCTACTCACGGCCTTGGCCAATTTCTTCGGCGTGAACCCGGCGTACCTCAAAGACTTCGAAACCGAGGTTCCGGAACGTATCGAAAAGCAGCTCCAGTCCTTGAAGACTCTTCGCGAGAAGAGAGTGAAGAAGTTTGCTGCTCGCAGCCTGAAGGGCGTCTCACCTGAGAAGTTCCAAGCGATAGCCCGGATACTGGACGAGGACGGCTAGAACACTCACGACACACCGTGGTTAAGCATGCTTTTTATATCTTGAGCATGCTCAATGTAGGCTATTGGGGTGCCTACGATCCAGCAATTTGACTCAACCCCACCAGGAGCCCTGGGGTGGGGCACTCACGCGCGGCTGAATGCCTTTTCTGCGGTCAGGATCTGCTTTCTTGGCGCGGATCCCCGGGCCGATCCTCATCAAGTCCAAGAGCGCGGCCCAGGATGGAGTAGCGCCGGGCCACCTCGTCGGCGTCAACGGAGTACCTTACGCGCTGGCCATTCCGCTCTTCCGATGCCGGCGGGTCCGCTATCAGAACGCCCTCGGCCTCCAGTTGCACCAGATTGTTCTGAGCCGTAGGGACCCCAATTTCCAGCCCCTTGGCCACTTCGCCTCTGGTAGCCGGCCCCGATTTAGCAAGGTAGCCGACAATCGCCACTTTTGTTGAGTTGCTGAACACGCCGATTGCCCGCTCCGTATTGGATGGGATTTTAGGGCGGGCGTAGCGGGGCATGATTCTTATTTTGCCGCATCCCCACTCGAGAGACCGCATCAAGATAGCGACTAGTTAAACTATTCGCTAGTCTGAAACTACTACGACACATCCATCTCCAGTCCTCACTGCTAAGGAGGCGTATGCGGCCCATAGTTCACCTGCCGAAGTCGAGGCGCCAGCTGGGCTGTGTAGCTGGAGGGGCCCGAGGGAATGCGGTAGGCCAGGTCGCCCTTCTGGCCGCGCAGGAACCACGCGCCCCGGTGACGCAATGGTGGGAGTTCGTCGAGGGCCGTACTGCGTGTGTCAAGTATGAGGCAGAATTTGCCCGACGCACGGGCTTGGGGGGAGTCCTACAAAATGTTCTGGCTCCCGACATAGTCCGAACCGTTGAAGCCGCCGACTCGCTGTTGATTCAAGGCTCTTGGGCCCGCCGAAACCGCTCCCGAGGCCGTTCATGATGCGGCGGACGTCGCTGAGTCTTGTGGCTCTCGTTGTGATCCCTAGCCTGTTCTTCGGCTTGATCTTCTCAATCGTGCTGCTGCTGGCACCTGCGAAACCTGCCGCTGCCGACTGCGGGCCGGTATCCGTTGCCGTTGGCGGCAGCACGAAGGTTGATGGTTACACCGCCGAGCAGCTAAAGAATGCTGCCGCTGTCATGGGGGCAGGCAAGGCGCTGAACCTCTCCGTGAAGGGCCAGACCATCAGCATCATGGTGGCCCTGGGGGAGTCGGGTCTGCGTGTGCTGGACTATGGCGATGGTCCCGGCCCTGATTCCCGTGGGTTGTTTCAGCAGCGCGACAACGGCGCGTGGGGTTCTTACAGGGACCGCATGGACCCGATCATCAGTGCCACGAACTTCATCAAAGCTCTGCAGGCGGTCCCGGGCTGGGAGCTGCTGGAGCCCACCATTGCCGGGAACAAGGTCCAGCGCAACGCGGACCCGTACCACTACCAGAAGTACTGGCCTGAGGCCGTGAAGATCGTCCAGACGCTTTCGGACGGGAAGTTCTCCGTTGAAGGCGGCGGGTGCGGGATCCCGGGGAAATCCGGTGCTGGGGATGACTACCCGTGGAAGGACTCTCCGACCTGGTTGCAGGTCGGGGCAGGATCAGCTGCGGCTTCACCGTTGGGTATGTTCTACCGCGAATGCGTGGACTTCGCTTTATGGCGGGTCAACCAGCAAATGCGGTCCACCAGTGCGCCGTTCAAGTTCCTCAATGGCAACTTCCGTCCTGATGGGCAGGGTCTCGGCTCGGCGGTGAAGTGGAAGGCCGGCTGGGACGCCAAGGGCTGGCCCTCCGGTAAAACACCCCGGGTAGGCGCTGTCGTCTGGTACTCGCCCGGAGTGGGCGGATCGGACCCGACGTTCGGCCACGTGGCCGTGGTCAAGGAAGTCAAGGACAACGGGACCTACGTCGAAGAGGGCTACAACGGCAACCCACCCCCTGATGACCACAACTACTACACCCGGACCGTGAGCAGCAGTGTCCCGTCCGCGTTCCTGTACCTGCCCAACCAATAGGAGAAGAAGTGAAAAAGCCC
Source organism: Paenarthrobacter sp. NPDC089307 (assembly GCF_040685055.1). NCBI lineage: Bacteria > Bacillati > Actinomycetota > Actinomycetes > Micrococcales > Micrococcaceae > Paenarthrobacter > Paenarthrobacter sp. NPDC089307. The sequence goes on from NZ_JBFBHE010000008.1 coordinate 109,026, forward strand.
CTGGCCCTCATCGCGGTAGCAGCGCTGCTGTGCGCTGGATGCGCCCCGGCGTCGAACACCACGCCAGCGCCCATGCAGACAACACCCACGCCTTCAGCTCCGGTGTCCCTGAGCGTTGACAGCGGTCCGCAGGCGCCGGGCGGAACCGTCCCTGCCACGATTGGTATCGCCTGGGATCAGGCCAGCAAGGATCAGGCCGTGGACGTCGCGCAGAAGGCTATGGCCGACTTCGCCCGTCCCAATGTCGAGGAACAGCAGTGGGCCAACGATCTTGCCCGTTGGCTCACCCCGCAGGCCACCGCCGACTACTCGGCAGTGGACCCGGCCAACATTCCGGCCAGCCGCGTCACCGGGCCGGCCACGCTGACCGTCGATGAATCCAACGGTTACGGGGTCACAGCCACAGTCCCCACGAACGCAGGGACGTACACGCTGCAGCTGCTCCGCACGGGCAAGGAGGCGCCGTGGAAGGTCAACCGGCTCACACCACCAACGTCCTAAACGCCACGCCTCTCCACCTCGCACACGTAAAGGAAAAAGAGTCCATGAGTACTACATCAACTGAGGTCCTGGCTTTTCCAAGCATCAAGGCCATCGTCCGCGACAACGGCACCGCTGAAGTCGTCGTCGCTGGCAACTCCCGCGTCGTCCCCAACGGGGACACCCTGCAGGACCTCCGCAACAACGCCCTCGCCCTCGTCGTGGGCGAAGCGCAAACCCTGAAACGTCCAGTGAGGGTCCAGATCGAGGATCCCGAAGGGCATGGAGAACTGATCGTGCACCCGGACAACAAAATCGAATCCGTCTCCTACGAACCACGCCCGGCCCGACGCCGGGCACAGGCCCCCGCGACCACGCCCGAGACCGTAGCACCGGCCGTCATTGAAAGCGTCCCTGTAGCGGCTCCTGAACCAATCCCTGCTCCCTCACAGCCCGCAACCGTCAAAGAAGCGGAGGCGACAGTGGACCGCCAGCCATGGCCGCCCGCTCCCGTCGAAGCCGAAGAACCTCAGGCAGCTGTAGCCGGCCCGGATGCACCGCTGACTCGGCGCAGCTTGAAGGAAACCTCATTCCTGGTCAGCGCCCCGGTGCTGGAACCTGCCACACAGGGCTGGCGTGGAACGCTCACGCGGCTCGGGTTCCGCATGGACCCCTCAACTGAAGAACTCGCAGAGCGCGAGGATATCCGCACCGTGAGCCAGCACTGGCCCGGTCCCCGGACCATCGCCGTGGTCAACCGGAAGGGTGGGGCCAACAAGACCCCCACCGTGGTCATGCTCTCGGCCATCCTTGCTCGCTACAGCGGAGCGGCCACCGTCGCGTGGGACAACAACGAATCCCAAGGCACTCTGGGCTGGCGGACGGAGAAGGGCGCGCATAACCGCAGCGTCCTGGACCTGATCGATTCCTCCACCGAACTGCTCTCCCCGTCCACGAACGCGGCCGAGATCGCCAAGTTCGTCCACCACCAAACGGCTGACAAGTTCGATGTGCTGCGCTCGGATGAGAACGAAGAAGGCGACCATGAGGTCACCGCTGAAGAAGTCGATATCGCTCACCAGGTGCTGACCCGTTACTACCGGCTGGTGGTTATGGACTCCGGTAACACTGCACGGGCCGCGAATTGGCGTCGGATGATCGACCACACCAACCAGCTCGTCGTTCCAGTGACCGCCATCGAAGACCGTGCAGAGGCCGCCCGGTTGACGCTGCAGACCCTCGAGTCCCGTGGCGGCCACGACGCCGAACTGGCACGCAATGCCGTCGTGATCGTCTCCGAATCGACCGACGCCAAGCGCAGCATGACCGGGGATGCGCTGAAACGCGCGAAAGCCGAGGCCCAGCGCATCGCGGATGGGTTCGAACCGTTCGTCCGCGCCGTCGTCCGGATCCCTTACGATCCGGCCTTGGTCAACGGCCCCATCCGTTACGAAGCTCTCCAGCCCGCCACCCAGCGGGCGTGGCTGGCCGCTGCGGCCGCCGTCGCCAAAGGCTTCTAGACACCAACAAACGACCGAAGAAAGGAGGAAGTCATGCACCTCTCCCTGAACCCCTGGATCACCAGCCCGGCTGAGAGCATCGAAGAAGAAACGCCCGAGCTGCACGTCCCGCCGGCTGCCGTGATCAGCACCCCGCTTAAAGGCATGGTCGAACCCGACACGGCAGATCGTCTCGCCTCGCGCACCATGTCCGGTACCGCAGCGTTGTGGGTTCTCGGCAGCCATGGCGGGGCCGGTGAAAGCCGCACCGCTGACCTGCTCGACGGGGCACGCCCCACCGGGCACTGCTGGCCCGTCCTGCAGGACCGCAGCAAGCCCCGCGTGCTGCTGGTCTGCCGTGCCGACATGCGCGGCCTCACCACAGCGCAAAGCGCCCTGACCCAATGGGCCTCAGGAGCCGCACCCACTGTTGACCTGCTCGGCCTCGCCGTCCTCGCGGACGCACCGGGAAAAACACCCAAAGCGCTCCGTGACTTTTTAGCCATCGTTGGTGGGGGAGCGCCCCGTCTCTGGACGCTTCCCTGGGTCGAGGCTTGGCGGCACGGCGACTCGACTACACCGCCCACGGCCCGCGGATACCAACGCTTCATCACCGACGTAACCGCCCTGGTTACGGAAACCAACCCAATCAGCAACCACTGAAAGGTCTCTCATCATGTACACGATCACCGCAATCACCACCAGCGTCATCCCCGAGCCGACCCCCGTCGTTCCCTCCCAGGCAGGCGGTCTGCTCACCATCCTCAACTGGGCTTCGGGTATTGGCCTCGTCCTGGGTGTTCTCGGCGTCATCATCGTGGGCATCACCATGGTCATCCAGCTCCAACGCGGCGAGGGCGCCCAGTCGATCGCCAAACTCGGCTGGGTCCTGCTCGGCTGCATCATCATCACCGGCGCTGCAGGCATCGTCCGCGCCTTCGTCTAAACCAGAACCAACAACGGGAGGTTCACCCTTGAGCCAGTCAACAGAGAGCACCACCGAGGCCAATCCGTTCACCAAACCCGGCTTCCTCATTGCTGCAGCGCTGGTCGTCGCGCTGATCGCAGCAGCAGTCCTGATCTTCCTGATCCCCAAAGGGCAAGGAAACGCCCAACCAGCACCAACAGAGCCAACCAGCCCGGCCGCAACCAGCCCCAGCGCGCCAACTGAGGCAGGCAAGAGCGTCTGCGGGCTCCCTGCTGGGACTGAGAAGTCCTTAGGGACCGCCCCTCCTTCCAAGTGGGAGCTGGTAGGACGAATGGCGACGCCCACCGATCCGAAAACCTTCGGGCCAGGCGTAACCGATGAGAGTGGTTTCCGGTCCTGCTTCGCGCAATCCCCCACGGGGGCTCTCTATGCTGCGATGAATGTGGCCGCCCTCGGGTCGACAGGGTCTCCAGAGCTAGTTTCGAAGCTTGCCGACAAGCTGCTCATGCCCGGCACCGGACGAGACACCGCCATGCGTGAAGCCGCCGCGAAGCCAACCTCTCCCAGCGCAACTTCCATCCAGGTGCGTGGCTTTTTGATCAAGTCCTACACACCTTCCGAGTCAACCGTTGACCTCGCATTTGAAACCAGCTCCGGGGCTTTGGCTCACCTGACTCTGTCCATGCGGTGGATGGAAGGAGATTGGAAAGTAATGCCGGCCGACGACGGTAAGACTTACAACGGCCCCTCACAGATCCGTGATCTGAGCGGCTTTATCCTCTGGTCTGGGGTCTGACATGGCTGAATGCAGTTTTGGAGACATTGGATGCGGCATCGGTAATGCCGTCTCGGATCTAGCTGATGACGCCATCAACAATCTGGCCAAGGCCATCATGGAGGGCATGAGCCAGATGGTGACCACTCTGTCTACCTTCTGGGTTTCAATGCCCACAGTGAACCTGGCCAGCGCGGACGGGACGACGCCCAGCCCGGTCGTATCCATCGTCAACAGTGAACTAGCTCCCTGGACTCTGGCTCTTGCCGTCCTGGCGGTCATACTCGGTGGTATTCGGCTGGTCTGGGACCAGCGCGGCGCGCCACTGAGAGACCTGCTGAGATCCCTCATCACCCTGATGTTGGTCTCCGGGCTGGGCCTGGGGGTGATTTCAATTTTGGTGGTCGCCGCCGATGCCTTGTCCGCAGAGATTATCAAGCGGTCCACAAACGGCAGGGGCTTTGCCGAATCGATGAAACTCCTGGTTCTGACGAACCAGACCGGCGTCGGAGTTTTCATCCTGATCGTCCTGGGCCTGATTGGCTTGATCGCTTCCCTGGTTCAGATAGTCCTGATGGTGGTACGCAGTGGCATGTTGGTGATTCTGGCGGGCATTCTGCCCACCACGGCCGCGTTCACGAACACCGAAATGGGTCGGCAGTGGTTCCAGAAAGCAGTGGGGTGGACCATCGCGTTCATCCTTTACAAACCAGCCGCAGCGATCGTCTACTCGGTCGCATTCCTGCTCATGAGCGGACGGGGAAAGGATGCTTTGATCGGTTCGATCACGGGTTTCACGTTGATGCTCGTAGCACTGTTCGCCCTGCCTGCGTTGATGCGCTTCGTAACTCCGATGGTTGCCGCTGTTGCCTCCGGTGGCGGTGCGGGGGCGGGAGCAGTTGTGGGGGCCATCGCCACCGGTGCTGTCTCCTACGGTCGTGGCGGCGGCGGCAGGGGCAACGCCTCCCCAACGCCTTCGTCATCAACGAACACGTCGAGCACTCAAAGCACCCAAGCGGGCAGTCCGCCAAAGGGCAGTGATGGAACGTCCGGCCCGCGAGGCGGGAGCGGGCAGCCCATCCCCGGCGCTACGGGAACCGGCGGAGCTGCTGGCACGGCTGCAGCAACCAAGGCAGGGACTGCAGGAGGGGCAGCAGCTAGCGGGGGAGCGGCGGCAGCTGGTCCAGCTGGTCGAGCTGGTGCGGCTGTGGCTACAGGAGCAAGGGTGGCGTCCGCGACGTCGCAGGCAATCGAAAAGACAGCGCAGGACTCAACGGGGGAGGGCCCCAGTGGCAGCAATTAACACCGAATACAAAGAACCGTCCTACGGCAACTGGCGGGTGCCGCGCTCTGCAGGGCTGGCTAACCTCGGCGCGATCGGCACCGCTATCGTGTTCGCCGGTTTGTTGGGGGGCATTGTGAGCTTCGCTATTTGGGGCCTGTTCGTTGGCCTGGGCGTTCTTGCCTTTGCTGCTGTCAGCGCTCTGTTGCTGACGGTCAAGGACAAGCATGGCCAGTCCGTTGTTGACTGGTTTGGCACCCGCATGGCGTTCAAAATCTCCAAGTCCTCCGGGACCAACCTGTACCGGTCCGGGCCGCTCGGAGTGACCGAGTGGGGCATGTACCAGCTCCCGGGGTTGGCAGCGAAGTCGACGCTCTACGAGTTCACCGATTCCTACAAGCGCCCGTTCGCGATGCTGCACGTACCCACGACAAGCCACTTCACCGTGATCTTCTCCACCGAACCTGACGGGGCCTCTCTGGTTGACCCTGAGCAGGTCGATGCGTGGGTCGCAAACTGGGGCGGCTGGCTCGCCGGGCTGGCCGATGAGGCCGGGCTGGATGCCGCCGCCGTGACAGTCGAGACCGCCCCGGATTCGGGATACCGGCTCCGGAACGAAGTATTGATGAATATCGACCCGGACGCACCTGAGTTCGCCCGGGAAATGCTGAACGAAGTCGTGGCTACCTATCCCGAAGGATCAGCCACGGTCCGGGCCTGGGTGTCTTTGACGTTCAACTCCGCCATCCGGTCCGGCGCGAAGAAGCGGACCCCGGAAGATGTTGCCCGCGACCTGGCGTCCCGGATCCCTGGCTTGTCGGCACGGTTGCAGTCCACGGGAGCTGGTATTGCCCGGCCGATGACGGCGCAGGAGCTGTGCGAGGTCGTGAGGATCGCCTACGATCCGCCCGCCGCGCTGATCATTGATGAAGCCCACGCAGCTGGTTCGCCGGTGGCCCTCACCTGGGCCGAGGTTGGCCCCACGGCGCACCAATCCAACTGGGAGAATTACCGGCACGATTCGGCGTTCTCGGTCTCCTGGACCATGACCGGCGCCCCGCGTGGTTCGGTGAACTCCTCGGCCCTGTCCCGGCTGCTGGCCCCGCACGGAGACGTGGATCGCAAGCGCGTCTCTCTGCTCTACCGGCCGATGGACTCAGCCCGTGCCGCTGCCGTGGTTGAGCGGGACCAGAACAACGCCAACGTCCGCATCACCTCCGGCTCCCGCCCCTCCGCCCGCGCTCTGGTCGATGCCCGCTCGGCGGCACAAACGGCGCAGGAAGAAGCACAAGGGGCAGGGCTGGTGAACTTCGGCATGGTCATCACCGCCACCGTGACCGACCGGGAGCGCTTGGAGGACGCCGTCGCCGCTGTGGAACAGAGTTCCGGTAGCGCCAGGCTCTTGCTGCGCAAAGCGTACGGCTCGCAGGACACGGTGTTCGCGGCGTCCCTGCCCTTGGGCCTGGTGCTGCCCAAGCACAGCATGCTCCCGTCCGAGATTAAGGATGCACTGTAATGGCCCGCACGAAGCTCTTCGCCCGTCCCTCAAAGCACAGCACCGCTGCGGTCAAGGGTGCACCGAAGAAAGCTGAGAAACAGCCGCGCGGGGCCGGTCCTGGTGCCCGTGGCTGGCCCGGTCGCGGCGGCGGTATGGCTCAGCTCGTCCCCTCCGTGAAGGAGTACCGGGGAACGACGGTTCAAGTCTGCGGTCTGTGGCCGTTCTCCTCCGGTGCGTCCTCGCCCATGATTGGTGTCCCGCTCGGACGGCACGAGGAAACCCAGGCCACCGTCTGCTGTGACCCGATCAGCTGGTTCCAGCGTGCCCGCCTGATTTCCAACCCCTCGGCGTTCATCCTCGGCAAGCCCGGGCTGGGGAAGTCCACCGTCGTGCGGCGCATGTTCATCGGACTCTCCGCCCAAGGGGTTCACCCGCTGATCCTCGGTGACCTCAAAGGCGAGCACGTCAAAGCCGTCCGGGCACTGGGCGGGCAGGTCATCCGGCTCGGCCGTGGTGTCGGGTACCTGAACATCCTCGACCCAGGCCAGGCTGTGGAAGCCGCACAACTTTTGGAAGAGAACGGCCACCCCGAGGACGCCGCCCGCGTCCGCGCTGACGCGCACGGCCGCCGCCTGACCATGGTGGTCTCGCTGATCACCATCAGCCGCAACCAGCCACCCACAGATCAGGAACAAACCATCCTGGACCGCGCCCTGCGGGTCCTCGATCACCGGTTTGATGGTGTCCCGGTGTTGAAGGACCTTCTGGACGTGATCGTCTCCGCCCCCGACGAGCTACGACAGGTCGCACTGGACCGGGGTGACATGAACATCTACCTTCGGGAAACCAGAGCGCTGGAAGCCACCCTGCTCGGCTTGACCGGTGGAGGGAAGCTCGGAGAAATCTTCTCCCAACAGACCAGCCAGCCCATGGTCCGCGACCGCGCCGTGGTCTTCGACGTTTCCGGCATTGACGAAACCGAAACGGACCTGCAGGCCGCCATACTTCTGGCGTGCTGGTCCTACGGCTTCGGTACCATCAACGTCGCCAACGCCCTCGCGGACGCCGGCCTGGAACCGCGTAGGAACTACTTCGTGGTCCTGGACGAGCTCTGGCGGGCGCTGCGCGCCGGTAAAGGAATGGTCGACCGCGTGGACGCACTGACCCGGTTGAACCGGTCCGTGGGCGTCGGCCAAATCATGATCTCCCACACCATGTCCGACCTGCTGGCACTGCCGGCAGAAGAAGACCGGATGAAAGCCCGCGGCTTCGTCGAACGCTCCGGAATGGTCATCTGCGGCGGCCTCCCGGCCTCCGAGATGCCGCAACTGACCTCCGCCATTCCACTGTCCCGACAGGAGCAGCAGAAACTCATCGGCTGGCAGGACCCGCCCGCGTGGGACTCACGCGGGGTCGACGTCGAACCTCCAGGCCGGGGCAAATTCCTCATAAAGGTCGGCGGCCGTCCCGGGATCCCCGTCCAGGTCGGCCTCACGTCCTTGGAAAAGGGCCCGGAAGGCGTCAACGACACCGACGGCAAATGGCATGCCGCCCCGGAAACCCTGCTGGACACGGCAGCCCCCGCTCTGCTCGGCGAAGGAGGCGCACAATGAGCGCACCAAACCGCAAAGGAATCGGCCTGGGCGATGCCCTGCTGGTCTGGCTGGCCATCGGCTTCATCGTCGTCTTCGGCGGCGGAACCTACGCCGCCCTGCACCTCGGCTCCTGGATGGCAGGCATCGACGCACCACCAGCCCACCCCATTGACCTGATCGCCGGCCTGATCAAGGGCCGCGTCCCATGGCCCACCGAGGCCACAGTCGCTGCCTGCCTCATGGCGGGCGCCGTGCTGGCTCTGGCCATCGTTGTCCTCGTGGCGTGGCGGAAGGGTGCGTCCAAGCGCGCCCGGGTCGATAAGGCCGCCCGCTACCTCGGACGCGGCAAAGCATTGCACGCGTTCTCGGAGAAGGGAACCAAAGCCACAGCCGAGCGCCTCGGCGTCACGGACACCCCGGGCATCGTGGTGGGCAAGGTTGTCTCCACAGGGCAGAAGTTCATCCAGTCCTGGGAAGACCTGAGCCTCGACATCTGGGGTCCCCGTACCGGTAAGTCGACCTCACGGGTCATACCCGCCATCCTGGACGCACCCGGCGCCGTGGTTTCAACCTCGAACAAGCGCGACGTCGTGGACGGCACCCGGGGCGTCCGGGAGAACACTGCCCCTGTGTGGGTGTTCGATCCACAAAAGATCGCCCAAGAAGAACCGGACTGGTGGTGGAACCCCCTCTCCTACGTCACAGACGAAGAGAAGGCCTACAAACTCACCCAGCACTTCTCCGTCGGATCCCGTGTCCCCGGGTCCAAGCCCGACGCCTACTTCGACCCCAAGGCCGAAGACATCCTCTCCTCATACTTTCTCGCGGCCGCCCTCGGAGACTTACCCATCACGCAGGTTTACCTCTGGGTCACCGAGCAGGTAAACCGCGAACCCATCAACATTCTCCGCGAACATGATTACGAGCTGCAGTACAAGGGCCTTGAATCCACGCTGGAGCTGGCTGATAAGCAGCGCGACGGTATCTTCGGCACGGCCGAAAAGATGATCCAATGCCTCAAGAGCCGTAATACGCTGCGCTGGGTCGCCCCAACGGGTGGCTCGACGGTGGCCACGGACCCCCGCCGCCAGTTCAACCCCCATGCCTTCGCCGCCGCGCACGAGACGATCTACATCCTTTCCAAAGAAGGCGCCGGATCCGCTGCCCCGCTCACCACAGCCCTGACGGTAGCCATCGCCGAGGCGATGGAGGAACGCGCCGAGCGCTGCGGAGGTCGCCTTCCCCAGCCCGCCCTGTTACCGCTCGACGAGTTGGCCAACGTGGTGCGATGGGCAGCGCTGCCGGACCTCTACAGCCACTACGGCTCCAAAGGCATCATCGTCATGGGCATCCTGCAGTCCTGGTCCCAAGGCGTGGAGCTCTGGGGCGAGGCAGGCATGCGGAAGATTTGGTCGGCCGCGAACGTGAAGGTCTACGGCGGCGGCGTAGCCGAAGAGGGCTTCCTCCGGGCAGTCTCGGACCTGATCGGAGACTACAGCTACATCAACGTTTCCACCTCCTCCGGTAAATCGGGGTCCAGCCGCTCTCGTCAGGAGAGCAAGGAACGCATCTTCGACGTCTCCAACCTGGCTGAACTGGACCGTGGCCGCGCCGTCGTTCTCGCCTCCGGCGCACCCGCCACACTCGTCCGCACCATGCCCTGGTACACCGGACCGCACAAGGAAGCCGTCCAGGCATCCATCAAGAAGTACAGCCCCCGCGCCGAAGGACCCGCTGTCCCGGTGTCGGTTGCACCGATGGCCAATCCTTGGGTCGCGAAGTAGGAAGGGTGTGCACGCATGGCGAATGATTTTGACCTCTACGACACGGACACACCAGCCCCAGCCCCAGCTGACCTAGGCGCAGTGAAAGAACCGGAACTCGTCTACGGCTCGGCCGAAGAGTTCCTCCATGAGCAGCTGCTGCCCACTTACATGCGCAGCGTCACGGGAAAATCCGCAAAGTGGTGCATCGAATGGTATTTCCACCCCGAGGCCATCTCCCGGGTCGCCGCGCTCTGGCGAGCCTGGGAACACCTGCGCCTGGACCCCGCGACGGGCATGAGCGTCTGGTGGCGAGACCACGCAGACCACCACATGCGCGTCCTCCTCGACCCCCAAGGGCCGTTCTACAACTGCGACATGAAAGAACACCGCGACCCCGACCACCTCGAACCCCGCAAAGCACCCCACGGATGGTTCCCCGACGTCAGAACCATCCAGCCATAATTCTGAACGCTCTATCGCTGGAAGCTACCTATTCTGTCTGAACAAGGAAGCGGTGTGCGGCTCCCGATAGTGCCACAAGCTGTGGCCACATCTAGTGGGGCAATAGTCCAAACAACGTTGAATCCTAGGCCGGAACTGAAGCCGCAGCGGGGGCTGCTGCGGCCAGTCGCAGGTCATCAGGGTAAGGCCCGGATGCGGTCCTGCTGTCGACTCGCCCGTCAGCATTTTCCGGATGAACAGGATCCTTAGGAGTTACGATGGGCTTGCTGGGACACGAGTCGAGTAAACGGCCGTTGGTTTGAATCATGGGGAAGGTCTCCTGCTTCCCTCCATGATCAGGCACATCTGACGGTGGCTTACCCGACTCATATTCTTTGTGAGCACTTGCAGGGGCGGGCACGACATAAGGCCGCTCGGGCAGCTGCTCTTCTCAGCCTCGGGAGGTAGCTAATGAGCAACAAACCAAACCCCTTCATCCGTTGCACAGTTGTCACGTCACTAACCCTGTGTCTGTGGGCTACAGGCTGCACCAACGGATCCGTCACGTCCCCGCAGACTTCGCCGCCGACAAGCAGCGTTCCAACCTCCTCGCCTACCCAAACCTCACCGACCACGTCGACGGCGACGAGTATAAGCGCAGCCCCGTCGACGAGCGCATGGCCTGATGTCGTCGCTGACGTTCAGTCAGGTGTGGGCCAAATCTCGGTCACCACGTGTGAATCCGGCGGTACAGGAACCGGGTTCCTTATCGAACCGAATCTGGTGGTCACTGCAGCGCACGTTGTCCATGACGCTGCCGCGATCAGCGTGGCTTTCGGCAGAACATCGGTGAACGCCACCGTTGTGGGCACTAATGAAGTGGCGGACATCGCTCTTGTCAGAACCGACCGTCCGGTCCAGGGCCATCAGTTTCAGCTCAGAACCAGCGAACCGCCGGTCGCCACCGACGTAGCAGCCCTTGGGTTTCCCCTGGGCCGCCCCTTCACCTTCACCAAAGGAACAGTCAGCGCCCTCGACGCTGAACAGGACATAGGGGACCGGGTTTTGCGCAACCTGATCCAAACAGACGCTGCTATCAACCATGGCAACAGCGGAGGACCACTCATCACCCAGGACGGCCAGGTAGCCGGCATTGTTGTCACCATCGAATTCGATCACTACATGAAAGCCGAAGGTATCGCCTACGCGGTAACGGCGCCCCGTGCCGCCTCCGCCGTCAACGAGTGGAAATCCAAGTCAACGCCTGTGGCCTTGAAAGACTGCGGAAATGCACCGGCGCCAGGTTCCGGATTCTTCCCCTTCACCGTCTCGGCAGATCATGACCAAGCGCGCAGCATAGGCCAAAGCCTGCTCCTTCACGGTCAAGGCATCAATCGCGGCGCCTACACCGCAGCATTCAAACTCCTCACCCCTGAGCTCCAGTCCACTTTCGGGGACGCCATCTCATGGAGCAAGGACCTCGGATCCTCCTACTGGACAAAAGCCGAGCTCACTAATGTCACCGGCGCCCCCTCAGCCAACGATCTGACCGCCGATGTGAATCTTCAAACCATCCAGGACGCCGCCGATGCCTTCCGGGATTCTGGCCAAACATGTTCGAACTGGAAGATCCGGTACTCCATGCACTGGGACGGCACAAATTGGCTCATCGCCGGAACCTCCCTGCCCTTCGGAGACCCAACCGCCTGCTAAAACCCGCGGGCTCAGTTGTCCAAACAGCGTATGGACAACTGAGCCCACCACCCCTGACGGTGGCTCACATTAGGGTGGAGTGATGACCGATTCCCGTGAACTTGACCTCCCCGCTGGCTATGCGGAACTGCTCGAGGATCTCAAAGCAACAGTCAAAGCAGCCAGGACCAAGGCTCTCCGGACCATTAACACCCAGCTCATCGAGATGTATTGGACCATTGGCCTAGGCGTCCGGCGTCGGCAAGAGCAGCAAGGCTGGGGGAGTGGGGTCATTAAGAAACTCTCCGAGGACCTGCGCAAAGAGTTCCCCGAGATGAAGGGCCTATCACCGTGAAATATCCAGTACATGGCCACTTTCGCGGCCACTTGGCCCGATGGGGCAATTGCGCAGCAGGCTGCTGCGCAATTGCCATGGGGACACATCATGGTCCTCCTGGACAAGAAGCTCGGGCTTGAAGCGACCAACGCCTACGCCGCAGCCGCCGTCCAGTACGGGTGGTCACGCAACGTCCTGCTGAACATGATCATGAACAAAACCCTCGAACGCACCGGCAACGCCCCGTCGAACTTTGCGCAGCAACTTGCTGCGCCCTCATCCGAGCTGGCCCAACAAGTCGCCAAAGACCCCTACAACTTTGAATTCCTTGGCCTTTCCGGTGAGGTAGCAGAGCGGGATCTGGAAAATGCCCTCACCAGCCGCATCACCGAAACCCTGCGGGAACTCGGGCCCGGGTTCTCCTTCGTCGGCCGGCAGGTGCACTTCGACGTCGACGGCGACGACTATTTCGTGGACCTGCTCTTCTTCCACATGGACCAAAACCGCTACGTGGTCGTTGAACTCAAGACCGGCAAGTTCCAGCCCGAATACGCCGGCAAACTGAACTTCTACGTCGCACTGGTCGATGACATGCTCCGCCGTGAGCACCATAACGAAACCATCGGCATCCTCATCTGCGGCACAAAGAACGACCGCACCGTCCGGTACAGCCTCGGCCGCTCGACCTCACCCATGGCAGTCGCCGCCTACACCTACGACAAACTGCCCGCAGACGAAAAAATCGCCCTGCCTAGTGAAGGACACGTTGTCGCCGCACTCGAATGGGCAGAAGCAACCACAGAATCCGAAGACTGATCGATGCCGACAGCGATGGTCAACGGCTGGAACTCATCGGCAGGAAGCTTGTGACTCCTTGTGAGTCTTGTGAGTCCTCGCGAATTCCTCCGTAGCCGCAGCTCGCCACAGTTTGAAAGGCGTTTCCCGAACAGCTGTACGCCGATAAGCACCCATATGTCGTGTACAAGGCAACGCCTAGCCCCGGGCCTAGGAACTTCAATCGCTCCGGCAGCTCAGCATGAACGTCCCTTCGACCTCAAGCGGGTGCGCACTCAGCACAGATTTCCCCACGGAGCAGGTGGCCCTGAAGCACCTCTAACCTCGCCACGCGGACACCGGAGCCCACAGGCAAAGCAGGGCACCATGGGCCGGAGGATGGAAGCCCCTCCTGAATGCCTTCGCCGCCAGCTTCGACGGAAGAATGTTGAAGCGACGAAGGCACATGGATAGTGGCGAAAAGGCTTCGGGACGGTTCTTCGCGGCTGCGTTGTCGGGGCTGATTAGTGGGTCTGGGAAGTCCCCGTAGGGAGGTGTGCGAAGCGGCGCATGTATTGCTATCGTGCTTCCGCAAGTCTGAGCAGTATGTTTGCGGCAGGTTCGTCGGTGGCGTGCTTATAACCGGTGCCTGCCCAGATGTTGATGCCCTCCGGGTCCCCAGCGGCGGCAGCGGCCTTCCGTAGGGGACTGGTCAGGTGATGCAGGGCGGGGTATCCGGCGGGCGCCAGCGTGTGGAACTGGTCGAGGAAGCGATTGCGGAGAGCGCGGGCGGGCCGGCCGGAAAACGCGGTCGTCAGCAGAGTCTCGGTGCGGGCCGGATCCGCCAGCGCCTTTTTGTAGGTTGCGGATGCGCCGCTTTCAGGTGTACGGAGCAGGACGGTGCCAATGACGGCGGCCTCGGCGCCGGCGCCGAGGGCTTCCTGGACCGCGGCAGGCGTTGCGATTCCGCCTGCCGCCCACAGGGGAAGATGAGTCGTGGTGCGCACGCTGTCGAGGAGTCCGGCCATGGGGACTTCTGCGATGGGAGTGCCAGGTGACATCGTCCCAGAGTGCCCGCCCGCCCGGTGTGACTGCACGATCAGTCCGTCTACGCCCAGGGCTGCGGCGCGTTTAGCCTCCTCCGGGTTGGTCACGGTCTGCAGTACCAGGGTGCCGGCCTGCTTTAGGCGGCGCACCACATCCGCTGGAGGAAGCCCGAAAGTGAAGCTGACCACCGGGACCGGATCGTGGGCAAGCATGTCGACTTTATCGTCCCACCTGTCGCTGTCCTCGAGGGCTGCCGAGTCACGGAGGTCGACACCGTACGCCGCAGCTACCGTGCGAAGGGCTTGGGCATATCCGATGAAGGCGTCCCGATTGATTGGAACAGTGTTAGGCACAAACAGGTTGACCCCGAAACTGGAAGTGCCGGAGCGTACCTCAGCGATCTGTCCGGCCAGCTCCGCTGGAGTCTTGTAGCCTCCGGCCAGAAAGCCGACCCCTCCTGCCCTGGCGGTGGCCAGGACAAGCCCGGTGGTGCTGGGGCCTCCAGCCATCGGGGCGGCGACTAAGGGAATGGTGGCACCGAGGCTGGCCAGCAGGCCGTTAGCCTGCAGCACTCTCCTGGCTTCATGATGGTCTGACATTATTGCCCTCCTCGTGCTGGAATACCTGGAAGGAGCGCCTGCATCATCGGCGGGGCACCTGAGCATCTCTCTCCACCATGGTAGGAGCGGCCGAGAACCGCCGGAAATGCCGCAGCCGCATGACCCATGCACGCCGCGCATCGAAGGGGATTGGGCCCTGGCGCCGACTGTTCGGCGGCGGTAGCCAAGAACTCACGCCCGAAGTCCGTGGGACGTGCGAGGCGATCACCAGGCGCACGATCACCGGCGGTGGCCGTCCAGCCGGACTCGTCCTCGATGAGAGCGAACAGGGCACGATGGTAGATCTGAACACTACGGTGGCCACAAGGGCCAGCATGGCTAACCGCAGCTACCGCCCAGGGCCGCCGCAGCCCATACTTTTTCTGGGGAGGTGCAATACGACGGGTGCGGGCGGATGGGCCGTGCTCATGTGCTCCTCTGTCGAGGCTGGTTGATGGGTCAGGTGGGGATGACAGCCGTGCCGCGGAAGCAGGTTGTGGTCGTTCCTCCGACCCAGACGGCTCCCCCGGAATCGGCGGTGATGATGATTTCTCCTGCTCTGCCGAGTCGGGCACCCTGTGACACCCTGTAGCTGGTCGGGGCTTCGCCCGTGCCGGTAAGCCACTGCCCGACCGAAGCGTTCATGGAACCGCAAACAGGGTCTTCGTCCACGCCGACTCCCGGCGCGAAGGTGCGCATCTCGAACGCGTGCTCCGAGCCTTCCGGATACGCGCCGATCGCGCCGACCATCGCGTCCGGGATCTGGCCCAGGTCGGGTTCGAGGCCGAGGACCTCTTGGGCGGTGGCAAGGCGGATGACCGCCCAGCCGGGTCCGTTATCCACCCACTGGTGAGAGAGAATCTGCTCGCGGCGGATGCCGAATGCGGAAACGATTCGGGCCAGATAGTCATCCTCCAGCCTGCCCGTGCGAACGATGGCCGGAGCGGCAAAAGACAAAATGCCATTAGTGCGATGCACGTCGATCAGACCGGCGCTGCATTCCTGCACGATCCGGTCCGCCTGCATGGGGGTTCCGCCGGCCTCAAGCCAGGCATGCGCAGAGCCGAGCGTAGGATGCCCCGCGAACGATAGTTCGCCGCCGGGGGTGAAGATCCGCACCCGGTAGTCCGCATCAGTGGTGGTAGGGGGCAACAGGAATGTCGTTTCAGACAGATTCGTCCACCGCGCGATGCGTTGCATCAGTTCGTCATCAAGACTAGCCGCTTCCAGAATGACAGCTACGGGATTCCCGCGGTACGGGGTGGAGGAAAATACGTCCACCTGGAGAAACGAACATTCACAAACTGCTGAATTCATGGGGGTCTTTCTGGACACGCGTAAAACGCTCGAGTGGGCTCCATCCACACTAAGGGAATACTGGCCTTCAAAAAAAGGGCCAGTTTGGAAAAGTGGACACGGTGATCCGGCCGCACTTCCAGCTACCCGTCCCCCCGCTCAGGCTGGCAGCGCTGCGTTCCTTGACCCTGCAGGCTTAAACCTGATCGCCCCGAACTCCCGAATCAGAGCCCGAGTGTACGATACTTTCTCATTCGTTCTGCCAGAAGTCGCTCTACTGGCCGGGACGAGAGGCTTCCCAGCTCGTATTCGATGGCATGGGCGAGCCTGAGACTGAATTCACGGGGCTCCCGCGCGCAGTCGCCCACACTGTCGGGATCGCTACCGCGTTCGTCGACGATATGGTCTACGAGGCCAATCGCGTGCAGTCCGGCTACGTTGATGCCCTGGGATGCGGCCATGGCGGAAGCGAACTCGGGCGTTCGGTGCACAATGGCGCTGGCTCCTTCCGGGGGTAGGGGAGACAGCCACGCGTGCTCGGCCGCGATGGTGCGGTCGGCCGGGAGAAGTGCCAGGGCACCGCCACCGGCGCCTTGGCCGAGAAGCACCGACACGGACGGTGCGCGCAGCCCGATGAGTTCGTAGATGGACCTGGCTATTTCGCCGGCCAGTCCGCCTTCCTCTGATTCCTTGGAGAGTTCCGCGCCTGCGGTATCGATGACGGTCAGTAGTGGTAGGCGGAGTTCTTCGGCGAGCCGCATGCCTCGTCTGGCTTCCCGAAGCGAAGCCGGGCCCATTTCTTTGCCGCCTGGTTGCAGGGGCCGTGCGTGGCCCAGGACGACGCAGGACTGGGTGCCAAATCGGGCAAGGGCGAGAAGGAGCCCCGGGTCTTTCTCTCCCTGGCCTGTTCCGTTTAGTGGAAGGGCGTCGTCAGCGCCGTAGCGGAGGAGATGCCGGAGGCCGGGTCTGCGCGGATTCCGTGAGATCCGAACGGACGTCCAAGCATCGGCCCGGGACGGCAGGACGCCGGTGCTATATGGAGCCGTGACCGGTTCTGAAGGGTGCGGCATGAGGATGTTCAAAGCCCGGTCGATCAGGTCGGGTAGCCCGGCGGGCTCGGCTACCGCGTCGATAAGGCCCTTCGCGAACAGGTTTTCGGCGGTTTGGACGCCCGCCGGGAACGGTTCGCCATGAAGAGCTTCATAGACGCGCGGCCCCAGGAAGCCCAGGAGCGCCTGCGGTTCTGCGATGTTGACATGCCCTAGGGATCCCCACGATGCCATCACCCCACCCGTGGTCGGATGGCGCAGGTACACCAAGTAGGGGAGCCCGGCCTGGCGGTGGGCCCGAACCGCGCCACTGATTTTCACCATGGAGAGGAACGCGGTCGTTCCTTCCTGCATCCGGGTGCCGCCGGATGCCGTGCCGGCGAGCAGGGGCAAGCCCTCAGCTGTGGCGCGCTCAACGGCTTGCACGATCCTTTGGGCAGCGGCGTGGCCGATCGATCCGGCCAGGAACGCGAATTCGCTGATAATCAGCGCCACTCGATGGCCGCGGACTACACCCATGCCGGTGATGACGGATTCGTCTTCGCTGCTCCTTTGTGCCGCCGCGGCCAGATCGAGAGCGTAGTCCTCGCCGTGGGGAAGCTGCTCAGGTTCTGTGTCCCACGGGATAAAGGTACCGGGGTCCAGTACAACGGATAGAAGAGCTGTGGCCGAAAGCCGCTTGGTCCGTTGGCGTGTCGGCATCAGCGAACCTTTTCCCCGAGGTGGACGGCGGTCCGGTCTTCGTTTGCGAGCCACTGCTTGATACGGTCCCCGTCGGCGTCGAGCAGCGGGGGCGCGAGGTGATGTGTGGGCGTGGTCTCCGTCTGGCCATCGCCGGTGAAGAACCGAAGAGGCGGCCCCGGGAGGGTAATTTTGCCTAGCAGGGGATGGTTCACGTCGATTTTCAGCCCCTGCGCGGTTACCTGTTCCCAGGCGTAGACCTCATCCAGGGTGCGGACTTTTCCGGCGGGGATGCCGGCTTGTTCGAGCTTTGCGAGGAGGTCTCTGGCATCGTAGTTCTGGAAGACGGCTTCTATGGCGTCGATGACTTTTTGCCGGTTCTGTACCCGGTCCGAGTTCGTTGCGAATTCGGGTGCGCCGGAGTCAAGACCGAACTCACGGGCAAAAGCCGACCAGAGCTTTTCGCTGCCGACGCTGATCTGGACGCTTCCTCCGCGGCAGCGGAAGAGGCCATAGGGGGCGATGGAAGGGTGGTGGTTGCCTTGGGCCTGAGGCACCTCGCCGGCGACGGTCGCCCGGGTCCCTTGGAACGCGTGAACCGAGATCAGAGACGCAAGCAGCGACGTGCGCACGAGCTGGCCTTTACCAGTGCGTCCCCGTTCAACCAGGGCGGCAAGAACGCCAAAGGCTCCGTTCATCCCCGACAGTAGGTCGGCGATGGGTACCCCGACCCGTTGTGGATCGTCAGGACCGGACCCGGTCAGGGACATTAGGCCGGCTTCGCCTTGGAGGATCTGGTCGTAGCCGCTCCGGTGCGACTCGGGGCCATCGTGGCCAAAGCCGGTGATGGACAGGACAATGAGCCGGGGATTGAGTTTGTGCATGGCAGCCGGGGAGAATCCCAGGCGGTCCATGACGCCAGGACGGAAGTTTTCGATGACGATGTCGGCGCGTTCCAGCAAGGCGGTGAGTGCAGCTTTTCCCTCGTCGCTTTTGAGGTCCAGGGCGATTGACTCCTTGTTGCGGTTGCAGGAAAGGAAGTACGTGGCCTGCAGGTTGTCCGCCGGGCCAACGAACGGCGGTCCCCAGCCCCGGGTGTCGTCCCCGGACCCGGGATTTTCGACCTTGATGACACGGGCGCCAAGATCGGCAAGCATCATTCCGGCGTGCGGTCCGGCCAGGGCGCGGCTAAGGTCCACGACCAGGTGGCCGTCGAGGGGGCCGATCGCGTGTCCTTCTGTTTTTTCGTTCATGGGCTGAGGCTCCTTGCGGTTAGCGTTCTTATTGCGTTCAGTAGTGGGTGGCCAAGCCAGTCGGGTGGTGGGTGACGTCCGGGATCCCTGGATGAGTCGCCGCCAATGCAGGGCGACGGCCTACACGGGTGCTGTCGTTTTGATCTCTGCCGCCGGTCGAACCTGGAGGGCCTCCAGCCCGTAGTCGCTGGGCGGGGCTGTAGGGGCCAGCAGGTGCATGGAGTGTTCTTCCCACCGCCACACCTGGTGCCCGGCCTTGAGCCTTCCGCTGAAAGATCTGATCGCGGTGCAGTTCCAGTGCGGCCCGGAGTTCCAGTCCTGATAAAAGCCGGAGTAATGCACTGCCCCATCTGTGAACTGGACGCTGAGGTTGTGGATCGTTTGAGCGGCGGGGTGATGGTTGGCGTTGAACCAGCCGAGGATCTGCGCCGGGTCCGTGGAGGGCGCGCTTCCGTTGCTGATTCTGACGCCCCTGATCAAGTCTGCAAGCCGAACAGCGTCCTGCCGGCACAGGGCGAGGCTAAAGGCTGCGAGGAGGTTTTGGATGTGGTGTCTGGCCGCGGGCAGTCTTGTCGTGAACTCCATGTCCGCGTTGGCGGCAATGAACACAAGGTCGAGAGATACGGCGTCCTGGGATGGGCGCAGGGGAGGGGCTGGAATTCCCGGCATCATAACGTCCGGTGGCCGGTTACCTTCCAAAGCGGCGTCCCGGAAGCGTGACCGTCTGAGTTTCGACGATGTTCGCGGCTGATCGTCCCAGGGCGATGGCGTGCAGGCCTTCGGCGATTTTCCATTGTCCCGCGTCGGCGTCGAAACGGGCGAGGAGCCGGGGATCCGCTTCGATGTGAACCTGTGCGGATTGGCCTGGCTCAAGGGAGACCCGGCTGTATCCGAGCAACCGCTGGCGGGGCTCATCCGGTGCCGCCATAAGGTAGAGCTGAGGAACATCAGACCCTGCGCGGTTCCCAGTATTGGTCACCGTGAACGTCGCTGTGACGGTTCCGCCGCCGTGAACATCCAGGGCCGAGTATTCGAAGTTCGTGTAGGCCAGCCCATGTCCGAAGGCGAACAGCGGGTCGTGGTCTTTCTTGGCGAACCGCCGATAGCCGATTTCCGCGCCTTCGCCGTATTCGATAGTCGTTGGGGTTCCCCAGGGGGTGCCCTGGCCTGGCAGGACGGGCCGCGGCACGTCGTGAATACTCGCGGGAAACGTCATAGGCAGGCGCCCGGAGGGGTTGACACGTCCAGTCAGAATTTCGGCGATGGCCTGTCCTCCGGCCTGGCCGGGGTACCAGGCCTGGACAACAGCGCGGACCCTGTCCTTCCACGGCATGCTGACTGGGTTCCCGCTTTCGAGCACGACGACTGTGTTCGGGTTGGCCTCGGCGACGGCGTCAATGACGCCGTTCTGCCCCCAGGGCAGGTCGAGGTCAATCAGGTCGTATCCCTGGCCGTCGACCCGGACCCCGAAAACAATGACGAGGTCGCAGCGGCCCGCCAGGGATGCTGCCTCTGCCGGGCTCAGGCCCGGGTCGTATTCGATGGTTGCATCCGGAATCAGTTTGCCCAGCTCGTTCAGTGGGGAGTTCGGGAGTACGAAGAGGTTGCGGTTCCGACCCATGATTCCGAACCCGCCGAGGTTGATGCTTGCCGCGTAGCCGGTGGGCGGAACGACGGCGCTGGATCCCGTGCCGCTGATGACGCCCATGTGGGCGTACCCGCCGATGATGCCGATGGTTGGCGCCGTGTCTACCGACAGCGGCAAAATCCCGTCGTTGCTTAGCAGCACAATTCCCTGTCGTGCGATGTCCAGGGCCACCTCGTTGTGTTCTGTCATGTCGACGTCCACATCGTTAGTAGTGAGT
The DNA here is from genome assembly GCF_040685055.1 of Paenarthrobacter sp. NPDC089307. Taxonomy (NCBI): domain Bacteria; kingdom Bacillati; phylum Actinomycetota; class Actinomycetes; order Micrococcales; family Micrococcaceae; genus Paenarthrobacter; species Paenarthrobacter sp. NPDC089307. Next base: position 129,883 of record NZ_JBFBHE010000008.1, read on the forward strand.
GCCTGCTCGATGCCGACGGCCAGAATGGAGCGAAGGATTCGCCTTACCATGTCGGAGAGTCGTTCCTTGGGGAAGAGTCCGTCCTCGTAAGCCGTGCGAAGGTTGTCGGTGAAGGCCTCTGCTCCCCAGATCATCTTGTCCACCTGGATCCCGGCTTCCTGGTCCAGGCCTGAGAGAGCGTATTCCCACGTCGGGGTAGCGCCCCAGTCAGACATGACCCACCCTTGGTATCCCCAGCAGTTCTTGAGGACATGGTCGATGAGTTCTTTGTTGCCGCCGCCATGCTCGCCGTTGACCTTGTTGTAGCTGGTCATGACGGCTCCGGGCCGGGACCGTTCAATCGCTATTTCGAACGCGAGCAGGTCTGATTCACGGTGGGCGGCCGGGTCGATGCGGGCATCAATCCAGCGTGAGTTGGTCTCATTGCAGTTCAGGGAGTAGTGCTTGATGGTGGAGATGACGTGCTCGGCCTGTATGCCATTGATGGATTCGGCGGCGAGGTCCGCACTGAGGTACGGGTCTTCGCTGAGGTATTCGAAATTCCGTCCGTTGCGGGGGTCCCGAGCGAGGTTTATTCCCCCTGCGAGCATGACATTGAAGCCCCGGGCGAGTGACTCGAGCGCGAGCACCCTTCCGGCCCGGCGCGCCAGCGCAGGGTTGAAGGTGGACCCGAGTGCGAGCCCCGCGGGCAGCGCGGTCGCAGTGTCGCCGGGCCGGTAGCCTGGGTTGGTCACGCCGAGGCTGGCGTCCGTCATGACGAGTTCGGGGATGCCAAGCCGGGGAATGCCGGGTGTGTAGCCGGCACCGACGGGGGCGCTTTCCGGAATGCGGGCATCATCACGGGGAAGGTCCAGCAGCCCGGCGCTCATGTGGCTGACGATGAGTGAAAAGCGTTCTTCATCAGTCATGAGCGATTCAAGGTCTCGGGCCCGTTCATCCGGGCTGGCGGAAACGACGGCTTCGATGCCGGATACGTGCGTCATGGGAAGTCTTCTTTCGGAAGAGTTGGGAACCGGCTGGGTCTGAGTGTCCTGCCCGCACGCCGGGCGCATGGTGGTAAACCCTGTCGGGGACCTCTGCCAGCTAAAGGCAGGCCCCAGGGGACCTGGCAGCCGGGGTGCTGTGCTGGCGGGACGCCGAACGGCGGGTCAGCTTTAATCTCCGGTGGGGTGCCAGTCGGCAGCCGTCACCGGCGCGGCCTTAGCCCTTTACTGCTCCGCCGGTGATACCGGCTACGAAGTAGCGTTGAAGTGACACGATCACGAGCAGCGGAATCGCGATGGCGATCAGGGAACCTGCAGAGAGAATGTTGATTGCTCCGCCGGACTGCGCCTGGACCAGGTTGGACAGCTGCAGGGTCACGGGCGCGCTTGAGCTGGTGGCACCGATGAATGTCAGTGGCACCAGGAGGTCGTTCCAGGTCCACATGAATTGCAGGATGCCCAGCGAGGCGAGGATGGGCACACAGAGGGGCAAAGCAACGGTGAAGAACACCCGAAATTCGCTCGCACCATCCATCCTCGCTGCTTCGAAGAGTTCCTCGGGCAGCGAAGCCATATAACCGCGGAGCAGGAACACGCCGAACGGAAGCGTAAAACCCGTCTCCCAGATCCAAACAGTGGCCGGGTTGCCGATCAGGCCGAAATCGCGAAACAGCTGGACGAGAGGAGCCAGGGTGACCTGGGGCGGGACAACCAGGAGCGCCACGAGCAATGAGTAGACAACCCATGACCCTTTGAAGCGCCAGCGGGCGAGTGCGTAGCCGCCGTAGGCGGAGAGCAGAACCGTGAGCACGACGGCGGGGATGGTGAAGGCCAGGGTCGCAGGGATGGTGGTGCCCAGGTCCATGATCTGCGTGGCGTCGCTGAAGTTTTCGACGGTCAGCAGCGGGTGGGTGAAGATCTGCCACCACCCGGAGGCGGCGGTATCCGGCGACGTCCTAAGCGCTGCAGCGAGCAGCTGCGCGATCGGAGTGAACCAGCCGACGCAGAACAGGAAGACAACGACGTTCAGAACGATGCGGCCGATTCGGCGTTTGGCCGGGAATGGACGCCGGCGCTCCGGGGGCGTGACGACCGGGGTGGCCTGCAGGACGGTGGTCATGATGTGGCTCCTTGCTGTCGCACCGAGCGGATGTTGAACCAAATGATGGGCGCTGCCGCTGCCAGCAGAACGACGGCGAGGGCGGCCGCATGTCCGAGCTCATTGGGACGGTTGAAAAGGTTGGAGAAGATCTGGTTGCCAACCACGTTGGTGGCGTTGTTGCCGTTGGTCATCACGTAGACGATGTCGAAGATTTTGATCGCGAAGATTGCCTGGGTGGTGATCACGGTGAGGATGCTGGGCCACAGGGACGGGAGGGTTATGTGGACGAAGATGCTCCACTCCGTGGCACCGTCAAGGCGGGCTGCCTCCACCATTTCCTCAGGGATGGACTTTACGGCTGCTGAGAGGACCAGCAGCGCTATGCCGAGGAAGGCCCATACGGCCACGACGACCAGGGACACGTTGTTCAGCCACTGAGTGGGTCCCGGCCCGCGTGAGGTCCAGGCCACCGGGTCCAGGCCGATGCCCTGAAGCATGGCGTTGAAGATTCCGAGCTGATTGCGCCCTGGCGGAGCGTAGGCGTACAGGTTGCGCCAAGTGACAGCCCCCGCCACAAGAGACACCGCAGTCGGCAGCACCAGGATGGTGCGGGCGAGTGCTTCCCACCTGATGCGGTCGATCAGGACGGCGAGGAGAACAGCGACGGCAGTGACACCGAGCGGCAGGGCGATCAGCCAGACGAGGTTGTTCAGCAGGATCGGGCGCATGGCTTCGCCGAACGCGTAGGCAAAGTTGTCCAGACCGACCCATCCCGTCCCATCCTGGCCTTTGAACGACAGCGCGAAGGTGTAGAAGATCGGGAACAGGACGACGACGCCGGTGGCGATGATGAGAGGGCTGAGCCACAGCCATGGCCGGAATTTGGCTGAGATGTCATGACGGAACCGGATGAGGACCCGCTCTCCCGCTGCCGTGAGAAGGATCACGGCAGCGGGCAGAGCAACGGTTCCGATGAGGAATGGAACGTATGTCATGGGATTCTTACTTGATGGTTGCCTGGACGTTGGCGAGGCCCTTGTCGAGGGTTTCCGGGTCCTGGATATAGTTGACGACGGCGGTGTTCCAGGCAGCGATAGTTGCCGAATTGGCCGTGGTTGCCGGTCCGGGGGAGAGGACCTTCGCGTCCTGGAGCTGCTGCGCGGACTTCCGCAAGGCGGGGTTGGGGTAGGCGCTGGAAGGGACCTTGGAGTTGGCCACGGTCCACCGGCCGCTTGCAGCGATGAGGGACTGTGCCTCGGATGATGCCCAGTACTTGAGGAATGCCCTCGTCGTGGGGTTGTCCTTGTCCTTGAAGGCGTACATCAGATGACCGGTGGTGTTCTCAGCGGATTTGGCTTCGGGGGTATCGCCCGGGACATTGAAGAAGTCCAGCGTTTCCGGGGACGATACGGACGGGTTGTTGGCCTTGATTAGACCGCCGATGTAGTTGCCCCAAAGGGAGAGCTGGCACTGCTGGGGCTTGGTGTACATGCCGTCGGCAAAGTTCGCGAAGGACGTTGAGACCACAGCGGACGGGCCACCGTTGACGGTCTTGTCCGACTTCACGATCTGTCCGAACCGCTCGAATGCGGCCTTCACCTCTGGTGATGTCCAGGACAATTCCCCGCTGGCCCACTGCTTCATCTTTTCCGGACCCCACATCTTCAGGAAGATGTTCTCGGTGATGGCCTGGGCGGGGAATCCGGTCCTCGTGCCGGCCTCCAGGGTCATGCACCAGGGGGCCGGTGCGGAACCGGCTGACGGATTGTCGTCAACCCAGGACTGTAGCTCCGCCCAGCTCGCAGGATCCTTGGGACCCTTGTAGGTCTGCGGGTCGTACCAGATGGCGAAGCTGTCCGTCTCGCCCCAGAGCCCGTAAACCTTGCCGCCCACCGATGCGAAGTCAGTCAGGCCCTTGTTGTAGTTATTCAGCTCATCGCCGACGACGTCATTGAGCGGGAGGAGCTTACCCTGCTTGGCGTACTCGAGCATCTGTCCCGCGCCCTGGCCGTCGACAAGATCGGGAAGGTTCCCGCCCTCGACGGCAGATTGGACGACCTTGGCTTGGTCCCCGGTTCCGGTGTACTTGATCTTGGTACCTGTGGCGGTCGTGAACGGCGCCATTGCCTGCTCCAGGGAGCCGCCTTCTTCACCGCCGGCGATCCCGACTATGGAGAGCGAATCGCCCAGCTTTTCCTGTCCGGCGATGGCCTTCGCCTTGGCTACGGCGGCATCAACGAGCTCTTTAGGCAGGGGGGAATTGCCCGCAGCGCCGCCCGACTCCCCGGAGCTGCTCGCGTCGTTGCTTGCGCAGCTGGTGAGGGCGACGGAGGCTGCGACACTGAGTGCGACCGCGCATGCCACCCACCGGCGGCGGGTTTGAAATGTCTTCAAGATGACTCCTCGGTAAACGTTTGGAGGGGGATGCCCTCAATTATGTGCAGACTCTTCGCATAATAGCCAGTGGTTCCCGAAATAATTTTGGAAAGTATCATGTTTTTATTTATTCGATAGGAGAGCCGGCATCCCATTCGGGATGTCCGGGTGCCAGAAGGAGCTTCATGGGGCCGGTAGATCCAAGCGCTATGCGCCGACTGAACATTGCCTCTACCCTCAGGGCGGTTTATGACAACGGTCCGATAGCTACCGGGCCCCTACAGAGTCTCACCGGCCTGTCGCGGCGCACGCTGGAGGTGATCATCAACGATCTGGCAGCCCAAGGTTGGATCGATGACACGGTCCCCACTGCGTCCTCGAAACGCGGGGCGGGGCGTCCGGCCCGGTCCCTTTCCTTTAATTGGCAGGCCGGCTACGTCGCGGCGGTCCAGCTGGACTTTGGGTATATGATTGCCCAGCTCGCCGATCTGTCCGGCTCGCCGGTATCAGAGCGGCGCTCCGACCTAAGTAATGCACTGAGCCGTGAAGACCGGATCGCGCACTTGTTTAACGAAGTTGACCTGCTCTTGACGGAAGCAGCTGTGGAGCGCGGGCACGTCCTGGCGGTCGCAGTGGCGACGCCCGGCATTGTCAGGGACAACGGCACCATCGACCTGCCAGCGACCTTCCTGGATTGGTCCGACTTTCCACTGAGGTCGCGCCTCGAAGAAGGCTTCGACTGCCCCGTGCAGGTCGAGAACGACTCAAACCTCGCTGCTCTGGGCGAGGTTGCCCTGGCCGGTGAAGATCCTGACGCTAACTTCATCTGGGTCCGTGCGGACGGTGTGCGCATCGGTCTCGGTATCGTGATCAACGGGCAGCTCTACCGTGGTGCTGACGGTGCGGCGGGTGAGATTGTGTGGGCGCCGGCACTGAACTTCGAGGCAGTGCAGGACCACGTGCTGAGCGGACTGGTTCATCCGGACCATCCCCGGTCGCAGGAAGCCCATGAGATTATCCGACTTTCCCGCGAGGGTGATGCCATGGCGTTGGCGGAGATTGATTCTCTCGCGGCCGGTATGGCTCCTGGCCTTCAGACGCTGGCATGGATTTTGGCTCCCCAGGAGATCGTTATCGGTGGCGTTCTCGGAACGCTTGACCATTTGCTCGTCGATGCTCTGGGTCGCCGACTGTTTGCGCAGCCCCATCCCGTGGAGGCTCGACTGCGGACATCCGCGTCCAGCGAGCGGGCGATCATCGCCGGTGCCATCCAAACCGCACTTGGGGCCGTGAAGCGGACCCTCTTCTCAGGCTTGGACCTGCAGTCCGCCCCGATTGTCCGTCAAAAGACGGTGACAGGGGACGTCCCGCATAACGAGACCGTGTCAGCGAGAAGCGTGTAGAAGCCGGTCCGGGGAAGAAGCGGGGTACCGCGGCTCCCCGGACGAGTGGCTCCATCCCCCGGACGTCCGGGTGCCGAGATGGATAAAATAGTGGGTCAGGTTTCCCGCAGCGCGGGCAGGTCGGCTCCGAAGATGGCCAACAGCAGGGCCGCCGTCAGCACAGTGCCGCCGCACATGGCCAGACCTGCACTGTAACCTCCGGTTGTGCTGACGCTAACTGCGGCCAGGCCCACCCCGACCAAACCTGCGACACCCCAGGCGATAAGAACCTGGCCGTAGTTCACGTGGAAGCGGGCCGGGCTATCCTGGGACCTCATCAGCCCCGGGAGAAGACTGAACCCCGCTCCGTGCCCGAACAGCACCGCGGCCAAAAGCAATACGTTTGCCGCCGTTCCCGGTATCAGGGGGACGGTCAGGAGAAGTGCTCCCCGCACCAGCAGCAGGATCACAAACGCCTTGCGCACCCCAGTCCTCCGGCGGAGGCCGGGAGCCAACAGGCCGCCCAGGAACAAGGCCACGGCGGTGGCGACGACGATCGCCTCAGCGGCCACGTTGCTTCGCTGAAGGGTGTTGGAGACCACGGGCACCACGACTGCCAGGAGGAGCATGCCAGGCAGAGCATTGACGAACAGCAGAACCGACAGGGCCCTTCTGGCAGGAGCAGCCGACGTTTGTTGAGCGGGCAGGGCACGTTGACCTTCACCGCTGGTGGCCGAACGGGGCATGCCTCGGCCGGCTGCGACAGCGACACAGGAAATGAGGAGGCCGGCCGCGATCAGCACAGTCCCGACCTCACGAACTCCAAGCTGGTGAAAACCCGTCGCCATAGCCACCAGGAAAAACAGGCTGGTTCCTATCATGAAGCCGACCGGGCCAATAGCGCTTCCTATCAGTGGGCGGGTCGGAAAGCTCGGCCCAACGGTGGCAACAATGGTCAGGTAGGCCAGGCCCACTCCGGCGCCCCCGAAGACGAAGCCGGCAGCTGCTGCTGCGAGGGATCCGTTCGCAACGGCGAGGCCTGAAGCCGCCATGCCGAAACCCCAGGCCAGGGTTCCGAGCGTGGCTGCCAGGCGCGGACCCAAGGGTGAGAGAATTTTGGCGCCCAGTCCCGTGCCGACGGCGAGGCCGAGTGATGCCGCACCAAACGGTGCCAAAGACCATGCCGCGCTAGCGCCGAGCAGCCGCGGTAGTTCGGCCTGCAGTGCGCTCATGCCGTACATGCTTCCAACACCCACCATGAGCAGGAAGCCGGCCGCCCCGATCCGCCAGCTACTGGTCCCAGGTCGAGTGCCGGCCAATGCTGGTCCTCCCGTCATCGGCTTGTTGCGCTTTCGAATTTATTGTGAGGGACTGTTTCGGAGTTGTCTGCAGAGGCGGCAAATTCGGTAAAGGTAATGGGTTTGATGCGGCTGCGGTCAACTTTCAGATCGAAAATGTCGAAGCGGTTATAGTAGCCGCTGGCGTCGTGGAACTGCTTTGGTTCGATGCACTGGTCCAAGTCGATTTCCTGGTAAAGGAGTCCTTCGTCGTCGCGGAGAACGTCACTTATGACATCGGCGAAGGGGTCGATGACGAGGGTGACCCCCCGGGCGGTGCTCTCGAGAACCCGCATGGCATTTTCGCCGAGCACGCTCAGGGCCTTTCGTGTGCTGCTGTCGAGAACAGAGGAGACGACAAGGTTGAACACTTTGGCTTCGAAGGAATGGGCGCCGGCGCGGACGCGGATGGCGGCTTCCAAGTCATAGGGTTTTCCGCCGTCGGCAGGGTCCCGGGTGGGCCACAGCGGTGGATAGGTGGAGATGTGCATTTCTTCGGCCTGCGCCATCAGCGTGTAGCGGGCCAGAGGGTTGGTGTTCTCGCCGCAAATCAGGGTGCCCACCCGGCCCACCTGCGTATCCGCGACGGTCAGCCCATGGCCATCTCCGGGGGTCCAGACCAATTTTTCGTAGAAGGTTGGCACAAGCTTGCGATGATGGTTGAGGATCGTCCCGTCGGGCCCAATCAGGACGTTGGAGTTCCAGATGCTGCCGACACTTGACGGGTTTTTCTCGCTGATCCCCACGGACACGGCGATACCGTGCCTGCGGGCAGCACTGCGGATCGCCTGGATTTCGGGTCCGTCGATGGCGACCGAGGAGTCCACGAAGCGGCGGAAAAATTCGTGGTTGTAGATGGGCGCTGACAGGGCTGCCCAGACGGGGAAGCCCGGGATGAATGATTCGGGGAAAGCCACCAGTTCCGCCCCGGCCTTGGCTGCCTCGGCTATCGCGCCAATTGCCTTTTGTGTCGTGGCTGCCGCATCCAGAAATACGGGAGCCAGGTGTGCCCCCGCAACTACGTGGGTCTTACTCATGTGAACAATCCTTTCGGGAAGGGGAGGATGGATTTCTGTCGGACCCGATGCGGAGACCGTGGGATCCGCCGCCGGTTCGGCTGTGAGTTTGTTAGTCCGCTCTACGACTCGACGACTGCAGACGTTGCCCGCGGATCGTCGGTGGCGGGTTCCGCTGGTGCGTCCACATCGGATCCGAGGGTCTCCTTGATCAGGAGAATTGCGATCAGGGAAATCAGTGACAGGGCGAACAGGTAGGCGGAGACCGACATGGATGTTTTCGTCGCGGCGAAGAGTGCCGTGGCGATGACGGGGGCGAATGCCCCCCCGATGATGGCTCCCGCCTGGTAGGCCAGGGATGCCCCGGAGTACCGCACCCCGACTTTGAACATTTCGGCAAACAGGGCTGCCTGGGGGCCGTAGGGGACTCCCATGAAAATCTGGCCGACGATCAGCGCTGTAAAGATGCCGAAAGCCGACCCTGTATCAATCAGGAGGAAGCAGGGGAAAGCCCACAGGGCCAGCAGAGCGACACCGACAGCGAAGACTTTGCGCCTGCCGAAGCGGTCCGAAAGCCGTGCCGCGATCATGATTGAAAAAATCTGGAGTGCAGCACCGGCCAGGACACCAGCCAGCACGGTTGTCTGAGCCACGTGCAGCACCGCCGTAGCGTACTGGACCACGTAGGAGACCAGCACGTAGAAATAGCCGATGTAGGCGGCGAAGGCGGCTCCGCCAAGAAGGATCTGCTTCGGGTTGGAACGCAGGACCTGCAGGGCGGGGGAGCGGGTCGGCTTCGTTGCCGTTGACTGCAGCTGTGCAAACGCCGGGGATTCTTCCAGCCTGGCCTGGGCGTAGACGCCGACGGCGATCATCACAACGCTCAGTAGGAACGGAACGCGCCAGCCCCAGGACATGAAGGCTTCGTGCGGCATCAGTGCTGCCACGAGAAGGAACGCGGCATTTGAGGCGACAACTCCGGCCGGGACGCCCGCCTGGGCGAAGCCTCCGTAGTACCCCTTGCGATGTGACGGGGCGTTTTCTGTGATGAGCAGGATAGCGCCGCCCCATTGTCCGCCCACCGCCAGTCCCTGGAACATGCGGAGCGTTGTCAAAGCGATGGGAGCCAGCACGCCGGCGGCTGCGTAGGTGGGTAGCACGCCAATCAGCGTCGAGGCTGCACCCATCATCAGGAGGGCCACGACGAGGGCCTTTTTTCGGCCATACTTGTCGCCCAAGTGGCCGAATATTGCGGCACCGAACGGCCGTGCCACCATGCCCACGGCCAGCGTACTGAAGGACGCAATCACCCCGACATAAACCGGCATGTCGGCCGGGAAGAACAATGCAGGGAAAACAAGCGCTGCGGCAGTCGCGTAAATAAAGAAGTCGTACCACTCGATCATCGCTCCGGTGGTGGCAACCAAGACAACTTTTCGCATCGTTGGCGATAACGTGCCGCGTCGTCCTTGTTTCAGTTGGCTCATTGGAACAACTCGCATTCTGTCTAGGTCAAGCGTTTCTGGTGGGGGACTCCCATGGGCATCACATCGACGCGTTGCCCTGCCGGGACCCATTCGTACCGTCCGGCCTCGATGTCGTCGTTGATGCATAAGGCAGTGATCAGTCATCTAGTGACGGCGATTCGCGTCACTATGTCTCGGGTGGGAGGTTGTTGTTACTGCGGTCGTGGGCCATCGATGCTTTAACCGTAGGCAATTGAGGCTTCGCAGACAACGACAAAACGTTAAAGCCGAGTAACGTTAGTGTCGTAGTATTTCGACAACAGTCCGGAGCTTCAGATGATTGAAGAGCTTGTGCAAATCGGGTTGGACCCGAAAGCGGCTAACCTGTACCTCGCTATTTTGGAGATGCATGAACCTACAGTGGCGGAAGTCGCTAAGGTGACCAACATCAACAGGACCACGGCGTACGACTTGGTGAACTCCCTGGTCCAGCGCGGGATGGTGCGGCTCGTGGACTCGAGCCGAATAAAGAGCCGGGCCAACACCAAAGTCATCCAGCCGCAGAATCCCGACAGGCTGATAACTGACTGGCTCCAGACAAAAATTCTCTTGGACAAGATCGTGCCGCAGTTGCAGGCACTGCAGGAGCGCTCCCGCCCGTTCCCCCGGACCACATATTTCGAGGGCGTTGAGGGTATGCGGCATGCCCTCTTCGAGACTCTTACATGGGGGTCGGACCTTAGCGGCATCATGTCGATGGATGATCTGCACATGGGGATCGGTAAAGCGGCAACCGACGACTATGTGCGTGAGCGCTGCAAGCGGAAGATCTGGTTGCGGGTTGTGAGGTCCCATGAAAAGGACACCGTGGCGGGATGGGACAGCAACCCGGCGGAGTTTCGGCACGCCCGGTACGCTCCGGACACGTATGTGTACAACATGACCATGCTCATTGGTGCTGACAGGGTGATCATGCTTTCAACCAGGCATGAGAACTTCGCTCTTAAGATCGAGAGCGTGGAGTACGCAGAGATGCAGCGCAACCTCTTCGAAATCCTGTGGGGGGCCAGCAAGGACATCGGTAACGCGGGTTCTCCCAGCGGCTAGTTGTACTTTGTTAGGATCTTCGCCTTCCTGGCAAGCATGCCGGAACTCCTGCACGCTGGTTGCCAGCCTTGAAATACGTCCTTTTCGTTTGAACGTACGACGCGAAGCTAGACCTTCCTCTTGCACCACTCATGAACGTAATCGCCGGGTGCCGTTTTGCCAATACCCTTGTGCGGTCTCCCATCGATACGATCCCGCATAGTTCCTAGCCTCAAGCCAACAGCTCATGACGCATGCCTTCCACTCCTTCAAAGCAAGTTGTCCTCGGGAAGGGGGCGGAAGGCTCCCGCAGTGCCTGCAGTTGCGGGACGACTCCTGCCGAGGAGAACCTTCGTCTGAAGCCAGTCAGTTATCAGCCTGTCGGGATTCTGCGGCTGGATGACTTTGGTGTTGGCCCAGCTCTTTGTGCGGCTGGAGTCCACAAGCTCGACGATTCTGCGCTGCACGGCTTCGCCCACGATCACTTCACGCATCTCCAAAATGGGCAAATAGAGGGTTGACCCTTTTTGGATCCGCTCCAATCTGCATCTCCTGTTGTCGGAAAACTACGACACCAAATTTATCGCCTCGCAACTCCAGCGCATTACCCTCCTCCTATCTGGACCTTACCTTTGAGGCTGTCGATGTTCGCCAGAAGGACTGTTTTCACCATTTCCCTGCTAACGCTGACGACATGAGCCGTCAGATGCGAGCAAGCTTTTATGGCAGCTCGTACAAGGACGGTTCGAACCGATAAAGCACCTAGCATCGGGACCGGGGACGCGTACGTGCCATCACCTTCGCGCTTTGAATCCAAAGCTCGCATTATGTGCGGCCTGATCATGCTGAGGTTCCCACAGCATGGTCAGGGGTTTGTTCGCCGCACGATCATAAACCCGAATCGAAACAGGAGCGTCAATGAAGAAGCCTCGCGGCCTCGCTTTCGTTACCGCAACAGCAGCAAGCCTAATGTTGGGTGTGTCCGCAGTCATCCCTACATTCGCCGCCAATCCCGACCAGAATGAATCACGCCCCAATAACGAAATTACCCAGCCAGCCATCGCGAACACGACAGCGGGGCAGATCTACGGCTATAGGGACCGAGGCGTTTATACATTTAAGGGCATCCCTTATGCCCAGGCGGCCCGTTTCGAAGAGCCGCAAGATCCCACGCACTGGAGTGGAGTCAAGAGCACCTTGTCTTACGGTGCTGTCTGTCCCAACGGGGCAACCAAGGTCAGCCAATTCGAGTTCATGAGTCCGTCGGCCAATGACCTGGTGCCTTCCGAGGATTGTCTCTTCGCGAACGTGTGGACCCAATCACTGGAGCCCACAGCGAAAAAGCCAATCGTGCTGTTCATCCATGGAGGCGGTTACACGAGCGGGGCCTCCAACGAGCTCCCTTACTACGAGGGTAAAGGCATTTCCTCAAAAGGAGATGCGGTCTTCGTCAGTGTTAACCACCGTCTGAACGTCCTCCGGTTTATGGATCTTTCCGCGTACGGCGCTCAATACAAGCACTCGGGGAACCTCGGCATGTTGGATTTGATCAAGGCCCTGCAGTGGGTCAAGGCGAACGCGGAAAACTTCGGCGGTGACCCAAACAATGTCACCATAATGGGACAGTCCGGTGGTGGAGGCAAGGTGCTGAGCCTGTTTGGTTCGCCTATGGCGTAAGGGCTGTTCCAGAAGTCGGTTATCCATAGCTCGGCCGCAGTGCCCAGCCGTCAGCCCGCGACTGCTCAAACCCAGGCAGCGTCGTTCCTGGCGAACCTTGGCCTCGACGGCAGTCGGGTCGCCGAACTGGCTACCATTCGGTATGACAAACGGCTGACGGCTGCCAACGCCGCGAAATTCAGCGCCAGCTCAGAGATCGACCCTGACTTCTACCCGGCACCTGTGATCAAGGACGGGAAGTTTTCGCCGCTTGCTACGAAGATACCGCTTATCGTCAGCTCTACCTTGGGAGAGTTCGCCAGCAATCATTTTAAGCTTGCAATTCCGAGCGCAACTAACCCTCTGGACGATGCGTACCGTCCGAACGTCTCGGCGGCCCGCGTGCAGGAACTCTTGAAGCAGAAATATGGCTCGAAGACAGACGACATCGTCAAGGCCTTCAGGAAGGGCTTTCCCACCCATGACCTGTTTGACCTGCTTTACGTTGACGGCGGTGCCAACTCTTTCTCTGCGACTCGATTGCAAGTCGCCGATGCCAAGGCTGCCCAAGCAGCAGAGGGCGGCGCTCCCGTCAACGTCAGCGAGTATGCATGGAACCTCCCCATCTTCGGAGGCGTAACCGCCCACCACACGGGCGGGGACCTGCCCCTCGTGCTCAATAACATCGACAAGGTGGCCTACGTCTTCGCCGGGGACAGGCGCAATGCTGAGCGGATCGCCGATGAATCATCCAGCGGGTTGATCAGCTTCCTTCACTACGGAGATCCCGGCAAGCTGTCGAAGGTGTCTTGGCCCGAATACAAGCAGGGGCAAGGCGCTACGCTCGTTTACGATGCACCCACGCACGTGCGGAACAACCCCGACCGCGATTTCCAAGAGCTGCTGGCCGCAAAGTAGCAAATTACCCGCGGCGGAGTCCACTCAAGCAGGCTCCGCCGCGGGCTTCGGTGTTGTCAGGCGGTCTCGGCCAACAGCCTGCATCATGTCCGTTGCCTGTTTTGGTGATCGCGCCTGGGACCGTGACTGGCCGGAGGAATGTTCGGACAGGACCCAGACCAAGAGTAGGCGCCGATGGTCCGGCCCGTGTAGCGGTCCCAGTCGCCCCGTGGGACTGGCCTCGTAGACAGATTTCACCAAGCCCGGCAACGACCGGATCGAAGCGAGTCCTCGAATTCAGGGGTGAGCCGGCGCCTGAATGTCTCCGGTTTCCCCGTCAATTGCGCACGCGACGACAGAACGGGCGTGCACGTCCACGATGCTTGTTCGCTGAAACGTGACGAAACTTTTGGAGCTCACTGCGGGCCGGACCGCCTTCGTCGCCGGCCGATAGTAGATAAGTCCAGTGTTGCAGCCGAGCCCAGGGCCGCAGACCATTCCGCACTGCTCGATAAAGGCATCAGCGCAAGGCCAGAGGGGCGGGGCGCGGCCGCCACCATTTGCCGCGGCGACGTCGCTGCTCGCGCCCCGACACGGGGCCGCCGACAATGGCCAACCGCTGGCAGGGCGGAACTCGGTCTTAGCCACATATCTCTACAGCTTCAAATGCGGCTCTGCCGCGCCGCCTACAGTCCGCCCGGCAGCCCACGAAGCAATTTGAATCGGAGGTCCCTTCCCGACACTGGGCCCCTTTCGTATTGTCAAGTTGGGCCAGCGGTCAATTGGGGCGGTCTGGGGTTCTCTCCGGGCAGCTGATTGGGCCGACCGCGGTTTCGGGTATCGGACGAGTCGGGGAGTACGCAACAGGTGTGGCCCTGCCCTTCAGCTCCAGCCTTCCTGCGTTGTCCCGTAAGGGACCGCGTCGCTCAGGACGGCGAGATAGCGGCCAGCGCTGAGTCTTGCAACCCTGATTCCCATTCTTTTTGTGATGGCGGCGGCCATGAGTGCCGCCTGCGCCTCATTCAGCGCTGCGTCGAGTTCCGCCCTGGTACCGACCTCGATAACTACTTTTTCCAATTCCGATGCTCCTCATCAACGTCCGAATGGCGACCACGCAAGCTGACTTTGACATGGTGATAGCGGATGGAGCCTTTCTCCATCCGCTATCACCGTTGTCGCTGTGGGGTCAGCTGTTCGAGGGGAAGCCCAGGTTGATCTGGCTTTCAGACGGCAGCGGCCAGCGGGATGTCACGATTTTGCTGCGCGTGTAGAATTGGATGCTTTCGGGCCCATAGATGTGCGCGTCGCCAAATAGGGAATCCTTCCAGCCTCCGAATGAGTAATGACCGACGGGCACGGGGACCGGGACGTTCACGCCCACCATGCCCGCCTCAATGTCGAACTCGAACTCGCGGGCGGCGCGCCCGTCCCGGGTGAAAATTGCAGCCCCGTTGCCGTATGGGTTGTCGTTGATGGCCTTGATGGCTTCGTCGTAAGAGTCAGCGCGCATGACCGAGAGGACAGGGCCGAAAATTTCCTCGTCGTACACAGCCATTCCCGGCCGCACATGGTCGATGAGGCTGGCACCGATGAAATATCCCCCCGATGGGAACTGGCGTTCTCGGCCGTCTACGACGACGGTTGCGCCATCTGCGCTGGCGCCTTCGACATAGCTGGCCACGCGGTCACGTGTTTCCCGGGTGATGAGAGGACCCATTTCCGACTTTTGGTCCGTCCCCGGCCCGATGGTCATCCGCTCCAGGCGCTCACGGATCCGGGCGACGAGGTCATCCGCAATGTCGCCAACGGGGACCAGGACACTGATAGCCATGCACCGCTCACCGGCGGAGCCGTAGGCTGCGGACACTGCAGCGTCGGCGGCAGCGTCGAGGTCCGCATCCGGCAGGACAACCATGTGGTTCTTCGCGCCGCCGAGGGCCTGCACTCGTTTTCCTTCCCGGGCTGCTTTTTCATAGACGCTTTTAGCCACCGGGGTCGAGCCGACGAAGCTCACCGCCCCCACACCGGGGTGTTCCAGTAGGGCGTCCACCGACTCCACGTCGCCGTGGACGACGTTGAGGACCCCGGGTGGCAGTCCTGCCTTGGTGAAGAGCTCGGCAAGGAAGACCGCGGCGGAGGGGTCGCGTTCGCTGGGCTTTAGGATGACGGCGTTGCCGCAGGCGATCGCCGCGGCCGTCATCCAGAGGGGCACCATCACGGGGAAGTTGAAGGGCGTAATGCAGGCGACGACGCCGACGGGCTGGAGGACCTGATGTACGTCTATTCCTCTCGACACCTGCTCCGAGTACTCGCCTTTCAGCAGGTGACCCAGGCCTGCAGCGAATTCTACGTTCTCAAGTCCCCGGCTGATCTCCCCGAGAGAGTCGCCGAGGACTTTGCCGTGCTCGGCGGTCACGATCTGCGCGAGGTCTTCTTTGTGGGAATCGATCAGCTGGCGGAGCCGGAAAAAGATATCGGCCCGCTTCGTGAGGCTTGTCCGGCGCCATTCGCGCTGTGCATTCGCTGCTATGTCGACGGCTGCTGCCACTTCGGCTGCGGTGGCCAGACCGACGACCTTGTCTGACGTGCCGGTTGCCGGGTTGAAGACGGGTTGGTGCCGAACACTGTCAGTACGTTGTTCGCCGCCGATGTAGTGCGGGATGGTGGTGGTCATGTTGTTGCTCTTTCGTCAGTGTGAGGGTGTGGGCAGCAGGCTGAAGTGACTGTTGAGGAGATGGGCGGCGCCCTCAGACATGGATTCGACGATGTCCCGGACTGTCTGGATGGAGTGGATCATCCCGATGGCTTCCCCAACGATGACGTTCACGACGGACAGGTCATCGTTCTGGGCGGCGGCATGGTATTCATCTCGCAGGCGGCTTAGGCGGCCGATGAATTCCTCCGGGTGGTCAAGCCAGCGGTGGAGGAAGTCGTTGAGTAAAACCCTCCCGTTGTAATCCTCTGGCCAGTGTTTCTCCCGAACCGTGTCGTACAGGGTTTGCCGCACGGTGCTGTCACCGTCGATCCGCAAGACCAGTTCCTGGGCAGCTCGGGAGGCGGCAGCTTCGGTACTCGCCCAGAAGCGGGTCCCGACGAGTGCGCCATCGGCGCCCAAGGCAAGGGCGGCCGCTAGGCCGCGCGCGTCGGCGATGCCGCCGCCTGCGAGCAGGAGGGCGGGGGAGCCGGCTCCCCGAATCAGATCGGCGAGTTCCGGGACCAACGTGAGAGTCGAGCGTGTCCCGAGAGCATGGCCGCCTCCTTCGGTGCCTTGCGCCGAGAGGATGTCGGCGCCTGCGTCGAGAGCGCGTTTCGCGTGCTCGACACTCCCGACCTGGCAGATGAGGGCGGCGCCGCTGTCTTTGATTTTCCTGGCGAACGGGGTGGGATCGCCGAAGGAAAGAAAGACCGCCTCGGGGGAGTACTTGAGTACTTCATCGAGGAGTGCCGGGTGCCGGGCGAGGGACCACGTGATGAATCCGACGCCGATGCGACGGCCAGGGGTACGGTCCAGTTGTGGAAGCTCGGACTGGAGCCATGGGAGGTCTCCGTAGCCTCCTCCCAGCAGTCCCAGCCCTCCAGCGGCGGCGACCGCGTTTGCGAGTCGGGCATTGGCGGCGAGGTCCATCGGGGCGAGGACGATGGGATGTTTCACATTGAGCCGATGGGTCAGGCGGGTTTGAAGAGTCATTGAAGCTTCTTCTCCTTTCTGTCGATGGAAGGTGGTGTCCTGATGACGCCGGACGGTGTGCGTTCCTGCCGGATGGAATGAAACGAGGTTCCTAGCGGGGAATCAGAGAGGCCCAGTCAGGAATTGGGCTTCGCCCATCCCGAAGGACCAGTCGGAGGGGCCGTTCTCTGCAATGGCGACTACGACGTCCGCGCTGCGTATTCCGCACTCCGACTCAAGGCTGGCGGCCAGGAGCCGGAACAGTTCAGCTTTCGCTTCCGGGGGTCTTTCCCGACTGAGGAAGCGGATCACCAGCCGGGCTTCTGATCTGGTGATGCCCAGGCCCGTGTCTTCGAGGACGAGTTCGTATGGTTCGTGCTGGGTCAGGATCTGGTACCGGTCTGTCTCTGGTACGTCGAAGGCCTTCACCATTGCGCGGTGGACAACGTTCAGTAGGGTTCGGACTTCCTCTGGCGTTCTGCCGCGGACGAGGTCGATGAGTACGAGGGGCACAAGTTCTCCTTTTCCGGTGCTGCGGTAGGCCGACTTGCAGTCTTGCTAGCGAATGGCTGCTTCGACGGCGGAGATGAGCCGCCACAGTCGAGGGTGGGGCATGGGGTCAGCGATGGCACGGGTGCTGAGGTAGGCGAAGGTGATCCCCGATTCGGGATGGGCAAAGGCGGCATGCCCGCCCATGCCGTCGTGTCCCATCGATCCCGGACCGAGCATCGGTTGGCGGGGGCTGGAAAGCGCGAATACCGTCCCGAAACGGGTGGGCTGGTCGGTGAGTACAAAGTCGGCTCCGTTCACGCGCTGGCGGCGGAACTCATCGACCGTGGCGGAAGAAATCGAGCGGAGGGGGCCGTCCACAACCGACGAATACAGTCGTGAGAGGGAGCGGGCGTCGAAGATGCCGTTGCCTCCAGGGACTTCTGCTGCCCAAATGTCAGGATCGTTGAAGGTGGAGACTGTGATTTCCGGATTATGGAAGGTGTTGTAGGTGTGGGTGCCTACGGTTGAAGCGTGGGCCTGCGCCAGGGCGCCGACGCCGGGGGTGGGTTCTGCCTTGCGGTAGAGGACGACCCTGCTGGAATGTTCCGCCGGCAGACCGATCCAGGCCTGAAGGTCGCCTTTGGGGTCGAAGCGGTCTCTGAGGAGCTGCCCGACAGTGCGCCCGGTGGCTCGCCGGATCACCTCACCGACAAGGTACCCGAAGGTCAGGGCGTGGTAGCCGTGGCCGGTTCCCAGCGGCCATGCCGGTGACTGGGCCGCGAGGCGGCGTACGCATTCGTCCCAGTTGACCAAGTCTGCGGCATTGATCGGCTCGGCGAATGCGGTCAGTCCAGCTTGGTGTGAGGAGAGTTCTGCGACGGTGATGCCGGCTTTACCGCCGGCAGCGAACTCGGGCCAATACGCTGCGACTGGCGCTTCGATGTCCAGTTCACCATTGTGAACGAGCTCAGCCAGGACCAGGCCGACGACTCCCTTGGTGACAGAATAGCCTACATGGAGGGCATCTTCCCGGTATGGTGTCCCGGTGCTGTCCTGGACTCCGCCGGTAAGGTCCACGACAGGGACACCGTAACGGTGGACCGCAAGGGCTCCTCCGAATTCTTCGCCGATGCTCATGTTGGCTTCAAAGGCCTCCCGTACGCCCTCGTATCCGGGCGCTGTGAAACCTGACACCGAGGACGCCGGCCCCAGCAGCGCGGTCGAGTGGTCCATCATGCTTCCTGTTCGGATTCCAGCTGCTGCATGGACGCGCCGCCGGCCATCAGATCGATGACTTCAGCCGCTTCCTTCTCCCCACGGGAGAAGGAAGCAACGAGCCGTCCGTGCGCGATAACGGCGAATTGGTCACCGACCCGGAGCGCGTGGTGGGCCTGGTGGGTGATGAGGACGACCCCGACCCCCCGGTTCCGGGCGCTTTCGACCGCCCGCAGTACGGTCTCGGATTCACGCACGCCCAAGGCGGAAGTCGGTTCGTCGAGGATGAGGACGTTGGCGCCGAAATGCATGGCGCGGGCGATGACCAGTGCCTGGCGTTCGCCGCCTGACATGGTACCGACCAGTTGGTTGGCGTCCGCAACGCGGCGGATACCGAGGCTGGAGATCTCGTTCAGTGCAACCCTGGCCGCCAAAGCGGAATTGATGCGGCGGAACGGGCCCCACCCCTTGGTCGGTTCAGATCCGAGGAAGAAGTTGCGTGCCACGCTCATCAGGGGGATGGTCCCTGCGCCCTGGTGGACCGTGGCGATCCCGCGGGACAAGGCGTCCCGGGGGCTCTCCAGCTGGACGGATGCGCCGTCCATGAGCATCTCCCCTTCGGTTGGCGGGTGGACGCCGGAGAGGATCTTGATGAGGGTCGACTTGCCGGCCCCGTTGTGGCCGAGGATGCACAGGACTTTTCCTCGCTCGACGGTGAGGGAGACATCGGCGACGGCTGTGACGCCGGTGAAGCGCTTGGTGACCTTGCGGAGTTCAATGAGGGGCTTCTCCGATGCTACGGAGTCCTTGATGTTGCGAATTATTTGAGTCATTGGTGTTACCTGCTTGTAAGTGCGAGCTTGCGGAAATAGTTATTGGCGATGACCGCGATCAACAGCAGCCCGCCGAGGAACAACTGTGCGTAGTCGGTGTTCCAGCCCGTGTAGAAGATGCCGATATTGACAATCCCGTACGTTGCCACGCCCAGGAACACGCCAACCATCGAGCCGTAACCGCCCTGAAGCAGAACACCGCCGATGACGGCCGCGATGACAGCGTCGAAGATGAACGACCGGCCCCGCGTGACGTCTCCGCCGTTGAAGGCGATGGTCTGCATGATGCCCACGAGGGCAGCTCCAAGGGAGGTTGCCATAAACAGGGTGATCTTGACCCGGGTAATGGGGACACCGGCTTCCCGGGAGACCTCCAGCGACCCGCCGGCTGCGTAGATCCAGTTGCCGAAGCGTGTCCGGGTGAGGAGCCACGCGGCCAGGAGAGTGAGGGCTATCCACCAGATGAACGTCGACTGGAAAGGCCCGATCTTCGAGCCGAACACCGCCTGGGTACTCGGTTCGGCGACGAGGGAGACAGCGGTCGTGCCGGCCAAGGCACGGGCAAAACCCAAAGCCGCTCCGCCGATCACGAGTTGGCTCCCGAGGGTGACGATGAAGGACGGCAACTTGGTCCTGGTGACGGCGAATCCGTTGACAAAACCGACAAGAAGGCTGAAAGTCACGGCCAGTGCGATGGAGACCCACTGCGGCAGGCCGTAGGTGCCGCTGCCGACGGCGACGATCATGGAAGCGGCACCAACTGTGGCACCGATGGAGAGGTCGAATTCGCCGGAAATGAGGAGCAGTGCAACCGGTGTGGCAACGATCCCCAGTTCCGCCGCTGTGTTGAACCAGCTGGCGGTGCCGTCGAACGTGACAAACCCCGAGCTTGAAGCGGTGATCATGAAGAATACGTAGACGGCGACGGCACCGATAAGGGCGCCGAATTCTGGGCGGCGCAGGGTGCGTCCAAGGACTGACCCGCGCTGGGGGACGCCCGGGTCTGGGCTCGGTACAGGCGGCCTCGTTAAGTGGCTGCGCATGGATGACTGTAGGGACATGGTGAAAACCTCTCGAGAATTGCTGGTGGTTCGGCGCGCCTTCGTGCCGGTCGGCTCCAAAGGCGCGCCCGGAGACATGCGGGCTTACGAAGCGCCCCGGATGCCCTTGGTCTCCTGGTTGATCTTCAGGACGTCGGCGACGTTGGCCTGGGTGACCACATTGGGGCCGGTGACAATCTCGCCGGCCGGCATAATCCCGAACCGCACGTACTGGGCGGCCATGAGCACGGGGTAGTAGCCCTGCAGATACGGCTGGGAGTCCAGGGCGAATGCGATATCTCCGCTCTGAATGTCCTTCAGCACCTGTGTCGAAAGATCGCCGGTACCGATAGCGAGCTTCATACCGGAGTCCGCTGCGGCCTGCTTCGCGTTCTCGGCCACGGCGCTACCGAATACGAACACTCCCTCGATGCTGGGGTCAGCTTTGAGTGCTCCCTGGATGCTCTGCTTGACCTTAGTCGGATTGGTGACATCGGAGTACGGGATTGAGATAGTCGTCGCAGCCCCGCCGTCGTTCTTCATTCCGTCGGTCAGGCCCTCGCAGGCCTGCTCGAGGAATGGGTTTCCGGGGACAGGATTGACGCAGAGCACCTTCTTGATGTTCTTCGCCGTCATCTGGTTGGCGGCTTCGACGCCCACAGGTCGTGGCTCAAGCCCTACGTAGGACTTGGCGCCGAGTTCCTTCCATATGTCGTTTCCTGTGTTCTGGAGGATGACGGGTATGCCTGCTGCCGTCGCCTGCTTGATCACCGCATTCTCTGCATCGGGGAAGAAGTTTGCGACGACCAGGGCATCAGGCTTCTTGTTGATGGCGTCTTGCACGAGTCGTGCCAGCGTGGGGCCGGAGCCTTCCTTCGACGATGACGGGCTCAGGTATTGGGCGGTGACGCCGGCCTGCTTTGCGGCGTCATCGGTTCCACGCTTGATCGCCCCGAAGTACGGGTCGTCGAGGGGTCCGGAGACCACAATGACGTTGACGTTTCGGTCTGCGCCCGAGGCGCTGGCCGCGCCGCCTGTGCCATTCGAGGTGCCGTTGGAACAGCCTGCGGCGGTCACAGCAATGATGCCCGCGAGCGATGCAGCCGCCAGCATGCGTTGGGACCTGCTAGGTGCGAACAAGAGAACTCCTTCGTTATACGGGGATTAGCCGGTGGATCCACCGGAAGTCCTGATCGGATGGAAAGCGACGTTACGCAGGTCACAAACACGAGAGAAATGCCTGTTGACGATGATCAATGCATGGGGAGCATAGACGCCCTGCCGCCGGTCATGCCGACGCACCAGGGCCGGTGCCGCCACGCCGGATTTCGGAGCAAGCACGCGGTTGGGGATGGTATCTCTGCATGCCGCGGAAGCCAGGACGCCCGTCCGCCACCCCGTCTCGCCTCATCGGATCCGCCGACATCCTCGCTTGAACACAGTTGGTTGACGTCCGGCGATGACTCAGAGCCGCAACGGGCACTACGGAGGTTATGGTGCGGTAGGCAATGCCGGTGGCGCATTGATGGTGAGCAAAGGGCATTTCTCAACCACGCCGCCTGTGCCTAGCGTGAAGAGGTGCCACACTCGAAAGCCAGTCCCCCTGTTTCCGATGCAACTAACGCCCAAATTGCGCACTGGCCACTCGTCGCGCAGGCGGCGGCAGCGCTCGCCGCCGCGATGGGTATTGGCAGGTTCGTTTTCACCCCCATCCTGCCGCTGATGGAAGCGCAGGCCGGCCTGACGTCACAGGCCGGTGTGGGGCTGGCAACCGCCAACTACATCGGATACCTTGCCGGGGCCGTCCTTGGAATCGTTCTGCCGTCCCTCGTCCGATCCCAGAGCGCCCTGCGGCTTTGCCTGATCGGTCTTGTCCTGTCGCTGGCGCTGATGCCAGCGACCTCCTCGGACGCTGCATGGTTTCTTCTCCGGCTGTTTGCCGGTGCCGCAAGCGCCCTCGTCTTCGTCATCGCCGTCTCGGCCATGCTATCCGGACTTTCGATCACCACCCGCCATCTGGCCGGATGGGGATTCGGCGGCGTTGGAGTGGGTATCGCACTTACGGGCATTTTTGTTGCCATAGTCCGTGCCGCTTCCACATGGCAGTTTGCATGGTGGATAAGCGCGGCTGTGACCGCGACACTCGCCGCCGCCGCATGGCGGCTGCCCGTGGCGCGGCGGAGCGCACCCCGACCAGCAGCCCGGCAAGGGGCCGGAACCGCAAAATGGTTCGCCGCATTGTGGGCCAGTTACGTTCTCGAGGGCATTGGCTACATCATTGCGGGCACCTTCCTGGTAGCCGCAGTCCAGTACGGATCGGTGGGCGACCTTGGCAGCGGTGTGTGGACCATTGTCGGTGTCACAGCCATTCCGTCCTGCGCACTATGGGTTTGGCTGGCACGTAAATGGAACGGTCCGGCTCTCCTCTCTATCTCACTGTTCGTTCAGGCAATCGGCATCGCTCTTCCCGCAGTGGTTGACGGAACGGTCGCCGCCTTGGTGGCGGCCGCTCTCTTTGGTGCCACATTCATGGGCGTCAGTGCCTTGACTCTGGCAATTGGCGACCATCTGCAGACGCCGTATGCGGTCGCGCTACTTACGGTCGGTTTCAGCATCGGCCAAATACTCGGTCCCTTGCTGGCGGCACCCCTTATCCACAACGGCTTCCAGGAGGCCATGCTGTTTGGCGGCATCATCGTCCTGGGCTCCTCGGCAGTTGCCGCAGTGTTGTGTATCCGTTTCCCTCACCGTGCGCCCGCGACGACAGCACCATGACCCACGCTCGGCCTGCAGCGTCTGCACGCGTCCCCACTTGCAAAGCAGCACCGCGCCGGCAAGCACGGGGAGCAGCCAGCGGACGCGTAGGGTGACCAATCTGGCAGACGCCCGGCATGACATGGCCGTATTCTGCATGGCAAGCACACTCGCCAACGCCCTGGTCCCGACCGCGGCACCGCTCATCCTGCTATTGGGGAGTGGCTCATACTCGATCCTTTCTTGCGCCGCCGGAGTTGCGGCAGCCCTCGCGGGACTGTCCATCATCCCCGGCAGTCGCCTACGCGGATACTGCACCGCCCGAGCGGAGCAACGCCGAAAGCGGATGTTCGCCTCCAGTGCTGGCTTAGGGTGAGGTCGCACTGCTGATCAGGAACGACAATGGCAGGTATGGGATTGGAATATGTCAATGCAGACGTGGAGCTCAGGCATCTGCGGGCTTTCGCCGCGGTAGCGATGTCAGGCTCGTACACGGCAGCGAGCAAAGACCTGCTTATCACGCAACCGGCTCTGACAAGAACTGTTCAACAACTCGAGGCCGTTCTCGGTACCCGGTTACTGGACCGTAATTCACGTTCGGTGGGGCTGACGCCTACGGGGGAAGTATTTCTCTCGAAGGTTCTGGCCATACTTAGCGATGTTGACCGGGCAGTGCTGTCGGTAAAAGGGCACCAGGAGCTTCGTCTCGGCTTTCAATGGATCCTGCCTGTGCCTTGGGCAACGGAGGTAATCAGCGAGTTCGAGAGAAATAGCAGCGCCACTGTGATCCTCATGCGGAGGGATGACGTCGCTTCACATCTGGAACGGGCCGAACTTGATGTTGCGATTACCCGTACCCGGCTGTCGCCTGAATCCTTCGTGCACACGCAGCTTTTTGAAGAAGAGCGCGTGGCTGTCGTCTCGACGAGCTCGTCGCTGGCCGATCGGGACAGCATTGACTGGTTAGAGCTGGCTGAGCATCCCATAGTCGTCAACGTTGTCAATGGGACCACGCGGGCCGAGCTATGGCCCGTGGACCGCCGTCCGCGACAGGTCGTGACGTGTGGCAATTATGACGAATGGCTTAGCCTCGTGGTGGCGGGCAGGGGAGTGGGGGCGTTGCCGAGCTCGGCCGCCCGGGCCACCAGTCACCCCCAGATTCGATTCATACCGCTTACGGGGGCGCCGCCCGTCTCGGTGTGGCTCGTTTATCAACCTCGACGGCAGAATCCCTTGGTGCGCAAGTTCGTTGCATTGGCTATGGAAGTCCGAGAAAGACTTTCGGCGTAGGGACCCACAGTGGATGGAGTTATCTCCGGCGGGTGATCCTCTCCCGTTCGGGAGCCTTGGCACCCGAAGAGGACCAACTGGAGGTGACCTCCGCGGCGCTCCAGGCGATCGTCACCCAGTCGCTCCTTGGGCAGACAGCAATCATCACCGTGATGGTGCGGACCTTTGAACGCGGGCTTCCGCACATGCTGACCTGCGTGCGTCCCTATGACGGTGAGAATGTCATCATCGACGGGACGCTGTCATGGGCGGCGCTGCCGGCACAGTACATCGATGAGCTGCTCATGTCCCGGTACATCGGCCTCGCGCTCCTCCTTACGGCCGCAAGGTGGCAGCCCCACCGCAACATAGCCATGGCCACACTCGACGAAAACATCGCTGCGCAAAGGTTGAACGAGCGTCTCGCCCAGTCGATCGGCGGGACTATCCGGCGCGTTCCCGTCAAACGGTTCCGGCGGTCCGATCTGGGGTTTGCTCAAGGAGAGCGTCACCGTCCCTGCTTGATCGAGCAAACAGTCTGCTAACCGACAGCGCCGCTCGGGCCCGACTGTTACTGCTCGGAACATTCACAAGGGCGCAGGGATGGAGGCAGGAAATTCGCCCTTTTCAAGGCTCTCCCCGACCATTTTCAAACGCCGATAATGGAGAATATGTCGTGCCGGCGGCACTAGGAGGATGGTTCAAGGACCGACCAGCGTTCCGGGCACCGGTGCTGGGAGATCCGAAACCTTATGTACTGTCAGGCTCGTCACGGAGTCAATCTGCGGCCATAAGGTGGAACCAAGGCTAAGCATAGGAGCCGAAAGTCACCGAGGCGGACCGGTAGAAAGGACAGATCGTGCCAGTCCGTCGAATTGGCGGGGATCCAGTCCGGTGAGTTCCTGCCACCTGTCTAGGCGGTACGCGACGGTGTTTGGGTGGACCTGCAGGTTCGTCGCTGCAGCAGCCAGGCTGAATCCCGAGTTTGCGAAGGCTCGGATGGCTTCCGCCAAGCTGGGGTGTTCTTGTGCAACAGCCTTGGCCTGCCCGTAGAGGGGAGTGAGACGGGTGCGTGCATCAATGAGGCTTGCATGCAGCCATGCTTTCTCGAAAACTGATATTGAACCCGGCCAACCCACGCGCAATGCACGTTCGGCGTCCCCGATGCTTGTTTCTGCTCCCGCGAGTCCTTGGCGCTCCAGTCCTACACCAATTACATCGCGCGGATGCAGACGTCGTTGTATCTCCTGAGCCACCGCAGCATAGCCGATGCCCTGTGCCAGGACGATCATGAGTGTCCCGTGGAGACCTGCATGACAGACTCCGGGCATGCGCGTCAGTGTCTTCTGCAGGCTCTCCATGTCCCCGTCCAGCCACGGGCCGGCTTCTGTACAGACAGCGCGGAAGACTCCTCCCGGGACGAAACCCAACCGCCGGGCTCCTTCAGTTGTCTCCGATCCTTCTGAGTCACCGCTACGGACAGCTTCCAACAATCGCTGGCGCAACACCACCTGCCGGCCTTGGAGCCCACCGGACCCGGACGCAAACGCCTCGGCTACATGAGATCCGTTGTCTTGAATCCATGACCACAACGGTGTGACGAGCTGAACCAGCGTTGTTGGCTTGATGCCGTCTGTGGCGCGTAGCGCTTCCCACACGTCCCGCCCAACAATGTGAAATGCGGAGAGGACGTCCTGAACTGCAACTCCAGCATCTTCACGGCTCATGGCGGCGTACCGGATTGCTCGGACGTGAGCTGGCGACGCCGAGGAACCGTTTGCCAGCGCCACAAGTAGTGCCGCAGCCGTCTCGCGCACCGTCCGCAGATGAACCTCTACGGGCACCAGAGCATAACTCGGGACCTCAGCCCGGACGTGAACCGTTGTGCGTTCCGCAAGTTCGTCAAGATCTGCCTGCACGAGCCTGCAGGCACGCTGGGCCGGGCTCTCGGCGGACGGGCTCATGTCTCTCCTGAGATTGGCAGGCGCGGGTAATCGTTGCATCCTACAGCGAGGATTGGATCAGCCGGGCCCAAGGGTTTGAACCAGGACCGGTGGAGACCCCCTTCCAGGCACTTCTGGACGGTGCGTCAGGGTCCGGCACAGCAGCGATGCAGTCGTTGGACACGCGGAGTTCGTGGCGTGCTTCGATCGTGTACGGAGGCCAGTGGGAGGGCGGTCGACCGTCCCGGGCAAATGCGACGAGGGCCGTCGCCAAACCGTCAGGTTCTCCTCGGAGGGCGAAGAAAGACGCGACCTCTGCTCCGTGTGAAGCGACCGCTTCCCGGCCAGAAGCGTCGTAACGGTAAACGTAGGTGCGCTCGGCACCCCCTTGCAGCCGCGCCTCGGCCATTCGCAGGGTCCGGATACGGAACTGGTCACTGGCGATCCCGAGAAACAGATCCCGGTTTGGAAAGCGGGGATGGAGCGCCCGGTATCGGCTAACGATCTTCTCAGCATCCTTTGGATGATCCAGGCCATCTGCCAGAAGACCCAGCAGCTGAACTTCAGACAGGGTCGGGACGGGGACACCGGGCGTCGGTCGGACGCCGATGTGGGCCTCATCCCGGGCTGTTCCTAGGATCATGGGGACCTTGGCCGAGGCTCCTGTGCTGAACGCTTGGGAGGGCGATAGCGGCAGGACCGACCGGCCGATCACTGGCGAAAACCGCATACTGTCCGGACCTGGAACCGCGCCGACCCCCAACTGCTCTTGAGCCTGTAACAAGTCCGTCAGCGGCACATCGCGAAGGCGCTTCAAGGTGCCCGAGGCGCACCGACTGATTCCAAGAGTGGCCAGGGTCCCGAGCAGGGTGGTGCGGGCACGCTGGACGGTGTTGAGATCGAACTCGGGCCCAGCCATGACCACGGCGCCATTGATCAGTCCTTTGGCCGCGGGCATCGACATAATCATTGAGGTCTTGCCGCCACCCCCGGAATGTCCGGCGACAGTGATCCGCGAAGGATCACCGCCAAAGGAGGCAATGTTCTCGTGGATCCATCTAAGAGCTGCCACGATGTCCAAAAGTCCGGCATTGCCGGATCCCGGTACCCCAGAGTCCTCAAGGTCCAAAAAGCCGAGTAGACCCAGTCTGTGAGTGATAGAGACAACCACCGTGCCGTATGTCGCAGCCAACTGACCGCCGTCGGTGTCTGGTTCAATGGAGCTTCCGGCGAAGTACCCTCCGCCGTGGAGCCACACCAGTACGGGATGGCCTCCCGTCATTGTTGGAGTGACAATATCGACGGTGAGACAGTCTTCGCTCATACCCCGGTGTGGATCCGCTAACGGGCCGGCAGGCTGGGGAGCCACGGGAGCCGGTTCTGTGCTGTTCCGTATCCTTGACCAAGGGACCGGGGGCCGTGGTGGGGCGAAGCGAAGCGGTCCTACCGGGGCGGCGGCGTAGGGAACCCCATAAAAGCGGGCTGCACCATCACGCCACAACCCGGCCACTGTTCCGTAGCGCGTGTAGGCCAGAGGGCTACTCATGGGCACCACCGGCTTCGCCGTGGGCGGCCAGGTGCCGGATCACTTCGGGTGCCAAGTCGCCGGCAGCGGATTCCAGCTGCCAGTGACCAACCCCTTCCAGTTCCACCATCTCGTAGGGCCCATGAACTGCGGACCCGCACCGCAGGGCCGTGGCAGGTAGCAGGGCAGGGCCCTGGCTAAAGACGTAGAGAGTTGGTGTTGTCACGGGCGGGACATGGGCCATGCGTTCGACGGGAATCAGATGCCAGGCGATGGCGGCTTCCATAGTGTTGCGGTCCCTAAGACGGTCGGCTGTGGCAGCGACCACTTCTGGTTCCATACCGGACGCGTCGAGAAAGCTGATCAGTTCGGTTGCGTTGTCGCGAAGCAGCATTTCGGCCGCTTCCTTTGGGGGGCTCATCTTTTCGAGATCCTCCCAAAGTGCGCGCTGGGCCGGATCTTCTCGTACGGCGTCTGCGAAAACGGCTGGGTGCGGAAATCGCAGGGCCGTAAGGGACGCGACCCGTTGTGGATGGAGGGCTGCTACTTGCCAGGCTTGGACGGCGCCCATGCCGAAGCCGGCGAGGTGAAATCGGGTCAGCCCTAGTGCGTCGGCGATACCCATGGCGTCGGCGGTGACCGCATCGAGGGTGTATTCAGACAAGGGTGTGCGGGCTCGCGGGGAATAGCCGCGCTGGTCAAATGCGTAGGTGCGAACCCCTGCCTCAGCAAGGAGCACGGCTAGTTGCGCCCAGCTTTGCCCGTGCTGTGGGAAACCGTGGAGGGCCAGCAGCGGAACGCCGTCCGATGGCCCCCAAGCCCATGCATCAAACGTGAGTGCCCCTACCTCGATGGTGATGCTCTCGGCAGTCGTCGTGTCGGTTGTCATGATTGGTGGTGCCTTTCCATGGATTTCTGAGCCGACGGAGGGACATCCGCTTCCTGAGATGTCGGCGGCGCCGATATGTCTTGGGTGGCAGCGTGGTCCGGACGTACAGAGCGACGCAGCAGGATGGATGCCGCGATGCCGAGCGCTGTGGGGATCGCGATGCCTAGGAACAGTTGCGGTGTTGTGAGCCCGGCGGCAATCATGGCGCCGCCGGCCCAGCCACCACCGAGACGGCCGATCTGTCCTGCCCCGTTCGCCCACGACACACCGGTAGCTCGTATCTGCTCGGTGTAGAGCGACGTAGCCAGCGTGGGCAGTATTGCGTTGGAGCCCGCGATAGTGGCTGCAACGAGGCAGATAGCGACTAGGAAGCCGGCGATGCCCAGATCCACAACAGCGAGCATCACGATACCGAGCGCCCCTGCGGACCAGACAATGGCAAGAACCGACCGGGGGTCCCAGCGACGTAACGCGAAGCCGAGCAAAATTTGGCCTAATAGTCCGCAGGCCCCAAAGAGCGCCGTCACTGTGCCCGCGGCGGCCACACCCAGCCCATACCGTTCAACCATCAGCGGCAGGTAGGTGGCAATGAGGTATGCCACGCCAAGCCCGATTGCAAAGCAGGCCCAGGTTACGATCGTGGATGCGAGGTACGGGGTGGAAAGGATGGCGCGAAGTGCTGACTGGTTGGGGTAGCGCGGCCCGGACACTGTCGGGTTGCTCTCGGAAAGGGATGAATCTCCGGCAGGCGGTGTTAGGCGACCTGCAGGAAGCAGTACAGCAAGGAAGGGGACCAGAATCAGCGCGATAGCGCCGCTGATCACGGACAGGGTCCGCCACCCAAAGGCTGGAATGATCGTTGCTGCCAGCATGCTTCCCACAATGAAACCGACGGCTCCTCCAGCCCACACCAGACTTACCATCTGCGACCGCAGCCGCTGGGGCACCAGAGCGGAGACCTGCGCTATGACCACAGGGACCATGGCTCCCATCCCAGCGCATCCGATCAAGCGGATCCAGGCCAGGGCCGTCATATCCGGGGAAAGAGCTAATGCTGCTGTGAGACAGGCGAAGCATAGAGCGCTTACGACGATGACGGGTCGGTATCCGAAACTGTCAGCAAGGGGGCCTGCTACGAACCCGCCTAGTGCGGTAGCGGCGACGCTGAGGGTGACAATAAGGGTTATGGAATCCATGCCAGCACCCCATTCGTCCATGACGCGGGGGAAGATGAAGCCTGCGACGACGAGGTCCAGGCCTTCGGCCACCATCGTCAGCATGAGTAGCGCAAGAGTGAGGCGCGTGCGCATTGGTAGGGGAGTGGTCAGGCGGGGTGGCGAGGAATGCATGGGATCTCCAGGGGGTGAAAACGTTGGGGGATGGGCGCCGTTGCCGGCACTCGATAATTTGGATCGTCCGGGGCGTGTCGGTAGATCTCCAGTGATAGGTCGTGGGTTCCATAGGACATAGCCGGGGGATTAGGGGAAGCGGTGAGCTGAGCGAGGCGCGTTCGCCGGCATCATATCGAGACGCCTTGACACCGGCGTTGCACGTGCGTCCTGGGGACGCACGTGCTTTCGATGGGGCCAGGCGAGGGAGCGACTCCGATAGAGCGAGTCAGTAATTATCAGCGTGTGTCATGCGGGCAAAGACTGTGCTGCGGTTGATGGCGAGGTCCGCGTCCTGGCTGCGTTCGTACGGGTTGCGGCGAGGTACGCGGCATGTCGCCCGGCGCGCCGCCCAAACGTCACAGCACGGAGTATGGACATTGCGCCGGGGTATTCCGTGTACCAGACTCCGGTGGTAACCCCTGCGGCGTAGAGGCCCGGTATCGGTTGGCCGCCCGTGCCGATTACTCGGCCATCGATGTCCGTGCGCACTCCGCCGAAGCTGAAGATGCCGGCTGTTCGTACTGGATATGCAATGAACGGGCCGGTGGTGAGTGGGCGGGCCCAATTTGTCTTCTCGATGCCCAGGCCCTGGGTCCGCAGCCCGTCCTTGGTAGCTGGGTCGAAGGGGCCCGCCACTGTTGCGGCGTTAAATTCCTCGATTGTGCGGTGCAGGGCCACAGGATCAAGGCCTAGCGCCTCCGCCAGTCCCGGAATGGTCGTAGCGCTGACCGGTTCCAGGTTTGTTTGGTTGAGGAAGCTGAAGGCTGGAATAGCGTCAGTCTGCGCGTCGAAGATTACATAGGCTTCGTTCTCGTGGTCGCGCCAGACGGACCAGGCCAGGGGTGCATTCAATCCTTCGAATGTGCGGCTTCCCTCATCGATAAACCGTTGGCCCTTGTTATTGACGATGATGCCGTACGGTACGCCGAAGATTCCCGCATCGGGTTTGGAAGCCCGGGAGTCAACCAGTTGGACATGCAGCTTTTCGAATTGACCGGATGTAGCGCCTCCGACTTGCGTGATCATTCTTAGTCCGTCGCCCACGTTATAGCGTAGGCCGGGAACGACAGGTTTGATGTCGGCTCCGCGATCACCCACATACTGCTTGAGCTTTTCAGGGCTTCCCTCGAATCCTCCACAAGCAACGACCACAGTTCGTGCACGCAGCGTAAATTCGGTGCCGTCGGCGGTTCTGGCGGTGAGTCCGTCGACCTCGCCGGCGCCATTCTGGTGGATCATCAACGCCTCGGTCGAGTAGAGGAACTCCACACCCTTGCGGGTCCGTAGTTGAGCCATGAGTGCGTCAAGGAGTGCTTGGCCGCCTCCGACAACGGCTCCATAGTCTGACTCCATGGCGATGCCCGGATTCTGATACGCGATTTGTACCCCTTGAGTGCGCATCCATTGAGCTGTGTCGCCGCTTTCTGCCTCGAGAGTTCTGAAGTATTGGTCATCCACGTCCGGGTGTCCGCCGATGACGCGGTTGATCACTTCCGGGTCTACTTGACCGTGCTGATTGACGAACAAGTTGACCCACGACCATCGCGTGGCGCCTCCGCTTTCTTCAACGGGCGCCTTGTCTATGACGGCGATCGATGGTTTCCATCCACCTTTGTCGGCGGCGTGCAGGAACTCGGTGGCGGTGGTGAGGCCCGCTGCGCCGGTACCAACCACGAGCAGGTCATAGATCGTGTCAGTGGCTGTGTTGGTTCCGTTCATTTGGACTCCTCGAGGAGGGCGAAGACGCGCGCTGGAGCAGCCGTACCGCCTACAAGTGGAAGAGGGGCCACAATGATGGTCGCTCCATGCGCAGGCAGTTGCTCAAGATTACGGAGCGAGGTAACCCCGTATTTGTCAGAGCCCAGAAGGTAGTAGTGGCCTGGGCCGAAGGCTCCCGGATCCGGGTCCTGATCGTCAGCTTCTTGGGAGCCTCCCAGGCTGTCGATACCGATGGCCTCGACTCCATAGCCGCTCACATGAGGGTGCCCGGCCAGCCATTTGGCCGCCGAGAGGGTCAGTCCGGGCCAGCCTTGCGGATCGAGGAACTTCTCCGGGTCTGCGCTGCGTTCGCTCCAACCGGTACGCGCCAGCACCCAAGTACCCGGTTGGAAACGGCCGTACTCAGTCTCCCAAGCCTCCAAGTCCTCAATTGTCAGCAAATATGCTGGGTTCTCGCTGACCTGGTCTGTGCAGTCCACAACTGCCGCAGGCCCAACCAGTCGGTCAGGTGAGATCTGGTCGACTGATTTGCCGTTTCGGCCACTTATCCAGTGCCGGGGTGCGTCCACATGCGTACCGGCGTGCTCGCCCAGTGTGATGTCGTTCCAGGACCAGCCAGGACCGGCCTCATCAAAGTCGCTGACGGGGGTGTAGGACAACGCGGCGGTCGGGGCAAAGGGGGCTGGGACGGGGACGACGGGCGTGCTGGGGCTCAGTGGTGTCGTCAGGTCGATGACGGTTGTCGTGCCTTGGACAAGGCACTGCGATAGGGAAGTGGCAGTGGGCATGGTGCTTCCTTTGTCGGAATGGGTGGTGTGGTAGAGCTGGATACTAGGAATGCAGGTACGCGCTGGCGGCGATTTCGATCTTCATCCCGGGTGCAAGGAAGCCGGCCACGAAACCATGGCCGGTGAAGCCTCGTTCTGGAAGTCGCTCGCGGAAAATGTCGTTGAGCTCCCCGAAGTCCGCGCCGTCAGCCAGAGTTACACGGAAGTCGTAAATGTCTGCCAGCGTCCCTCCCACGGAGGCGAGTACGGCTTCGATGTTGTCGAACGTGGCGTTGGCTTGGTCTCTGAAGCTTTCCGGAAGAATACGGTCTTCAATCTCGCCGGTCAGGTTGGTGAGAGCGGAGGTGCCGGAAATGGACAGCCAGTTGCCGATCCTGATGGCACGGTCGAAGTGGCCGGCAGGGGGAGCAAGCGTTTCAGGGTTTATTGGCAATGGGCGAATCGTTGAAGTGGTCATGGAGTCTCCTCGTGTGTTCGAAGGGGTAAGGGTTGGTCGGAGGAACCGGTGGTTCGTTGGATGTCATGCACGCAGCGACGGAGCATTAGTGGAATGCAGGTGCGTTAATAGCCGTATTCTTTAGGCGTCCCAAGCCTTCGATCTCGGCTTCGATGACATCCCCGGGCGCAAGGAACGACGGTGGGTGTTGCTGGACTCCGCATCCGGCAGGTGAGCCTGTTAGCACCAGGTCCCCGCGGGCTAGGTCCATTGAGGAGCTAAGGTCGTGAAGCAAGTCGGGGATGGGCACCAACATGTCCCGACTGTTGGCCCTTTGGCGCGGGCTTCCGTTAACTGTCAGGACCATCTCCATACCAGCGTCGTAGTCGAGCTCATCGCGAGTAAGGATCCAAGGGCCGAGAGGACAAAAGCTGGGTGCGCTCTTTCCGCGGGCGATTTGGGCAAGCAGCGGATGGATATGACTGTCACCGAGGGCAATATCTCTTGCGGTGATGTCGTTGACGGCAACGAGGCCAGCGACATGCGCCCAAGCATCGGCCCGAGAAATCCGACGCCCAGACGTGCCGATGACTACGCCGATTTCCAACTCGTAGTCCAACGCCACGGAACCGGCGGGCCGGATGATCGGGTCAGAGGGCCCCGCAATACTGGTGGTGGATTTCAAGAAGACAACGGGGCGCCGGGGTGAGGCGTCAATTGGGGTGCCAGGGAGAATGTGGCCGGGGTAATTCAGTCCGACAGCGACGATATTGGTTGGTCGGGGCAGGGGCGGACCGAGTCTGACCGATTCAGCGGGGATGCGCTCGGCTGGGTTAGCCTGGGCGAGAAGCTGTGGGAGATTATTAAGATGTTCCAGCACTTCGGTCATGTCCCGAACGTGGTGCCCTGCGGCTAACAGCAAAGGGGCAATCGGCTGCAGCCATTCGCTTTGCACTAGAGCTGCAGGATGGAGGACTCCGTCGAGGAAGTATGAGACGAGTTTCATGGCGACTCCGGCTTATAGTGTGATGCCGTTCACCTTACGAATCCCCGGTCTCGCCGGTCTTTGGGGAAACCACAGAACATTCCGGTAGGTCTGACGAAGCGATGACCCAGGGCTAACCCTCCCCGGTACGCACTGGTACCACCAGGCCAGCCAGAGCAACGGTGTCAACCTGACCTTCCTGCCGGCGACATCGCACGGCTGACCAATTCCCGCGCTGGTCTCGTGGAGGCCCACGAGAGAATCCATGAACGAGAGTGAGAAGGAAGCCATGAAGACCACCCCCACATATCGGATCAGGGTGTCAGTTTTCCTTCTCATGCTCCGCATCGGGACGATGTATGGCCTCAGCGCCCCGCAAATGGGACTTCCTTCCATCTCTGGAATGACGACCGCGGACTCCGTGCTTCCCTCCGTCGCCACATCCCTTCGGCCTTGCCACAGGGGCGCCCTTTGGGAACGGGCCAACGCCTTCTTGGCGCCCGGAGGGCCGCTGGCGCAGGCGTTGCTCTTTGGGGAATTAGTTTCGTCCCGGCCGGAGCCTTCCTCCTCATGGGAAACCTCGCCGGCGTGCGTGCTCCTTCGGGGTAGGTGGCGGAGCCGCGTACCTTGTCATTGCGCCCACGGTAGTAGCCGGTCTCACTACACGGCCTCTAATTGGAAGCGTCTTAGGCTCCTGGGTTTCGCTACCGGAACAGCCATCTTCGCGTTGGTGTCTTCAGCGGCGCAGCTCCCGGCCATCCGCGGCCCCCAGGCATTCACGGTGGGTTCCCTCATCGGTACAGGGATCTGCCTTATCGCAGTTCTTGCAATGAACGGTCTTCCCCCACCCGCACCATCGCGCCGGTTAAACCCTCTGGTGAGAGAACAAAGCAAGCAAAAACGCGGCTGTCGGGACCACCCTTCGCCCCGTGGACGCCGAGAACACTTCTGGCCTGATGGCCCTGAACGTCGCTGAATGAACGATTGGTTAATTGGCAGCGAACGGCACTACTTCGACTAACTTGGTCCGCTGCGATGGCTTCGACCCGCTTGGCTTTGGCCCCGGTGTCCGCCCGCTGCCCGTCTCGGCCATGACCAACGCCCGTCATCCGCTTAGGGCGTTGACCAGTAGCGGCAATTTTGGCGGAATTCCGAGGCGGGCGGACCGGATCGTTCAGGAATGTAGCGCCGGCCTGATCGACGTGCAGCGCAGAAACGGATTTTATCTTTTGCCGCCCCGGCCACCATTCGGACGGGTGAACTGGAGGACGACTATTTGGCCCGCATCGTCCGCGCGTTCGGCATCCGTCAAGACCAGGTGCTTAGCCACCAGTGGGTGGACAACGGCCCCGGCTGGGCGGTCATTCGACTCGCTACGGCGCAGGAGGTCCTTGACCTTGAACCCGACCTGACGCAAATCCCCGACGCGATGGTCGGCGCAATCGGTGCGTTTCCAGAAGGCTTGAAGTATGCGTTCGAAATGCGCACATTCGCGCCCGGAGTAGGCGTTGCCGAGGACCCAGTCCGCGGGTCCATGAACGCCTCGGTCGGGCAGTGGCTTACGGGCACGGGGGCAGCCCCGCACATCTACAAGGTTTCCCAGGGCACCCGGCTTGGCAGGGCAGGAGACATCACGGTCACCGCCGATCCTGAAGGGACGGTCTGGGTTGGCGGAACAACGAGCACATGCTTCAGTGGCATCGCCCGCATCGAAAAATGATCGCCCGCGACAATACCGTCTCAACCATCACCACCTAGCGGCTCCCATCCTGCCTTGGAGATCGCCTGGGTGCTGGGGTTCCGCTGTTCTGGGCAGGAAACTGCATCGGTGCCGCAGCCCAAAGCATCACTCCACTCAGCCTGGTCCTGCATTGAAGCGTTCAACGCCTCCCTTATTAATGGCCTTCAACCCAGCAGTCATCACGCTGGCCGTCCCCGCGCATTCCTCTGCGAACGCTAGCTAGCCCGGTCTGGGCTGTTGGGCTGCAAGCTATGATCGGTGGCGTTGCTGGCTGGTACCTATACCATCAGAGGGCGTGTAGCCTGGCCTCAGGCACAGATCACTATCACCGCCGAAGCGGCTCTAACCGTCGTCGTGCTCAGGCTATTCGCCCTTGCCTCTGATAAGCACACCTTACCCAGCACCCGGCAGCGAACCCGTCGCTGGGATGCATTGCGATCTTCCCGTCAGTCGCTACCTTTGCACTCCGGCGCGGCCCATCGAGGAGCGCATGTCCAGGTCCTTGACCAGACCACGGAAGGGGCAGAGTTGCATTGGACGGTTCCAACCGGTCGTCGCAACACCGGGTCGTCGAGCTGATGGTAGCTGTTCGTCCAGTGCTTCGCCGGAGTCTTCCAGCCCCGTGTTTTGCGTGGTTTGGTGTTGAGGCTACACGCGATCGCTGTCAGACCATCGCTGGGCGGAGGCTGGTCTGCCGACGCGCTTCATGGCTACTACTAGGAGACGGAAGAATGGGACTTGTCCGTCTCCTCCGAGCTGCGACGGGCGTCGGCGACCGCGACGGCAAGGATTACTACCATGGCAGCGACAGCTGCGAGGTACGGTGGGGCCTGCCATGTCGCTGCCGTAAGCACAACCAATGCCATCATCGCCATGGGTCGGGAGCGCGGAAGTTCGTTCATAGCAACCCGCATGTACCACGACTGAGCCGCGAAAAACAGGAATGGGCCGCCGTAAAGCAGCGCATTCGTTGACGGTTCTGCTTCTCCGGCCGGGTGGGCAATGACTAGCTCATCCCCCACGGCGATCGCCAGCAGTCCCGCGACCATTGCCATCAACGAGTAATTTGCGTACCTGGTCGTTTTTACGGGATCTTGGTCGAAGTTTACCCGCGCCCGGGCCGCGCCCTCGGATCGCCCGAAGTATACCCACCACAGAGTAATCGTCCCGGTGAGGGCGACGGCGCCGACGAAAAGTGTCATCGGCCCTAGTGGGGCGTGCGTGATGGCAGAGCCGGTCGTCATTACCGTTTCGCCCAACGCGATGATGAAGAATAGCCGTGCACGCTCGAACTGATGTGCGACAGGAAAGGCAGTTTTCTCCGTGCGCACTCTTTTACCAGCCAGCGGGTGGGCCGCGAGCATGCCGATCAGGTCGACCACCGTGGCAATGCTCCAGAGAATCAGGCGGGGACCGCTTTCGACGACGGCACCGACGGTCCACAGCGGCCCGGACGCAACCAACCAGACTAGGGTTCGCTGGAAGTGTTGATGCATGACGGTGTCCAGGCCAGCACTCAATAGCCACAACGTCCGACCAATCTGCATGACCAGGTACGTGGTGACGAATAACCAGCCCGAAGTGTCGAAGGCCGATGCGATGGACACGTTCATGAACAATCCGAGCAGCATTGCGCCGAGGAGCATCGCCCGAACCGGACCCCGGGCAGGATCCGTCAGCGTCCCCGCCCAGGTGGTGTACGACCACACCGTGAACACCGCAATGTAGAGCACCCCGGTCTGGGCAATGCCGGTCCAGGTCAGGTGCTCGAGTAAATAGAGCGACAGCTGCATGATCGCGAAGACAAACACAAGGTCAAAGAAGAGCTCAAGCGGACTGACCTCCACATCCCCTGGATCTCTTCGTAATGATGTCCCCAATCGGAGCTTCAATTCCGACTCTTCCTCACATTCAAACCCGACCAGAACGATTCACCACGACCTCATCTTCCCAGCCAGCATACGGAAAGCAACTCAAGCTAACTGGGCCTCTCGGCAACTACCCAACTGATAATTCCGCACGGTTTCACCCCACAGCAGGAAGCCTGCAGTGGGGGACCGCCATGAATGGCCTCCGCTCCGGCCACGATCCAGCAGTAACTGATGCGGGATTCCGATGCTCTGCCGTTTGAATTCATCGAATTGCGTTTCACTTGTATGGGTTTGATCGTTCTGTAGTCAAATCCCATACGACTGCCTTGGAACGCGTGTAGAGCCTTATGGCCTCATACCCGTTCTCCCGGCCGTAACCGCTCTGCTTATAGCCCCCAAAAGGAACGGTGGCGTGAAGCGCGCGGTAGGTGTTGACCCATACCGTGCCGACCTCCAGACCGTCTGTTAGCAACTGAATCTGCGCGGCATTGTTGCCCCATACCTGTGCCGACAGGCCCAGTTTCGAGTCGTTAGCGCGGCGGAGAACCTCGTCAACATTTGCATAAGGGAGCAAACACGCCATGGGACCGAAGGCCTCTGTTCGGGCGGCTGGGTTGTTGTCCTCGACATCGGCCAGAACCGTTGGACTGTAAAATGCACCGCCAGTGAGGCCATCGGGCTCTACCACCGCACCGCCGGCTAAAAGCTTGGCCCCGTTTGACACGGCGGAATGTACCAGCGAGTCAACGAAACTGCGGTGCTTCTGGCTGATCAGGCTTCCCATCTGGGAGTGAGAAGAGGAAGGATTGCCGACGCGAAGATTGCGGGCGATCGAAGCGAACCTTGTGCAGACCTCCACGTAGAGTGCTTCTGGAACGAAGACTCGAGAACCAGCGACGCAGCTCTGACCGCTTTTGACGAAGTTCGAGTGCGCGATCAGTGGAAGTGCAAGGTCAAGGTCGGCGTCCTCCAGGAGGATAACAGGACTCTTGCCGCCCAGTTCGAGACCCACCGGAATGATCTGCTTTGCCGACTGTCGAATAACCGACCGCCCAGCCTCCAAACTTCCGGTGAACGCTACCATGCCGATGCCCGGGTGCTCTGTGAGTAGTGGGCCCACCACGCCACCTCGGCCCGTGATTACGTTTACCAAACCCTGCGGCAGTCCCGCCTCAAGCGCTAACTCCACTAGACGGAACGTCGACAGTGGAGCCAATTCTGGGGCCTTCAGCACGATAGCGTTGCCTGCGACGATCGCGGGAGCTACCTTAAAGGCAACGAAGACTGTGTTCGCGTTGTACGGGTTCACTCCAGCGACCACACCGTAAGGCTCGTCCATGCCGTAGGCGACGCGCCCCGGGTACCGGGCGAATGAACGCGATTCTAGCTTGTCGGCCATTCCGGCGTAATACTCAAGAATGCGAGCACAGGTATCGATGTCGCCGAGTGTCTCCTTCCGAAGATGGCCTACGTCTTCTGAATCGAGTTCGGCCAACTCCTGGCGATGTTCCTTCACCTTGCTGGCCCACGCCCGAAGAAGCTGGCCCCGGACATCTGGCGGCGTTGACCGCCAAATATTTTGCTGGGTCGACTTCGCAGAAGCAACGATCTCATCCACATCCTGCTTGGTGGCCTCATACGCTTCGGCGATAATTGTGCCCGTTGCCGGATTGAGGATAGGAATGTAGTCGCCCTGTCGCGGGACGACATGTCCTTGGGCGCCAACGAAGCCGACTCTACGGGTGGTGCTCTTCACAGTGCTCATCGTGATGACTCCTGAATTCAATTTAGCGGGATTGCATGAATGCTGCCAAGAGTGGCTAAGGCTGAACGTTACCGACAGCGGTCACCGTCGGCGTTCGCAGATATTTCAAGCGACCAGACAGCACGACACAAAGTTGCGGAATAATATATTTACGGCGCGCGCCTCACATACCCCCTCGACAGGACCTCTCGGGGAGGGCTATTAGAGGGAACTCGTCAGGACCACGCGCCGCGAGCTTGACGACGAATTTCTCCTCCTGACCCAAGTGCGCAGAGATGCCCAGCTACTTACGCGCCTCAGGACGCCTGCGCCCTCGGGAATGCGGTAGCGGCCGGGCGGACCCTGACAATCGCTTTCTTCGTCCGTCAGGGAGTCATTTAGCCGGGATGATCACCGGCTTGATCTCTGTCGCGTTCTTCATTGCAGCTAAGGCACTTCCGACGTCTTCAAGCCCGTACCTGTTGCCAAGTATGGCCTCGAAGGGAAACCGGTCACCATAATCGGCCAAGAATTGCAGTGCCTGGTAGTAGTGATCGACATCGCCGCCGGCGCTGCCGAGCACCGTGATTTCGCGAATCACGAGATCAGTGACATCAATTCGAGCCTTCTCCGGGGCACCGACACCAAGCAGAAGATACTTCCCTCCCCGACGAGCAAGACCCACGCCCTCCTCCATCGCCCCTCGGGCACCACTGCACTCTAGGACGACGTCGGCCCCCCTCCCCTCGGTCGCCTCCAGGACCCGAACGCGCCTCTCCTCGATGCCGACCTCAGTGAAATCCATGACCGCGTCTGCGCCCCACCTTTGCGCAAGAGCAAGACGGTCCGCCGGACCACCGATGACGATAGTCC
This sequence comes from Paenarthrobacter sp. NPDC089307, assembly GCF_040685055.1. Taxonomy (NCBI): domain Bacteria; kingdom Bacillati; phylum Actinomycetota; class Actinomycetes; order Micrococcales; family Micrococcaceae; genus Paenarthrobacter; species Paenarthrobacter sp. NPDC089307. Next base: position 170,359 of record NZ_JBFBHE010000008.1, read on the forward strand.
GTCGCACCCCCATTTGAACTGCATATGCCACCGCGAAAAGACCTATGGGGCCACTACCCTGAATCACCACAGTGTCAGTCGACTTGAGTTGACCGACTCGCTCGAACCCGTGTACCACCGTGCGGAACGCGCATGTAGCCGACGCCGCAAGTGCCGGGTCCAGACCTTCCGGCACCTTGACCACCCCGCATCCCGGCATCACGTACGCGTATTCCGAGTACCCCCCAGTCAGATAGGGGAACTCGTCGACTGGCCCATATCCATAGTTGACCGAGTTCTCACAAAGGGTGGGCTGGTGGGCCACCGAGCACCAAAAGCATGACCGACATCGCGCATAGGTAAAAGCGATCAGGTCGCCCTCCTTCAATGGCCGGTTCAGACCGTCGACAACGCGATCCGAACCGAGCTTGGCCACTCGCCCCACGATCTCGTGCCCCAACACCAGTGGCAACTCCGTGTGAAAGACGGCTTTGGGGTCGGAGAGAGCGCCCTGACTAAGGTGCACGTCCGAGCCGCACATTGTTGCAGCCTCGACGGTGACCAGGATCCCGCGCGGATCCAGGTCGGGAATGGGTAGATCCCATACCTGGGTATTCGCCCCGTACTCTGTCAGCACCGCAGCACGCGTCGTGGCTGGCACCACATTCATCGCCCCACCTTCCTACCGAAGGCTACCGATGCTGCAACCGATGCTGAGCAATACCAACCGGGACAATTTTGCATATGAACCACTCCATCTTTTCTTCCGACGTTGCCGGCCTAGTCCTTTCGGAGGTTCACCAACCACGTCGAACAGCGATATGTTATATAACATATTTGATATAAGATTACTAAATTGAAAGCATGGGCGTCTCAAAAGCTCATCGCCACCGCGGACGCTGCGAGATCGTCCTCGGACCCAACGCGGGCTGTGGAGGATGGGGCTCCGGCTCCCATCCTCCTTCGCCCGCTCAGACCGTCGCGGAAATCGCAGGGATCTTCGCCACGTCCGCTTTGGCTCGGAAGATTCGCCGAGGGATGATCCCCTGCGGCCGCCAGACCACGATCACGATGGCAGCGACCCCGAACAACACCATCCGCAGCTCGTCAGTTGAACGGAAAACCTCCGGGAGTACAGTCCAGATCGCGGCCCCTAGAATCGGGCCCCTCCACGAGTTCGCCCCGCCGATGACCACCATCAACAGGAATGCGAGGCTCATATGAAAACTGCCCAGATCCGGGGAAACGACCGAGGTGGAACCGGCGTAGAGGACGCCAGCGATCCCCGTGATCCCGCCGCCCATGGCGAAGGCAACGCCTCGAGTGCGCTTCACATCGATCCCCATCACAAGAGCGGCCTCCTGGTCGATACGCGTTGCTGCATGTGCGACGTACAGCGGCGAGCGGTCGAGTTTCAAGGCAACGAGCCCGACAAGGACCAGAGCCACGATTGACACGGGCAGATTAGTGAAGATCGGCACGCCCGCTAGGCCGAACGGACCGCCGAGTGCGGGAATCCTCTTGATCGCCTCCACGACGACCACGCCGAAAGCTAGGGTCGCCACGCCGAAGTACAACCCGCGAACGCCGGCGAGCAGGCGAGCCAACACGCCGCCAATGATGGCAGAGCATGCAAAGCCCGAGACGATCGCTAGAAGGAAGTGCCATCCGAGGGCGGTGGTCACGTACGCTCCTGCGTAGCCGCCGATTGCATACATTGCACCGTGCGCGAGCGAGAACTGCCCGCTCGTAAACGTGACGTAAAATCCCAGCGCGCCGATGGCATTGACCGCGAACAGGATTGTGAGAAGTTCAAGATCGACGTGCATGATCAGCCCGCCCTTCTGACTCGGGACCGGAATATGCCCTCCGGAAGCAACATGATGAACAGCAAGAGCACTGTGTAGCCGACGAGGCTGACCCAGTCGGCGCCGAGGAACTGGGTCGTTATGGCTTCGACGATGCCCAGTCCGAAGGCGGCGATCACAGCCCCAGCGATCCTGCCCGTCCCGCCGATGATCGTGACGATCAGGGCCTTCAACGTGAAGTCGAGTCCAAGCACCGGAGTGAGGACTCCAAACTTCAGCGCCAGGATCACCGCCGCGAGTCCAGCCAACGCCGTGCCGATGACGAAAGTGAGCGACCGCATCCGGTTGACCCGGATGCCGAACGTCGCTGCAACCTGCGGATTCTCTGCGGTCGCACGGATCGCGACTCCCAGTCGCGTCTTCTGCACTATAAAGGTCAATCCGAAGAACCCGGCAGCCAGGACGGCAAGTGCGATCAGGTCGATTGGACGCAGTGACACCGGGCCGAGATGCCAGGCGCCGACGACCGCGGCGTTCGGCACCGGCTGGTTGTACGGGCCGAACAGCACGACGATGAGGTTTGTGAGGATAATCCCCACGCCCACCGTCGAGATCAGCGTCGCCATGTGCCCGCCCTTGAGCGTCGGTCGCACGACCACCCGCTCAACCAGCGCTCCGAGTAGCACCGAACTGACGATGACCGCGAGTATGGCGAGCCAGATGTTGCCCGTCAGACCCAGCGTCCACACCAGCCCGATGTAGCCCGAGGCCAAGAAGAGCTCACCTTGTGCGAGACTCATCACATCAAGAATCGAGAAGATGAGTACGACTCCGAGTGCCACGAGCGCGTACGTGCTCCCGATCGTCAGACCATTGACCAATTGCTCGAGTATTCTGTCCATTACTCGCCACCCCCTAAGTAAGCGTCTGCGATGTCCGTCCGCGCGGTGATCTCCTCAGCGGTTCCGCCGGCAACCAACCGGCCCGTGCGGAGCACGTAGGCGAAGTCGGCCACCTCGAGCGCCATGGTTGCGTTCTGCTCCACCAGCAGGATCGTGGTGCCCGCATCGCGCAGCTCACCGATCACACGGAAGATTTCCTCGATGAGCAGCGGCGCGAGGCCCAGCGACGGCTCGTCCATGAGCAGCACCTTCGGTTCGGTGATCAGCGCCCGCCCGACGGCGACCATCTGTTGCTCACCACCGCTCAGGAGGGACGCGGAGTCGCCTAGTCGTCCAGCTATATTCGGGAAGCGCTGCAGAACCTCGTCGAGCCGCTTCTGGGCCGAGCGTCTGCCGAGAGCAGCCCCGAGCAGCAGGTTCTCCCGCACCGTGAGACGGCCAAACATCTGGCGCCCTTCGGGGACCGAGGAGAGTCCCGCCATCGCCCGGGATTCGGGACGCAGAGCGGAAAGATTCCTCTCGTTGAGAGTGACCGTGCCCTTGTGTTTGACCAGCCCGAGAATAGCCTGCATGAGTGAGGACTTCCCCGCGCCATTCGCGCCGAGCAGGGCCACCGCAGTGCCCTGCGGAACCTCGAACGAGATGTCGTCCACGGCGCGCACAGCGCCGTAATCGACCGACAGGTTGGTCACCTCAAAATATTTCTGCGCAGTCATCGCACATCACCTACCCCATCTACTCGATGGCGCACTCCGAGATAGGCCTCGATCACCCGCGGGTCCCGGCGCACCTCGTCTACGGTCCCATAAGCGATGCGCTTGCCGCGGTTGATCACAGTGATGTTCGTCACGGCTTTCATCACGAAGTCGATGTTGTGCTCGATCAGCAGGACGGCGCATCCGGATTCATTGATCCGCCGCAGAGTCCCGCGGAAGTCCTCCACTTCGGCCGGATTCATGCCGGCGACCGGCTCATCGAGTAGCAGCAGTCTCGGTCGGGTGATCAGTGCTCGTGCAATCTCGGTGAGGCGCTGCATTGCGAAGGAAACCTGTGTCGGCAGCAGATCCCGGACGCGCTCTGGCACCTCAACGAGACCGAGTGCCTCGCGCGCCGCGGCTGACACGTGTCGGTTCGTGCCGAGGCCGAACCATGTCCTGATCTCGCCGAACTGGCGTTTTAGATCGGCGTGAGCTACGCCAAGTTCTACGTTCTCGCGCAGCGTGAGCTCCGGAATGAGGCGCACATGCTGGAATGAACGGGCGACGCCGTGGCCGATCAGTTCGTGCGGCTTCACATTCGTGACGTCCGTCCCGCCTAGCTTCACCGCCCCGCCTTCAAGGTTGATCATTCGTGTGATTACGTTGACCAGGGTGCTCTTTCCGGACCCATTGGGGCCGATGAGCGCAGCTGATTCGCCGTACGTGAGCCGCAGGTCCATGCCCTGGAGCGCTTGCACTCCTCCGAAGCTGAGTTTGGCCCCAACGACGTCGAGCAGTGGCACATCCTGGGGTGAAGTCGCGTAAGTCCCCATTACCGCTACTTCGCGTTCTCCGGCTCCAATGAACCGATCTGTTCAAGAGCACCACCTTCGCCCACCCGCACGAAGGGGAGCGCCGCGCGTTTTACGTCACCGCTACCGTCGTAGCTGAGTGTGCCGGTGACGGCGGGGAAATCCTCTAGTGTGGACAGTCCCTTTTGCACGCTCTCGCGAGTAACGTCCTTAGCCCCGCTCGCGGCGGTGGCGACCATCTTGATGGCGTCATAGCCAAGGGCCGAGAACAGGCCGGGCTCGTGGTTGTACTCCTTCTGGAAGGCTTCGGCGAACGCTTTGGACTGAGATGACGCATCTCGCAAGTACGGACTATACGCGAGAGTGCCGAGGGAGGCACCGTGGGAGCCCTTCCAAACGTCCGCCCCAAGCACCGACGTGTCACCAATAAAATCTGCCTTGATGCCCGCCCCGCGAATCGCCATGGCGGAGGCGCCGGCGAGTTCTGGAGCCAACGCCAAAACTATGCCGTCGGTGCCGGGAGCGATCGCCGAGACGATAGAAGTGAAGTCAGTTGTCGCCTGTGGCAGCGGGACGAGCTGGACCTCGGCGCCCGCGGCCTTCGCACCTTCACCGAATGCCTTGCCCATCCCGGCGTATATAGGGTTGTCACTGACGAAGAGCACAGCGACCCGGTGCGCATGGATTTGCTCCAAAGCCTTCGCCATCAACGGCTTGGCTAGCGGAGTGTACGGCTGGTTCAAGCGGAACGTATAGTCGTTGAAGTGGCCGTTCTCGGCTCCAGTGACCACACCGGCGGACGCCGGAGGGACCATGGCGATCTTGTTCTGCGGGGCCAGATTGTAGAGCGCGCTGATCTCCGGCGTCAGAAGGGGGCCGAGCAGGGCCACCGTGTTCTGGTCGCGCATCATTGGGGTGGCGAGCTGAACCGTTTTTGCCGGGTCCCCGCCAGGGTCCTGGAGGTTCAGTGCCACCTTCTTTCCATTGATGCCGCCCGCATCGTTGAGCTGCTTGATCGCGAGCTTCGCACCGTCGCGAATTTCCACGCCTGCGCCGCCAGCAGGTCCGGTGGTCGACAACGGCGCCCCAATGGTGATCGTGTCTCCGCTCGTGCTGCCTGTGCCACTGGCAGCCGAGCAGGCCGTCAGAACGAAAGCCGAGACCACGACACCCGCGAGTGCTGCGTTGCGAATTGGTTTGAACATCTTTGTCCTCACTTGATTGTGTACACCCGAGCGGCCATTGGACCGCTTTGATTTTTTGATGAACGAATTTGAATTGTTGGTCGCGAAACGTTCGCCAAGGGCGATGCCCGAGTGGGCAGCAAAGCGTCTCGGCTTCGCCCGCTCTCGACGCATCTACTAATGGTTTCAACCAACGGAGCACCTCTTCGCACTCATAGTGGGGCCAAGGGAGACCGTCTCGTCCGTGAATACCAGCACTATATGGCTGCCTCCAGGCCGACCCTTAGGTTTTAATCCACTATATATTATATGTGGTCTGGAACACTAGTGGATTAAGCTGCCTGAGCGGCGGGAGCCTCTCCCGGGGGCTGATGACGGCGCCTAGCCGGGCCGAAGTCCCCCGGCCAGGGGGCTAATGAAGTTTGACAGAGAGCTCGGTAGCATCTGAGCGGTCGTTGCGCCCGCGTAACGAGTCGCCGGGCGGTGGCGTATGTCTGAGCCGCCTGGCGGCTCGGCGATGTCCGATGCAACGGCGCTGGGTGACCGGACAGGTCACTGGATAATGCAAATTCGGCGACGGTCCCGGATCGAGGGGGAGGAAGAGGTTTAGTTATGGCGTGGCTGACATGGGCGCGGTTCCTGGTCGGTATCGGACGGCGCTGATTGCGTTAGGTGCGCTGGAGCGCACTTCCCGTGCCGTTGACCGCGCCCAACCTACGTTCCCACTGACAATGAGAAAACGGCCACGGTTTCCCACGTCCCCGGGTCCGGTCCGTAAGCAACAGAAGAACTAGCTCGCCCTCATTATGGCGTGATGATGTACAGTTTCCGGCCCGCGGATCCCGCGTCCATATGAGGGCTGGGCCACGGTGAAGATCGGCACGGCCGACTTCGTGCCCAAGGGGCCACCAACCTCCGCGCCGGCTGTACCTTCCTTCGCCGATATCGTGGTTCTCGCCAAGCGTTTATAAAGGAGGTAAACCCACGTTGGCACCGGGCAATCCGCAAACCCGTCGTACTGCTGGCCGAGGAGGCGCCGCCCGATGGATTCCGGACACCGCGTGTACGCCGTCGCGTTCAGGCTCTCCCACGGCGTCCCCGAGAACACGCCAATCGTCACGTTCGAGAAGAGGCAGAAGTCTGTCGCGGCCTATTTGCTCGGCGTGCGTGTGTTCGTCCATCTCACGGCGCCCGGACCCCAACGAGCAGGTCATCGTGATCCATCAGGGCAATCATGGCCCGGTGAAAGTCGCCCGGCACCCGTGCGCCCGGCCCGGAAGCCCGGCGATCAACGCCGCGCCTCCCCGGACCACTGGCCCAGGACCCCAGGCGAATACACGGCGTAAGCCAAGACGACCGCGGAAGCGGAGTTCCTCCCTATCGGCGAAGCCGTCCGGACCTGGCTAATCGGATGCGCTGGGCTGTGAGTTGGGCTCGGCTGAAGATAAACTCGGACCGGTTTTGACCGAGTGAGGGGTCTAGACGTATCTCTCCTCATCTGGGTGCGGGGAGAGATACGTCCTCCGGGGACAGAACTTCCCAGGCCGCCCGTCTGCTGGAGACGGACGGCCCGGATCCTGACATGGAGCTCGTCATGCCGACCATGCTGGGAGCGTTGTGCGGTGTTACAGGTACTTGTTGTAGAAGGTGGTCAGAGCATCAAGTGCCTGTGATGTGGCTTCGGGCTGCCAGTACAGGTCGTAGTGTGATGCTTCGGGGACGACGAGGATGTTCTTGTCCTGGGAACGGGCCCGGGTGAACAGGTCGAAGCCGTCGCGGTAGGCACCGAACTCACCTGGGATGCTGCCGACGATGATTTGCAGGGGCTGGGTGAGGAGTTGCTCGGCCAGGTGGAAGGCGTCATAGCCGAGTACCGGCCCCAGGTGGGAGAACAGCCACGCGGTCGTTCCGTTGGGCTGCTGTCCGCGCGGGGTGCGGTAGTACTTTGTAGCCTCCAGTACGTCGAGGGCGGTAACGCCTAGTTCGGCGGCCTGCTCCGGTGAATCGGGAAGGGTGAAGTCGACGCGCAGCTCGGCTCCGCGGGCCTCGTCGGTGCGCTGCTGGGCAATCGCGTCTAGGGTCTTGATCGCCGCTTCCGGTGAAAGGTCTCCCTCGCGCAACATCCGGCCGATGTTGACAGCGGTGACTGTTCCTACCGCTTTGAATCGACGATCGGTCATAGCGGCGTTAACGGCGTACCCCCCGCCGCCGCAAATGCCGAGCACGCCGATACGGTCAGAGTCCACGTAGTCGAGGGTGACCAGGTAATCCAGTGCGCAGCGGAAGTCCTCGACCCTCAGGCCTGGGTCCTCAATAAACCGTGGCTCACCACCGCTGGCGCCTTGGTAGGAGGCATCGAATGCCAACACGACGTAGCCCTCAGCTGCCAGCCGCTCACCATAAATGTTGCCGGAGGTCTGCTCCTTGCAGCTGCCGATGGGGTGAGCGCTTACAATCGCCGGGTACTTGCGCGCAGGGTCAAAACCGTTGGGCAAATAGACGTTAGCCGCGACATCCAGCTCTTTGTTCTTGAAGGTGATCGTTTTCATGATGGTCGTTCCTGTCGGTTAGAGATAAGTTCGTTCCGCGTGGCGGTGCAGGCGACGCCCAAGACTGGCCCCGTGATGGTCGCGACCGTCCCAGATAGTGTGCGGGCCAATGTGAGAGAGTCCTTCTGATTGTTCGGATCGGTTTGTCCCCACCTGCTGTCCTAAGTCAACAGGGGTCCTCGGTCGGCAGGGAGACCCGGTCTATCGGGTTAATGCCAGGGACTCCCTAGAGGCTGAGTCCGGGTCATAGGCTGGTGGCATGAATTTTGGGAACGACCTCCGGGAATTTCTTATGACACGTCGGGCACGGATTACCCCCGACCAGATCGGACTGCCAGATTTTGGCGGTCGACGTCGCGTGCCCGGTCTTCGACGGGAAGAAGTTGCCCTTGTTGCCGGTATAAGTGTCGAGTACTACACCCGGCTGGAACGAGGCAATGGCAACGGCGTGTCCGAAGCTGTCCTTGAAGGGATTGCCCGGGCTCTGAAGCTCGACACTGCTGAACACTCGCACCTGTATGACCTGGTTCGAGCTGCCAATGAGGGCAACCATCCTCAGCGACGCAGGGGTCACTCCAAGACCCAGAAGGTCCGACAAGGCGTTCTACAGCTCCTGGACGCAATGCACGACGTGCCTGCGTTCGTGGAAAACGGCCGTCTGGACATCCTTGCCATCAACCGTCTCGGCCAAGCGGTGTTCTCGGAAATGTTCGCGCGACCTACACGACCGGTGAACTTCGGCAGATTTGTGTTCCTCGACGAACGTTCGCGCACGTTCTACCGGAACTGGAACGAGGCTGCGAAGCAGACCGTGGCCGTTCTGCGAGCAGAAGCCGGACGGGCACCGCATGACCGCATTCTCAGTGACCTCGTCGGCGAGCTATCCACCCGTAGCAGCGAGTTCCGGACTCTCTGGGGTTCTCACGACGTCCGAGAACACCGCACTGGCGCCAAACTCCTCACCCACCCCGTTGTCGGAGACCTTGACCTCAGCTTCGAAGCCATGGACCTCTCCTCGGCCCACGACCTGCAGCTGATCGCCTTCTCGGCCGAACCCGCGAGTACGTCCAAAGATGCACTGAAGCTCCTCGCCAGCTGGAGCTTGGAGTTCCAAGAGACTCCCGCAAAATCGTCTTAGTTTCAAACTTCAAAACTGTCCTGAACCGGGTCCATTTCGTTGGTGAAACTGAATGAGCTTTGGGAAAAGAACAAGCAACTTGATAAAGTTACTTGTACACTTTGAGGATGACCGACGGGCTAGTAACAGACACCTCCATGACGTACTCCTTCTTAGGGGCGCTACATCCGCTGCTGAGTCGGCTGAACGCCGACAGGACGATCTCTCCGGGGAAGATCGGAGTGCTGCGCCATCTGGCGGACTACGGGCGAGCGACCACCTCGGAACTGGCTGTCGCCGTGCACGTCAGCCCCCAGGGTATTTCGCTCGCCGCGCGTGAACTTGAACGTTTGCGGCTCGTAGTGCGTGTCCCAGACGCCGAGGATCGCCGACGGATCTGGATCGAACTCACCGACGCGGGAAGACTGAAGCTGGCCCGGGAGTCCTCAGCCGGCCATGACTGGCTTGACCAGGCGATCACGCAGCGACTGACGCCGGAGGAGCGGAAGACGCTCGAAGCGGTCATCCCCGTTCTCCGGAAGCTAGGACCGGAGTCATCCGTTGAGTGAAGCACGTTTGGCTCTGATGCCGAGCCTGGCCTACGCGGCCCTCTCCACGGCCATCGTTAGCTCGCTGGGCATGCTGTTGGTCCCGTCCATTGCCAGTGGGATGGATGTGTCGGTCAGCACGGCACAGTGGATGCTGACCATCAACCTTTTGGTTGGTGCTGTAGCCACTCCTGTCATGGGGCGTCTCAGCGACGGACCGCACAAGAAGCGGCTCCTCCTCTGGTCTCTGGCAATTATATTCGTGGGATCCGTGATTGCCGCGGTGGCGCCGGACTTCACCCTGTTCTTGGCCGGACGGGCGCTTCAGGGCCTGACCTACGGAATCGTTCCTGTGACAATCGCCCTCGCCCGCTGCCACGTCCCCGCCGACGAGGTGCAGGTCTCGATCTCCAGCCTAACCGTGACGGTGGCGACCGGCCTCGGTGTCGGCTATCCGCTGACGGGAATCATCGCGGGACTATTCGACTTTCGGTTCGCGTTCTGGTTTGCCGCGCTGTTCGTGGTCACGGCCATCATCGTGGTCTTCCGCATCGTACCGGCAGGACACGACGAACAGGCAGCACGGGTGCCGTTCGATTATCAGGGTGCCGGCCTACTTGGTCTCGGTCTGGGCGGCCTGCTCCTTGCTGTCAGTGAAGGGCCGAACTGGGGTTGGGGGTCTGTGTGGACTGTCAGTGTTATCGCCACCGCGGCGATGATCCTGGCCGCTTGGGTCGGCGGTGGACTGCGGAAGAGGCATCCCCTGGTCAATCTTCGTGTTCTTCGAAGCGGCGAAGTGCTGCTGGCCAACGGCACCGCCGTGGGACTCGGCGCCGCCTTATACATAGGCCTTTCGATTTCAAGCCTCATTGCTCAAGCTCCTGTTTCCACCGGCTACGGCATCGCGCTGCCCGCATTCTGGGCCGGGTTCGTGATGTTCCCCCTCTCGGTGGGAAGCTTCACCGCGAACCGTCTCGTGCGCCGTCTCTCGCGCCGGATCCGCCTCACGACGCTGCTGCCTCTGGGCGCCGGCATCATGACGGCGGCAAGCGTACTGCTCTGGCTAGCCCATACCGAACTCTGGGAGATTCTGGTCGGGACGCTTGTGTTTGGACTGGGGATGGGTGCCAGCTATGCGGCCATGCCGGCACTGGTCGCACGCAGTGTGGCCGCCGAGGAGCTGGGCAGTTCCGTGAGCTTCAATCAAGTCCTTCGCACCGTGGGAAGCTCATTTGGTACCGCGGTCTCCGGGGCGGTGCTCGCGGCGAACATGGGGCCGGACCTTTATGCCGCCGCTGCCGGGATCAGCACAACGCTCGCCATCGGCGCACTCCTCTGCCTGGGGGTGTTCCTCTCTCTGCTCATCCACAACCTAGTGGCACCTACCACCAAGCCAACCGGCGGCTGGCCTCTCCCATCCCGTGGTACTCGTCATCGGAATCAATAAAAAGCCCAGGTACGCTTGCCCCGTTCACCTCGACTCGAGAGAGCTTGAAATGCATACGGGCTGGGCCAGAGGCCCCGCACCGATTGGTTCGATGATCGGGAGGACGATAGTGCGGGTAATTCGGGAAGACACGGTCCAGGTCCCAGATCTGACTGAGTCTCTCCAGCCCGGGGCGGTGTCGTAGCCGAGGTAGCAGACCAGTTCCCGGACCCGTGCCCAGTGCTTCTGCTCCACGCGGCGCGCCGACGTAGTCGGGAAGCGGGACCAACACCGTCAACCACGCCGCCAAGCGCAGGTTTTCTACGTGTCGACACACCACGTCGGTGAGGGCCGGCCGAGGTAGTAACCTTGGCCGGCCCTCACCGACGTGGTGTGACGCCAGCAAGTTCACCCGCGGCTTAGATGCCTTCGGCAATGAGCGTGGCACCGATCCATTTTCATCTTGCAGTTTGTCTTCCTCTGGGCATCGTGGAAACGGTTCGCCAGAGAAGCAGCGACCATGACCGTGGAGGCCATCAGGGCTGCGGCCAGAGATGGAGGAGCTCGGGACAGGGCAACGACGCCCCCGGCCTGTGATCGGGGCAGCCCCTGCAGTAAAGACGAACAGCGCTTGCATGGTGACGCAGCGGAGTAGATCCAGTGTCTATGGGCCGACGAAAGCAGGCCGCGTACCCGAGTAGACCGAGCAACTGAACGAGGTGGAACGAGTCTGCATGGAACGGACTAATGTGTGCCGAATTATTGATCTCCTCGGGATGACCCTAAATAACGCGCTCGAATACGGCAGCCAGCCCTTGGCCCCCGCCAATACACATCGTCTCCAGCGCGTATCGGTCCTGCCGGCGGTCCAGCTCACGCAGCATCGTCGACAGAATCCGCACTCCCGTGGCGCCGACAGGGTGGCCGAGGGAGATTCCCGAGCCGTTCACGTTTACCCGTTCGAGATCTGCTTCGCCCAGTCCCAGTGCGGCGGTACAGGCAAGCACTTGCGACGCGAACGCCTCGTTGAGTTCGATCAGGTCCATGTTGGCCAGCGAAAGACCTGCTCGCTCCAGGGCTACCGTCGAGGCAGGTACCGGCCCGATGCCCATGCGCGCAGGCTCGACGCCGCTCGCGGCCCATGTGATCAGCCGCGCAAGCGGGCGCAGCCCCAAGCGGTCGGCCTCTTCACGCGTGGTCACCACGCACGCCGCGGCCCCGTCATTTTGGCCGCTAGCGTTGCCGGCCGTTACCGTGGCCTCGGGATCGACCTTTGATCGCACTGGCCTTAGCCCCGCGAGGGCCTCGAAAGAGACGTCCGGCCGGGGATGTTCGTCGCGGTCAACGATGACGTCGCCCTTGCGGGTTGCCACCTTGATCGGCACCATTTCGTCGGCGAACCTTCCTTCGATGTGGGCAGCCACGGCCCGGTAATGCGATTCCACTGCGAGCCGGTCCTGGGCCTCGCGGGTGATGCCATACTCGCGTCTCAGGTTCTCGGCGGTCTCGAGCATCCCGCCGGGGACGGGGTGGTCACGGCCTCCGGCGGTCACCCGGCCCCGTGCAATACGGTCCGACAGGGAGGTGGAGTCGCCCTTGAACCCGAACCTCAAACCCAGCGCGTAGTGTTCGGCCTGGCTCATGCTTTCGGCGCCACCTGCGATCACCAAGTCGCAGATGCCTGTCTGAACACGCATCGCGGCGTCGATCACAGCTTGCAGGCCTGAGCCGCAGCGACGGTCGATCTGCAGTCCCGGCACCGTAACCGGCAGCCCTGCGTCCAAGGCTGCCACGCGGCCGATTGCGGGGGCTTCGCCGTTTGGGTAGCACTGGCCGAACAACACATCATCGACGTCGTCGCCGCTGATCCCAGTGCGCCGCACCAGCTCCCGGACCACGGCAGCGGCAAGGTCGGCAGCCGGAACGTCCTTGAACGTCCCACCATACCGGCCTACTGGACTGCGTACCGGTTCACAAATTACAGCATCGCGCATTGCTTCTCCTCCAACTGGGTTCAAAACGTGTTTTTTATATTTTATACTCTATTTGTTCATGATTACCATCCGACCTACAGGGAGAAGACATGCCAAAGCTCCGCGCAACCGAGGGCCTCACCGATACACAGACAGAGATTTTGGCCATGGTTCGGCGTTTCGTCGACCAAGAGATCCTGCCCGTAGCCACGAAGCTGGAACACGCAGACGAATATCCGACCGCCATTGTCGAGCAGATGAAGAACCTTGGCATCTTCGGCATCACGATTCCCGAAGAATACGGTGGCCTCGGCGAGTCGCTGCTAACCTATGCCCTGGTGGTCGAGGAGATAGCACGTGGCTGGATGAGCGTGTCGGGCATCATCAACACCCATTTCATCGTTGCCTACTTGCTGCTACAGCACGGCACCGAGGAGCAGAAGCAGAAGTACCTGCCACGTATGGCAACCGGTGACATCCGCGGCGCATTCTCGATGTCCGAGCCCGCGCTCGGCTCCGACGTAGCCGCTATTACCACCACTGCAACTCCGCGCGGTGATGACACCTACGTGATCAACGGCCAGAAGATGTGGCTCACGAACGGTGCTTCGTCGAGTCTAGTCGCAGTGCTGGTGCGTACGCCCGAGGGGAAGGACAAGCCGCACCGGAACCTGACAACGTTCCTCGTCGAGAAGGCCCCGGGCTTCGGCGAGGTGGCTCCTGGCATGACGATACCAGGGAAGATCGACAAGATGGGCTACAAAGGCGTAGATACGACTGAGCTCATCTTCGACGACTATCTGGTGGACTCCGCGGAGATCCTTGGCGGAGTTCCCGGCCGCGGGTTCTACCAGATGATGGATGGGGTTGAGGTGGGCCGCGTAAACGTTGCTGCCCGTGCGGCTGGCGTTGCTACCCGTGCCTTCGAACTTGGCGCCGCCTATGCGCAGCAGCGCACGACTTTCGGTAAGCCGATCGCCGAACACCAGTCCGTCCTGTTCCGGCTAGCGGAGATGGGCACAAAGGTCGAGGCCGCTCACCAGATGGTGGTACGGGCGGCCCGGGTTAAGGACGCCGGCAACCGAAATGATCTCGAGTCGGGTATGGCGAAGTACCTCGCCTCCGAGTACTGCCGGGATGTCGTCGAGGACGCGTTCCGCATCCATGGCGGTTACGGATATGCCAAAGAGTATGAGATCGAACGGCTCTATCGTGAGGCACCCATGCTACTCATCGGCGAGGGCACGGCAGACATCCAGCGGCTGATTATCGGCCGGCGCCTGCTTGAAGAATACGCCCTGTGACTGCGACAATCACCCGCCGGCTGTCGAGCCAGTATTCACCATTCCAATTGTCAGGGACCGGATTTTGTAGAGACCAGTTTGATCTATTCTGGCTGGGTTTCGGCGCGTGGGCTGATGGCAGTGGGTGCATGCCGCTCCGGATCCCTTGAGCCAGCTCCCCGTCCGGCGGGTTAGAACTGAGGGGCTGCGGTGCAGGGTTCTGCCCGTGGCGAGGATCTTCCCGCTCTGCGCGACATCCGGTCGTAGTCGTTATACGTGACCTGGCTCCGCGCCGGAACCGCCCGTTCACCGGCCTCCGGCCTCGGCCAAAGATCTGGGTGAAGACTTCCGACCGGTCGCAGGACCCGTTATCGGTTAGCACTCGCTGGATCTTCACCCCTTTAGCGGAGAACGCGCTATCGCGTTGCGCATGAAGGCTGCGGCAGCTTCTTTGGTCTCGTCAGGGCAGGATCTCGGAGTGCACGTAGCGGGAGTGGTCATCGACAGCGTGATGAATTCACGTGAAAGCACGAAGCAGCCGCCGGTTTCTGCGGACTCCCTTCAGCGAGATTCCGGGCTCGTTTGTTCGCATCACCGGCGACTCTTCTAAGGCTAAGTGGCATCCGACGTCCGGGTTCGGCCTAGTTTCCATGTCCATGTGGATCATTTCACCGGACCAGGCGTACTCATAGCGGCCGGCCCGTTCCTGCCGGATCATCGTCCCGGCTGCAGGCTATGTAAAGCGCAGTGGTAGCCGTGGAGGATCCGGGGGCCCCGGAGATGTTCAAACGCAGGTGGTAGGCGATGGCGGTCCCAGTCGCCGAGCTCAACGGCCAGCCGAAGGCGGTCAGCGTCGAGATGCCGCGAAGGCACTGCATTGCCCGGAGCAACGGGGGTGTGTTCACTGCTGTATGCCATCACTGTGATCGCTTGGTCGAGGCGATCCCAGCGGTCCGAGATCTCATGCATCGCCACAAGAGAGGACTCGTCGATCAGCTGCCCGGCCGGGATATCGAAGCTCTCAGGGCCAGCCAGAGCATGGGCGCCAGTCTGGGCCTGCTCGCTGGAATAGACGATGCCTTGGCGCAACAGCGGTTTGGAGGTCCGGTGGGGGAAACGCATCAGATCGCTGCGGACGTCTTCTCGGGAAGGACCGGATCCTGTGCTGCTTCCTGTTCCGCTAAGGAATTCTTGCTCCGCTGACCTCGCCCGGCTTCCGCAGCCGAGCCAGATGCAGCGCATTCTTCCCCTCGGTTGTAACCGGTCGCCGGACGGGCGCTGGAACTTCGATGGTGCCGCAGTGGGTCGGCGAAGCGTGGTCCAGGGGGCGGAAACCTCCTTTTCAAAGGAAAACGTGGGTTGCCTGCCACGCTCGGCGACCAAGTAGAGCCACAGTTCGAGCGTACAAGCGGCGGCTTAGGTGTCCCTGCCCGCACCATGGTCTCATCTGCGTTAGACGCGCAGACCGGCGAAGTCATTTTGCTCCGATGACTCCAGATCGCCGTGAGATTCTCGCCTGGATCCTTTCCCTGCAATCGCCGGCAAGAGTCGTTTACGAAGCTGGACCGACGGATTTCGGCCCGTCCCGCTTCCTACTGGCCTCCGGTATCGACACAATGGTCAGCGCGTTGATGAAACGTCGGTGCTCGGCAGGAGTGGAAGCTTCGAAGGCCACAGGGCAGGCCGCGCGGACCCCGCGGGTGACCCCAACTGTTACTTGCAATGGCCACCTCTTGGGCCGCCGCCAAGCGATCGACCAATCATGGCGACGAGCCGCCAGAAAACCGGACGGATTCAGCGAGGCAATCAAGCAGTCGGCGCCGAAATTCAAGGTTGATGAGCCCTCTGAGAGTGTGGCGGTCCCACGTCTCCCGGTGTTGCATCATGTAGCCGTGGCCTGGGCAATCATGAGCAAACCATTGGTCCACAGGCCGAGTGCGTTCCAGGCTGCAAAGGCGGGGTGTCGCCCAATCAAATAGTCAGGCGACTGCACTCCGCAGTTGGTTATTTCTGCTCCAGCGCTGTGTCTCGCCAGAGTCCGCGTTGTTCGAGGCTATTAATTACGGAATCTGCGCTTCCTTCAATGTGCTCCTCGGTTAGCACCCGAGCGCGCTTTGTCTGGCGCTTGGACAGGGCGTCCAAGATATCCCGGTGCTGGGACGGAAGGTTACTCACGTGCCCTTCAAGCGATGCGTAGTATTCGTTCGGAAGTTGCTTGACAACGCCCGCGAGCAGTCGAGCGAGCCGGTCGGAGCGGGCTGCGAGGTTTATGATGCGATGGAACTGGTGTCCCAACCGGCCGATTTCATCACTGTCTCCGCGCTTCGCCGCGGCTTCGCCTTGGTCCATGACTTTCTCTAACAGATCCAGCTCATCGGGGGTGATCCGTTTCGCCGCTCGCGCAGCGAGCTCACCGGAAAGCCGGCCCTGCGTCCAGAAAAGGTCGCGGACGTCTTGCCTCGTGAAGGGAGCCACGACGAAGCCGCGTCGGGGTACGGCGGTGACAGTCCCTTCGTTGCTGAGTGCGACGAGCGCTTCGCGTACGGGTGTGATGCTGACCCCGACAGCTTCGGCAATGGGCTCCAGACGGATGAACTGTCCTGGCATGAGGTTGCCGGACATAATCTGTTCGCGCACGTACCCGGCAACCTCTTCAGGCAGCTGTGTGCGGCGCGCGTTGCGCCGTGGCTCGGCCAGTTCAATCAGAACGTTCACGGATATACCACCTCACTTTGTGCATTCATCATATACTTTATACCATCAGCCGCGATGTCGAATGTCACCGAGTGATGAGCACAAGCGTTTCGGCGACGCAGGCAGGCTTATCGGAGGAGGCTTCGATGACGTACCGTGCCGTCAGCACCGCTCCGGCGGGGGCTTCGGTCACATCGACAAAGGTGACGGTGGCGCGCAGCGCTTCGTTTACCCGTGCTGGTGCGGGGAATCGCACCCTATTTACCCCATAGTTGATGCGTGCCGTGCCGAACTCTAGCGAGAAGAGATGACGCCCGAACTGGGGAATGAGCGACAATGTGAGGTAGCCGTGCGCGATCGTGCCGCCGTACGGGCCTTTCGCTGCCCGAACGGGGTCCGTGTGGATCCACTGTTGATCGTCTGTTGCGTTTGCGAACGCGTTGATCCGGTCCTGGGATACGACCAGCGGTTCGGTGGGGCCGATTGGCCTGCCGACCGCAGCACGGACGTCCTCAAGGGATGTGAACACCCGAGTCATATGGCACTCCCGCTGGTTATGAGATTGACGGTAGCGTTGGGACCGATGGAATCGACCTTTTCGCTGATGAGTTCCACGAGGGCATTCCCGTTACCGTTGCGAGTTCCTCGCAAACGCGCCGGCTGACCGGAGAACAGGGGAGCGCGGCCTCGATGGCGAACACGCGTGACCCGGGCTCCGCCGGAGAGCCTGTGGGTCTCTGCCAGTGCGATCGCTTGCAGGGGGCCATGCACGACAAGGCCAGGGTAGCCCTCGACGCGTGTGGCATAGGGCCAGTCGTAGTGGATACGGTGAGCGTTAGCGGTGACCGCAGAGAACCTAGCGAGAAGCGACGCGTCCGTACGGAACTCCCATTCGTTCTCGGAGACCCTCTGGAGGGGAAGCGCTGGGGTGGGCTCCGCCGCCGGTGGCTCGGGCGGGGTGCCATTGCGCGGCGGGGCGGATTCGCGATAGGCCAGGTTCTGAACCTCTGCCACGGCCAGATTGCCGTGCTCATCGAACAATCGCGTGGCAACGTCGACGATCACCAGCGTCCCTGAGCGGCCTTTCTTCTCTGCGACTGAGAGGACCTCGGACTCACGGCGGATCATCGTGCCGACCGTCAGTGGCTTGTGAAGGGTGATGTCACCGCCTGCGAACATGCGCCGGGGAAGCTCGACAGGGGGAAGGAATCCGCCGCGTCGTGGATGGCCGTCCGGCCCGAGCTGTGACGACACCGGCCAGCGGGGGAGTGCCACCCAGTGCCATAGGGGCGGGAGCTCATCCCCTGCCGCTGGTGGCGGCAGGCCGTCGTCGAGCAGCGCGGCGAGACCCGCGACCGGGCTCGGATCCAGCAGTTCTTCTGTGACGACGGTGCGTGCCGTCCAGGTGCCAAGGTCTAGGGTCACATGAACCTCCCGCCGGTGACTTCAAGCACGGTCCCGGTCATGTAGGA
Source organism: Paenarthrobacter sp. NPDC089307 (assembly GCF_040685055.1). Classification (NCBI taxonomy): domain Bacteria; kingdom Bacillati; phylum Actinomycetota; class Actinomycetes; order Micrococcales; family Micrococcaceae; genus Paenarthrobacter; species Paenarthrobacter sp. NPDC089307. Next base: position 188,804 of record NZ_JBFBHE010000008.1, read on the forward strand.
GGCCAGGTCCGACGCCAGGAAGAGAGCGGCCTTGGCGACCTCGTCGGCTTCACCCGCCCTGCCCATAGGGATCTCGGCCATCTTCTGGTCCCAGACCTTCTGCGGCATCGCTTCTGTCATGGCGGATCGGATCAGGCCCGGCTGGATTGCGTTGACCCGGACTCCGAGGTGTGCAAGTTCTTTTGCTGCGGCCTTAGAGAGTCCCACAATTCCCGCTTTGGCGGCCGAGTAGTTCGTCTGGCCCGCGAGGCCGATCTTGCCGGAGAGCGAGGACATGTTGATGATCGCTCCGCCGCCGTTCTCGCGCATGATGCCACCCGCTAGCCGTGTACCGTTCCACGCGCCCTTGAGGTGGACAGAGATGACCTGGTCGAACTGTTCTTCGGTCATTTTCCGCATGGTCGCGTCTCGGGTGATGCCAGCATTGTTGACCATAATGTCGACAGGTGAGAACGCCAGGGCCGCGGCGTCGAGCATGGCCTGCACCTCCTCGGCCAAGGTGACGTCGCACCGTACACCGATGGCGACAGCCTCCCCTCCGAGTCGTTCGGCGGCCGCGGCAGCGGCAGCGCCGTTGACGTCGCCGATCACGACCCGGGCGCCTTCGGCCGTGAAGCGCTCCGCGATCGCATATCCGATTCCCTGCGCAGCGCCGGTGATGACGGCGGTCCTGCCCTGCAGTAATGGTTCGCTCATGTGCTCTGTGCTCCTAGGTCGTCTTTGATACGGTTGTGAAGCGCCCCGAAGCGCCTTAGAATCTGCTCGGCGCGCTCCATCACAGGTCTGTCCACCATCGCTCCGTTCACCACGCGGACGCCCACATCCTGTGCGTCGAGGATGCCCGCGGCCCACTCCCGCTGCGCCTCAGTGGGACGAAGGGCGTCTTCCACGATTGCTACCTGTCTCGGATGGATGCAAAGTTTCGCGGTAAAGCCGAGCCGCCGCCCGTGATCGGTGTCGTCAGCGATCCCGGAAGCGTCGTCGATCCCGCCGGTGACGCCGTCAACAGGGCCGGGCAGGCCCGCCCGGGCCGACGCGAGGACGAGGGCCGAGCGCGAGGCGAGCAACGCTTCTCGGTCAGTCGGATCCACACCGAGCTCGGTTGCCAGGTCGAAACTGCCGAATGCGAGGCGGTCGACGCCGTTGAGCTCCGCGATCGAGAGCGCATCGAGGATTCCACGTGCGGTTTCAATCAGGGCGACGACCCCTGTCCCTCCCATCGCGTGTGCCACGCGGCTGATTTCTTGGACACGTTCTGCCTTGGGGAGCATGATGCCGCAGCGCAAACCTGCGAGTTGCCTAAGGTCGTCCTCATGCCAGGCCGAATCGACGGCATTGATGCGGATGAGGCATGCGTGGTCCCGTGCCCAGGAGGCTGCGTGGGCCCGTGCGGCGTCCTTGTTGGCTTCAGCGACCGCGTCCTCGAGGTCGAGAACGACAATTCCCGCGCCGGAGGCTATGGCCTTCGCGAATCGCTCGGGCCGGTCAGCCGGAACAAACAGGAAAGTAGATGCAGCGCCGATGTCCTTACGGAGTCTACTGGCCGGCGACGCTTTGTAGCTCACTGGAGGTTCTTCATGGCTTGGCGCATGAGGCCCCCGCCGATGATTAGCCGCTGGATCTCGCTGGTACCTTCATAAAGACGGAGGAGACGGACGTCACGGTAGATGCGCTCGACAGTTACATCGCGCATATACCCGGATCCACCGTGAACTTGCACCGCGAGATCGGCGGCTTTGCCGGCCATTTCAGTGCAGAAGAGCTTCGCGACGGAGGGAGCAATTCGACGGTCCTCGCCGGAGACGTACTTCGCGGCGCTGTCCCGGACCAAGGCCCGGCCGGCGAGGACGCCCGTCTGCTGGTCGGCGAGCATGGCTTGGACGAGCTGGAAGTTGCCAATGGACGTGCCGCCCTGGGTCGCCGTCGCAGCATGCCGAACGGACTCGTCTAGAGCGCGCTGGGCTGTCCCCACAGCGAGGGCGGCAATGTGCACCCGGCCCCGAGCGAGCGAGCTCATCGCTGCGCGGTAGCCGGCGTCCTCGTCTCCACCCACGAGCGCAGAGGCAGGCACGCGGACGCCGTTGAATCGTACGCTCGCGGTCACGGCTCCCTCCTGGCCCATCTTCTTATCCTTCTTCCCGACATCAAGCCCCGGGGTATCGCGGGGAATGAGGAATACAGCGATTCCGGGGCCGGAGGCGTCAGCCGGCCGAGTGCGCGCGAAGGTGACGAAGAGATCAGCGAGCGGCGAGTTTGTGATGAAGCACTTCTCACCATCGATGACCCAGTCGTCACCATCACGAACGGCGCGTGTGCGGAGTCCGGCAGGATTGGATCCGGCCCCAGGCTCGGTCAAAGCGAACGACGCAACAACTTCACCCGACGCAATCCGCTCAAGCCAAGTGGACTTCTGCTCCTCGGTTCCGAAGTTCACGAGCACCTGCCCTGCTATGCCATTGTTCGTTCCGAACATCGAACGCAGCGAGAGCGTCGTGTAACCGAATTCCATGGCGAGTTCGGCGTCCTGCGAGAGGTCGAGACCAAGGCCACCCCAGTCCTGGGGTATCGCATAACCGAACAGCCCCATGTCGCGAGCTTGTTGCCGGATGTCCTCCGGGATGGTGTCTGTATCAGCGATTTCCTGCTCACGCGGGACGACCCGCGCCCGTATCCACTGGCGAACCTCCGCCAAGATCAGTTCAAAGTCCTCGTGACTCACGTCGGACACGGTCGACTCCCTCCGTCGAAATTTTACATATTATATATTTATAACATCGAATAGAAGTTGCTTCAAGCGATTGCATATAAAATATTTTATTGGTAAATTCGAGGCTAGCTCAGCAACGCGACTGAAGCATCCGCGGGCGCATACTGCGCAGCACGTATCGAGAAAGGTCACCCAATGCCGGGTCTGTACTTCGAAGAATTTGAGCCGGGTATGGTCATCGACCACGAGGTTCGCCGCACGCTCACCGAGGCGGACAACGTCCTTTTCAGCACTATGACCCTGAATATGGCGCCGCTGCACCTGGACGCCGAATATAGCAAGAAGTCGATCTACGGCCAGCGGCTCGTCAACAGCCTGTTCGTGCACGGCCTCGTATGTGGCATTTCGATGCAGGACACGACGTATGGCACCACACTGGGAAATCTCGGCTTCAAGGAGACCAAGTTCCCCAAGCCCGTCTTCCACGGCGATACCATCCGTGTGCGCACGGAAATTCTGGAGGTCCGTGAGTCGAAGAGCCGCGAGGATTCAGGCATCGTCACGTTCCGGCATCTGGCCATCAACCAGCGCGATGAGGTGGTGTGTGAGACCACCCGCGCAGGTCTCATGCTCAAGCGCACACCCGAGACATCTCAGGATCTCGAGGACCAGAAAGCCTGACGCCCCCCTTCTGTGAGGGGCACGCATCTACCGGGAGTCAAGGAGGACACGGAATGTCACAAAGGCAAGACGCTGCGGCGGTCGCGTGGGACCCGCCTGCGGAAGTGCGCGACCGCTCGCGACTTCTGAGGGCAATGCGAGGATGGGGTTTTGGAGACGACGCGGATGCTGTCGCCAAACTCAACAGGCGTGCGGTCGCGGACCCGGAGTGGTTCTGGCGGGCAGCACTGGACGATCTGGGGGTCGATTTCGCCGCACCGTTCGAGCGCGTTCTTGACGACACGGAGGGCAAGGCCTTCCCAAAATGGTTCGCCGGCGGCCGAATCAACGTCGCCGAGCTCGCAGCGCTACGGCATGCACGGGGTCCCCACGCTGACAAGGCGGCCGTAGTTTACGAGGGCGACTCCGGCCAGCGACGAACCTTGACGTACGCGGAACTCGCGCAGGAGGTTGCGTGGTTCGCCGCACACCTGGCCGCCCTCGGTGTCGACCGTGGGGACCGGGTGGTCCTGTTCATGCCCGTGGTCCCAGAGGCCGTTGTCGCCTTCTTGGCGATCGCCATGATCGGCGCCGTCGCGGTTCCCACCTTCTCAGGGTATGCACCGGATGCCCTCGCAACCCGTTTGCAGGATTCTCAGGCCGTGCTCCTGATCACCGCCGATGGCACGACACGCCGGGGCAAGCCCGTGCGCCTCAAGGAGATCGCCGACGAGGCGGTTGCGGGGGTGCCCTCGGTGCGCTCGGTCGTGGTTGTGCGCCATCTTGGCTCAGGTGCGGACCTGCAGCAAGGGCGCGACGTCGCCTACGACGAACTTGGGCCCTATCCGGAACCGGTCCCGGTTGCAGAGACCGAGGCGAACGAGCCGCTCGCGATCATCTACACCTCGGGGACCACGGGGCGTCCCAAGGGCATCGTCCACTCTCATGGCGGATTCGCTGCGAAGACGGCAGTCGACTTCGCCTACGGGTTCGACGTGCACTCCGACGACGTTGTCTCCTGGATCACCGACCTCGGTTGGCTCGTGGGGCCCATGCTCATGGTCGGGCCGCTCCAGCTCGGTGCCACGGTCGTCATGATCGAAGGGCTGCCGACGCATCCGACGCCGACGCGCATGTGGGACGTAATCGTACGCAACGCGGTCACAGTGCAGGGCATCGCCCCAACCGCGGCACGCGCCATCAGGGCGGCAGGCGACAACGCCGTGCCCGCCATGCCAACTCTCAGAACGTTTGTCTCGACCGGCGAGGCGTGGGATGAACCCACGTGGTGGTGGCTCTTCGACGTCGTGGGCAACCGTTCCCGGCCCATCGTAAACTACAGCGGTGGAACCGAGGTCGCCGGGGGCATCCTGATCGGATACCCATTCCTGCCCAGTCAGCCGGCAGCGTTCACTGGCCCACTGCCAGGCGTGGATGCGGCCGTATTCAACGAGGACGGCACCGCGGTCACCGGCGAGATCGGCGAACTGGTAATCCGAAACACCTTCCCTGGAATGACGCACGCCTTCTGGCAGGACCGTCAGCGGTATCTCGACACGTACTGGGATCGATGGGACACAATCTGGCTGCACGGGGATCTTGCGAGCGTTGACGGGGCTAGTGTCTGGCGGATCCACGGACGCTCGGACGACACGATCAAGCTCTCGGGACGCCGGGTCGGTCCGGCCGAGATTGAGGCCGCATTGCTACGCGACAGCAGGATTGCCGAGGTCGCCGTAATCGGTGTGCCCGACGAGCTTCGCGGCCAGCGCGCCGTGGCATTCGCCGTGCTGCGCGATATGGACGCCAGGCAGGACGACCTCCAAGCAACTGCCCTCGCGAACGCAGGCAAATCGTTCGCGCCTACCTTGTATACGGTTCGGACCCTACCAAAGACGAAGAACGGCAAGATTATGCGGCGCGCCATCCGGTCACGCTTCATCGGTGCCGCGATTGGCGACATGTCATCGCTGGACCCGGCGACGCCGCTCGAAGATATTCCCGTTGACGTCAGACCACACGACTAGGAGATACTGCAATGACCGTTACTGAAACCGAGAACAATATTGAGGTCGTTCGCCAGGCGACCCGCGAGCTTGCCCGGAAGTTTGACAACGACTACTGGCTCGACAAGGACCGCAAGCACGAGTACCCGTGGGACTTCGTCAAGGCGTTCGCCGACGGCGGTTGGCTTGGGGCGATGATTCCGGAGGAGTACGGCGGAATCGGACTGGGACTCCAAGAAGCTGCCGTCATGATGGGGGAAATTTCCGCATCCGGTGCGGGTATGAGCGGCGGGTCGGCCATCCACTTCTACCTCTTCCCGCCGACCCCCATCGTGCGTCACGGCTCGGAGAAAATGAAGCGGAAATACTTGCCCAAGCTGGCCTCTGGTGAAATGCTTACGGCTTTCGCCCTCACCGAGCCGACCGCGGGAGTTGACACCTCCCGGATCACCACTAGGGCGGAAAAGGTCGATGGAGGATGGGTCATCAACGGTCAGAAGGTGTTCATCACGAATGCGCAGAACGCGCAGCGGATGGTGCTGCTGGCCCGGACATCACCGCGTGATCCGGAGCACCCGCTGCGCGGAATGACGCTCTTCTTTGCCGAGATGGACCGCACGCATCTAACGATTCGCGAGATCGACAAGCTCGGCCGCGCGGCGATCGACACGAACGAATTGTTCATCGACAACCTCTTCGTAGCCGACGAAGATGTGATCGGAGAGGTTGGCAAGGGCTTCTACTACATCCTCGACGGCCTCAATCCCGAGCGCATCGTCGTGGCGATGGAGGGCGTCGGCATGGGCCGCGCGGCCCTTGAACTCGGCACCGACTACGCGAAGAACCGCGTTGTCTTCGACAGGCCGATCGGCAAGAATCAGGCAGTCGCCCACCCACTCGCGGATTCGTGGATCCGCCTCGAGGCCGCGGAGCGCATGGCGATGCACGCCGCGCAGCTGTTTGATGAGCAGAAGGAGTGCGGCCCAGCGGCGGCCACAGCGAAGTACCTCGGGGCAGAGGCCGGTTTCCTGGCGTGCGACCGCTCCTTCTCCACCTTCGGCGGGTACGCATATGCGAAGGAGTACCACATCGAACGCCTGTGGCGTGAGGTGCGGCTACTGCGCAACGCACCGTTCTCGCAGGAGATGGTCTGCAATTACATCTCGCAGCAGGTCCTCGGCCTGCCGCGCTCGTACTGATCCGCGGCGGGGATACCGATAGGAAAGGCGAATGCCATGACAGGACCTTTGACGGGAATACGCGTTCTTGTACTGGCAGGTATGGGCCCCGTGCCATACGTGTCCATGCTCCTGGCCGACATGGGTGCGGACGTTGTCCGCGTGATCCGGCCGCCGTCCCGCGCGGCTCGGGCCCTGAGCCAAACCATGGGCCTCAGCGAACAGTCGGACGTCGTGAACAGGGGTGTGGATTCGACAGCGATTGACCTGAAGGACCCCGCAGGACGTGACACGGTGCTGCGGCTCGCCGCCAAAGCGGACGTCTTCATCGAGGGATACCGGCCAGGCGTCGTTGAGCGCCTCGGACTCGGGCCCGCTGAATTAACGGCGCGCAATAAGCGCGTTGTCTATGTGAGGCTGACGGGCTACGGGCAGACAGGTCCGCGATCCCAGGACGCGGGGCATGACATCAATTACGTCGCGCAGTCGGGTGCCCTGCACGCCATGGCCCGTTCGGGTGGCGCGCCGCGTCCTCCAATCAACCTGCTCGGCGACTACGCGGGAGGAGGGGCGATGGGTGCGTTCGGTACTGTGTGCGCCCTCTTGGCCGCAGCCCGGACGGGCCGCGGTCAAGTCATCGACGCTGCGATGGTCGACGGCGTCGCCGCCCTCACAGCGAAGCTGCAGGGTCTGCGTGCGGCGGGGCTCTACTCCGACGAGCCCGGGACGAACTTCCTGGACTCGGGGGCACCGTTCTATGACACATATCGCTGTGCCGACGGGCGGTACGTCGCCGTCGGCGCCCTCGAACCCGATTTTTTCCACGAATTCGTGTCTCGTCTGGGCGTCGACACGGCGGAGTGGCCTGCCCAAGATGACCGCGACCGCTGGCCGGAGCTGCGCGAACTCATCGCTGGTGCGATAGGAGCAAAGCCGCGCGACGAATGGGAACTGGTGTTCAAGGCGACCGACGCGTGCGTGACGCCGGTACTATCGTTCGACGAGGCCGCAGCCGACCCTCATAACGCCTCGCGTGGGCTGTACCAGGTAGTTGGCGGCGTCCTACATCCCTCCCCGGCCCCCAGATTCAGCCGGACGCCACCCCGCAAGCCCTCGGTCCCACGATCCGGAACCATCCGAACCGAAGAGCTCATGATGCGCTGGGGCGCAGACGGTGACACACGCGTGCACTCTCACACCACCGTCGGCGCATAGCCGGAAAGGAACCCCTCGTGACCAACTACGAGAAATTCACAGCACTGACAATCGTCCGCCCCGAGGACGGTATCTTGCAGATCGTGCTCGACGGACCAAACCTCAATGCCGTAGGGCCGGAAATGCACCGGGAACTGGCCGACATCTGGCCGGTGATAGCCCTGGATGACTCTGTACGGGCGGTGGTGATCCGTGGTGCGGGGGAGCGCGCTTTTTCGGCTGGCGGCAGCTTCGACCTCGTCCAAGACATGGCCGGGGACTACGCCTTGCGGACGCGCATCATGCGCGAAGCACGGGACCTCGTGCGCAACATGATCGAGGTTCCCCAGCCCATCATCTCGGCCATCAATGGCCCAGCCGCCGGGGCAGGCCTCGTCGCGGCCCTCCTCGCCGACATCTCCCTCGCCGGCCGCCGCGCGAAGATTGTGGATGGGCACGTGCGACTAGGTGTCGCAGCAGGTGACCATGCGGCCATCTGCTGGCCGCTCCTAACCTCTATGGCCAAGGCAAAGTATCACCTGCTGACCAACGAAGTAATCACGGGGGAGGAAGCCGAACGCATCGGCATGGTCTCGCTTGTCGTGGACGATGACCAAGTGCAGGACCGCGCAATGGATATTGCGCGCAGACTCGCTGCCGGCTCCCGCAGCGGCATCCAGGGGACGAAGATGTCACTCAATGGCTGGTACCGGCAGGCCATGCCGATCTTCGACGCCTCCCTGGGCCTTGAGTTCTACGGGTTCGGCGGTCCCGATGTCGTCGAAGGCATCGCGTCGCACCGCGAGAAGCGCAACCCGAGGTTCTCATGATGATGGAAGGCCCCCTGGCCGGCATCACGGTGGTGGGGCTCGAACAGGCGATTTCCGCCCCGCTCGCCACGCGCCACCTCGCCGATCTTGGTGCGCGCGTGATCAAGATCGAAGCGCCCGGCCATGGCGACTCGACCCGGTCCTACGATTCCGTGGTCGGGGGTTTATCGGCGCATTTCGCGTGGCTCAACCACGGAAAGCAGTCCGCCGAACTCGATCTCCGCGCCCATGCGGATTTGACCGTCCTGCACGGGATCCTCGCGGCGGCCGATGTGCTTGTAAGCAATCTGGCCCCCGGTGCGCTTGATCGACTCGGCATCGGAACTGGAGAACTCGCGAAGAAGTATCCACGGTTGATCGTTGTGGACATCTCCGGCTACGGTTCAGGGGGTCCCCTCGACCACAAGCGGGCATACGACCTCCTCATCCAATCCGAGGCTGGGTCCTGCAGCATCACGGGCGTCCCCGGGCACCCTGCCAAGCCCGGCATCCCCATCGCGGATGTCGGGACCGCGCTCTATGCGTATTCCGCGATCCTCGCAGCTCTTTACAACCGGGAGCGCACCGGCCTAGGGGCCGTTATCCCGATCGCCATGCTCGACGCGGTTGCCGAGATGATGGGATTCGCCGTGAACCAGGTGATTCACGGCGGAAAGGAACCGTTGCCTGTGGGAATGGGCTCGCCGATGGTCGCCCCCTACGGCGCCTACCCGACCGCCGACGGCGAGACTGCTGTGCTGGGCACGACCAACGACCGGGAATGGCGCCGGCTCGCCGAGCTCATCGGCCGCTCCGAGCTCGGCGATGACGAACGCTTCCTCCACAACGAGGATCGGGTCCTCGCGCGCAACGAGCTCGACACGCTCGTTTCGGCATGGTGTGCAACGAAGTCGCTCGACGAAATCCAGGCAGCAGCCGATGCCGCGGGCATCGGCAATGCACGTCTGAACACCGTGAGCGACTTGGTCGACCACCCGCAACTGAAGGAGCGCGGCCGTTGGCGCGACATCGGCACCCCGTCGGGCCTTGTGCCCGCACTGCTGCCCCCGGCTGTCCCTCTGGGGTGGCCGGTGCACAGCGGATCCGTGCCGGCGCTGGGAGAGCATACCGATGCCATCCGTGCCGAGTTCGGCTAGCACGGAGCACATTCAGATCTGTCAGGGTCCGATGTCTCGCATTCGGAAGCACGCCTGGTGGGTCGAGGGGAGGTTGCCGTAGCGGAGGGTCTCGGGCGGGAAGTCCCCGAACGTCAGGCTCGTTGCGTTACGAAAGCGAGCAGCTGATTCTTCAACCGGGGGAACGTTACTCGCCAGAGCAGTTTGCGTGGTCACAAACTGAGCTTGTTTCATTGTGCCGATTGCATTGTTGTCATCTCGGTCGGTCGGGCCTTGAGATGTAGGCAGTAAATATATTATATTAGAAATTAGAGGGGCGCGGCCCGGTTTCTGTAATGATGCGATGCCGGGCCAGTTACCACCCATTGCGGATCGAGCTCACAAAGGCGGAGCAAATGCAACACAAACCACTGGAAGGCATTAGGATCCTCGAGATCGGCGGGTATATAGCCCTGCCGCTGGGCACCTCGATCCTGTGCTCCCTTGGCGCCGAAGTCGTCAAGGTCGAGCGACCCGGGGCAGGCGAGGACTTTCGCCGGCATCAGAATGATAAGAGTCCCTATTTTCGGCAGTACAACACGGGTAAGCAGAGTCTCGCGGTTGACTTAAAGTCAGCAGAGGGCGTTGAGATCGTCAAGTCATTGATCCCGCGCTTCGACGTTGTGCTCGAGAATTTGCGGCCGGGGAAGCTCGCAGCGCTCGGCCTCGGATCCGAGGCGTGCCGCGAACTTCGTCCAGACATCGTCTACGGATCGGTCACGGGATTCGGCTCGACGGGGCCGCTTGCGAACCGTCCCGCTTACGACACCATTGGGCATGCGTTCGGCGGGCTCTACTCTATGTGGGCTGATCGGGGACAGCCACAGCTTGCTGGCGGACTGAGTGCCGACCTGATAACGGGCCTGAGCACGGCGGCGGGCGTGCTGGCGGCGCTCGTCGGACGGCTCACGACCGGCCAGCCGCAACGCGTGGAAACATCCATCATGGAAGCGGTAAGCGTGCTCACCACGGACGCGATCACGCAGGCCTTTGAGCTTGGCACTGATCCGACCCGCACGAGCCGGCACCCCCAGGCGCAGAACTTCTGCGTTCCAACCTCCGACGGCCAGTACCTTGCCATCCACCTCTCGTCGTCCCAGAAATTCTTTCAGGCGATGTGCGAGGCGTTTGGTCGCGAGGACCTCGTCTGCGATCCCCGCTTTGCGGAGTACCGGACTCGTGTGGCGAACTACTCCGACCTCGTACCGATCATTGAGCGGGAGTTCGCCGCAAAGTCCAGAGCTCACTGGGAGGCAGTGCTTGCGGAGGCGGACGTTCCCTTCGCTCCCGTCCTGTCACCCACGGAATATCTTGAACACGAGCAGATCCGCCACTTGCAGATGGTGGATCGTCAGCCGGACGGGCTGGTTCTCGTGCGGCCGCCGTGGACCTTTGACGGAGTACGTCCCGACCGCCACGGACGCGCACCAAAGGTGGGTGCCGACACCCGCGCTATTGCTGGCGAGGTGCTCCCGCCCTGCCGCGTTGAGGAGCTCCTTGCCACGGGCGTCCTGTACGCCGACGAGTCCTGATGCGGACAAAATCCACAAACCCTCACGATCAGAGGAGATCACTATGAAACCCTACCGTTCCATGCTTTTTGTTCCCGGGCACAGGGCCAGCTGGGCCGACAAGGGCGTCGCCTCCGGAGCGGACGCCCTGATCCTAGATTTGGAAGACTCGGTGCCTAACGCGGAGAAGCTGGAGGCGCGCAGCATCGTGGGCGCCACGATTGACCGGCTGACGGCGGAAGGCGTGCGTCCCGACCTTTGGGTGCGCGCCAATCCCGACGAGACCGGCCTGCTCGGTGGCGATCTCGAGGCTGTGGTGCGACCCGGTCTTGCCGGCTTGTTCTTAGCCAAGGTCTACGACGCGCGGGACATTGTTCGCCTGGACGCCGTGCTGAGCCACCTTGAACAGCGCATCAATATCGAGGTCGGCACCGTGAAGCTCATCGTCTGCTACGAGACCGCAACCTCTATGGCCCAATGCGAGGAGATTGCTGCGGCCAGCCCGCGCGTGGCGTCGCTTCTCGGCGCGACCGGGCCGAACGCGGACGCGGGGCGCGAGCTCGGCATCGAGTTCACCACGGAAGGCTTGGAGACCCTGTACATGCGAAGCCGGATAGTTCTCGCCGCTCGCTCGAACGGTCTGACGCATCCCCTGGTGGGCGTGTGGCAGGACATCCAAGATATCGAGGGATGCCAGGAATTCTGTAAGGACAACCGCCGCCTCGGCTACCGCGGGTTGGTGGCGATCCACCCGTCTCATGTGGCAATCGCCAACGATGTGTTCGCACCCTCGGCTGCAACCGTGGATCAGGCGCGCCGACTGATCGACGCTTTCCGTCGCGCCGAGGAATCAGGGAGTGCGGCCATCAACTTCGAGGGACAGCACGTCGACATCGCCCACGTGAAGACAGCAGAGGGCGTCATCGCCCTAGCGGATGCCCTTGCGGCAAACGTCTGAGGACCGTTGTGAGCATCTCGCCGCTAGCCGGCCTAAGAATCGTCGAGTTCGCCTCCTTCGTCGCAGGGCCCTCGGCGGGAATGGCGCTTGCGCAGCTCGGTGCCGAAGTCATTCGCATCGACCCACTGACCGGCGGCCCGGACATACGGCGCTGGCCACTGTCCCGCGAGACGGGCGCCAGTTTGTACTGGTCGTCGCTTAATCGCGGCAAGAAGTCGGTCACGATCGACGTCCGGTCCCCAGAAGGGCAGGAGCTTGTCCTCGCCCTGGCGACCCGACCGGGTTCGGATGCTGGTATCTTGGTCGACAACCAGGTCGGCCGACCATGGTTGTCCCACGGCGCGCTGGCGGCGCGGCGTCCGGATGCGATCCGCATGCACATCGCTGGCAGAGCCGACGGCGGCCCTGCGGTGGACTACACCGTCAACCCGGACGTCGGCGTGGCTGATCTGACGGGGCCGGGCGACTCGCGCACACCGATCAACCACGTGCTGCCTGCATGGGACTACATCGCCGGCATGACAGCTGTAATGGGGCTACTCGCTGCGGTGCGCCGCCGGGACCGTACGGGCGAGGGAGCCGACCTCAAGATTGCCCTCGCCGACGTCGCCCTCGCGGGCGTGGCAAACCTCGGCTGGCTCTCAGAGGCACGTGAGTACGGCGATCGAGCAAGGCACGGCAACTACATGTACGGGACATTCGGTGTCGATTTCAAGACCGTCGACGGCCAACGCATCATGGTCGTGGCTCTCACGCCGCGGCAGTGGGTGGCTCTCGGCCGTGCGACCGGAACCCGAGGCGTGCTTGCGGCGCTCGAAGAGTCACTGAGCGTAGATTTCTCCCGCGAGGACGACCGATATCTGCACCGGGAGGTCATTGCCGCGGTAATGCGGCCGTGGTTCGCCAGCAGCACGAGTGACGCAGTGGCCAGTGCGCTGACCGAAGAGGGCGTGCTCTGGAGCAGGTACCGCACAATGACAGAAGTGGTCGCTGACTTCGCCGCGGGAGGAACCAGTGGCGTCCTCGCCGACGTCGATCAGCCCGGAATCGGCTCCGTGATCTCGGCCCGTTCGCCAATCCTCGAACACGACGAGTATGGCTCGACCGCTACGGCTCCCGCGCTCGGTGCCGACACCGATGAAGTGCTCTCCGCGGCGTTGGGTCTGAGTTCCGCCGAACTGGCCCGGCTCCACGATGCGGGTGTGCTTTGCCGAACTGGTGCCGCCTCTAGTCACTGAAGAATATTTTTTATATTATTAGGTAAGGAGGTTCCAATGAAAATATTTGTCTTGGTAAAAGAAGTTCCAGATACCTATGGTGACCGTGGGCTCAGCCTCGAGACGGGCCTGGTAGATCGTGGTGCGAATGATCCGGTGCTAGATGAGATCACGGAGCGCTCGCTCGAGGTCGCACTCGCATATGCCGATGGGAATCCGGGGACCGAGGTCATTGCCCTATCCATGGCACCCGAGTCTGCGACGGCGTCCGTGCGACGCGCGCTTGCGATTGGCGCAGGATCCGCAGTGCACGTGGTCGACGAGGACCTCGTCGGCGCGGATCTCGGACTCACGGCCGAAGTGCTCGCGGCCGCGATACGGCGCGGCGAACCGGACGTCGTCATCGCCGGTAACATTTCAACCGACGGGTCCGGCGGTGTCATCCCGGCCATGATCGCGGAACACCTCGGATTCGCGCACCTCACGGCTCTGAGTGCCGTCGAGATCGCGGCCGACGGCGTTTCGGGCAAGCGGGCGTCAGAGTTCGGCACGCAACACGTATCCGCCCCGCTTCCCGTGGTCATTTCGATCACCGAGGCGCTCCCGGAGGCCCGATTCCCCAATTTCAAGGGCATCATGGCGGCCAAGAAGAAACCCATCGACGTTCTCTCGCTGGCCGATCTGCAGGTCTCGGCCGACCCGTCCGCGGCGCCGCGAACCATCATGATGGCGGTCTCCAAGAAGCCCCCACGTGCAGCCGGTGTAAAGATCACCGACGAGGGCGACGCCGGCATGAAGCTGGCTGAGTATCTAATCCAGAACCAATTGGTGTGAGGAAGTCATGAGCTACCCCGATAACGCGATCCTCGTCCTGGTCGAAGTCGCCCCGACAGGTGAGGCGGCCAGCAGCGTGGCGGCCCTGATCGGCGCTGCCTCCCAGATTGGCAATCCTGTGGCCCTCGTCGCCGCGCCTTCCGGCGCCGCCCAAACCGCTGTCGACGCGGCAGCAATGGCCGGCGCAGGCCTTGTGCTCACGGCCGAGGCCGACGCTGACGCCCTCACGGTGCCGGTCGTCGACGCTCTCGCGGCAGCATATGACGCCGTTTGTCCCGCAGCCGTCCTCGTTTCCAACTCCATCGCCGGCCGCGATGTCGCCGCTCGGTTCGCCGTGCGCAAGCGTGCCGCCCTCATCGTGGATGCGGTCGGCGTTTCACGTGACGCTGAAGGCGTAATAGCCCACCACTCCGTGTTCGGCGGCGCCTTCCTCGCAGACTCAGCCGCGACCTATGGGACGCCCGTGATCACGATGCGCCAAGGGTCCGGCGATGCGCGTGCAAAGGCGAAGCCTATCAAGACCGAACCGCTTTCCTTCTCACCGTCCGGGGTCCCAGCAGCTGTCGCGGGCGATATCGAATTCCTCGGGCAGGCATCCTCACGACCCGAGCTGCGCAGCGCAACGCGAGTCGTTTCGGGCGGCCGGGGCCTCGGCACGAAGGAGAACTTCATCCTCGTCGAGCAGTTCGCTGATTCGATCGGCGCAGCCCTGGGCGCTTCCCGGGCGGCGGTCGACGCGGGCTTCGTCACCCAGCCGCACCAGGTGGGGCAGACCGGCGTGTCCGTGTCACCGCAGCTCTACGTCGCACTAGGCATCTCAGGGGCCATCCAGCACAGGGCCGGCATGCAGACCTCGAAGACCATCGTCGCTGTCAATAAGGACCCTGACGCCCCCATCTTCGACGTGGCTGACTTTGGCATCGTCGGCGACGTGTTCACGGTCGTTCCGCAGGCGATTGAAGCGCTTGCGGCGCGCGGGAAGTAACGGGCCATGACAGATCTGAACATGCGCCGCGGGCTGCCGCGCGTTGCCGGAGGCAACCCATGGCCATCCGCAGGGCTCCTCGGGCCGCTTGGTACCGAACCAGCCTCTGCGGCCCAGGGGGGTATTCGGGCAGCTGCGAAACCAACCTCAACCGGCACTCCGGCCGCCTCGGCCGACGCCGGAGCACCACCGGTTGCGCGCCGCGGTTTGCCGCGCATTGCCGGTGGCGAACCTAGGCCGCCCGCTGCCCCAGCTGCCGCTACAGACCTCGCCCTGCCCGTGCTGTCGGAAGCGCCGGCCGTAGCTGCGCCGGCGCACGTTTCGGGATCCACCTTTGTCCTTAGGCGCGGACTACCGCGGGTTGCAGGCCACGAGCCGTGGCCCCAAGAGGGGTTGACGGCGACGGATGCCACTGACGTCAAGTCTGTTTCTGCCGCTGCGTCCGCGGATGCAACAATAGTGGCGGCCAATGCTGCCCAGCCTGCTGGAGGGCCTTCCGGGAGGCTGGTCGCCACAGAAAACGGAGAGTCCGCCACGGAAGGAACGCCATCAAGAGCCATGTCAATGGCCGGCGGAAACGCGTACGGTGTACCTGAGAGTGGAAGCCGCAGGCAGCGCGAGTCCCGCCGGAGTCTTTCCCGGCCGGCCCGAATCGTGATCGCCGCCCTCGCAGCCGGCATCGTCGCGGCCACTGGAATCCTTTTGGTCAAATTCCTGCTCGGAACCGAGGCTCTTAGGGACTTCCTCACCACTTACCCAGGCGAATACCACCTCCCCGACGGCGCCCCCATCGGGGTGCCGCCATGGCTCGGTTGGCAACATTTCTTCAATGTGTTCCTTATGGTCCTCATCATTCGCTCCGGGCTGGGCGTTCGGACTGAGAAGAGGCCCACCGTCTTCTTCAGCGCGAGACGGCCAGGCGCAACGAAGATCAGCCTCACTCTGTGGCTGCATCAGTCGCTCGATGTGCTGTGGCTGGTCAACGGAGCGGTATTCGTGATCTTGCTGTTCGCGACCGGGCAGTGGGTGCGGATCGTTCCCACGAGCTGGCAGGTCTTCCCCAACGCGCTCTCGGCCTTCCTGCAGTACGCCTCGCTCAACTGGCCGACCGAGAACGGCTGGGTCAACTACAACAGCCTTCAGCAGCTCGCCTACTTCACCACCGTGTTCATGGCTGCGCCTCTCGCAGGGGTGACAGGCTTCAGGATGAGCGGGTTCTGGCCCAGGAGCTCCGAACGGCTCAGCAAAGCCTTTCCTGTTGAGTGGGCTCGCGCAGTGCATTTCCCAGTGATGCTTTACTTCGTGGCCTTCATAGCCCTGCACGTGACACTCGTTTTCGCAACCGGAGTGCTTACGAATCTCAACCACATGTACGCCTCACAAGACGGGGTTTCATGGACGGGATTCTGGACCTTCGTGACATCGGTCGTAATCATCGCCGCAGCATGGCTCGCAGCGCGTCCCCTGCTGCTAGTTCCCATCGCTCGGATCTTCGGGAAGGTCACCGGTCGCTGACGTTCCCAGACAGTGGCCCGGACGCTCTTCACGCGTCAGGCCCGCTGTCGTTGGACAGGGCTCGGTCCGTCCGCCGGACACGCGCACGAGCTTTCCATGGGATCCCCCTCTGGTTGCACGAACATGAGCTCAACATCAAGGGAGACTTACCCACAGCAAATATCAAATATATTGTCGCGCAGTGAGGCTGGAAACCTGTACCGGTCAACGACGTCCGGGACAACCCTGGAAGAGGTACTTCAATGACAATTGAAACCAGCGTCAAATTCGACGCTAAACCCCACCGACGAAGGCACGGCCGTCTCCTGTTCGCCGGAGTCGCCGCTCAGTCGATTGAGTACTACGATTTCCTTATTTACGGTACAGCAGCCTCGCTCGTACTTAACAGCCAATTCTTTCCCTCGATGGACCCGATCGTCGGCGTCCTGGCCTCCTTCGCGACATTCGCCGTCGGTTTCGCCGGGCGCCCAATCGGCGCAGCCATTTTCGGGCACATCGGGGACAAGTTCGGGCGCAAGCCGGCGCTCCTAGTGTCGATAATCATCATGTCCAGCTCGACCCTGTTCATCGGGTTCCTGCCCGGTTACAGCACGATTGGTCTTGCTGCCCCGATCATCCTCGTACTCCTGCGCATCTTGCAGGGCATCTCGCTCGGCGGACAGTGGGCGGGTGCCACCCTCTTGTCGATCGAGCAGGCTCCGCGCCACCGCCGCGGCCTGTACGGAGCACTCCCACAGATCGGCATCACGATCGGCATGATCACAGGCACGCTGGTCTTCCTATTCATGGGCGAGGTAACAACGAACGAGCAGTTCCTCTCCTGGGGATGGCGGGTGCCGTTCCTCCTTACTGTCGTGATGTTTCCTATTGCGTTCATCGTGCACAAGTACATAGAGGAAACCCCGCAGTTTAATGAGGCCGAGACCAGGCTCGGCGAGCGGTCCCGTTCTCCGCGCTCCTCAGTAATCCAGGTGCTGCGGCGCCCCAAGCAAATGATCCTCATCGTGTTTGCTTTCCTGCCTGCGACGATTATGTTCTACGTCGTATCGACGGGCATGCTCCAGTACGCGGTGAATGACTTGCACGTCGCAAAGGATCTCATGCTCGTCGTCATCATGCTGTCCATAGCCGCGTTCGCGACGGCCACGGTCTTCTTCGCCTGGCTATCTGACAAGATCGGGCGGCGCCGGCTGTATGCCGCTGGAATTGCCGTGGCAGGAATATGGGTCTTTGTTATGTTCCCCCTTGCCCAGTCCCGCGACTTCACACTTCTCACTGTCGCCGCGTGCGTTGGCATGGTTTCAGTGGGCATGATGTTCGGCCCTGGATCGGCTCTCTGGGCTGAGATGTTCCCGGCCAGGGTGCGATACTCGGGTATCTCTCTCGGCACCCAGTTCGCCAACATCATCGGCGGCGGCCTCGCGCCCTTCATCATGGTGGCGCTGCTCGCGGCGACCCGCACGCCTGTATCCCTCGGCATATACGTCGCGGCCAGTTGCGTGCTAGGACTCATCGCGCTCACGCTGATCCGTGTACCGCTGGAGGGAATCGACGCGGCGTAATTGCCGCGAAAGTCAGCGGGGACGTAGAGCCGCTCGGACTTCCAGCTCACCCGCGTCACGCCCGGATTCAAAGCTGCGCTCGTCCGTCACGGACGTACAGGGATGCCATTGGAACTGGCAACGCCTCGCTGGGCGGTGCCCGCGGCCGGCACCCTCCCCTGAGAGGTGTAACGAGATCGGAGCACTCCGGAGTGCTGAGGGCTACTCTGGCAAGATATCGCTGCTACTGCCGTGAGTCTGAGTTCGTTGCCCTGTCTGCGCGGCCCACAGCCACGGCGTGACCGGAGTTGTCCAGGCCACCAACGCTCGTCGAGCCGAAGGCTCCGGACCAACAAGGAGACGAGAGAAGGCGGCGGACACGTCCGCATTGATGCACTCGAGCCCGCGGTGGCCCCGGTGCACGACGAGGCTGGTGATGTCGCTGGTACTGGAACGGTGCAGGCGACTCGCCCTGCACAATTGTAAGCGGCTCCTGCCGCACGGCCTTCGCGTGCTCGTTGAAGTGGTCGGCAGCCTGTGAGGTCCATCCGCTGTTCCTCCGATTAATTTGCCCCTCATCATCGCCACACATGCCGGTCGGCGGGGGAATCAGATGCCCGTCAGCAGCAACCCAGAGGGGGCAATCCTGGTTCTCCGACAGCACCATGACGAGGACATGTGCGCGCGCCCCTACAACGTCGCACTGAACCAGTTCGCTGTAGACCAGGGTTCGTCGGCCACCGCTGCGCACGACGGTGGTGCGAGTGGTCGACGCCGTCATAATCGCGGGGCGGAAGAGCTCGAAAGACGCCCGCGCGGGTTGCCGGCCCTGCACTTGGAAAGCCTTCTCGGCCGCCCGTGCCAGGATTCAGGTTATGGCACGGCGTCGCAAACGGTCGGGGGTGCCATCCGCTCGAAGCGACGGGTAGGGGCTCAAAGACCCCGTTTCGCTGGCTGAAGTAGCCCTCAGTCGCGCTCACGCGCCCGGCGGGTCAACCACGACGGTCGAGTGGACACTCGCGCCGCCCGTCCCCGAGAGGCGATTGAATGTGAGGTGCAGGGCGTCGGTGCCGTTAATTGCGCCATGATGAGTGGCCGGTTCGAACGGGCACTTGTGGTCATTCACAAAATTTTATATATTTTTCAGGAAGTCAAAGCGGGATTTTGCTCCTCCCTAGCAAGCAAACAACGTGACGTCGACAAAGGGGATGTCCGAAGCCAAGCTTTCCGCGCTAAACCGTTCCAAGAAACCGAAAAGACAGGCAATTGAAGATGCAGCCCGAAGAGACCGTCCCTTACGGCAACGGAGAGCCCGCTCCTAGACTGTCTTCCTCTCCCTCCGCAACCCGGCCCATGGCCAGAATCCGCACCCACCACTTGGCAAAAGCCAAGGCTGCAGGCGAGAAGTTCGCTATGCTGACCGCCTATGACCAATACGTGGCCCAAATCTTTGACGAGGCTGGCATAGAGGTGCTCCTCGTCGGCGACTCGGCCGCCAACAATGTTATGGGCTATAAGACCACTCTGCCCATAACGATGGACGACATGATCGTCTTTGCCAAGTCCGTCACCACTGCGGCTCGACGTGCGCTGGTGGTCTGCGACCTGCCATTTGGCTCCTACGAGGCCTCACCCGCCCAGGC
This sequence comes from Paenarthrobacter sp. NPDC089307, assembly GCF_040685055.1. Taxonomy (NCBI): domain Bacteria; kingdom Bacillati; phylum Actinomycetota; class Actinomycetes; order Micrococcales; family Micrococcaceae; genus Paenarthrobacter; species Paenarthrobacter sp. NPDC089307. Next base: position 208,737 of record NZ_JBFBHE010000008.1, read on the forward strand.
CGTGGAATCGTCCGTTCGGCTCTTGAAGGAAGGAGGCGTACACGCGGTCAAGATGGAAGCAGGCGCCGTCTACGCAGACCGGGTCCGCGCCGTAACCGATGCGGGAGTCCCGGTTATGGCCCATATAGGTTTCACCCCGCAAAGTGAACACGCCCTCGGCGGCTATCGGGTTCAGGGACGCGGTGATGCGGCCGATTCCCTCGTGGCTGATGCTGTGGCGCTTCAGGACGCAGGGGCCTTCTGCGTGCTCATGGAGATGGTGCCGGCCGCAGTTGCGAAGCAGATCGACGCCGAGCTCCACATCCCGACCGTCGGGATTGGGGCCGGTAATGCCACCACAGGGCAGGTCTTAGTTTGGCCGGACATGCTTGGCCTTCACGGCGGCCGGGTAGCAACATTTGTCAAGCAGTACGCGGAACTACGGTCAATCATCCACGAGGCAGCCGTTGCATACCGCGCCGATGTGCGGTCTGGCGCCTTTCCGGGCCCCGAGCACACCTTTGATATGTAACCGACGTCAACAGCACCACAGGGTTAACCCTTTATCGACCGACCCGGTATCCAGACGGGCCAACGATTAAGCCCGGGCCGAACAAGCCTGCAGGAACATCCATGAGGAGTCCCATGCACCGCACGATTTTTAAATCCAAAATTCACCGTGCCACCGTCACCCATGCCGACCTGCACTACGTCGGATCGATAACGATCGACACCGACCTGCTAGAGGCGGCTGACATTCTCCCAGGGGAACTCGTATCCGTCGTGGACATCACCAACGGGGCTCGGTTGGAGACCTACACCATCGCGGGGGAACGAGGATCAGGAGTCATCGGAATTAACGGCGCCGCCGCGCATCTGGTTCATGAGGGTGACCTGGTCATTATCATTACTTATGCCTCCATGTGTGAAGCGGAGGCCAGAGCCTTCCTCCCCTCGATCGTGCATGTCGACACCAATAACGCCATCCTGTCCGTGGGAACTGATCCGGCCGAAGCGGTGATCGCCGACACCAAGTCCCCGCCGTTTGCCACTCCGGTACTAATGATGGGCCATGGCGTCCCGCACTGAGATCTGCGGGACGCCGAATGCAAGTTCCCGCCGGGAGGCCTACCCGGGAGGCTTCGTGGTCTGCAGGCCTTTGACCGCTCATGAAGGTCGCGGCGGTGTCCTTCAAATGAAGCTCATGGCACTGCCAGCACGGGTGTATGGAGAATCTATTGCTGAGGACTGGCAGAGTAGTTACAGATTCCGCCGACGCGCGACCTCGAATCTGTTCAATTTTGAGGGCCATCAAGGCGCTCCCCGACGGGTAAGCGGCCAGCGAAGGACGGTGTTCGTGAAACCCGGCGAATGGGAAGGTGCACGCCCCGAGCTGAACTGCTCCCCGAAAGTTTGGACCGGAAGATTCAGTTTCAACTTCCGGCGAGCGGTTTATGATGCACGCAATTCGTTATCCGAGGATCCGCGTGAGGCTGCCGTAGCGTGGTTTGAGAAGGGCATCCCCTCGCGGATAGTGCGGCGGCAAGGTTACCGGGGTGTCCCGCTCGCCGGTAAAGCTTCTCTACTGGTGAGCAAGCCGCGGGAAGCAGGCATACTCGTTCGAATTCAAGCTCGCACTGATCGAAAGGTACATCGCAGGCCCCCGGACCTCGCGGCGGAGGTCGGTTTGTCCTCGCTTGGGCTACTGAAGACGTGGGCACGAACGTGTCGCAGCGAGGGCCCGGACGCAACGCGTCCGGGCCCTAACAAGCTCGTCCGTCACCAACCTCCAAACGAAAGGCCGCCATTGACACTAACAGTCTGCCCTGTCACCTGACTTGCGTCAGCTGCCAGAAAGCTCACCACGTCAGCAACCTCTTCCACCGACGGCGGTCGACCCTGTGGGAATCGTGTCAAAGCCTTCTCGAAGATCTTGTTCTGAAATCCTTCACCTTCGAAGATCCGGTTCCAGGAGGGCGTGCCTGAGGTCAGCGTCATCGCCACACAATTCACACGGACATTCCACCGCGCAAATTCCCGTCCAAGTGCCTTCGTCAGGAGGATCACCCCCGCACCGGCTGCTCCAACGACGGATTCACCAGTTGTTACTTGGCGTGCGGCGTCGGTGGTCAGCATGACAACCGATCCGCCTCGCCTCTTTAAGGCGGGAATGGCAGCGCGCACCGGGAAGATCCGAGGAAAGAACCTCGTGTTGAATGACTGCACTATTTCATCGAAGCTAAGATCCGCGAAAGGTGCCGGACCGCTCTCCCCCGTTGCCCCCGCGCTCACGAGCATGTCTATTCCGCCGTCGTATTGACTGCTGACCTTCTCAACTATCGCCACCAGAGAATCAGGGTCTGAGGCATCTCCCAGCTCCCAAGTCACTGACCCTTTGACACCGGCGAGTTCACTGGCAGCAGCTTCTGCACGTTCCACTGAACGTCCCGTGAGGACTACGTCTGCTCCTCGAGATGCCAACTGACGAGCAGCTTCGAAACCGACTCCGGCAGTACCGCCGGTAATCAGCGCAACCTTACCACTGAGATCTTGAACCATTATTTCTCCTATTCAAAGTGTGTGTAGTGCGTGGAAGAAAGCGGAAGAGTCATCGAAATAGATGACATCCATAAGATAGAGATCGATCCGTGACAAGATGGATTTCTACCAATTACGCGCATTGGCTGCAAGGTATTCGCGGTAATTAGGATGAGCAATAGAAATTAGCCGACGTGCGCGCTCCCGGAAGGTGCAAGCGCGCAGGTCGGCAACTCCCCATTCCGTAACGACAACATCTACATCGCTCTTTGATGCTGTCACAATCCCCTGATCAAAAGAGGCAGCAATCCTGCTGTTTCCGTCTCTGGATGTTGAGGCGAGAGCGATTATTGCCATACCATTGCCACTGCGCTGTGCTGTACGACAGAAGTCGACTTGACCGCCTACGGCCCCCACATATCGTTCGCCAACAATCTCAGAATTTGCCTGTCCAAGGAGGTCAACCTCGATTGCGGAGTTGATCGAAAAATACGGCATCCGTAATTCCGAACCAGTCATTGTCGTCTGAACATCAATTGGCGCAAACTCTACCCGATCTGTCTCATGAATAAACGAGTAAAAATGATCGCTGCCCAGGGCAAGGCCAATTACAATACTCCCAGGCTGCTCATCCACCGCCCCCGCCTCGCAAAGGTCTTTCAGCCAATCTCCTGCAAGACCAGAACGAACCCGCAAACCGCGCCGGTCGTGAAGTTGATTTGCAACTGCATCAGCCAGCGCACCCACCCCCAGCTGAATGACCGAACGGTCTGGAATCAGACCAGCTACATTCGCTGCGACTCTTTCCTCCACGTCATTTGCCTGTCGCGCCGGCGACGTCGGAAGATCACGCCTGCTCGTCATCGCAGCCGTGACCCTTGAGGCGGGAAGACGCCGAGTCGACCTAGTGCGAGGCATGTTTTCGTTCACCTCTACGAGAACTACGCGCGCATGCTCAGCCGCAACAACCGCATAATCGACAGTTAGGCCCAAGTCGTAGCATCCCTCTTCGTCGAGGGGCCCCACCTGCAACATGACGACATCAACAGGGATCCTACCGCTGGCAATGTGGCCCTCCAACCGGCTGTAATGTTCCGGAAGGATATCGACGTCAGCGGATTTTATCTTCCGAAATGCGCCGTGTCCGGCATAGGATTTAATCTTCAACCGGCCCGGCGGCATTTTCTGCCAAGCGTCGCTAAGAGAATATCCGCAGATTGCAGAAAGACCATCGATCGTCTCACACGCCCGTCCCAATTCTTCAAGTAGCGTAGTGGGCTCTGCGGCACCCTGACCGACTACAACGGTGTCGCCTGGTTGCAGAAATTTCCGAATGTCCACCCTAATAGGCCTTCCTTTGATCGTCACAGCAGCGTGACGGGTTTAAAGCAGTTCCTTCCAATCCGAGGACCGCCCGAGGCTTGTCCGATAAGGCGAAGTTTTGTAATCACCTCATCCTCGCTAAGCGATATTGGTCATGTGCTGAGGCCAGATGGTACTGATCTGCACTTGTGTCGCGCCTTTGATTTACATCGATTCCTTAACGATCCAGGAAGGCCGGAAGTCGTCGTGCGAGGTCCGCTGCGACGCCTTCTCTGTGGTCGAACGTGGTTCGTTCCAAGGCTTGAATTGCTATTTCGTGCTTGACCGCTTCCTTGGCCCGATTGATCAAGTCGCCCCGTAGTGTTCGTCGAATCGACCGAAGGGTTATCGGCGCGTTTGCGGCGATCGCTGCCGCATATTCGTACGCGCCCTCGGATAATTGTGAGGCAGGGATGATCCTGTCGACCAGGCCAAGCGAGAATGCTTCCTCCCCACTAACCCGCCTACCCGTAAACATCAGGTCCTTGGCATTCTGCTGGCCGACCACGAGCGGCAGCGTAACGCTTATGGCTGACCCCTGATGCATGCCGAGGCGGGCGAACGGTGCGGCAAATCGCGATTCTGGGCTGGCGAATCTAAAATCGCAAACTAGCGCGAGGCCAAGTCCGCCGCCAATCGCCGCTCCCTGGACGGACGCAACAACAGGAAGATCTAGTGAAAGCATCCTGACCATTGCGTCGTAGGGGTGACGGCCGTATTCCGCCTCTTCGAAAAAGCTCTCCTCGGCGCCGGAGAAGTCTGCGCCTGCACAGAAATGTCGGCCGCTGCTGCAAAGCAGGATGGAACGGGCGTTTCTCTGTGCCGCAAGTTCTTCACAGGCCTCCGCGATAGATGTAATGAGGTCACCGTCCAGGAAGTTGTACCGGCCGTTCTCGAATTCCACTACACCGACGCGGTCCTCAGTTACGCGAACACGCACCTTTGTTGTCATTTACAAAATATATCATATGCGAAATGTCCTCTCAAGTGTTCTGTGCGCGCGCTCTGCTTGCGCCGGTGGCTGGTCCTTGGCCTGACTTCTTGGGCGGCGGAAGAACACTGCAACACGGAGCCAGAAGGCGCAGCAGTTCCCTTTTTCTCGTTACCGACGGTTTCCGAGTAGGCGAGCCGTGAGTGTCATCAACCGCATGGTGCAGATAGGCGTATCCGACGGCGGCCGGTATGCGACCTAGCATCTTGATGTCGACATGGATGAGGTTCCCGACGTTCTTGTGTGCGTAGCGCCGTGGTGCGGGCTTGCGGACGGGCAGCCCGGTTCCCAGGTCCAGGCAAGCAGTTACGCGGCAGCCGGTACCTTGGCCAGGACCTTGCCGACGGTTGAGCGGGCCACGTGAAGGTGGGCCGCGGGCCGGTGCGATCCGGTGCGATCTCCAGCGACGAGTAAACCGCAGGGCCGCAATTTGCCACTCGGTGCTCGGGAGTCCGGCAGGACTGCGCCGGGAGCGTGATGACGAATCGGCCATGCCATCCTGGCCCAAGGGCCGGTATCGGTCCACCCATATCTTGGCCGTCGGCGGCGAGCACTGGAACCGTTCCGCAGCCCGACGTAGCGTCCAACCCTGCTCGATGACCAAACCGGCGAGCTTCCCCCTGGCCCTGGGTGTGAGGCCGGCATAGGCATGGGTAAGGTAAAACACGAGGGCCTCTTGGGCATCGATATGAGCGTCGTAACCCAAATCGACCCCGGGCCCTCGTCCTTTAAATCACGCCACGCTGTTCACAACGTTCGTGGGAACTACAGATAGTTACCCAGCAGGGCGCAGCATGGGCCCCTCGGTGACATAGGAGGAATACAGCCCTGCTTTCAGGAACGCACCCCATCCGTGGCGAATGCACGCCTCTTCAAACTTGGCCAAGAAATGCGTCCCGACTCAGCAGCGCGGGCCAGCAGACGAGACGCGAGCTCGTTGTCCGGGACCACCCGCTGCAGGATGACGATAAATTCAGGCCAATCCGTAGCGAGGATGTTATCCCAGGTAGTCACATCGGCGTAGGCAAGTCCCACTCGTAGCGGGAGAAGACTTCCCTGTTCCCTGTCTTCTCGACCATTTCCCTGGGCCACGGCCCCTCGGCTGAAATCCAAAGTATCGAATTGTCCGGCATCACTGCGTCAACGATGCCCGTCCGGACCAAGCATCCGGCTTGGCGGATTTCCACGTGTTGACCAAGGAGGCGTCCCCAGTCGGGTTGTTGGTGCAGGGCCATTGGTGGCTGTCCTTTCTGTCGTAACTTCCGACTGCTCCGTGAGGCCGGGTTTTCAATGAGGCGATGGGGCACCGAAGCGTTGCGATAGTTGATGATCCTTTTGATCATCCGGTGCCCCACCGCCGGTTTAGGGGCTGAACGGGGCTGATTTAGATCGAGCGCTGCTCCGTACCGAAGTATTCGCTTAGCGGGCGGATCAGGGAGTTCGAGGCAAGCTGCTCCATGACGTGCGCCGTCCAGCCGGTGATGCGGCTGGCCACGAACAAGGGCGTGAACGTCTGGGTTTCGAAGCCCATCAGGTGGTACGTGGGCCCGGCCGGGTAGTCGAGGTTGGGCTTGATGGCCTTTGCTTCGTCCATTGCCTGCTCCAGGCCGTTGTAGAGACCCAGGAGCTCCGGCTGGCCGTAGTGGGCAATCATCTTGTCCAGTGCGGCCTTCATGGTGGGCACCCGGGAATCGCCGTGCTTGTAGACCCGGTGACCGAAGCCCATGACCTTCTTCTTCTGGGCCAAGGCATCTTCCATCCACGTCTTGGCGCGGGAGGCGGCCTCTTCGAGGGATTCCTCGCTGCGGATGCCGATCTCATCGAAGGTGTGCATGACTGCTTCATTGGCACCACCGTGCAGAGGACCTTTGAGCGCGCCGATAGCAGCGGTCACGGCTGAGTGCAGGTCCGCGAGCGTGGAGGTGACCACCCGGGCGGTGAAGGTGGAAGCGTTGAAGGAGTGTTCCGCGTAGAGGATCATCGAGACGTTGAACGCCTCCACGACCTCGTCCACGGGTTCTTCACCGAACGCCATCCACAGGAAGTTCGCGGAGTAGTCCAGGTCATCGCGGGGTTCCACTGCTTCCTGGCCCCGGCGCCGGCGCTGGTCGTACGCCACAACGGCGGGCATGGCCGCCCACAGGTCAATGGCCTTCTTCATGTTGGCCTCGGGCGATGAGTCCTCGGCAAGCTCATGCCGGGCGCCCATCACGGAGGTGGCCGTACGGCACACGTCCATCGGATGGGCCGTGGTGGGCAAGGCATCAACTACCTGCTTCACCACAGGATCCAGGGCACGTCCGGTACGCTCGCGGGCGGTGAATTCGGCCAGCTGCTCCGTGGTGGGCAGCTCGCCATTCCAGAGCAGGTACGCCACTTCCTCAAAGCTGCACTTGGCAGCCAGTTCCTGGACCGGGTACCCGCGGTAGAGCAGTGAGTTGGTGTCTGCGTTGACCTTGGAGATGGCGGTGTAATCCACCACCACTCCTGCAAGCCCTTTTTTAACTTTTGTATCAGCCATGCTGAACTCCTTCGTTGCAGTGCTGGACTAGCGAGTGTGGGGGATTTGGAAGTTGAAGAGGCTGGTATCGAATTGGTTGTATTCCTCGTAGTCGACGAGTTCGTAGAGACGGGCCCGGGTCAGCATCTGCGGGACGCGAACCTCCTGCGTGCCCAACCGTTTGATCGTTTCGAGGGTGGCTTCTGCAGCGCCCATGGCAATGCGGAGGAGTGTGACGGGGTAGATGACCATGTTCACGCCGACGCTTTGCAGCTGCTCGACGGTGAAGAGTTCGCTTTTGCCGAACTCGGTCATGTTGGCCAGGATGGGCACGTCCACGGCGTCGCGGATTGCTTGGAACTCGTCCAGGTCACGCATGGCTTCGGGGAAGATCGCGTCAGCGCCTGCGTCCACGAGGGCACGGGCACGGTCCTGGGCTGCCTGTATTCCGTCGGTGGCGCGGATGTCGGTGCGGGCCATGATGAGGAAGTTCGGGTCCCGGCGGGCGTCTGCTGCGGCGCGGATGCGTTTGGTGGCGGTGTCGATGTCCACGACGTTTTTGCCGTCCAGGTGCCCGCAGCGCTTGGGGTTGAACTGGTCCTCGATGTGGCAGCCGGCCAGGCCCGCGTTTTCGAGTTCCTGGATGGTGCGGGC
>NZ_JBFBHE010000009.1:0-111982 GCF_040685055.1 Paenarthrobacter sp. NPDC089307
AAAACCAACACCTGGTTCAACAAGCCCCTGAACCGGACCTTTTCACATGAGGCAACGAAGCCGACTTCCCGGACCTATTGACGTGAGGCAACAGGCCCCTCGATTAGCATGGCACTCGTGATCCGGAGTACGTCGATCGTCACCGCCCTTCGCGATGCCGGTTGTGTTTTCGCGGAGGACGAAGCCCGGCTCCTGATCGACGCAGCCCGCACTCCGGACGAGCTCCACCACATGGTGGACCTGCGGGCCCGTGGCCTTCCGCTTGAGCACATCCTTGGATGGGTGGAATTCTGCGGGACCCGGATGGTTGTTGAACCGGGGGTGTTCGTGCCGCGGCGACGCACGGAGTTCCTGGTGCAGGAAGCGGCGAATGCCGCCGCCGCATTGCCAACGGCGAGGCGTCCCGCCGTCGTCGATCTCTGCTGCGGCTCGGGAGCGATAGGTGCCGCACTTCACGACCTCCTGGGTGGCTGCGAACTGCACGCCGCGGACATTGACCCCACCGCTGTGGCGTGCGCGCGGCGGAACGTCGAGCCACGCGGTGGCCGCGTCCATCTGGGTGATCTCTTCGAGCCGCTCCCCCACGAGCTGCTGGGCCGGGTTGACGTGCTCCTGGTCAACGCCCCGTACGTCCCTACCGCTTCGATCAGCATGATGCCGCCGGAAGCGCGGCTTCATGAGCCGGCGGTGGCGCTCGACGGCGGCGCTGACGGTTTGGATGTCCAGCGTCGGGTTGCGCTTGGCGCGGCCCAGTGGATGGCTCCGGGTGGGCGGATCCTGATCGAGACTTCCAGGCAGCAGGCCGCGCAAACGGCCACGCTGCTCACGGGGTCCGGGCTGGTGGCTGACGTGCTGACTGACGATGATCTTGAGGCAACACTGGTGGTGGGGGCCGTTCGCGGCCATGGGCCATCCGTCACTTAACAGGCCGGAATCTGCCCTGTTAAGTGGGCATAGCTAAACAATTTGGTAACAACGCGCTCAGCGGGGCAAAAATTGCCCGACTTCCGCGTCCTTGCAGGGCAAAAGCCGGTAATGAGATGCAACGAAGCTAGGCAATTTGCACCCTCCAAAGGCCCAAAAATCGGATCTCAACTCGGGTTTTGGGCCCAAACCGCGTAAAATTGAAACCCTGCCCAGAGCGGGGCAGCAGAAGTCGCAAGCAAATGACCTCCCTAGGAGAAGCCCAAATGCCCACAGACCAAAGCAACACCGTCTCTCCGGATGGCGCAAGGAACGCCGCCGGGAACCAAGGATTGGCAGGCCGCGCCCCGGCCGCCTCAAACGCAGTAAATGCAGTAAAGAACGCAGCGAAGAAGACCAAGCTCCGCCCGAAGCGCCGGCTCAAAGAATCCGACGTTAACGTGGTGGACAAGCCGATGCTGCGCAAAGCACTCGGCGGAACCATCGTCGGCAACACCATGGAATGGTACGACGTCGGCGTGTTCGGCTACCTCATCACCACCATGGGTCCCGTCTTCCTGCCCGAAGCGGACAAGTCCGTACAGACACTCTTCCTTCTGGGCACCTTCGCAGCGACCTTCATCGCGCGCCCCCTCGGCGGCGTCGTGTTCGGTTGGCTGGGCGACAAGGTGGGCCGCCAGAAGGTGCTCGCAGCGACACTGATGCTGATGGCGGCAAGTACGTTCGCCGTCGGCCTTCTTCCCGGTTATGCGCAGATCGGCATTTGGGCCGCCGCACTGCTGGTCATCCTGAAGCTCGTCCAGGGTTTCTCCACCGGTGGCGAGTACGCCGGTGCCACTACCTTCGTCAGCGAGTACGCCCCGGACAAGCGCCGCGGGTACTTCGCGAGCTTCCTCGATATGGGCAGCTACATCGGCTTCGCCCTCGGTGCCGCGCTGGTTTCTGTCCTGCAGCTCACGCTCGGGCAGTCGGCCATGGAGGAATGGGGCTGGAGGCTTCCGTTCCTGATCGCTGGTCCGCTGGGCCTCATCGCGGTGTACTTCCGTAGCAAGATCGAGGAATCCCCCCAGTTCCAGGCCGCCCTGGACGCCCAGGAAGCAACCGCCAAGGACGCAGCATCCCAGGATGCCGCCGTTGCCAAGGGCCCGGTGGGCATCATCAAGGCCTACTGGCGCCAGATCGTCCTGGCCATGATCCTGGCCGCCGCAGCCAACACGGTGGGTTACGCCCTGACCTCCTACATGCCCACCTACCTCACGGATTCCAAGGGTTACGATCCCGTCCACGGCACCCTGCTGACCATTCCGGTCCTGGTTGTCATGGCTATCTGCATCCCGCTCACCGGTAAGCTCTCTGACCGCATCGGCCGGCGTCCGGTGCTGTGGATCGGCGCAGGCAGCACCATTGTGTTCGCCGTCCCGGCCTTCATGCTGATCGGTATCGGCGAGATCTGGTCCACGCTGGCAGGCCTTGCACTGGTGGCGTTCCCCGTGACCTTCTACGTAGCCAACCTTGCTTCGGCCCTGCCTGCTCTTTTCCCGACCTCCAGCCGTTACGGCGGCATGGGAATCGCCTACAACTTCTCCGTGGCGATCTTCGGCGGAACCACCCCGTTCATCGTCCAGGGCCTCATCGAAGCCACGGGCAACGACATGATGCCGGCTTACTACCTGATGGCCACGTCCATCGTGGGCGCCATTGCCATCTACTTCCTCCGCGAATCCGCGCAGCGTCCCCTGCCCGGTTCCATGCCCAGCGTGGACACCCAGGCCGAAGCCCGCGAGCTCGTGGAAACGCAGGACACCAACCCGCTCATCAATCTGGACCAGATGCCGTTCGATGGCCAGCCCCTGGATGATGCGGTGTTCGGCAAGGTCAATAAGGACATGACCCCCGCGTAGGAACGCTTTGCCTGCAACTTCTGCACAGCGACGCTTACTCCAAGCGAAGCCTCTAGTTCGCGGCAGTCAGCCGCCACCGTAGCCACCAGCCCCAAGGCGCTCTCCTTGGTGTTGGTGGCTACGGCTTTTAAGATCCCAGCTGGGCTGCGACGGCCTCCCCCATGATCCGCGCGCCTTCCGGGAAACGTCCCGGGTTCGGGCCGGCGTAGTTGAGGCGGATGTGGGGCCCCTCCGGTTCTGCCGGGAACCACTCCGTCCCGGCGGCAATCAGGACGCCGGCCGCCTCGCAATCCTTGGTGAGCCTGTCGACGTCGAACCCGTCCGGCATCCGCAACCACAGGTTCAAGCCGCCTTTGGGCAGGTGGCTCAGATGCGCCTGCGGGACGTACTCGCGAAGGCTGGTCACCAGGAGGTCGCGCCGCGACTGCAGCTGGTGGCCAAGGCCGCGAAGGTGCGTTTGCCACCCGGGCTGCGTGACGACGTCGAGCGCCGCCGCCTGAAGCAATCCGCTGACGTACATCGATTCGGCGGCCTGCGCGCCCATGATCCGTTCACGCGCCGGGCCCCGGGCAATGATCGCGGCCACGCGGATGGACGGCGAGACGCTCTTGGTCAGCGAGCGGATGTAGACCACGTGGCCGGAATCGTCCTTGGCGGCGATCGGAACGGATGGCGCGGTGATGCCGAAATCGTGCGCCCAGTCGTCCTCCACAAGGAAAGCTCCGTGCCGCTGGACGATCCGCAGGACTTCCTCGCCCCGCTCCGCCGACCATTGGGCGCCCGTGGGGTTGGCGAAATTGGGTTGCGCATAGAAAAGGCGTGCACCGGATTCCTCGAAGGCCCTGTCCAGCTCGTCCGGGTCCGGCCCCTCCGGACCGCTCGGCACAGGAATCACGTTCACGCCCGCCTGGCCCGCGGCCAGCAGCGCACCCCAGTAGCTGGGTGATTCCACCAGCAGCGGCTGCCCGTGGCCTACCAACCCGCGGAAGATGGAGCTGAGTCCGCTCTGGCTGCCGGGAAGAACGACGACGTCGCTCGGCTGGGGCGGCGTGACGCCCACCGGCGTTGAGGTGCTGAGCTCGTGCGCGAACCAGGATTGCAGTTCCGGCAGTCCCTGCGCCGGGGGCCGCGACAACGCGGCGTCGCCTCGCGCGGCGCGGGTAAGCGCGGCCCGGACCAGCCGTTCCGGCAGGAGCTCGCGGTCGGGGTAACCGGAGTGGAAGGCGATGACGTCGTTCGAAGCGCTGCGCATGGCCGCTGAATTGAGGGGCCGTGCGGCCTGGGCCGAACGCAGGGCTGCCGTTTGCCACCCATAGTCGGAGGGCCGTGCCGTTCGGTAGGCACGCACGAAGGTACCCACGCCGGGCCGGCTTTCAATAAGGCCTTGCGCGGTGAGGGTCCGGAGTGCTTTCTGGACCGTGACCGGGCTCGCTTGATACTCGGCGACGAGCTGCCGTGTGGATGGCAGTTTCGCTCCCGGAGCCGCCCCGGCGATCCACTCTTTTACTCGCGAGACGATACGGGAACTGCTATCGTTATTCATGAGTCACAATAGTAGCGCTACTACGCTTTCACGGACAGTGGTATCCACCCGGACATCCACCGGCCTCTGGTGGGGACTTCTGGGCGTTGTCGCATTCTCCTTCACGGTGCCGCTTACCCGCGTCGCCGTGGAAGGCCTGTCCCCGTTGTTCATCGGGGCCGGCAGGGCAGTTGTTGCCGCTGTCCTTGCGGCACTTGCACTTGGCCTGACGCGGCAAAGCTTCCCGAAGGGAGCCCAGTGGTTCCGTTTGGCAGTGGTGGCCGGAGGCATCGTGGCCGGATTCCCGTTGCTCACCACTTTCGCCCTCACCAGCACCTCCGCCAGCCACGGAGCAGTGGTCATCGCGCTACTCCCGGCTGCCACCGCGACAGTAGCAGTCATCCGGGGCCGCGAACGTCCCCGCCGGCTGTTCTGGGTCCTGATGGCGGTTGGCGTCGTGGCGGCACTGGTGTTTGCCCTGCTTCAATCCGGCGGCTTCGGCTCGCTCCATTGGGCCGACCTCCTGCTGCTCGGAGCAGTCCTCGCGGCCGCCATCGGCTACGCGGAGGGTGGCCTGCTGGCCCGCGAACTTGGCCCTTGGCAGACCATTTCCTGGGCATTGGTGGTTGCCTCCCCCGTCATGATCGTGCTGACGCTGGTCTCGTTGGGCGGCGGAACACCAGCCGCTTCGCCCGGCCAGTGGTTGTCCTTCGCCTATTTGGGGGTGGTGAGCATGTTCCTGGGCTTCTTCGCCTGGTACCACGGGCTCGCAATCGGCCCCATGGCCCAAGTCAGCCAAATCCAACTGGTCCAGCCCGTCATGACCATCGCATGGGCAGGCCTGTTCCTGGGCGAATCGATGACCTGGACCACTGTTGTGGGCGGCCTGGCGGTGATCCTCTGCGCAGGTGCCGCTGTCCGCGTCAGGCTCAACCCGCCGTCGAACGCCTGACCCACCTGCTGTTCCGAAACGCATCTGAAAGGAAGAAACCTTGTACATCCCCGCGCATTTCGCTGCTTCCGACCAATCCGTACACTCGCTTCTCACCGGAGCCGGTGCCGCCAACCTGGTCACCACGACGCCGGACGGTTTGCTCGCCACGCTGCTGCCGTTCGTCTACGATCCCTCCGTTGGTGCGCACGGTGCCCTCCAAGCACACATGGCGCGCAACAACTGCCAGTGGTCATCGCCCGTTTCCGGCGAAGCGCTCATGATCGTCCAAGGTGCGGATGCCTACATATCCCCATCGTGGTACGCCTCGAAAACCGAACACGGCCGCGTTGTGCCCACGTGGAACTACTCCACTGCGCACGTCTACGGTGAGCTGGTTGTGCATGACGACGCCGAGTGGCTGGGTCAGCACGTCCGTCGCCTGTCAGATCAGCACGAGTCCGGCATGCCGCGGCCCTGGTCGGTTGATGAAGCACCAGAGCGGTTCATTGCCGGACAGCTGAAGGCGATTGTCGGCGTCGAACTTGTGATCTCCCGTGTGGAGGCCAAGACGAAACTCAGCCAGAACCGCCCTCCCGCGGATGTCGACGGCGTGATAGCGGGGCTCCGCGCCGCCGGTGAGCCGGCCAGCGCGGCGGATGTGGAACGCGCCCGGACCTCGTAGACTCGGCGCATGCCAGACGCAGCAGCAGCCCCGATCGGTTCCATCCACCACGTCGAGATTTGGGTCCCGATCCTTGAGCGTGCCCGGGAAGAATGGGGCTGGCTCCTGGGGCAGCTCGGCTATGAGCCGTTCCAGGAATGGCCTACGGGATGCAGCTGGAAGCTCGGCGGCACGTACGTGGTGGTGGAGCAGACGGACGCCATCACCGGTACAGCACACCGGCGCACCGATCCCGGCGTCAACCATGTGGCGTTCCATGCCGGCACCCGCGAGAACGTGGACCGGATCCGGGCGCAGGGCGCGGACGCCGGGTGGTACGGGATGTTCGAGTCGAAGTACCCGCACGCCGGCGGCCCCGACCACTACGCCGCGTACCTGCTCAACACGGACAGCTACGAGGTTGAGCTGGTGGCCGAGTAGTTCCTACTACTTCGGCGGAACAGCCGGGCGCCACATCGCTACGCGGGGCCAGCGCGTCAACCCCAACTCGCCCTCGTGCTCCATGAGGCGGGCTAGCTCCGGGCCCCAGCTGCCGGCGTCGAACACTTCAAAACCAAGGCGCCTGTAGTACGGGGCGTTCCACGGCACATCCCGGAAAGTGCTCAGCGTCTGCCGCTGCATGCCGTGGCCCCTTGTCCAGACCCGGGCTGCGTGCAGCAGCTCCCGTCCAAGGCCCTGGTGCGCCTGGTCCGGATGGACGCTGACCTGCTCCACGTGGCCGTTTCCATCAACGACGTCTGCCAGCAAGTACGCCACCGGGTAGTCGAGCCCGTCCACGGAGACCCACGCACGACCAGCGGCAGCGTAGCTGTTCAGCTCATCGACGGACAGCGGCTCGTCGTCAGCGACCGAATCCATTCCCAACGTCCGGAATGCCTGACCCGCGGCACGTTCGATTTCCTGCAAAATGACCAGGTCGTCTTGATGCGCCAGCCGGATCATGGCAAGGGATGCTTGGTCTCTGGTTCCTGGGCCACCAGGAATTCGTTGCGCTTGCTGATCAGGTTCTGCATGTAGCGGCCCAGGACCAGCTTCTCCACGAGCCGGCCCAGCGGACCGAACGGGGCAGCAAATTCGATGGTGTCCACCATCAGGGTCCCGCTGCCGTCCGGCCGGAACTCGTGCGTGTGCCGGAGGTACTTGAAGGGGCCCTTCACCTGTTCATCAGAGAACGACGCCGGAGCCTCCATCCGGACGATGCGGCTGGTCATGCGGAAGCGGACTCCGAGGTGCCAGGCTTGCCATGTGACGGTCTCACCCTCCGAGATCAATCCGGTGGTGACGCCGGCGACGGCTTTCTCGCGGCTCTTGGTCATGGACCCCACATGGGCATCGATGTTCCGTGAAAGATCGAACAGCTCCTGCGGCGGCATGCTGGAGCGGGTGCGGCAGACGAAAGCGACGGGCATACCTTGATCTTCCCAGAAGTTCGCTTGTTTCAAAGCCGGCATGGCCCGCTGCGGAGGAGGCTGACTTCTAGTGCGCCCCGCGTTCAAGTTCAGCCAGTTCGGCTTCAAGTTGCTGGGTGAGGTTGCGGAGGCGCCGGAGGTGTTCCTGGGAAAGGCGCCCGGGCTGGGTGGTGACTTGCGCGTCGACGTCGAACACCGTGTTGGGGCTGTGCCAGACGTTGAACCATTCCAGGCCGTGGCCGAGGGCGTCGCGGGTTACGCCCTGGAGCAGGAGAAGCGGCTCCCGGGTGTTGACCTCCAGCCTCCGCGCAAGATCGTGGTCTGAGGAAACCGCCTGGACTTGGCGGGGGCCGCCGGCGGGGTGGTAGCCGTGGTCTCGCATCAAACCCAGGAGCGACGCGTTTTCCAGCAGTTCCGCGGTGAAGTGCGGGAAGAAGTCCCGCGGGACCCATGTGCGCATGAAGGCGACGGGTAGATCGTCGAGGTAGCGTACGCGCTCGATTTTCCAGGTATTGGTGGTGTTGAGGGCATCGATGCCCGCCTGGGGCGGTTCGGATGGCTCCACGCTGATGACATGGGTGCGGAGGCGCTGGCCGTGGGCGGCGGCCTGCTCATCCAGGCCGCCAGCGCGCTGGACGTGGCGGCGGAGCACGGGTGTCGCGGCCACGACGCTGCCCCGGCCACGCTGGCGCCGGATCAGTCCAAGGTCGGAAAGGCCGGACAACGCTTGGCGCACCACGCTGCGGGAGACCCCGAACTGCCTTTGCAGCTCTTCTTCGGTAGGTAATGAAGAGCCTGGCGACAGGGCCATATCAACGATTTGGCGGTGGAGGATGTCCCGGATCTGCGCGTGAAGGGGACCGCCGCCGTCCCGGTTCAGCGGGCTGGCGCGCCCCACCGGCTCTGCCGCTGTTTCTGCCGATTCCAAACTCACGTTGGCCTCCTATGCCGCTGTGCAATCTTAGCCCTGACGTCCTGGCCCGCGCTGGGATCGGCCGGGGCGGAAAACGACGGAGGGTCTTGACGTGATCTATGCCACCCATTATTGTACGTATCAAAGGTACGTACAACTTCGATCAACGGAATCACCGAAGATGCCGTGAAAACGAAGCCCGAATCACCTGTTTGAGCCCGCATCGGAGCGTGAGCGACGTGCAAGTACCTGCAGGTGACAACCGGATACGTAAGTTTCAAATCCCCCGAATTGGAGAGTCCATGCGCGATCCGCGCTCGGTGCGTTGCACCTACTACCTTGAGTCCGAGATTGACCCGGAGAAGGCGGCGGCAATCATGGCCGGCGAGCAGTCCAGCGGCACTTTTCTTCCGGTGCCCGGCGAATCAGCCCGGATCCGCGAGCGGCATGCAGCGCGAATCTCGAGCGTCCAGGAAATCGGCTTTTGCCGCCCCTCCCTGCCGTCACGGGCAGCGCCGGAAAAGGTCCGCGCCGCCCTGGTTACCGTTGACTTCCCGATGGAGAATGTCGGCACGGACCTGGCTACCTTGCAGACGGCCATCGCAGGCAATCTTTTTGAGCTGGGCGACCTATACGCATGCAGGCTCCAGGACATTCAACTGCCCGAGGACTTCGTCGCCGCCCACCCCGGTCCGGCTTTCGGCATCGAGGGGACGCGCAAGCTCATCAACGATGTCCAGGGCGTCATGGTGGGCACCATCGTCAAGCCCAACGTCGGACTTTCCGAAGAGGAATTCCGGCTGGTGGTCCGGGATCTGGCTATGGCCTCCATCGACCTGATCAAGGACGATGAGCTTATGACTGATCCGGCGTACCTGCCTTTGGAACGCCGGATCGCAGTGGCCACGGAGGAGATCCGCGCTGCAGAGCAGACCACAGGGCACTCCACCATGTACGCGTTCAACATCACCGGCGACCTCGCCGGGCTGCAAAAGCGCCACGACTCGGTTGTTGAAGCCGGAGGCCGCTGCGTGATGCTGAACATTCCAGTGATGGGGATCCCGGCCCTGGCATTGTTGAGGAGCTTCGCCGAGGTTCCCATCCACGGCCACCGGGCCGGACTCGCAGCCTCCATGAGGTCAAAAGCCTTGGGCATGGATTACCGGGTATGGCAGCAGATGGCCCGCCTGGCGGGTGCAGACCACCTTCACGCCAGCGGGCTGGGCAGCAAGTTCTATGAACTCGACGAAGAGGTCGCCTCCAACATCCGCAGCCTGCTCGAACCTCTCGGACAGACAACGACGCCGCTTCCTGTGTTGTCCTCCGGCCAGAACGTCACCACCCCTGGCCCGACCTTCGAGGCAGTGGGTTCGACAGATCTGATGATGCTCGCCGGAGGCGGCGTCGCAGCGCACCCCGACGGACCGGGCGCCGGAGTGCGGAGCCTCCGCCAGGCATGGGAAGCAGCCGTGGACGGCGTGCCGTTGCAGACCGCGGCTGACAAACTCGCCCACACCGGTGACAGCGCCCTGGTTAACGCAGTCAAGACATTCGGGAAAGGTGCCTGACATGACCGCTTTCGGTTTCGTCGCCGACGACCTCACCGGCGCCGCCGATGTCCTCGCCCAAGCCCACCGCTACGGGCTCGACGCTGCACTTGTCATCGGGGACGCACCCTTGCCCCTTGACACGGACGTCGTCGGATTCGCCGGGCCGGCACGTTCCCTGGCGGGCGCCGCCTTCGACAACCTGGTCACCCGCGACCTCGCCGGGATCGCCGCGCTGAACCTGGAGGTACTGCTCTACAAGGTATGCTCCACCTTCGACAGCTCCCCAACCATTGGCAGC
Source organism: Paenarthrobacter sp. NPDC089307 (assembly GCF_040685055.1). NCBI lineage: Bacteria > Bacillati > Actinomycetota > Actinomycetes > Micrococcales > Micrococcaceae > Paenarthrobacter > Paenarthrobacter sp. NPDC089307. The sequence goes on from NZ_JBFBHE010000009.1 coordinate 10,134, forward strand.
ATCGGCCGCGGAATCCAATTGCTGCACCAGCAGTTCCCGCTGCACGGGCCCGTCCCGGTAGTCCCGGCCCAGCCCGACTTTGGCCGGTACACCGCATTCAGCAACCACTACGCAAGCTATGCCGGCAAGGTTTACCGGCTGGACCGCCACCCGGTCATGTCCGCCCATCCTTCAACTCCCATGGCCGAAGCGGACCTGCGCCAAGTCCTGGCCGAACAACTCGGGGGCTCCGAAACACCGGAGGCCATCCACCTGCCGACCTACGAAGACGGCACCTTCAAGGATGCCTGGGCGGAGCGGCGCCGCGATGTCAAAGGGCCGGCCTTCGTGGTGGACGCTGTCACTGAGGACCACATGGACGTGATTGCTGAAGCCCTCACCCGGGAGGAACACGTGCACGGTCCTTCGATAGTGGTGGGCTCGGGCGGCATCATGGCAGCATTGGCGCGGTCCGTCTCGGACCAGGAGGCCCGCACGCCCGGACAGCAGCGTCCATCGGGGCCGGTTCTGGCCATCAGCGCCTCGGCCTCCAGCACCACTGCCGCGCAGATAGACGACGCGATCTCGAATGGCTGGGAGGACGTCCCGGTGCCTGTCGAGCTGCTTCAACGTGATGACGCCGCACTGGTCCGGGTCCTTGACGAGCGCGTTTCAGCCGCTCTTCGGTCAGGACGGAACGTCGTCGTTCACACCACCCGCGGCGCAGCAGACCCCCGCTACGGCGCGAGCACACCACTGGACGCCGGCTACGTCGGAACGCTGATTGGTGGCGTCGCCGCGCGGATGGCCAGTGCAGGACTCACTCGGGACATTGCCGTTTGTGGTGGCGATACCTCCAGCCACGCACTGATCGCCATGGGCGTGCGCCAGCTCAGGGTGTCGGACCAGTTCGTCACTGCAGGCCCCGTCCTGAAGGCCGATAGTGAATCTGCCGTCAGCGGATCCCGGCTTCTGCTCAAGGGCGGACAGGTAGGTCCCGTAGACATCCTGCGCCGCTTTGCCGGCCAGCTCCCCACTTAGAAAATCCTCCACGCATCACCAGAACCAACGAAAGGCGGCCCCCATGCGGGCAGTAGTCAAGAACTCAGCCGAGCGAGGCGTCACCTATGTCACCGACGCCGGCGACCCCAAGGCAGCAGAAGGTTCAGTCGTCATCGAAGTCGGCGCAGCCTCCCTCTGCGGCACCGACCGGGAACTCTACGAATGGACCCCCTCGGCGCAGGCTTTCAACCTCAATTTGCCGGTGACCCTGGGCCACGAAGGTGCGGGCACCGTCGTCGAAGTCGGCCCTGGCGTGACGGGCCTCAAGATCGGCGACCAGGTTGCCCTCGAAAGCCACCTGACCTGCGGACAGTGTTTTCCATGCCGCACCGGAGACGCCCACACCTGCGAGCGCACCGGCATTCTGGGCATGCACATTGACGGTGTTTTTGCCGAGTACGCCGCAGTACCCCAGGACATCTGCGTCAAACTTCCCACAGGCCTGTCGCTCGAGTCCGGCGCCCTGCTCGAAGCAGCGGGCGTCGCCGTTCACGCCATCCAGCGGGCCAACTACTCCGTGGCAGGCCGGGCCGTGCTGGTCAGCGGTGCCGGACCGGTGGGACTTGTCGTGGTGAACCTCGCCCTGCTGATGGGCGCCAGCCATGTCATCGCCGTCGACCCCAACCCTTACCGCAGGGCCCAGGCCGAGAAGCTGGGGGCGGTTGCCCTGCATCCCAACGACGGCATCGTTGAGCGCTGCCGCGAACTGACAGGGCGGCGGGGCGGCTTCGACGTCGGCTTCGAATGTTCAGGCGCTCCCGGCACCCTGGCCACACTTTTCGAAGCCGTCCGCCGCGAAGCCACCGTCATCACGGTCGGTCACCCCAGCCGACCTGCCGAGGTGGACATCGCCGCCTACATCAATAAGAAGGGCATCACCCTCCGGGGCATCTTCGGCCGCCGGCTCTGGGAAACCTGGGAACAAAGCCTGCTGCTGCTGGACTCCGGAAAGTTGGAGCTCGACTGGCTCATCACCCACCGCAAGAAACTCAGCGACATCGACGAAGCAGTGGAGCTCCTCACCGGAGATGCCTGCAAAGTCCTGCTCATCCCCGGCCTCGGCTAACCCCACAAGCAACGGAACTGGCCAATGGCAGTTCCCCACCGTTCAGATATTCATAGGAGAAATCAATGTCGATTCCCATCAAAAAAGCCTTGGAGAGGGTTCCCGGCGGCATGATGCTGGTGCCGCTCGGCATCGGCGCCGTCATCCACACCTTGGCCCCTGACGCAGGCAAGTTCTTTGGATCCTTCACAGGTGCCTTCTTCACCGGTCTGGCACCGCTGCTGGCTGTGTTCTTCGTCTGCCTTGGTGCGACCCTCGAGGTCAAGTCCACGCCGTACATCCTCAAGAAGGGCGGCGTGCTCCTTGGATCGAAGATTCTCTTCGCCGTTCTCATTGGCGTCATCGCGGGTCGCTTGCTTGGGGAAGCCCCGATCGAACACGGTGTCCTTGCCGGCTTGTCGACCCTTGCGCTGGTCGCAGCCCTGAATGACACCAACGGTGGGCTCTACATCTCTTTGATGGGACAGTTCGGCCGTAAGCGCGACGCAGGCGCCTACTCCATCCTGTCCTTGGAGTCCGGACCCTTCCTGACCATGGTGACCCTCGGAATCGCCGGTCTTGCCGCCTTCCCGTGGCAAGCACTCGTCGGCGCAATCCTCCCCCTGGCCCTGGGCATGTTCCTGGGCAACCTCGACAAGAACATGCGCAACCTGCTGGCCCCACTGGTACCGGCGATGGTGCCGTTCCTGGGCCTGGCCCTTGGCCTGACCATCAACCTCAACGCCGTCGTCGAAGCCGGCCTGCTTGGCATCGCCCTGGGACTGTTCGTGGTCTTCGTCGGTGGCGCAGTGCTGCTCCTAGCCGACAAACTCACAGGCGGAGACGGTGTTGCGGGCCTCGCTGCAGCGACCACGGCCGGCAACGCGGCCCTGGTTCCGGCAATCATCGCAACAGCCAACCCGGTATACGCCCCGGCAGCCGAACACGCCACCGTCCTGGTCGCAGCCTCCGTTGTCGTCACGGCGGTGCTCTGCCCGATCGTGACCTCGGCATGGGCGAAGCGGGTGCAGAAGAAGGCTGCCCTCCAAGACAGCGACGAGGACTCCACTGAAGGCCAGGTTGTCATCGCCAAGCACACAGCAGAACCGCAAACCTGAGTCCGGCCACCTCCAAGGCAACGGGCGGGGCATACCAGGAAGGTATGCCCCGCCCTCTTGCGTCGATGGTCATCACTACGGGTTGTGACCGGGCTTATGGCGGCCCCTGCGGGCGCCCTGATAATTTCGAAAGCAAACCCTTGAAGATTGGTGGTGTCTCCCCGTGCCCGCGCTCTTGATGCATGCCCGTGAACTCCACCGCCTCGGCCCGGCAAACAACGATCGCATGTCCGCGGCCCGGGTTGCCCTGAGTGTTGCAGTGCCAGGAGTTTTCTTGATCCTCGTCGGCCGCCCGGACCTCATGTTGTACGCCGTCTTCGGCGCACTGACGGGGATGTACGGCCGTAATGAGACCCACCAACTCCGGCTCAAACACCAGGCACAGGCCGCACTGATCCTGGTGGGAGGGCTCACCATTGGCGTAGCCCTCTCCGTCAACCATATTCATTCGTGGTGGCTGGTTTTGGTGGCCAGCCTGTTTGCCGGGGTTGGGTCGCTGTACTCGGACCGGGTCCGCCTCAAGCCAATAGGGCCGTTTTTCGGCATCCTGGCGTTGGGTGCCTGCGCTTCCGTCCCCACCAGCGTTCCGTTCACGACGGCGGTACTCGTCGGGGCTGCGTCGGCCGCCTTCTCGTTGGTGGTGGGGTTTGCCGGGTGGTTCCGCCGCCGCCGCTGGGTGAGCGGTGCAGCCCGGGATGTTTCCGCGCTCCGCGGCCCTCGTCGCCAGGCAGCTTTTGTCCATGCAGCCCGGTACTCCCTGGCCGTCGCTTTGGCTGGTGTCATTGGCGTTCTCAGCGGGAGCGGCCACCCGCACTGGGCCATGGCCGCTGCGGCCGTGCCGCTCGCAGGCGCCGACCTCCCAAGCCGCGTCCACAGAGGTATCCACCGCATCGTGGGGACGTTCCTCGGGTTGGTGGTTGTCGCCGTCGTGCTTTTCCCCACTCCCCTGTCTCCCCTGCAGTACTTCCCCGGCCATGGCGCTGTGGTCCTGGCCGTGGTGGTGATGCTGTGCCAGTTCCCTACGGAGCTGTTCATGGCCAGGCACTACGGGTGGGCGATGGTGTTCTTTACGCCGGTCGTCCTGCTGATCGCACAACTCGCTGCACCCATGGATCCGGGCGTGCTGGTGACGGAACGCGCTGTGGAGACGTTCGTGGGTGCCGTGGTGGGAATCGCTGTGGCGGTGTTGGTACGCGCGCCGCGCGCCAAGGTGCCAGCGGCCTGATTGAAGCCTGCGCCATACTGGTTCAATGCAGGCGACGACTGTCCTGGTGGAAGGCGAGAGCGACCGTCTGGCGGTCGAGGCACTCGCCCGCCGCTGCGGGCATGACCTGAACGCTGAGCACGTGTCGGTGGTGCCCATGGGCGGGGCCACCAGCATCGTCCGTTTCCTGGAACAGTATGGTCCGGCCGGCGCCAACCACCGGCTCCTTGGGCTGTGCGACGAAGGCGAGTCCCGTGGCATTGCCCGTGCGCTGGGCCGCGCCGGACTTGGTTCCGGCCCCCTGGACGAACTGGGTTTCCAGGTTTGCCGGGCCGATTTGGAAGACGAACTCATCCGTTGCCTGGGCATCGACGCGGTGCTCGAGGTCATTGATGCCCAGGGCGAGCTCGCGTCGTTCCGGCTCCTGCAGCGCCAACCATCACAGCGCGGGCACCCTGTACCGGCTCAGCTACGCCGGTTCTTCGGCGGCCGCAGCGGAAACAAGATCCGCTACGCGCCGCTGTTGGTTGCCGCCCTGCCCGCGGGGAAGGCTCCCGAGCCGCTCGCGCGGCTTGTTGAAGCGTTCCGGCCCGAAAGCTAGGGTTCCAACGGCCGCCGGGGTGGCCCGGATGTCAGCTTGGCCGGAAGAATGCGCGCGAAGAAGCTGACCACTTTGTAGCGTTTGGTGGGAATGGATATGCCCTTGCCCTTGGCATTGTCCTCCAGTCCCTCCCTGACCACCCGCTCCGCGGTCAGCCACAGGAAGCGGGGTGCCACGGTTTTGTCCATGCCCATGCGATCGTGGAATTCGGTGTGCGTGAAGCCCGGGCACACGGCGGTGACCTGCACCCCCGAGGTTGCGTACGTGGTGTTTGCCCAGCGGCTGAAGGTCACCTGCCACGCTTTGGCTGCCGAGTATGTGCCACGGTTCGCGAATGCGGCGACGCTGGCCACGTTGATGATCCGCCCTTTGCCGCGTGCCAACATGACCTCCAGTGCCGCATGGCAGAGCTCCATGGGTGTTTGGACGTGCAGCCTCAAGTGGCGGCGTTCTTCGTCCAACTCGTTGAGCTCGAACGATTTCAGAAGCCCGATTCCAGCATTGTTTACCAACACGTCCACTGGCCTTCCGGCGTCCCGGAGCCGGTCCGCCACCGCTGAAACCCCGACGTCGGTGGTCAGGTCTGCGGACAGGACCTCCGCCGAAATACTGAAGTCGCGTTCAAGTTCCCCGGCCTTTTCCTTCAGGCGCTGTTCATCGCGTGCCACCAGGACCAAGTGGTGCCCTGATTCGGCCAGTTGGCGGGCGAACTCAGCACCAAGCCCAGCAGTTGCTCCGGTCACCAAGGCAGTCAGTTCATTGGCTCGAGTCGTCATGCGCCCAGACTAGTAGCCTTGCGCCGAGATGCCAGTTAATGACAATGTCCGCGTCCAGGATTGCCATTAACTGTCATCTCGGCGGGGGCTAGGCGAACTTTGCCAGGGGGTTTGCCAAGCGGCCGGCCATCTGGAGCCCTCCGGAGGGATCCGAGATATCGAGCATCTGCTGGTTGTTCCGCAGCTGCAGCCTGTTGAGGCAGGACAACTCGAAGTCCGGGGCAAACAAATCGTGCATGGCGAACTGGCCGGCAAGCCCAGGGTGGCGTTCCTGGTACTCGCGCAGCACGGCAGCCGCTGTCCCCCAGAACTCGTCTTCGCGGAGAGTCCCGTCCTCCACCAGGATCGCCGAGAGGAAGCGGAAGATGCAGTCGAAGACATCCGTGAAGATCGCCAGGACCATTTCCTCAGCAGGGATCTCCGCCTTTACCCGGGAAACCTCCTCGGGCAGCTCCAGCCGGTCCCCCATGACCACGATTTCCTCGGCAATGTCCTTCATGATGGCGCGGACGGGAACGCCGTCCTCAACGATCAGGATCACGTTCTCGCCGTGCGGCATGAACGCGAGTTCGTACTCATAGAGACAATGAACCAGCGGCACAAGATACGCCTCGAAGTACTGGCGCAGCCACGCAGTGGGCGCCAACCCGGAACGTTTAATGAGCGCAGACACCACGGACTTGCCGGACGAATCCACGTGCAGCAACGACGCCATGGTGGCCAGCTGCTGCCCGTCCTTGAGCAACGGCAGCGGACTTTCCCTCCACAGCGCCGAGAGCATCTTCCGGTAGGCCGAACCCTTGGCCGAAGCAGCCTCGTAGTAGTGGTTGTGGTAGCCGATGGCTGCGGTTTCCCGGATCATGGCCAGGCCCCGGTTCTGGAGCTCCTGGTCATTCCCGATCAGTTCCTGCAGCCAGTCGTTGATGGCCGGGGTCGCCTTCATGTACTGCGGCGAGAGCCCCCGCATGAAGCCCATGTTCAGCACGGACATGGCCGTCTTCACGTACGCCTTCTCCGGAGAAGTGGTGTTGAAGAACGTGCGGATGGACTGCTGCGCTTGGTAGGAATCCTCGCCGGTTCCCAAGTGGACGATGTGCCGCTGGGCGATTTCTGCCGCGAAAGTCACGGTGAGCTTGTTGTCCCACTGCCACGGGTGGACCGGCATGAGGAGGTAGTCCTCAGGATCCAGGCCGGCAGCAGAGAGCTCGGCGTTGAACCAAGCCAGGGTGGCCGGTCCCAGCTCGGCCTCGAAGTGCGTCCGGTAATCCAGTCCGGCACTGGAAGTGAAAACAGCCTTGGAACGGTGCACTGCAATCCACTGCAGCTTTACCGTGGCACCCGTTTCCGGTGCGAAGGCGTGGTAGTCGGCAATCCCAAAGCCAAGCCGCCCGTTGTTGGCAACGAAGCACGGGTGCCCCTCGGTCATGCTGTGTTCAATGGCTTGGAAATCCGCGGCCCGATCAGCCCCGCCGGTGATCCCCGCAGCCAACTCTGCCGATGAGTACGGTTTGCCCTGTTTGTACGCGTGGCTAGCCAACGTGCTGCTGATTTCCTCAAGATAGACCGGCAGCATTTCCTGCTTGATGGCCAGGGCCTCGTGGAATTCGGTGATGAAGTCCAGCGCGTCCAGCGGCAACTCCTGGCCGTCCCGCAGCCGTGCGATGGAATCGGCAGGCACCGACCAATGGTCGAGTTCAAGGAGACGGGCACGGAAGCGGTACTCGGTTGCGTCGTCGTCGCTGAGCAGCTTGTACAGCCCGACGCCGGCACCTTCGTCGCGGATCAATTCCGGCACCAGGATGCGCTCGTGCGAGAACTCCGCAATCGCCTTGCGGACCACGTGCCGGTTGGCGGCGGCCCAACGCTCAGGGGTCAGGTGGGCCACCGGAGCGGCGAGGTCATTGATGGTGGTTTCAGCGGTGGCGGTCACAGGAGTTCTCCTCTGGTCGCCGCGGCAGTCGCGGCCAGAATCGGGGTCAGGGTGGCGAGGAAATCCTCGCGGGTGCAAAAGCTCAGCAGGGCCTGCTTGTGGTCTTCGGCAGGGTCCACGGCGGGAAGGGTCACCAGGCCATGCGGCCGGAAGCCCACCTTCCAGTTCAGGACATGGATTTTGTGGTTGCGTGCGTCAGGCTCGACGACGACCCGCCGGGTTGCCGGGTCAGCGAACAGCTCCGTCATGACGGACTGCATGACGGCGGTGGTGAAGCCGGGCCGCGGGTCACCGCTGGGCGGGGACACCAAAAGGTGCATGCCCACATCGCCGGGCAGAACCTCGTACACGTCCGCCAACGGTGATGATTCGGGGCGGTACCGTTCCATCAGGAAGGCGGGAACGCCGTCGTCGAGCCCCATGAAGGCTTGATGATGACCAGACGCGGCGATCTTCGAGTATTCCTCCACAACGTCCTGCTCTGTGGAGGACACCATGCCCCAAAAGCGCGCGTATTCCTGGCTGACCCAGCTGTGGAGGACAGGTGCATCGGCCACCGGGTTCACTGCCCGGAATGTGAAGCTCATGCGCTTGCTCCCACAGTTTCCGGGCTCCCGGCAGGCACTGCCGCAGGCGCCCCGAACTGCTGGAAGGCGATGCTGCGCTCAATCGGGTAGACCTCGCGGCCGGTGATCTCACGGAGAATGCAGGAGTTCCGGTAGGCCGCCATGCCCAGGTCCGGGGTAACGAAGCCATGGGTGTGCAGCTCGGCATTCTGGACGAAGATTTCCCCGGGTTCGACGCCGGTTCCATAGTTGCGGTCGACGTCGAAGCGACCCTTGCCATCGCGGCGGATCCTGTCCTGGATGCCCACAAGGAAGGCAGGCTCCTTGTAGCTGTAGCCAGTGGCCAGGACCACGGCCTCGGACTCGAGCGAGTAGTCCCGGCCGTGCTCCTCGTGGTGCAGCTGCAATGTGTGAGTTCCCGAAGCGGGGTCCCACCCGGCTGCGGTGAGGGACGAGTGCGTGTGCAATTGGGTGTCCACCATTCCCGAAAGGCTCTTGGTGTAGAGGAGGTCGTAGATGTCGTCGATCAGGTCCGAGTTGATGCCCTTGTACAGGTTCTTCTGGCTCTTGATCAGCGAATCCCGCTGCTCGCCCGGGAGCGAGTGGAAGTAGTCCACGTACTCCGGCGACGTCATCTCGAGCGTGAGCTTGGTGTACTCCAGCGGGAAGAAACGGCCGGAGCGGGTGACCCAGTTCAGCTGGTAGCCGTGGACATCAATTTCCTGAAGCAACTCGTAGTAAAGCTCTGCCGCGCTCTGTCCGCTGCCAACGATGGTGATGCTGCGCTTGGACTGCAGCTCACTCTTCCTCGACAGGTATTCGGCGTTGTGGAGGACAAGTCCACCAGCATCCACTATTCCTGCACAGGAGTCCGGAATGTAGGGAGTGGTACCCGTGCCGAGGACCAGCCTCCGGGCGCGAAGCACCTCAGCGCCGTCCGGACCCTGCACTGAAAGGCGGTACACGCCGTCGTCGTAGGCAACATCCAGCACATCCGTGCTAAAACGCACCGATCCGAGCTGACCTGCCACCCACTGGCAGTACTGGTTGTACTCGGCCCGCAGTGGGTAGAAGTTCTCGCGGATATAGAACCGGTACAGGCGCCCGGTCTGCTTCAGGAAGTTCAGGAACGAGAAGGGCGACGTCGGATCGGCCAGGGTCACGAGGTCCGCCATGAACGGGACCTGCAGGTGAGCCGGCTCCAGCATCATGCCCGGGTGCCAATCGAAGGAATCTCGGCGGTCCAGGAACACGCAGTCCAGGTTCTCGACCGGCTCGCTCAGCGCGGCCAGACCCAGGTTGAAGGGCCCGACGCCGATGCCCGCGACGTCGTAGATCTTGCCGTGCCCGTGGGTGCTCATGCTGCTGCCTCCGTGGTGTTTGCCAGGAGGCTCGCGCCGGTCCTGCGGATGAGTTCGATGATTTCCTGAATGTCCCTCAGGGAGGCCTCGGCGTTAAGGAGGGTGAATTTGAGGTAGTGCCGACCTGCCACCTTGGTGCCGGCAACCACGGCTTCGCCGGAAGCGAAGATTGCGGTGCGGATGGCCGGGTTGAGGGCATCCGCGGCGTCTTCGCCGAGCTTCATGCCGTCAATTTCCGGGCGGTAGCGGAAGACGAGCGTGCTCAGCTGCGGTGCTGCGGCGAGTTCGAACTCCGCGTCGTCTGCGAGCAACGCCCCTACCCGGCCCGTCAGGTCAATGGCCTCATCGAAGAGTGCGCCAATGGCGTCGGCACCCATGATGCGCAAAGTGAGCCACAGTTTCAGCGCATCGAAGCGGCGGGTGGTCTGGATGCTCTTGTCCACCTGGTTGGGGATCTCGGCCTTCGCGGCACTCTCCGGATTCAAGTAGTCCGCGTAGTAAGTGACGTGTCCCATCATGGAGCCGTTGCGCACCAGGACCGCGCTGGAGCTGACCGGCTGGAAGAAAGTCTTGTGGAAGTCAACGGTGACGGAGTCAGCCAGGTGGATGCCGTCCAGGAGGTGCCGATACCGCCCTGACACCAGCAGACCGCCGCCATAGGCGGCGTCGACGTGCAGCCAGGAGTCGTAGGCCCTGACCAGGGCGGCGAGCTCGGATAGCGGGTCAACCGAACCGAAGTCGGTGGTTCCGGCGGTGGCCACGACCGCCATGGGTACCAGGCCGGCGTCGTGCGCTTCCGCCAGGGCGGCCGCGAGCGCGGTGGGGTCCATGCGATGGTCGTCGGTGGTTGGAACGGAGATGACGGCGTCGAAGCCGAGGCCCAGCATGGACGCGGACTTCTGGATGCTGAAGTGGCTGTCCGCGGAGGTGAAGATGCGCAGGCGGTCCAGGAGGTGCGGCAGGCGGGCGTCGCCGCTCAAGGCCCGCAGCTTGGCAACGGCGTGGTTGCGGGCGATCAGCAGCGCCTGGAAGTTGGACTGGCTGCCGCCCGAGGTGAAGACGCCGTCGGCCCCTGCGCCGAAACCGATGCGTTCGGCGGTCCAATCGATGAGGCGCCGTTCGATCATGGTGGCGCCCGCGCTCTGGTCCCAGGTGTCCATGGAGGAGTTCACGGCGGAGAGCACGGCTTCGCCTACCAGCGCGGGGATGACTACCGGGCAGTTCAGGTGCGCGGCGTAGCGGGCATCGTGGAAGTAGACGGCGTCCCTGAGGTAGAGCTCATCAAGCTCGTCAAGCGCGGCGGCAGTGTCCGGCAAGGGACGGTCGAGGTCTACGGCCCCGACCTTCGCCTTCAGTCCCGCATGGCCCGCACCGGTGAAGGGCCGGGTTGTCCGCTGGACCTTGGTGGAGACGGCATTGACGCCTTGAAGCACCTGCGCCACGTAGCTGGGCGAATTGCGGGCGTTGAACAGCTGGTTTGTGGCAGCGAGGGCCAGCTCCACTTTGGAACCAAAATCCGGCTCCTGAGCAATCCGCTCTTCGACACTAGGTGACGTCACGTCAGCTTCCTTCCGTTTGCGTTGGGCGCTTGTTAGCAAGGTAAGCCTTACTTAGGTAACCCTTTCCGTCAAACTTTTGTGACCTATTTCGCTCGGAAGGCGGTTTCTGGCGTCCCGGGCACGCCTTTCGCCCGTCATTGACTTTTACTGAGCGGGTTTTGGGTGCAGAATAAGGCCCCTCCCTGCCCGGACCGGTCTCTCTTCAGAGCACGGCGGTGGGCTTCCGGCGGGGCCCCGCGGGGCAGGAGTAGAGTGCAGGGACAAGAACAGTCTGCGGCTGGGGGCCACATGAAGGACCACGTCCACGAACGTCTCGGTTTCCGCGAAATCGACGAGCACGGCAACGCACTGCAGGCAGTGAGTCCCCACGTTCCAGAGACCGTGGACCCCACGCGGAAGCGCCTTTCAGTGAACCCGTTTATTGTTGCCCTCTGGGTTCTCGATGCCGGCTTGATGTGGTTGGGGTTGTGGGCTGTGGCCACTGCCGCAGGGGCCCTGACCGCGCCCGCGCCTTACCAGAATGCCGGATCCGCACAGTTCCTGTACATGATGCTGTCCAACGCGCCCTACGCGCTGCTGGCTGCCGTTCTCATGACTGCCGGACTCTTGTTCTGGCATGCACATCAGTGGCAAAAGAAACGGCCTGCTACAGCACCGTCGCCCCCAGGACGCACCTGACGTCCACCCCCGTTTTGGAGAACTCGGCATTGATCGCCCAGTCCAGGACTTCGCCCGCCGCTGCGTCCTTGAACGTCTGTTCTCCCCGCGCAAGCACGGCGGAAGTCTTGGAATCCACCCAGCTGACAGTGATCTTTACAGTCCCCGTGGCGCCCACCGGAGGAGTCACCGTTCCCTTGGCCGCCACCTTCCCGGACGCCGTGTCGCAAGCGCTCATGGTGGTGGCCTGAATGATGCCGGTGCCCGGGTTCGCCGGCCTTGCCTCGCCTGTGGTGGCGGCTTGGGTTGTAGTTGACGAGGGCGACGCGCCCGCCTCGTTGCTTTGCGGCGAAGAACAAGCGGAAAGCGCCGAGGCCGCAAGCAGCACGCCCACAATGCACGCTACTGATTCCTTCATGTGCTGGTTACCTGGATCTTTCGTGATGGGTAAATGGAAGGGCGAATACTGCCTAGGCCTCGGAACGCTTGCGGCGCCCAACGAAAAACAGGAAGAGACCAACACCGGCCGCCAAGAGGCTGACAGGCAATACGGTGAGGACAACACCAGTGCTGGCCAATGACCCCCCGCTGTGACCGGCAGCAGACGGCCTGCCCTGCGGGAAGGTCACTCCAGCCGTTGATGAAGCCGTGCCCATCGGCGGTCCCGTGGGAGGTGTGCCGGTTGCGGTAGCAGTATTGGCCACGTTGCCTGCGTTGATGTCCGCCTGCGTGATGGCATACGTTGCCTTTGCCGTCACCATCTGGCCAGGCAGCAACGTGCCCGGCGTACCGGGCCATGCATAGGCCACGGCCGAAAGGCCAGGCATGGAATCGTTGACTGCAACATCCTTCAGCGGGACATTCCCGGTGTTCTTCACATTGAACGTGTAGGTAATCAGGTCACCCGCACGGGCCGGGTCGCCTACAGCCGAAGCATCGGCCGTCTTGGTGAACTCCAGTCCTGCTGCCGGCGTCAACGGAGTATCCGTGGTTCCCGGAAGCGGCGTGAGCGAAGGGCCGGTGGGCGGTACGCCGGTGGTGGTGGCGCTGTTGGCGACATGACCGGCGTCGATGTCCTCCTGAGTGATGGCGTATGTTGCCGATGCTGTCACCGTCTGGCCGGGCATGAGTGTTCCGGGAGCACCGGGCCAGATGTATGCCAGCGCCGAGAGGCCGGCCAGGGGGTCGTCGATTGAGACGTTCTTCAACGTGACGTTCCCGGCGTTCTTCGCCGTGAACGCGTACGTGATGCGGTCACCAACCCTCGACGGCGAGTGAACAGCGGAGGCATCAGCCGTCTTGGTGAACTCCATGGCCGGAGACGGTGTCAAGGGAGTATCCGTTGTTCCAGGGCGAGGCGTAACCGCCGGACCTGTGGGAGGAGTGCCCGTGGTGGTGGCGCTGTTGGCGACATGACCGGCGTCGATGTCCGCCTGGGTGACGGCGTACGTTGCCGTAGCCACCACCGCTTGGCCCGGAAGCAGCTCGCCGGGAGTGCCGGGCCACGAGTAGGTCAGTGCCGAGAGGCCTGCCAAGGGGTCGTCAATGGACACTTTCTTCAACGTAACATTGCCCGTGTTTTTCGCGGTGAACGTGTACGTGATGCGGTCGCCAATCGACTGGCCAGCGGAGGCATCAGCCGCCTTGGTGAACTCCATGGCCGGACCGGAAGCCAGTGGCGTATCCGTGCCTGCCGAAGGGGGTGTTACTGCCGGGCCCGTGGGCGGAGTACCTGTTGTGCTGGCCATATTGGCCACATGACCGGCGTTAATGTCGGCCTGCGTGATGGCGTACGTGGCCGTTGCCGTGACAGCCTCACCAGGGAGCAAGGTGCCCGGAGTTCCCGGCCAGGCGTATGTCAGGCTGGAGAGGCCTGCCAGGGGATCGTTGATCACAACGCCCGTGAGGGGCACATTTCCGGTGTTGCTGGCGGTGAACGTGTAAGTGACCCGGTCACCTGCAACGGCCGGCGACTGCACGCCGGAAGCGTCGGCGGCCTTGGTGAACTCCATGCGGGGAGAGGGCAAAGCTGTGTTGGTCAGCACGCAACTGATGTCCGCGCCCGCAACAGGGGTCAGTGCCAGAGGCTGGTCCGCAACAGCTCCGGAAGGAAGCCCCTGCTGGAGTCCGTTGACATCCGTGCAGGTGATTGATTTGTCATAGGCAGCCAGGTTGGCGCCGGATTCCGTCAAGTAGTACGTGGTGCCGGTGGTGGCGGCGTACTTTCCGGTAATGCCAGTACCCCCGGTAACCGTTGCACCGGTGCCTGCCGTAGTCGAGTTGGCCGTGCTGTTGACCACAGGTCCGGCGCCCGAACCTGATCGGATTTCCACGGTGAACTGGTCCGCATCAACCAGGCGGGGAGCATCCAACGCCTTGCTCAAGGAAATCCGCGGTGCTTTGACCACCAAGGTTGCCTCGGCCGGCGGATTGAGGTTGGTCACGATGTTCGCGGGGCCGTTGCTGTATGTACCTTCAGTGTCAGAGGTGACGTCGACGGTGATGGTGCAGGACTCCGCGCCCTTGGCCAAGTCACCGCCGGTAACAGCGACGACGTTGCTGCCCGCGACGGCCGTGGTGGCCAGCGGGTCCCCTGCCGACTGGACACAGGTGCCGCCCACGTTGGGCGCAGCGCCGACTTTCAGGCCGGCAGGCAGGGTGTCCGTGATGGACCAGTCGTTCTTCGCATTAAGTTCGCTGGTGTTGGTGACGGTAAACGTGAGGGTGGAGGATTGGCCCGGGCCGATCAGCGACGGCGAAAAAGACTTGTCCAGTTGCGGCGTAACGTCCACCAAACGCACGTTATCGAAAGCGCCATCGTTGCCGTTGGTGGTTCCGTTGTTGTTCCACATCTCCAGGCCCAGGGATGCCCCAGTGGACTGGAAGGCTTGGTTGGTGGTCATCGAGTTGATGTTCACGGTCTTGGTCACGGTACCGAAGACGCCGCCGACATTGCTGGTTACCTGCTGGTGGAATGACTGGACGTTGGGGTCCGAGGAGGCCTGGCAGCCGTCGACAGGGTTTCCGATGGGGGTAACGGTTCCGTCGGCGTCGATCCGGGCGAACTGGTAGGAAGGATCCGAGGTTCCGCCGAGGCAATTCATGTAGGCCGTATCAACGCCGAAGGTGTAGTAATGGCCCGCCGTGGTTGCCAAGGGAGTAACCGTCTTGAACATCACCCCGGCCTGGGGACCGGCCGGGATAAGGGCGCAGGGGCCCGTGGTGGTGTTCGTGGAGGGGCACTCGGTGAATGAACTCGTCACATGGTTGGTGTCCGGCGAGCCGGGAGTGAACTGTTGGCCCATGCCCTTGGCCAACATGCGCAGGAACTGGTAGCTGCGGCGGGTACCTAGATCCGCGCAGCGATTCTCCGTGCCTGATCCTGCAGGGCCGGACACCGCCCAAGGGGGTGTATCGGCGTTGCCGTAGCTCAGGACGATCCCGTTGCACCGAACCGCGTCAATCCATGACGCGGAACCGGTGTAGGTCTGCCCGGTCGCTCCAACATAGCTCGTGGAACCAGGAGCAGAGTAGGACTGGGCGCCGAGCGCCGTGTTGTCGGTACCGTTCTCGAAATCTTCATTGAAGACGACCGTGCCGGGCTGCGTCACGCCAGGCGTCCCGGGGACTGTTGCCCGAGTGGGCGGGGCCATGGCGCCACCCACTCCCAATGAAATGATGACCGCTGCGAGAACGCTCGCCAGCAGCTTTCGGGGACGTGAATATCTCATTGACTCTCTTGCCTGTTCGGACCACGCCACGGACTCTGCCGGAGCATAAGTTCCCCCCGCGTGATGGATCTGTTGCGACAGGCTGCACCGAGGCATAGACCTGCTCAACCTCTTAGTGGCGGGAATCGTTGAATCGTGACGCGAAAATCCAAAAAACTTTTTTGGCCGACAGGAAAGGGCCGTCAGGGGGCTAGTGGAAAGTACTGATGAACGACTTGGGCACGATTCCCTGGCCAGCAAATTGGTAGTTCAGGGTTCCGCTCTCCGCGTCCGCGGGCAGGGTCACCGCCATGACGAAAGTCAGCTGGCTTTGGTCGATTGAGTCCGTGATGCACCGGATCTGATGCGCCTCCGAAGCGCTGCAGTCCCACCCGGAGGGCATTACAGTCTTCCCCGCAATGAACGTAATATCCGCCGGCAGGGCGAAGACAGCTTCCCCTGACGTCGGCGAGCCACCCCCGGCCAAGGAGAACTGAACCTGGAGGTCACGCTCCACGGCGGCCGGGCCCTGGCTGGCCGTGAACGTCGCCTCCACCGTGTGGGTCAAAGGCGCCTCCGAAGCGGCAGCCTGCGGCGCCGTCGTCGAGGAAATGACGCCAGGGTCCGCCACAACTGCACTCCGCTTCAGCGGCTCTTCAGGCGGAACCACGACGGCGGGAGGTTGGCTGGCGGGCGCGGATGGCACTGAGGTGGGAGCAACGACAGGCAGGAGGGGTGGTTCCACCGTGGAACTGGTTTCCGGCGTCACGCTGCTGCCCGGCGTCGGCGTTGCCACGCCAGATTCAGCTTCCGCCTCCGCCGCAATGCTGGCCGGCGACTCCGCTACCGCCACTGAGGCAGGTGCGGGGCCGGGTTGCAGAAGCCACGTGAGGGCCCCGGTCACTGCTGCTGCACCGAGCACCAAGGCTGCAGCGACTTTCCAGGCCTGGCTGATTCCATGAAGACCGACGGCGGCGGCCTTGCCGGACATTGCGGCCCCTCCAGCTCCCGGCCAACCCACAGCTCCGGCAGCCGCAGGAGTAAACGCAACGCCGGCAACCAAGGGGAACAGGATTGCCCGCATGCCGCCCTGGACATCGTTGAGTTCCATCAACAAGGCCGTGCACTTGGCGCAGCTTGCCAAGTGCACATCCACTTTTTCCTTGGACGTGCGCTTGAGGGCACCGCGCACATACTTGCCGAGCTGGCCGGCAAACTCTTCGCATGCCTCGTCAACGCTACGGCTGATGTGGTGTTGCAAGTAAGCCTGGCGAAGTCCTTCCCTGGCCCTGATGGCCAACGACGAAACACCATTGGGGGTCAGGCCCACCAAGGGAGCAACCGAAGCCGGCTTCAGCCCTTCGATGTCCAAGTGGTACAGCACGGCTTGCCAGCGCTCGGGCAGGGACCTGAAGGCTTGTGCCATGATGCTCGACTCAAGGTCTTCGATCACGCGATCGTCATCGTGGACGGCGAAGTCCAGAACGGCGTCATCGGCGGCGGCTTGGGTAAGCCTGGCTTTCCGGTTGCGCTCATGCGCCGTGCGCCGCACGACGGTCAGCAGGTACGAACGGAAAAACTCCTTCGGACCCTTGCCGTCTTTCAAGGACTGGAAGATGGAGGCGAAGGCCTCGGCGACGACGTCATCGGCGTCACTGGGATTGTCTGACTGCGTGCGGGCAACGTGTTGGGCGATCTGCACATGCCGCGTGTAAAGAGTGTCGAAAGCCTCGGTGACGCCCTGCCGGACGAGGTTTAGGATGTGGGGATCGCTGTCGTTACCGGCGGCCAATGCTGGGGACGCCCCACCGGCCCCGGCCACTAATACTTGATCCATAAACAGTAGTGTGTCATCAGATTGCAGCGTGACTTGAATCGCAGGGTACTTACGACTATAAGGGGCGAAAACTTTCGTCGAATAAGCGACACAAATCTGCCCTGCGCGCCACTAATGAAGCATGAGGTCTCACAGCTTCCGCTCCGCACGGGGAGTCACGCGTTTCAGGGGTCGGTCTTCGTTGTCCCGGGTGGTGCGGTCGATGCACGCAGGGGAAGCATTTCCCTATCGAAGTGCGGCAACACCGGTTTCGCCTGCACGGCTTTATGGTTCACGGTCACCGGGCGGGCAACCGAAATCCGTCACGTTGATCCATGGTGCGGACAAGTCCACGGCGGTCCCCGGGGAGACCGTGACCTTTACGGCATGGATCATGAACGAGTCCACTTGCCATCTCCGTAACATTCGTCTTATTCCGCGGTCTTTCACCAACGAGGCCATGGAGCCCCTTTTGTACACCTCCAGCCCGGAGCGCCGCCATCTGTCCGTCGGGTCCCTGGCTCCAGGCGAAGGCGTGATGCGGAGTTTCTCTTATCGAGTGACGGAGGCGGACCATGTGCACGGCGGCAGCCTCGTGAGCGCCATGCAGGTCCGGGCCTGGTGCCTCGGCCAGGAAGTGCTGGACGAGCACGATGCCATCGTGGCGCTCTCAGGCGAACGCCTGGATTGGCCTGCCCGCCCAGCGCGCCCCGGCCTCGGCTTCTGGTCCTCGGCAACCGTCACGTCAGTGTCGCCGCGCCGGAAAGGGCATTGGGGCGGCGCGGGGTCCGACTGACCCAATAGAGCTAGTTGTTGTTCGCTTCCGATTCGACCGCCGGCTTTTCCTTGGGCCAATCGACATCCTGCTCGTAGCCTTCGTGCTTCTTCAGGTACGCGGCAATGAACGGGCAGTGGGGGATGATGCGTTTGCCAGATGCCACGACGTCGTCCAGGGCAAAGTGGGCCAGAATGTTGGCCAGGCCTTGGCCCTTGAACTGGGACCTCGTCTCGGTGTGAATGAAATCGATGTGGCCGGGCCTATCCATGAACTGCGAAATCACGGCCAACTCCCCGTCCACATGAAGCTCGTAGCGGTGGAATTTGTCGTTGCGAAGCGTAGTAACGCCGGGGCGGAACGACTCGGCCAGTGAATCCGTATTCTCGGTCATGATTCGAGATTGGCACGTAAATCGTGCGCTGGCAACGTGAGCCCGGACGCCTCCGCGCGTTTCGCTCCCGCCGGCGGCAGCACCGGCGTCGGAACCCTGCCCAGCAGCAGGACGGACAGCGCGAAGCACGCCGCTCCCCCACCCAGCAAAGCGAGCGTAAGGCCATTGAAGGCAGCGTCCGTCACCGGGATGAAAACCACGACGGCGGCCGTCACCACAGCCGCCCGCGCCGGCCCGCGCGCGTGGCTGGCCGCCGTCGGACGATCCTCAAGTGGGCCGAAAACCGCCGCCACGGGGACGAGCAGGGCTACCACCGCGATGAAGACCGGTATTCGCGCCCACCACCACTCGGCCGTCTCCGCCATCGGCCTGGGCACATCGGTGAGCAGCAGCAGCCCCGACATCCCCACAAGAAGGGGAAGATGCCACAGATACACCGTCATGGACCGGCGTCCGGCCACGGCTATCACGGCGCGGATCCACCGGACGTCGGCGAGCCACCGCACGCCAGGGGCCAGCAGCTGCAGGGTCGCCGTCTGGGAAATGCCCAACAGGAGCAGGCACAAATTGGGTGGATTGATGTTCACCACCATGTTGCCCGGGTACACGCCGACTCCCGTGACGAGCCCCAACAGGAGGTTGCTCGAGGCGATGGCACCCACCAGCCAGGTGCGGCTGCGGTGCTCGAAAAAGCCGTCGGCCTTGAAGAAGCCCAGCTGTTGGACCGCGCACCACACAAAGATCATGTTGGTGAAGGCCAGTACGGGAATGGCTCCGCGGAGGGAATCGATGGTGATGATCAATGCCAGCAGTGCTGCGAAGGTCAGGAGCGGGGCACGTTCATGGAACCTCGCCATGAGCGGGATGCTGAGCTGAGCGGTGAGGTACGCGGCCAGGAACCACAACGGCATCGCTGCGCCCGTAGTCATCAGCTGGATAATCTGCGGGTGGACCCCGAGCAGCAGCGCCACCCACAACCCGCCCCACATGACCGCGAGCAAGGCCATGGCAGGGCGCACCAGGCGCAGGAGGCGAAGCTGGGCGAAGTCGAACCCGTCCCCTCCGGCTGCCTTCAAACGGCGCCAGGACTGGAGACCCGTGACCCCGCCCAGAACAAAGAACAAGGGAACGATCATCAGCACCCAGAGCACGGGCGTCGACCAGCCTTGCTCCATGAGCACGTTCCGGGTGTCGACGGTACCGTCCTTGTGCAGGACAGGGCTCACCATCATGCAATGGGCGGCCACCACCAGGAGCAGGCACGTGAAACGGACAAGGTCGATCGCCGGATCCCTCTGCGCAGCCGTTGGGCTGACCGCAGGAAACGCCTCCTGCTCCATGGCTCTCCCTTGAACGCATGCGGGTGCCGACCCCGCCTGCTGCTGCCTCCATTCTCCGCCCGGGAGAGCGATGGAGCCAGCAGCCGGGCCGTGGGCGCTACGTGTGTGTTGTCCGCAGCAGGCGCTTGCGTTGGACCGGATCCAGGGCGGCAGCCGCAGCGGCTGTCGCCAGCCCGAACGCGGCGTCGAGGACCGCCCTGTCGGCATCGGGCGAGGCGCCGAACGCCGCGAACTCCGCCGTGTGGTGCGCCGCGCCGCGAACGTCATAGCCAACCATGGGATGGATGCTGGGAACCAGCTGCGAAACGTTGCCCATGTCGGTGGAGGCAACCGGGTCGGCATTACAGGCGACGGCCCGGCCCCGCAGGGTCATTGCATCCTTGTATGCCTCCGAGAGGAACAAGTCCTGGCGCAGTTCGGCGTAGGCGTTGCCGGAGGGCGTCACCTGGAGCGTGCATCCGCTGGCATGGGCGCCTCCTTCAAGGCAACGCCGCACTTTGTCCTCAATGGTCCTCAGGATCCGGATATCCGGAGCGCGCATCTCAACGTTTGCCCGTGTGCGGTCGGGAATGACGTTGACGGCGCTTCCACCTTCGGTGACGATCAGCGAAACGATGGACCCTGCGGGCAGTTGTTGCCGCGCGAGGGCGATGGCAGTTTGCGCGATCACCAGGGCATCCAGCGCGTTGACGCCTTCGTCAGGAGCCGCGGCGGCGTGGGCTGCCCGGCCCTCGAACACCACATCCCACATGCCCATGGCCAGGGACGTACCGCCAACAACATCGCTTCCCCCGGCATGCGCCATCATGGCCAGCGACACGTCATTGAAGAAGCCCTCGTCGATCAAATCCACCTTGCCGCCGGTGGTTTCTTCTGCCGGCGTTCCCAGAACCTTTACGGTGATGTCCAGTTCCGCCGCCACTGCCGTGAGGGCCAGTGCAGCTCCGACCGCACTGGCCGCATTGACGTTGTGCCCGCAGGCGTGGCCAATTGCGGGCAGCGCGTCGTACTCCACGCACAATGCCACCACGAGCCCGCCGTTCCCGAAGCGCGCGCTGAAGGCGGTGGGCTGCGAGGGCTGCTTGTCATCAAAGCTAAAGCCGGCCTTTCGCAGTACCCGTTGGACCCGCCCAACGGCCCGGATCTCCTGGCCGCCGAGTTCCGGATCGGCGTGGATCGCGTGGCTCAGGTCCAGGATTTCAGGTGTCCAGCGTTGCAGGTGGCGGTCCAGGATCGTTTGGAGCCCGTCCTGGGAGGGAAGTACGACGGCGGCGCCCAGGCTCCCGCTGTTCGGTCCTGTGTTCATGCGGCCACCTCGGCGTCCTGGCGTTTGGGGTACCTGGCGCCGGCAGCTGCCGCTACGAGCGCCGCGACAGCCAGGGCTCCCCAGATGAAGAACAAGCCGGTCTCCGTAATGTGGCCGGACTCAGCGGTGGCGGACGAGATCAACTTCACCACGGCTGCCCCCACTGCAATGCCTACGGAGAGTGCCAACTCGTTCAGGCCGGCCGCCGTCGAGGTTTCCTCCAACGGCACCCCTTCAACCGACAGTGAGCGCGTGCCTGCCTGGTACATGCCCAGGCTGAGGTTGAACATGGCGAAGCCCAGGCAGTAGCCGGCCAAGGAGCTGTGGGCCAGGAACATCACCACGAAACCTCCGGCCAGCAGGATGCCGGCAAAGGCCAGGGTGGCTCGTTCGCCGAACTGGCGGAGTGCCTTGGCCGTCAGGAGTGATGATCCCAGTGACAGCACTGAAGCCAGGGCCAGGACCACAGCGATCATGAGCGGGCTCATGCCGAAGCCGTAGCCGGTCTTGTCGGGATGTGAGTGCAGGAAGATACCGTTGGTGCCGAAGTAGCTGATGGAGGCGAAGCCGAAGAAGAAAGTAGCCAGCGACACTGCCCGGATCCCGGGAATGGCCAGCATGCGCAGGTCCATGAACCGCTTGATCTGGGTGGTGCTGGAGTCGCGCCGGGCCCAGTAAGCCAGAAGGATCAGGCCAAGCAGACCCGCAACCAACGTCCGGGCATCCAGCCAGCCCCATTCGGGTGCCATGGAAAGGGCTACGACGAAACCGATGAGGCCGAGGGAGCACGCCAGCAGCGGTTTGAGGGCGATGCCCTCTCGGGTAGGGACTCCGGCCTCGGGCAGCAGGAAGGAACAGACGAAGGCGACCACCGCGAAGGGGACCGCGACCCAGAAGCCGAGCGCCGGGTCGGTGACACCCACAATGCCGGCAAGGAGGCCACCTGCTCCCACCATGATCATGAGCATGCCAATCATCACGCTGACGCCTGTTCGGGTGTGCGAGGGGCTGGTGACGCGGAGGATGCCCATCATGAGCGGGATGAACCCCACCACGCAGGTGAGCATGACGACGCCGAACGTCACCGTCCACAACGACGGCCATAACGCCATTTGCAGCACGCCGACCGTGACTACGCCGGTGGACCAGCGCAGCACCAGCCGGTAGCCGTAGCTGTCCCCAAGCCTGGAGATGATGGGGGTGAGCACGGCGAAGCTGACGTTGGAGATCAGGAAAATGCCGTTGATGGTGGGGTCGTCAATTGCGAAGACCGGTCCCAGTGCGGGAAGGATCGGGTTCAGGTAGCCCTGCGTGACGCCGCTGAGCGATTCAATCAATGCCATCGCCAGGATCATTCCGGCGATGGTCCGGCGGGTCATCATTGACGACGCCGGAAGTGCTGTGTTGCTTGCCATGTGCTTCCTTGGGGAGTTGGGCCAGGAGTGGGCCGCTGGGAAGAGTTGATTGGTGATGCGAGTCACAACGCTAAGACGGTCGTCTACACTTGCCGTGGAATTGTTCAAAACCCACGCGAGGCAGGCAATCTTGAAGGAATCAGCCATTATCTCCGAGCTGGATCTGGAAATCGTGAATGCCCTGCAAATAAATCCAAGGGCAGAGTGGAGCCGGGTGGCAGATGCCCTGGGGCTGTCCGGACCCACCGTCGCCCGGCGCTGGAACGCGCTGGCAGAGCAGGGCCAGGCCTGGATTACGCCCTCCCCCGGGCAGCGTTATCTCAACGCGGGCTGGTCGGCCTTCATCCACTTGTCTTCCACCCCGGGCCAAAGCGAGGAACTGCTTGAACGCCTGTGCGCGGAGCCTGCGTTCGCCACCGTTTCCCTGGTCTCGGGCCCGCACGATATCTTCATGGACTGCTTCGCTTCCAGCCATGGGGAACTGATGGACATCGTCACGGGATCTTTTCCCCGACTGCCCGGAATCACGCACCGCGAGGTTGTTTTCGTCACCAAGCTGTATCGTCAGGCCTCGGAATGGCGCAGCGGCACGCTGGAGCCTGCCCGGGCCCGGCTGGTCTCGGCCGGCCCCCTGCCCGAACCACCGGGCTACTCCCCCGACCGCCTTGACGCTGCGCTGCTGGAGGAGCTCTCACGGGATGGGCGCGCCAGCTGGGCGGAATTGGGTGCTGCCTGCGGCGTCTCACCCCAGACGGCGCGACGCCGGGTGGAGCGGTTCCTCGCAGCCGGCTACATATCCCTGCGGTGCGATACTTCGACGTCGGCGCAACAGGGACTGCGGGAAGTGACGTTGGAGCTGAACGTGCCGGCACACTTTGTTGACGACGTCGGCGGCTACTTCGCAGCGCTGCCCAACTGCCGCCTGAGCGCCCAGGTTCTGGGCGCCCAGAACCTGCTGGTGACCCTCTGGGTCCGCGACTACCTGGAAGTCCAGGCCTATGAACGCGAACTGGCAGAGCGGGCCCCGGGCAGCGCGGTCATCTCCCGCCAGGCAGTGGTGCGGACGTACAAGAGGGTTGGCCACGTCCTGGATGAATCCGGGCGCAGCCGCAAGGTGGTGCCCCTGCCGCTGTGGAAGGACAGCACCGCCGCGTGATTGTCCACATAGTCATTGTCGACTCTGGACGGGACGCTCAAACACCGGCAGGATCAGACGCATGACTACGTCCATTTTCGTGAATCTGCCCGTCAGCGACCTCGAAGCATCCAAGGCCTTCTATACGGCGCTTGGCTACACCATCAACCCGAACTTCACCGACGAAACCGCGGCTTGCGTGGTTTTCAGCGACACGATCTACACCATGCTGCTCACGCACGAGAAATTCAGCCAGTTCACCAAGCAGCCCATCGCGGACACCAGGAACTCGACGGCGGCCATCGTCGCACTTTCAGCCGACAGCCGTGAAGACGTGGACGCCTTGGCAACCAAGGCCCTGGAAGCAGGCGGGTCGGAGACCTACGACCCGCAGGATCTTGGTTTCATGTACAGCCGGGCCTTCAGGGACCTCGACGGCCACCACTGGGAAGTGCTGTGGATGGATGCCGCGGCAGCCCAAGCAGGGCCGCCGGAGCACTAACCCAGCGTTACAGCCAGGATTCCAAGCACGACGGCGAGCAACGGCGTCGTGCCTTGGATTGTGGCTGCGCGGAGGTACTTTTTGCCACTTGCCACCAGGACCAGTGCGGCAAGGAGCATGGAGCCGCACGAGCTGAAGACGAGGGTCCAACCGACCTGGGGTGCCCCCAGGGCCACTGCCACGATGCCGACCAAAGCACCGATGGCGAGAAACAGGTTGTAGAAGCCCTGGTTGTACGCCAGGGATTTCGTGGTTTCAGCGTCTGCCTGCGAGGTGATGCTGAACGTCTTCCACGTTGCGGGCTTGGTCCACGTGATGGACTCCATGGTGAAGATATACACGTGAAGCAGGGCGGCAATCAGGGCAAAAATCAGGGAGGCCACGATCATGGTTTGATCCTAGCCTCCCTGTGTTCCTGCACTGCGCGTCAGGAGCTGAGCATGTCCAGCGTGGCGCCGGCGAAGGTCGCTGCCGAGCGGTTCCAACGGCCTAGCAAACCCTGGAGATTCTCGCCATCCGCCCGGTAGGACGCGGTTTCAGCCTCAAGCGTGGCCAGTATCCCGGTCCGAAGCTCCGTGTTGAAGTTCACTTTGCCGATCCCAAGGGCAGGGGCTTTGGCCAGCTCGCCGGCCGGGATTCCGGACGCACCGTGGAGCACCAGTGGGACGATCGTCTGTGCGGCGATGTCCTGGAGCACGTCCCAGCGGATGTTCGGCTCTCCCTGATACTTCCCGTGCACGTTGCCCACAGCGACAGCCAGCAGTTGCGCACCGGTTCGCTCGAGGAAGCCGGCCACCTGCAGGGGGTCGGTGAGGCCGGGAACGGAAGCGCCGGCGTCGTGCGTTTCCGTGGAGGCGCCGAACGCCTTGTCCTCATCGCCCGCGAGGCCGCCGAGCTCGGCTTCCAGCACCACCGCGGAGTGACCCGCAGCATCCAGGTGGGCGCGGACTTCCCGGACCAGCGCGATGTTGTCTTCGTAGGGCAGGGAGGAACCGTCAGCCAGGACCGCGTCAGCACCGGCAGCCACGGACTCGAGGATCACCCCAAGGTCCGAAGCATGGTCCAGCTGGATCGACACGGGGACTGATGCGGAATCCGCCAAGCCGCGAAGCGCCGTAATGAGGCGAAGTCCATTGGCCATGGCAGCCGTCTTGGGAGCAACCAACAGAATCACGCCAAGCCGGGCTTCTTCCGCCGCGGACACTACGCCCAAAGCAGTGGTGAAGTCGTAGCAAGTGAACGCCGGAACGGCCGAATTGGACGCCAGGGCAGAGCTAACCAGCTGGTCGAGTGCAACGCGCATCAGTGGGCCAGGCCTCCCACCAGGATCCAAGCGACGTATGTCAGTGCGAACCCGGCCAGGCCGAGGATGGTGGTGAGGACGGTCCAGGTCTTGAGGCCGTCGGACACGGTGAGGCCGTAGTAGCGGATCACGGTCCAGAAGCCGGCGTCGGTCACGTGGGAGAGGCCGAGCGCCCCGAAGCCAATGGCGATCACAATCACGGCGATCTGCGCAGGCGAGTAGCCACCTTCCATCACCGCGGAGGTGAGCAGGCCGGTCGTCGTCACGATTGCCACCGTGGCCGAACCCTGGGCGGCGCGCAGGGCCAGGGAGATGATGAAGCCGAGCACGATCACCGGCAAGCCCAGGCTGTCCAGGGTGTGGGACAAGGCGGCGCCGATACCCGAGGTACGCAGGACTTCACCGAACACGCCACCGGCTGCTACCACCATGAGGATGGAGGCGATGGGAGGCAGTGCGCCTTCGAAGATTTCGCCGGTTTCCTTGAGGGACCAGTTGCGGCGGACGGCAAGCAGGAAGAAGGAGAGTGCCACGGCTACGAGCAGTGCCAGGAACGGGTTGCCGATGAACGAGGCCACGCCGTACCAGTAGTTGTCCTTGGAGATGGTCAGCGTGCCCACCGTGCCGAGGAGGATCTGCACGATCGGTGCTGCGATAAGGAACATGATCAGGCCAGGACGCGGAGGAGCGATGGCGCGGGCACCAGGACCGTCGTGGCCAACGTGGACCAGGGCTTCTGCGGAACCGAATTCTTCCACCTGCTGCTTCACGCCTGGGAGGAGTTCGTAGTCCTTGCGGTTCATGATGCTGGCAACCCAGTAGGACAGGAAACCGAGCGGCACGCAGATGATGAGGGAGATCAGTGTGATGAGTCCGATGTCGGCGCCGAAAACACCGGCGCCGGCAACGATGCCCGGGTGCGGCGGCACGGCGACGTGGATGGACAGCATGATGCCGGCCATGGGGAGCCCGAACTTGATGGGATGGACCTTGGCGATCTTGGCGAAAGCGTAAACGATCGGCACCAGGACAATCACGCCCACCTCGAAGAACACGGGGATCGCCACCAGGAAGCCCACGGCGGTCAGCGCTACGGCCACGCGCTTGGCACCGAGCTTCTCAGTAAAGTGTGTAGCCAGCGACTGCACGCCTCCGGAGACCTCGATCATGCGGCCAAGGATCGCGCCGAGTGCAATCAACAGGGCAACCTTGCCCATGGTGCTGCCCACGCCGTTGGTCACTACCGTGAAGATGTCCTTGAGCGGAATCTGGGCAGCCACACCCACCAGGATGCTGACGGCGAGCAGGGCCACAAAGGCCTGGATCTTGAAGCGGATGATCAGCACCAGCAGCAGGGCGATGCCTGCAGCGGCGATGGTCAGCAGAAGGGGTGTTCCCAGCTCCACTGCGGGCTTGATGGCAGGGGCATCAGCAGCCCTGACCATGAACGAATTGACGAGGGGATTCATTGGGGCGTTGTCTCCTTTGACAGGCCGGTCCGTGCAGTAGTCCGGCGGGAGGTGGCGGCGACGACGAAGGGGGGATCGCCGTCGTCGCGCGTTCTGGGGTCGGTGCTGGAGTTTTTGTACAGCAGGTGCCCTTAAGAGGGCTTTTTAAGGGCGTTACCTGTACAAAAACTCCGGGTTAGGGGGTGCGCTTGGCGGGCGCTACTACCTTGATGACTGCGGAGTCGTCAGCGGCGGCGAGGCCCTGGGCCTGGCCGAGGAGGTACAGCTGTTCCGCAGCGGCGGCGACGGGTGCGGCGAGCCCGGCGGCACGGGTTGCCTTGCCCACGATGCCCATGTCCTTGACGAAGATGTCCAGGCGGCTGAGGACTTCGGCGCCTTCTTCGTTGTAGGCCTCAAGGATGCGGGGTCCGCGGTTCGAGAGCATGAAGGAACCTGCGGCTCCGGCTTCAAGTGCGGCCAGCGTCTTGGCTTGGTCGAGGCCAAGGGCGTCGGCCAGCGCCAAAGCTTCAGCAGCAGCAGCGATGTGGACTCCGCACAGCAGCTGGTTGACGGTCTTGAGGGCTTGGCCGTCACCGGGCTTGTCGCCCACGATGGTCAGCGTGGAGGCCAGCAGCTCCAGGGCGGGCCGGGCCTTTTCAAGTGCCTCGGGCTCAGCGCCCACTACGATCAGGAGGTCGCCTTCGCCTGCACGCTTCGGTCCGCCAGACAGGGGCGCGTCCACCAGGGACACGCCGTATTCGGCGAGTTTTGCCACGGTAGCGGGGATCGCCTCGGTGCCCACGGTGCTGCCCAGGATCACGACGGCGCCCGGCTTCAGCACGGAGGCGACACCGTTTTCGCCGAACAGGACATCGTTGAGTTGCTCGCCGTTACGGACGGCGAGCAGCAATGCGTCCGCGTCCTGCGAGGCTTCACGGGCGGAAGCGAAAGTCTTGATTCCCGCGGCGGCAGCGAGTTCCAGCCGGGCTTCGGCGATGTCGAAGCCGTGGACCGTCACCTGGGACGCGAGGCGGGTCGCCATCGGCAGGCCCATGGCGCCCAAACCCAGGACGGTGACGGTGTAATTGCTGCTGGTCATGATGTTCTCCGTTGAATCTAGAAAGTTGCGCTGAGCTTGCGGGTGACGTGGGTCAGTGATTGGTCGTCGCCGACGTTGCCGGCGAAGACGATGTATGGGATGCCCTTTGCGGGGCCGTCCACCGGTTCCCACAGCGAGACGATGCCCGGGAGCATCGGGCCGCGGACGATTGCGTGGCGGATTTCCAGGCCATGGGCGGCGACGTCCGAGGACGTGATGCCACCCTTGGCGATGACGAACCGCGGCGGGAAAGTCTTGAGGGTCCGGTTGACCACGG
This sequence comes from Paenarthrobacter sp. NPDC089307, assembly GCF_040685055.1. NCBI lineage: Bacteria > Bacillati > Actinomycetota > Actinomycetes > Micrococcales > Micrococcaceae > Paenarthrobacter > Paenarthrobacter sp. NPDC089307. The sequence continues at coordinate 38,512 of NZ_JBFBHE010000009.1, forward strand.
CCACGACGGCGGCGGACACGGTGCGGGCGATCTTCAGGCTCGCTGCGGCGTCGTCGGTCTTGATGAGGAGGCGGCTGGTGTGGACGATGACGTCACCTTGGCGGAGTGCATCGACGACGTCGGACACGACAGTTCCGACGTAGGCCTCACCTTGGGCTGCGAGCAGCTTTTCGACGTCGATCTCAATGGTCCGCGCCGAGCTGTGCTGGGCGGTGAGGTCATTGAGTTGCCGCGTGGTGACTCCCACGTGCGAGCCCACCACGACCAGTCCGCCTGCGGTGGACGGGGTGTTGCCGGCGTAGGCCTCATCGGGCGTGAGGGCCGCACGGATGTCCTGGCCGATGCGGCCCCTGACGAAGGGCGGACCTACACGGTACAGGAGCTTCTTGCCGCGGCGTTCTGCTTCCTCCAGGCCCAGCGCCAAGGCCCTGAAGTCGTTCTCAGTGACGATGTCGGCCACGATAGGGGTGGAATTGGTGGCTGGTTCAATGGCGTCGGCGATGGCCTTGGCGGAAATGGCGGTGTCCTGCGCTGAAGCACCTGCGCGGATAATGTTCAGGTCCAGGACGATCACGTCGCCTGCAGGGAACCGCCCCTGTGACTTCTCCTCCACATACTTGGCCAGCTCGGAGTTTACGAAACCGAAGCTCGCATCCTTGGCGAATTCCGTCTCCGCCACCGGGGTGAGCTTTCCGGCGTCGCCCCGCATGTAGTGCACGCCGCCGATGGTGACACGACCGGCGTCCGGGAACGCCGGTACGATGACGACGCCGTCGGTTGCCTCCCCGGTTTCGGCAGCCACAGTTGCAGCGATGGTGTCGGGTTCCAACGGATAGTGGCCGCGAAGTGTTGAGTCGCTGCGGCTGACGAAGCCCACCCGGAGCCCATCCCCGGACAGGGCGGCAGCGGCGAGCGCGTTGCGGACGATTTCCTCGTTGCGTGCCGCAGCCTCTGTCGGGTCCAGGCTGCGCGTGTTGGTGAGCACGTAGACGGCGGGCTTGGTTTCGTTGTCGCGGATGTGGCTGAAAGCCCAGGCAAAGTCCTCCACGTCCCAACGGGTGAGGACGGCGAGGTCGGCGACGGACTGCGTGCCGGTGGGGTCGTCGTCGAGCACTACCAGGATCCGGGGCGACGTAGCTGAGGACGCTGCAACGGTGTCGGCAACCAGCTGGGCAGGAATGTGGACTTCTGCCGGAAAGGCGGCAAGAACGTCTGCTTCTAGGATCACTGTGCACTCCATCGTGGAAAATCTCTACTGCGGTTTATGAATGTCAGATGTCAGACATCTAACATTTGAATCAGTGTGACACAACGCTCCATCCCCGCGCAAGGAGAGCGGCGTCACTAGGCTGGGTGCATGGTTGGCCATCAAACACGGACCGTTTACGTGGATATCCGGACGCCTGGCGTTTCCGCAGGTGGGAGCGTTCCCGCAGTCCTCATCCACGGTTGGGCCTCCAGTTCCGTGTACTGGGAGCCGCTGGCAAAAAAGCTGCTCGACGCCGGACGTGCTGTGTGGGTTGCCGACCTCCCGGGCTACCACCCCGGCGGGAAACTGTCCCCGGAATTCGAGTGGACGCTTGACTCGGCAGCTGAATGCCTTGCGGCTGCGCTCGAATCCAGGCAGAGCGGGCCGGTTCATCTCGTGGGGCACTCGCTGGGTGGCAGCGTGGCCCTCACTCTCGCCGCCGCCCACCCTCACCTGGTGGCCACGGTGACCCTGGTTGGCATGGTCCCGGCGCCACCGAACGAAAGTTTCCGGGCAATGCTGCAGTCGCAATTGACGCAAGGTTTCATTGACGCCCGGACCAAGGCCGCTTGCATGGAGGCCTGGTACGGCCACCTGTCCCCCGAGGACTGGGAGCTGCTCAGCCGCGGGTTCGACGTGCCCTTCGAGGTTCTGCGCGCCAGCGGCGAGGCGGCCATGGCCGGCGTCGAGCCTTCAACGCCGGGGCGCGTTCGCGCGCCGCTGCTGGTACTGGCCGGCGCCGAAGACCGGGTACGGTCCACGGACCAGATGGTCGGGTTTGTGAACGCGGACCCGCGGCGCCGCCTCACAATTGTTCCGGACGCAGGGCACAGCGTCCATTGGGAGCAAGCACAACAATGCGCCCAGGCACTGCAGGAGTTTTGGCGATCCAGCGGGCCACTGCCAGCGTAAGATGTCTGACATCCATCCCGCCGCGGGCTGCGCGGAGCACGATGGGCGGAGTGAAGGAAACGGGGATACATGGCACGCAAGTCGCTGGTGGGCGTGGTGGCTGATGAGTTGCTGGACCGGATCATTGCGGGCGAATTTCCGCCCGGTACGGTTGTTCCGGGCGAGCTTGAGCTCAGCGCCCGGCACGAGGTGAGCCGGATGACTGTCCGTGAAGCCATGAAGACCCTGGAAGCGCAGCGGATCCTCAGCGTTGAACGCGGCCGCGGAACATTCGTCAACCCGCTGAACCAGTGGGCTTCCCTGGAAGCCGTGCTGCGTGCCGCTTCGGAAGGAACCAAGGACGCGGCCGCTGCCGTCCAGTTGATCGAGCTTCGCCGGATGCTCGAAACAGGCGCCTGCGAGCTCGCCGCGGAACGCATCACCGACGACGAACTCATCACGCTCAAAGAGCATGTGGAAAAGATGCAGTCCTCGCATGAAGTCAATGACCTCGCCGGTTTCGTGGAAGCGGACCTTGCCTTCCACGACGTGATCCTCCATGCCTCCGGCAATGTCTTCGTTGCTGTCCTGTTCGAGCCGCTGCATCGGGTCCTCGAGGCCCGCCGCGCGGAAACCTCTGCGTTCCCGGAGATCCAGGAGCACGCAATCGGGCACCACCGGAAGATTGCGGCGGCCCTGGAGTCGCGCAACGCCAACGAGGCACGGCTGGCCATGGATGCCCACATGCAGCAGACACTGGATGACCTGAAAACCTACGTGCTGGATGCCCAGGAGGCAGGCCCTGCTCCGGAATAGATTCCCGACCAGCCTCTTAGGGCTCAGCGGCGCAGGCTCTCCGACGGCAATTCGCCGAACGTCTTCAGGTAAAGCGCCGAGAACCGCCCTTGGTGCGTGAATCCGCACAACTCCGCAACCGCCGTCACGCTTTGCTCACGCGGACTCGCCTCCAGGAGCATTTCCCGGGCCCGGTCCAGGCGGATCGATCGCAGCAGGTCCGACGGCGTTGCTCCGGTTTCGGCCCGAAGGGCAGTCTGCAGGGTGCGCACCGACACCCCCAAACACTCCGCGATGTCCGGCACGCTGAGTTCCTCGAAGGCGTGCCGTTCCAGGAGTTCACGGCACTCGCGAACCAAGCGGCTTTCCTTGTCCCTGTCCGCCGACACCTCGGACGCAGGCTCCATGGCCATCAACAAGCGGGACACCATGCTGTCCGCCAGAAGCCCTTGCATGAACACCGGCGCAGCGGACTGCGGCTGGCTGATCATGTCGTCATGAAGTTCGACGACGGACCTCAGGAACGCGCGGCCAGCGGCGGTGGTGAGGTCCATGCCGTAGCCAAGATCAACGGCGCCATCGCCGTACAGCTGGGTGGAAATCCGCTCCAGGGCGGCCCTGCGGACATAGACGATCAGGTGGGGACTCCCGCCGTCCCAGCTCATGGAGAACGGCCGGTCGATCGGGGGAACCGTCGCAACCCTGGGGCTTGATTCCACGATGTCGGGGCCCACCTGCATGATGGCATGCCCGGCCAAGGGAATCTGCACCAGGTGGAAATCCTGCAGGCCTTCGGGATCAATCCGGACATCGGAGCCGTAATCCAGGAACTCGATGCCGACGTCGGCCCTGTGCAGGGAGCGCAATTTCATGTCCACGGACGATGTTCTTGTCCGGGGCGCCAGCTCATGCCCGCAGAACAGCTCGGCGACCTTGGCGTGTGCTTCGTCCACGTCGGTTGTGGCTGTGGTGGGCCGCCCACGCAGGACGTCCCGGGGAAGAATCCGCACTATTATCACCTGCTTTGCATGGGTTTTCGCAGCTTTTCGCCTTTCGGATGATCCCCGCGCCATCTGGATATTCCGTGGTGAAGCGGCTGTCTAGAGTCGCTCTTGGGACAAGTATGACGCAGCTCACAGGACCATAACAGTGCGGAAGCGGGGTGAGGACAAGTGAAGAACATCAAGCTCGTGCATGACCGCCGGGATGAGTGGGTCCGGACCCATCCGAAACCAGCTCCCCGACCCACCAAATGACCTCCAGCCAACCGGCAGGACCAATCGTTAAGGACAAGCCAATGCTCCCCGTATTTCAATTCTTCTTTCACCTGCTCCACCTTCAGCACGCGGGATTTCCGGCGTGGGAGCTGGAAATGCGGGCCGCCGACCTCCGGCTGACCTCAGCACCCTGGATGGGCTGGCACGAAGAAGTGGATGACCCTTCGCTTTTCGGATAAGCCCTGCGCTTTGTGGATATTGGGCACCGCATCCGAATCCCTAGAGTCGCTTCAGAACGAATATGACGCACGTCATAATCACGCAACATCACCATCCGCAGTTGAAAGGGTTTAGCCATGTCAGGACTTCACGGCAGGACAGCAATCGTTACCGGCGGCGCAACCAAAGTAGGCCAGGGCGTGGTTACCGCCCTTCGGGACGCCGGCGCCACGGTGGTAGTTGCGGACATAGCCCCCGACGGCGGTTCCATCACCGCCGGGATGGGCGAACGCGTGACGTTCTCCCACACGGACATCACCGACGACAACGCCGTGAACGCGCTGGTCAGTGAAACCGTGGCCCGGCACGGCGGCCTGGACATCCTGGTCAATCTCGCCTGCACGTACAACGACGACGGCGCAGGCTCCGGACGGAAAGACTGGCTGGACGCCCTCAACGTCAACCTGGTCAGCGCAGTGGTGGTGGGCAACGCAGCCCGTCCCCACCTCAAAGCCTCCGGCCACGGCGCCATCATCAACTTCACGTCGATCTCCAGCTCCGTGGCCCAAACGGGGCGCTGGCTCTACCCGGCCAGCAAAGCAGCCCTTGTGCAGGTCACCCGCAGCATGGCCGTGGACTTCGCAGCGGATGGCATCCGGGTCAATTCAGTCAGCCCCGGTTGGGTGTGGAGCAACATCATGGACTCCCTGACCAACGGGAGCCTGGAAAAAACCGATGAAGTGGCCGCTCCCTTCCATGCACTCAAGAGGGTTGGCCGTCCGCATGAGGTGGGTGACGTCGTCGCGTTCCTTGCCGGCGACCAGGCAAGTTTCGTAACGGGCGCCGACTGGGCCGTAGATGGCGGCTATTCGGCAATGGGCCCGGAGCGGGCCGATGAGACCATCCCGCTGCTCGCAGCCAACTAAGTCACAGCAACCAGACCAAAGAGAAGAGACCATCATGACGCAACGCCACATCACCATCGTGGGAGCCGGACAATCCGGCCTCCAATTGGGAATCGGCCTGCTCGACGCCGGCTACCAGGTCACCACCATCTCCAATCGCACGCCGGAGGAAATTGCTGCGGGCAAAGTCGCCTCCAGCCAATGCATCTTCCACAACGCCCTGGAACACGAGCGCGCCCTGGGGCTGGATTTCTGGCCGGATGCCCCCACGGTGGACGGGATCTCGTTCACCATTCCGCACCCCGAACTGCCCGGCGAGAAGGCCATCAGCTGGGCATCGCGCCTGGACCACCACGCCAAGTCCATAGACCAGCGCGTCAAGTTCCCCAGATTCATGGAGGAGTTCACTGCGCGCGGGGGTGAGCTGGTCTTTGAGGATGCAGGCGTTGATGAGCTGGAGAAGTACACCCGGAGCTCCGACCTCGTGATTGTCGCGGCCGGCAAGGGCGAGATCGCGCAATTGTTTACCCGCGACGCCGGGCGCAGCACCTATGACGTCCCGCAGCGCGCACTCGCCCTGACCTATGTGAACGGCCTGACACCGCGGGAAGAATACTCTGCGGTGTCCTTCAACCTCATTCCCGGCGTCGGCGAGTACTTCGTCTTCCCGGCGCTCACCACAACCGGCCCTTGCGAAATCATGGTGTTCGAGGGCGTGCCCGGCGGTCCCATGGATTCCTGGAAGGGCCTGTCCCCCGAGGAACACCTGGAGAACTCCAGGAACCTCCTCAAGACCTTCCTGCCGTGGGAAGCCGAACGGGCCAAGGACGCGGAGCTTACCGACCCCAATGGTGTCCTGCAGGGCCGCTTCGCCCCCACCGTCCGGCACCCGATCGCCACGCTGCCGAGCGGGGCGCAGGTACTGGGCCTGGCCGACGTCGTGGTGTTGAACGACCCCATCACCGGCCAGGGTTCCAACAACGCCAGCAAATGCGCGGCGTCGTATCTGGACAGCATCATCCAGCACGGCGACCAGCGCTACGACGCAGGATTCATGCAGGCCACGTTCGAGCGCTATTGGGATTACGCACAGCACGTCGCACAGTGGACAAATGCCCTGCTGGCCCCGCCGCCGCCCCACGTCCTTGAGCTCCTGGGCGCGGCAAACAGCGAGCCGGACATCGCCCGCAGGTTTGCGAACGGCTTCAACCACCCACCGGAATTCCAGGAATGGTTCATGTACCCGGACAAGGCGGCCGACTACTTGGCCAGCCTCTCTGCCGCCAAGGTTTCCTAGCCCTGGTTCCCAACCGCGCTTTATGGCACAGCCCTGCTAAAAGGACTCAAACATGCGAAAAATAGCAATCATCGGGGCCGGCGAATCCGGCGCCCAACTAGCCTTGGGCCTGCAACGGGAGGGGTACCCGGTAACGCTGTTCTCGGACCGTTCAGCAGCCCGGATCCGCGCCGGCAAAGTAATGTCCAGCCAGTGCATGTTCTCCACGGCACTGGACGCCGAAGCGCAAATGGGCACGGCCCTCACCGAATACTACGAATCCGGTTCAGTCCCCGCCATCACCTCCATCCGGCTCCGCGTGGACGCCGAACAACCGATCGAATGGGAAGCCCCTTTGGACGGCCCCGCCCGCTCCATCGACCAGCGGATCAAGAGCGCCCTGTGGATCGAGGCCTTCGTTGCTGCCGGGGGTGACTTCCGCATCGAGAAGGTCACCCCGCGCATGCTCGAGGAACTCGCCCGGGACTACGAGCTCGTCATTGTGAGCACAGGAAAAGGGGAAATCGGCGGGATCTTCCCCCGGGACAAAGCCAAGTCCCCCTTCGACCGCCCGCAGCGCGTCCTGGCGCTGAACTATGTGAAGCCCGACGCCGGGGCTGCCGCCGGCGGTGTGGGGGACGGCGCTGCAGGCGACGCCATCCGCATGTCCATGGCCCCCGGCGTCGGCGAATTCTTCACGTTCCCGGGCCTCACAGTATCCGGCCCGTGCCGCATGATGGTGTTCGAAGGCGTGGTGGGCGGCCCCATGGACCGCTGGACCGACGTCGGGAGTCCCGAAGAGCAGCTCGAACGCTCCTTGGAGATCCTGCGCGAGCATTTCCCGCACGAAGCAGGGAACTTCGCCGGAGCGGAACTGACCGACGACGGAGCCACGCTGATGGGGCGCATCACGCCGACGGTGAGGTCCGCCGTTGCGGAACTCGGAACCGGGAAACTGGTGTTCGGCCTGGGCGATGCCGTGGTCCTCAACGATCCCCTCACCGGGCAGGGCTCCAACAATGCAACCCTGGCCGCCAAGTACTACCTTGACTCGATTGTCCGACGCGGCCACCTACCGTTCGACCGCCAGTGGATGGAGCGGACCTTCGATGAATTCTGGCGCGGATGGGGGCAATGGGCCGTCGAGTGGACCAACGACCTCCTGAAGCCGCGCAGGGACCACCAAAAGACGCTGCTCAGCGAAGCCGCTGAACATCCCGCGCTGGCAGCAAGCATCGTGAACGGTTTCGACGACCCGCGGACCTCCTACCCATGGTGGTTCGACTCCACTGCAGCAGTAGATTTCATGCAGGCCAGGAAAGAGGAAGACACGTCCACTTTCGACGTCCGTGACTTCCGGAGCGCCTTGGGGCAGTTCGCCACCGGCGTCACTGTGGTCACCACTGTCTCGGCGGACGGCAGGAAAGTGGGCATGACTGCGAACTCGTTCACATCGGTGTCCATGGAGCCGCCACTGGTGCTGTGGTGCCCGAGCAAGCACGCACCCAGCCTGGGCGACTTCGAGGAAGCCACGCACTTCGCCATCAACATCCTGGCGAGCGACCAGCACGTCCTGTCCCGGCAGTTCGCCACGCCCGCAACGGACAAGTTCGCCGGCGCGGACACCATCGAAGGCATCGCCGGCGTGCCCCTGCTGAACGGCGCCGTGGCCACATTCCAGTGCCGGACCATCTCGCGACATGACGCCGGGGATCATGTCATCTACGTGGGTGAAGTGGAAAGCTACAAACACGACGGCGGCGCTCCCCTGGTGTTCCACGGCGGCAAGTACCACGCCACCGCCAGCCATCCTGATTTCTGAGAGGAACTGCCCTGCATGGACTCCTTTGACGTCGCAATCATCGGTTCCGGCATCAACTCCCTGGTTGCCGCGGCCGAACTCGCCCTGGACGGAAAGCGGGTATGCGTTATCGAGCGCGCAGACCGGCTGGGCGGCTTCATCCATTCCTCCGAACGGACCCTGCCGGGATTCATCCATGACACCTTCTCTTCCTGGCATCCGCTGTTCGTGTCCGGAGGCGCGTACGGGGTGCTGGGCAAGGAACTGCATGCCCGGGGACTGGAGTACTGCAATACCTCCGGTCCTGTGACGGCGGCCGTTGCGCTGGATCCTGCCACGGGAGAACAACGGGTGGTCATTGCGCATCGTGATCCAAAGGAAACAGCGTCCGCATTCAAGGAACCCGGAGACCACGCTGCCTACCTGGCCATGCTGGATGATCTTGGCCGTAACGCGGACATCGTATTTGGCGCCTTCGGGGCCGAACTCCGTTCCTTTCCGGACGTTGCGAAGATTGCCTTCGGGGCCATCCGCAAGGGTGGCCTGGCGGCGAAGGAAGCTTTCGTCCGGGACTCGGTGATGAGCGGCCGCAACTATCTCCGCAGCCGCTTTGATGGCTGGGAAGCTGACCAGTTGTGGTCGCCTTGGCTCCTGCATGCGGGCCTTGGCCCCGACCAGGCCACGGGTGGGGTGATGCTGCCGGTCTTGGCAATGAGCATGCACGGCTTCGGGCTCCCCGTGGTTAAGGGCGGCGCCTCCCGCTTTGTCGCGGCCTTTGAATCCTTGCTGCGGGATAACGGTGTCCGGATCATGTTGGGTGCGGAGGCCGAAGAGATCCTGGTGTCGTCCGGTTCCGTGAAGGGTGTCCGGACTTCACAGGGGATTGTCCCGGCGGAAACAGTGTTGGCCAACGTTTCACCCCAGGCCCTGTACACCCGGTTGCTTCCGGATGCTCCCGCGGGCCTGGCCGATGCAGCGCGCAGGTACCAGAACGGCCGCGGTGCCATGCAGATCCACCTCGCCCTGGACAAGCCCGTGGAGTGGCTTGACCCCAGGCTGAACGATGTCCCGCTGATCCACATCGGCAACGGTTCGGACAGCACGGCAATTGCCTGCGCCCAGGCCGAGGCCGGACTGCTCCCCGCCGAACCAACGGTGGTGGTGGGACAGCAATACGTGCTGGATCCGTCGCGCGCGCCGGAGGGCAAAGCCACACTCTGGCTGCAGTTGCAGGAGGTCCCATTTGCGCCTGTGGGCGACGCCGCGGGCAACCTGGACGTAGCCAGTGGCTGGACCGGGGAACTGAAGCAGGGCTACCTGGAAAGGGTCCTGGCCCGGCTGGAACTGTTCGCTCCCGGGACCCGCGCAAGCGTTCTCGCCTCCGACATCCTGGCTCCGACGGATCTGTCCTCGGCCAACCCCAACGCTGTGCACGGCGATCCGTACGGGGGCACGGCTGAGCTCTTCCAAAACCTGCTGTGGCGGCCCTTCCCGGAGGCTGCCGGACACCGCACCGCTATTCGGGGCCTTTGGCACATCGGAGCTTCCACCCACCCGGGCCCCGGCCTTTCCGGAGGGTCCGGACACTTGGTGGCGCAGAGGCTGGCCCCCAAACCGTCAAAATTTTCCCGTATTCAAGCAGCACTGAAACCACGTAAGCGATAGGAGAACAATGTCTGTTCTGGCCGGGCTCACTGCAGCCCTTTCGAATGGTTCGGTGGAGATCATCGACCTCACTACTCCCCTGAGTTCTGAAACCCCCATCCTGAACTTGCCGCAGCCTTTCGCGAACACGGTTGGCTTGTCGGTGTCCCCGGTGAGCAATTTCGACGACGCCGGCCCGGCCTGGGCGTGGAACGACGTCACGGTCGGTGAGCACGCCGGGACGCACCTGGACGCCCCGGTCCACTGGATTACGGGCAAGGATGGCAAGTCCGTGGACAGGATTGAACCGCACCGGTTGGTGGGGCCGGTGGTGGTGATCGATAAAACGGCAGAGGCCGCGGCAGACCCGGACTTCCTGCTGGAACCGGAGCATTTTGAGCAGTGGCAATCCGAGCATGGTGCGTTTCCGGAGAATTGCTGGGTGGTTTTCCGGACTGGTTGGGCGGCCCGTGGCGCTGACGCGGCGGCTTTCGTCAACGCGGACGACGCCGGTCCCCACACTCCCGGCGTCTCTGCCGCTGGTGCCAAATGGTTGGCCGGTAACGACTCGATCAGCGGTTTCGGCGTGGAAACGGTGGGCATCGACGCTGGCCAGGCCGGCGGGCTCGACCCGATGTTCCCGATGCATTCCTTCCTGCTGGGAGCGGACAAGTACGGGGTGACATCGCTGCGGAACGTGGACCGGCTCCCGGTCACAGGCGCTACGTTGGTGGTGGCGCCGCTGCCGATCGTGGGCGGTACGGGCAGCCCCAGCCGTGTGTACGCGCTGGTGGAAAAGGGCGCGGTGGGGGGCGCATGAGCGGGGACGTACGGGTTTCAACCCTGGTGGGCAGGACCCTGGCGAAACTCGGCGTCGGGCATGTCTTCGGGGTGGTCGGTTCCGGGAATTTCGATGTCACCAGCACCCTGATGGCTGAAGGTGTCCCGTTCACCGCGGCCCGGCATGAAGGTGGCGCGGCGACCATGGCCGATGCTTACGGGCGGATGTCCGGGAAGATCGGCGTGGTCACCACCCACCAGGGGTGCGGGCTGAGCAACGCCATCACCGGAATCGGGGAGGCGGCGAAGAGCCGGACCCCCATGATCGTGCTCACCGCCGACACCCAGGCCGCCGCCACCCGGTCCAACTTCAAGATCGACCAGGACGCCCTGGCCCGCAGCGTCGGAGCGGTCGCAGAACGGATCCACTCCCCCGCAACCGCGGTCGCCGATACCGTCCGGGCCTACCGGACGGCCCTGAATGAACGCCGTACAGTGGTCGTGAGCCTGCCGCTGGACATCCAAGCCGGAACCGCCGCAGACGAGGTGGGCTCCGTCGTCGTGCCTGAACCGCTGAAGGTCCGCCCGGACACTGCCGGCGTGCAGCAATTGGTGGCCCTGATCGCCGCCGCGGAACGGCCGGTGTTCGTTGCCGGACGCGGCGGACGCGGAGCCCGGGACGAAATCCTGGCTCTGGCCCGGCATGCGGGCGCGCTGGTCGCGACGTCGGCGGTGGCGAGCGGGCTGTTCAACGGCGACCCGCACAACCTCGGGATCTCCGGCGGCTTCTCATCGCCGCTGACCGCAGAACTGATCAGCGGCGCTGACCTCATTGTGGGGTGGGGGTGCGCCCTGAACATGTGGACAATGCGGCACGGCAGGTTGATTTCGGCCGGCACCCAGGTGGTCCAGGTCGACGTCGAAGATTCCTCGCTGGGTGCCAACCGGCCCATCACGCTCGGGGTGCTGGGCGATTCGGCGCTGACCGCGGCTGATGCCTTGTCGTGGCTGGCGGAGGTACAGCCTGAACCGGCGGAGAAATACCGTACCGAATCCATTGCCTTGGCCATCAAGGAACGGTCGCGATGGCGGGACGTCGAAACGGAGGACCTGTCCACCGAAGCCTCCATTGACCCGCGGGTCCTGACCCGTGAGCTGGACACCCTGCTGCCGGCGGAACGGATCGTATCCGTCGATTCCGGCAACTTCATGGGCTACCCCAGCCAATACCTTGCCGTGCCCGACGAATACGGGTTCTGCTTCACCCAAGCCTTCCAAGCCATCGGGCTGGGCCTCTACACGGCGATCGGCGCGGCGGTGGCGCAACCGCACCGGCTCCCGGTGCTCGGCGCGGGCGACGGCGGCTTCCTCATGGGCATCAGCGAACTCGAAACCGCGGTCCGCATGAAGCTGCCACTGCTGTGCATCGTCTACAACGACGCCGCCTACGGAGCCGAAGTCCACCACTTCGCCGGCGGGCACCCGGACGCGGACCTCGCCAGCGTAGTCTTCCCGGACACCGACATCGCCGCGATCGCCCGCGGGTTCGGAGCAGAAGGCGTGACGGTCCGAACCATAGCCGACCTGGCCGCCGTCGAGCCCTGGCTAACCGCCTACCGCGCCGGAACACAAACCAAACCACTGGTCATCGACGCGAAAATAGCCTCCGACGGCGGATCGTGGTGGCTGGCCGAAGCGTTCCAGGGCCACTAACGCCCGGGGCCGCCCAACTGAGTCGCAGTTAAGGGCGTTTTGAGCGGTCAAAACGCCCTTAACTGCGACCTACATGGGTGTTACGCGTCGACTTCGGTGTTCACGATGTAAACGTCGCACGGAGCGCCGTGTGCCACGCTGTTGGCGATGCTGCCGAGGACACGGCCCAGGCCCTTCATACGCTTGTTGCCCACAACGATCAGGGAGGCGTTGTTGGTCTCGGCGTAGTTGATCAGGGCGGTTGCAGGGTTGCCGCGGGCAGCGAAGTACTTGATGTTGCCGGCCGGAACGTCGAGCTCTTCGGAGACCTTGCGGGCCACGTATTCGGCGGAGTCGGCTGAAGAGACCGTGATGCGGTCGCTGCCGCTGCCGAATTCCTCGATCCGGTCATCCGAGAAGCCACTGATGACGTGCAGTTCGGCGCCCAGGGCGGTGGCGAGCTTCGCTGCCGCCACTGCTGCACGTTTGGCCGTTTCACTGTTGTCGACGCCGACGACAATAACTTCTGACATGAGTACTCCTGGTTGTGGGTTTCGCTGGATGCTGCTGCAAGAAAATCTACACGCCCTCCCCACCCGCCGGGATGACCTTTTGCGCGGGGAGTGTTTACCGCCGAGGCCAGAGGGTAGGGATACATCATCGGATCCATCACATCAGTGAAAGGCAGGACCATGAGCGACGCACCATTTGCCCCGCAGACCGCCATCGTCACAGGCTCGGATTCAGGGATCGGGCGGGCCACTGCGGTGGCCTTGGCCAAGGGCGGCATGGATGTTGGAATCACCTGGCATTCGGACCAGCAGGGCGCCGAGGAGACTGCCGAAGAGGTCCGCGGCTTGGGCCGCAAGGCAATAGTCCACCAGCTGGATACCAAGGACGCCCGCGGAACGGCTGCCGCGGTGGACAGCCTCGCGGAAGAACTTGGCGGCGTGGATGTCTTCGTCAACAATTCCGGAACCGGTGATGGCACCAAGTTCCTGGACTTGGACTATGAAACCTGGATGTCCACGCTGGACACCAACCTCAACGGCGCCTTCGTTGCCATGCAGACGGCGGCCAAGCGCATGGTCAAGGCGGGCAAGGGTGGCCGCATCATTGCCGTCACCAGTGTCCACGAGTTCCAGCCACGCGTTGGTGCCTCGGCCTACGATGCTTCCAAGCACGGACTCGGCGGCCTTATCAAGACCATGGCCTTGGAACTGGCGGAGCACGGAATCACCGCCAACAACGTGGCTCCGGGCGAAATCGCCACGCCCATGACGGGCCAGGAAGACGAAGACGCGACAGCAAAAGAACGCCCCGGAGTGCCTCTCGGACGGCCCGGGGATGCCCGCGAAATCGCCGCCGTCATCGCGTTCCTGGCATCGCCGGCCGCCAGCTACGTCAACGGCGCTTCATGGCCGGTGGATGGCGGAATGCTGCAGATGGGACCTCAAGCAGGCTCGCACATCACCAGCAACGACTGGCGCGAAAGCTAAGCCCCAGGACCTCTGGCCGCACGGAGTTCCGTGGGCTAGTCTGCATGGACGGCCTGCCCTGCGGGCCTGATTTTCCAAAGATTCGCAAGACGTTGATGAGGAGCACCATGGCTGGCCACACATATAGCGTTTCCGAAATTGTAGGAACTTCCACAGAGGGCGTGGACGACGCCATCAAGAACGGCATCGCGACGGCGTCCCAAACACTGCGGAACCTCGATTGGTTCGAGGTCAAGGAAATCCGCGGGCACCTGGAGGACGGCGCGGTTGCCGACTGGCAGGTCACCATCAAGCTCGGCTTCCGGCTGGAGCGCTGACTCCCCTTCCAACGAGTTGACAGTTAATGCCAATGTTTCAGGCCGACATTGGCATTAACTGTCATCCCGGCGGGCAGGTTCGGGCACGGGCGACTCAGCTTGGGTGCCCACGTCACCGATGTTCAACAGCGTCAAAGCGTCCGACGACGGCGAACCGGCCTTGGCGGAATAGATCCTCAGGAGCTGGTCGGGGTCGTCCGGGAGACTCAGCGTCTCAAAGTTCAGTTCCAGGTCGCCCACCACGGGGTGGTGCAGCCTGACGGTACCTGCGGCGCGCGTGGCTACCCTGTGCCCGGCCCACCACTGACGGAACTGCTCACTGTGGACGGCGAGCTCACCTACAAGCTGGTTGGTCTGGGGATCGTTGGGGTGGCGGCCGACGTCCATGCGCAGCGCACCCACGGCTTCGGCGGCAACGGTCTTCCAGTCGCGGAACAATGCCCCGGCGGCAGGATCCAGAATGAGCCACCGCGTGAGGTTGCGTTCAGCGGCCGGCAGCAAGGTGAAATCCGTGAACAAAAGATGGGCCATGCGGTTTCCGGCCAGGACATCGGCACGCCGGCCTAGGACCATTGCAGGGACATCCCCCACCGCTTCCAGCAACTGCCGCAGAGCAGGACGGACCTTTTGGACGGGGCCGGGGTTGCCCGCGGAACTGGCGCAATGCTCCAGCAGGTCCATCATGTGTGCTTGTTCCCCCGGATCCAGCCGCAGCGCCCGTGCCACCGAGTCAAGGACCGCCTTGGAGGGGTGGATGTTGCGGCCCTGTTCCAGGCGGGTGTAGTAGTCCGTGCTCACTCCGGAGAGCCGGGCCACCTCTTCGCGGCGGAGTCCGGGCACTCTGCGGGAACCGCTGGACTCTTGAGCCCCGGCGTCCTCGGGCTGGAGGCGGGCACGCATGACTTTGAGGAATTTACCGAACTCGGCGCTTTGACCCATCCGTCCATTCTGCCGTTCAGGATGTGTGAAAGGCCACTGTTGTGGGTAGGACTACCAGACCTAGGAAAAACAGGATCAGGCTGTACTGCTGACTCAGGCACCAAAACTGAATAGGCTCATTACAGAGCCTCCGAAAACGCTTTCTGGTAACCGTTCCACGGTTGCAGCACCAAACCGGAGCGCCACGGCCATAACCATCCCGTCGAAGGAGACCGTCATGCCAGAGCTGACACTGAACAACGGCGTCACCATCCCGCAGCTGGGATTTGGTGTCTTCCAAGTACCCGCCGACGAAACGCAGAAGGTGGTGGAGGACGCCCTGGAAGCGGGGTACCGCCACATCGACACCGCAGCCGCCTACCGGAACGAGGCCGGAGTCGGCGCCGCCATCAACGCCTCAGGCATTCCCCGTGAAGAAATCTTCGTCACCACCAAGCTCCGCAATGGCGAGCAAGGCGAGGCCTATGACGCCTTCCAGCGAAGCCGCGACGCCCTGGGCCTGGAGGTAGTGGACCTCTACCTGATCCACTGGCCCGTCCCGTCGCAAGGCCTGTTCACCCAGGCTTGGAAGGAGATGGAGAAGCTTTACCAGGACAAGCAGATCCGGGCCATCGGCATTTCCAACTTCCTGTCCGACCACGTGGACACGCTCCTCAGGGAAGCGGATGTGGTTCCTGCGGTGAACCAGATCGAGCTCCACCCCACGTACCAGCAGGGCGAGCTGGCCAACAAGTGCCGCGACCTCAGTATCGCGGTGGAGGCGTACAGCCCGCTGGGACAGGGCAAGGACCTGAACGCCGAGCAGGTGGCATTGATCGCCGCAGCACATGGGACTACTCCTGCACAGGTCATCCTTGCCTGGCACCTCGCACAGGGAACCATCGTGATCCCCAAGTCCGCGGATTCCTCCCGGATGCGCGAGAACTTCGGCGCGGCAGATCTGACCCTCACTGAATCCGAACTCGCCGCCATCACCGCCCTTGAGGCGGGCGCGCGCATCGGCTCCGATCCCGCCGTCGCCGCTTTTACCCAGCTCTAAGACCACCAGCCGAACACAAAGGACCTCCCCGACATGCAGTACACCCACTTGGGCCGTTCCGGCCTGAAAGTCTCACGCCTCTGCCTTGGAACCATGAACTTCGGCCCCCAAACCGACGAGGCAACCGCCCATTCGATCATGGATTCCGCCTTGGACGCGGGCATCAACTTCTTCGACACCGCCAACGTCTATGGCGGCGTGGAGCATCGTGGCTGGACCGAGGAAATCATCGGCCGTTGGTTCGCCAAGGGCGGCGAGCGCCGCGAACGGACCGTGCTCGCCACCAAGCTTTACGGCACCATGACCGAGCGGCCCAATGAATCCAAGTTGTCCGCGCTGAACATCCGGCGCGCACTGGACGCCAGCCTCAAGCGGCTGCAGACGGATTACATCGACATCTACCAGTTCCACCACATTGATCGGGAAACTCCGTGGGATGAGATCTGGCAGGCGATCGAGGTCGCAGTCCAGCAGGGAAAGATCCTCTACTCGGGCAGCAGCAACTTCGCGGGGTGGCACATCGCCCAGGCGCAGGAAGCAGCACGCCGGCGGAACTACACAGGCCTGGTGAGCGAGCAGTCCATCTACAACCTCTTCAAGCGGGAGCTGGAGCTGGAGGTCATCCCGGCAGCCCAGCAGTACGGCCTCGGCCTGATTCCGTGGTCGCCGTTGCAGGGTGGCCTGTTGGGCGGCGTGCTCAAGAAGGAGGAGCAGGGCGTCCGGCGGACTGAAGGCCGGGCACTCGAGACCCTCAAGAAGCACGAGGACCAGATCCGCCGGTACGAGGATTTCGCTGACGAATTGGGACAGAAGCCTGGCGACGTGGCGTTGGCTTGGCTCCTGCATCAGCCCGCCGTGACTGCCCCCATTGTTGGCCCGCGGACGCAGGAGCAGCTGGATGCAGCCATCCGCGCCTTGGACGTTTCCTTGGATGAGGACGCCCTCAAGCGGCTGGATGACATCTTCCCGGGCCACCGCCCAGCCCCCGAAGACTACGCCTGGTGAGCAGCCTCCTGCCCCAAGCGGACACGGTCTCGCCGCGGAACATCCTGTTCATCGGCGGGACCGGGGTCATCAGCGCGGCGGCGGCTGAACGCGTCGTCGCACTGGGCCACCGGCTGACCATCCTCAACAGGGGACGGTCAGCCGGTCGGCCGGTTCCCGACGGTGCCGAAGTACTGCACGCGGACGTCAGGGACCCGGATGCCGTGCGTGGGGCTCTTCAGGGACGGGAGTTCGACGCCGTTGCGGACTTCATCTCCTTCACGCCGGATCACGCGCGGGCCGGGTTGGAAATGTTCCGCGGGCGGACCGGCCAGTACGTTTTCATCAGTTCCGCTTCGGCGTACCAAAAGCCGCCGACCACGCTGCCCATCCGGGAATCGACACCGCTGAAAAACCCTTTCTGGAAGTACTCCCAAGACAAGATTGCCTGCGAGGAGTTATTGTTCGAGGCTTACCGCGAACAGGACTTCCCGCTGACCGTGGTGCGGCCTTCCCACACCTATGACAGGACCAAGATCGCCATGGTGGGTGGGTGGACTGACATCCACAGGATGCGCTCCGGAATGCCGGTCATGGTCCACGGGGACGGGACCTCCCTTTGGACGCTGACCCACAGCCGTGATTTTGCCAAGGCTTTTGCAGGCCTTCTGGGCCGGCCGCAAGCCATAGGCGAGAGCTACACCATTACCTCTGACGAGTTCTTGCCCTGGAACCAGATCTACCGCCTGTTTGCGCGGGCGGCGGGAGTGGACGAGCCGGAGTTGTTCCATGTTTCCTCCGAAACCATCGCGGCCCACAGCCCGGAGTTGGGCCCCAACCTGTTGGGCGATCGCTCGCACTCCGTAGTGTTTGATAATTCCAAGATCAAGGCACTCGTTCCCGATTACCGGGCAACCATCCCCTTTGCCGATGGTGCACGGGAGATCGTTCAATGGCATGACCAGCACCCCGGGCTCCAGGTGGTGGGTGAGGACTACATGGAGCTGAGCGATCGGCTTTACGAAAGGAATGTGCGCCCATGAAACCTGCCCCAGTTATCGAACTCAATGACGGCAATACGATCCCGCAACTAGGCCTCGGCACGTGGCCTTTGAACGATGCCCAGGTTGCCGACGCCGTGGTGGAGGCTGTCTCTTGCGGCTACAGGCACATTGATACAGCGGTGAAGTACGGCAACGAAAAAGGCGTAGGCCAAGGGATCGCTGCGTGCGGGGTGGACCGCGCGGAACTCTTCATCACTACCAAGCTGGACGGCGCATTCCAGGGTTCCGGCAAGGCCGTGGACGGATTGAACGGATCGCTGGAACGCCTGGGGCTGGAGTATGTTGACCTTCTCTTGATCCACTGGCCCCTTCCGCGCCGCGGCGAGTTCGTTTCCACCTGGAAAACGTTTGAGGAACTTCAGGTTTCAGGCAAAGTGCGTTCCATTGGGGTGTCCAACTTCAAGCCGGCCCATCTGGATCAGCTGTTCCGGGAGACGCAGGTAGTGCCTGCGGTGAACCAGATCCAAGTCAGCCCTTCGATCCCGCGTCCGGCGGCGCGCGCGTATAACGAGCGGCATGGCATCGTCACTGAGTCCTATAGCCCGTTGGGCGCCAGCAGCGACTTGTTGAACGCCCCGGTTTTGGCTTCCGTCGGCGAAAAGTACGGGAAGACGCCAGGCCAGGTGGTGCTCCGCTGGCATGTCCAGCAAGGACTTGTTGCGATCCCGAAGACGGCCAACCCCCAGCGCATGCGGGAGAACCTGGACGTCTTCGACTTCGAACTGGACCAGGACGACCTCAGCAAACTGCAAACACTCGACGCCGGACCGGACGCCGGCGTCGACTCCGACGTTCAGGGACACTAGGGAGGACTGATATGGAAACCGTTATCTGGACCGGATCCTATACGGCTGACCGGAATGCCAAAGGCAAGGGAATCGGGGCAATCTCCGCCGATTCCGAGGGAAAGCTCACGTCCCTGGGACTCGCCGTTGCAGCCGACTCGCCGTCGTTCCTGGCGCTGCACCCCATTCTCCCGGTGCTCTACGCCGTGGCCGAGGAAGCCGGGCACGTGCAGGCTTACCGGCGCACCGGCGGATCCACACTGGAGGCCTTTGGTGAACCATGGCCCACCGGAGAAGCGACCTGCCATGTGGCCGCTGATCCGCAGGGCCGTTTCCTTGTGGTCACCTGCTGGGGCGACGGCCAGGTGATCCTTTTTGAACTTGACGACGACGGCGCCATCACCTCGCGCGCCAGTGCGGCAGCCGCCGTCGATCCTCACACTGCGACGTCCGCGGACGATGCGCGGCCCAGCCGGGCGCATTCGAGCCTGATGCTTCCTGACGGTCGGGTGATGACCACTGACTTGGGACATGACTTGGTTCGCGTGTGGCAGTACGTGCCCGGCGAGGGCCTGCAGCCGGACCACCAAGTGATCCTGCCCATGGGCTCGGGTCCGCGCCACATGGCCCGCCACCAGGGCGGGACGGTCTTCGTGGACACCGAGTACTCCGTCGAAGTGGCAGCGGTCCGCATGGAACCGGACGGTACTTACGAACTGAAATCCATGGTCCCGGCGAGTGCCACAGGGGCCAAGGACGGCGACGCCGGGGCGGAGATTGCGTTGTCTCCGGATGGCCGCTTCGCCTACGTGGGCGTGCGGGGAACCAACCGCATCTGCGTGCTGGAAGTTTCCGGAGACGGCACCGGAGTTGAGCCGGTCGGCGAGGTTCCGTGCGGCGGCGAGTGGCCACGCCACCACCTGGTCCGTGAAGGCTGGCTGTACGTGGCCAACGAAGGCTCCGACGACGTCGTGAGCTTCAGGCTGGACCCGGAAACCGGGATGCCGGATGGTCCCGTGGCCCGCGTGGAGACAGGCTCACCGAGCATGTTGCTCGTGGCCAATTAGTTAACGCCGAGATGGCATTTAATGACAATGATCCGCTCAGACATTGTCATTATCTGCCATCTCGGCGAGCTTTTCAGGCGGCCCAGACCTCGACGTCGTCCGTGCCGCAAATGAGCTTGCGGCCGGTCGGTTCGAGGACTACCCACAGCAGTTCCTGGTGCTTGGAAACATCGTCCACGCGGCCAGTGCCGGCGCCCCACGCGACGTCGTAAATCCATACAGGATCACCGGTGCTCAGCTCGGCCCACTCCGAAGAGGGCACGTGGCGGTAGTCCGCGGGCCTGTTCAGGATGGAGCTGGTCATGCCGAAACGTCGACGGAAGTCCGCCGCCTCCACACCGTAGGGACGCCGTTGTGGGCCGGCAGCACGTGGCCTTCAGCGAAAACCTGGACAGCGTCCGGTTCACAATCCGGGCTCCACAGACCCGATGCCGGGCAGTGTGAACCGGTGGGCATGACGCGGGTGGCTCGTTCGCGCAGGAGGGCGATGCTCTTCATCGTTGAAACTCATCCTTGGTTGATTCGGGGGTGCTTTGTGAAGCAGATCTCTTCAACCCTATGTAAGCCAACCGAGCTTCGTTATGGACAGATGCACAGCGTTTTCCCCGGAAGCCATGCACGGGTACAGTGCCAACATGCCGCTAACCCAACTAGGTCGCAGATCAGGCCGTTCTGAGCGTTCAGAACGGCCTGATCTGCGACCTACTTGGGTGATTACTTGTAGCTCAAGCTCAGCAGCAGGGCCTTCAGCTGGGCGTACTGGGTAGTGCCCATCCAAGCCTTTGCAGCTTCGGGGGTAGCGAAGGTGGGCTGCTTCGACTGGTCAAAGAGCACGTAGGCGCTCATGATGCCGTTGGGAACCCTGACCTGGTTGGTTCCTGAGGAGCTGATTCCGGCCTTGAGTTCCGAGGAGACCCGCGCATCCATGACGTACGTCGGAGGACCTTCAACAGGACCCGTCCGGGGTGATGGCATTCCCTCGTAGGGGGGCCCTTCGTAGGGAATGTACTGCGGCTGGTACGACACGAAACCGAGCTCCACCAGCTCACCCGAATTGTCGCGGACGCCGGGTACCACGGCCCGATCGAAAATGGTTCGGTCCACCACTCCCCCGGTGCCGTCCCCATAGGTGCCGCTGTATATCACTGCAACCTCGGTGCCGGAACTGTCCAGTACCTTGGCGATGGTCGAGGTAGCCTCCTCCGCCTCGGTCGCGGATGGCCCCTGCTCGGTCCTGACACTCCAGCCAACAGGAAGAGTGAAAGACAAGTGCCCGTCGGGGAAGGTGAACTTTTGAGGGTTCGCCACAGGCGCCTGGGAGGGGGTGGTTGTTGGTGCAGCCGCCGGAGCAGTAGGAACTTCGGGCGGAGTAGTCACGGGCGCGGCAACCGTGGGCGCCGCCGACGGTGTCACCGAGGGCGTCGGGGTTGGTGTCGGTGTGGCGGATGCGCTGGGCGTCGGCGTTGCTTCAGGCGATGTCACCGTCACGGCCGGCGCCGGCGTTGAACTTACTGGACCAAAGTTGGCTGCCACGAGGACACCCGCAGTGACGGCAGCAGCGCCAAGCAACAGTCCGCCGGCAATCTGGAACTTCCGTTCCCTGCGCTTATCAAGGGAAGTCACCTTGGCCAGCGAATCCGCATCACTGAAGACCGTGGTCCCAGACAGGATCTTGTGGAGCGCCTCCTCACCGTTGGGTTCCGGAGCGTCATTCATATCCCACGGGTCAATTGCTGAAATTTGGTTCTTGATAGGATCCATGATCTTCAGGCCCCCAACTTCTGTGTAGTAAATTCCGCCGCCGCAGGCATCTGTTTGCGGAAGGCTGTGCGTGCGCGGTGCAGGCGAACTTTTGCCGCCGATTCGCTGCATTGAAGGACTCCGGCAATCTCAGCTGTGCTCAAGCCGTCCCAGTAGGCCAGCTGCAAAATATCGCGGTCCTTTTCCCGCATGCGCTCCATAGCATCCTGGACAGCGACGTTTTCGGAGTCGTCCCCAAAGCGCTGAACCGCCGTCGTACGCAGCTTCTCCTGCAGTGCGAGGCGCCTGTCACGGCTCCGGTATGCATTTCCCACCAGGTTGCGGGCAACTGTCAGAAGGTACGGGAGCTCCGGCGTGGAATCGTCGGTCCACTTTTGCCAGACAACCCGGAAAACATCCGCGGCAATCTCTTCGGCTACCTCCACCGACTCCACGCGTCGACGAACAAACTTGAATACGGCTGGATAGCTGTCTTTATGAATGGCGATGAACGCCAATTCGCGCTCGGAAAGCACGATTTTCCCCCTGAAATGTAGAGCCCGGACCTGCAGGATACTTGTATTGTTTCCGGCTGCCCGACCAGGGTTACATGGCGCGGGAAGTATTTTCCTTCGACGCCTACGTCCCGCGCCGGGAGGCCCTCCCCCGCCACACAGACACGGCCCAAACGATGACAAACAATGCCACCAGGATCAGGCCGGCGTCACCCAGGTCGATTTCGCCAAGCCAGGTTGTCAGCGGATCATTCAGTCCCAACGCGGCATTGAAGAACCCGCCCAGGGTGATCACGGAAATGAACAATGCCGAGACCGCCGAGATGCCGGTAATCACCGCGTTGAAGCCCAGCTTTCGCCGGGGATTATGAATGGCGGATTTATACATCTTCATCATTGCGACACCGTTGACCGAGTCGCACAGGGTCATGGCGGCGGTGAAAGCGAGCGGGAGCGCCATCAGGGCGAGCGGCGAAACCCCGGCGAGTGACGCCGTCGTGGTGATGACCAGCAGCCCGATGGTGGTGGCGGTATCGAACCCCAGGCCGAACAGGAAACCGATCACATAGATGTTCCTGGGCCGCTCCACTTTGGACAGGGGTTTGGCCAGCAGCCGGGCGACGAAGCCTTTGGCCTCCAGGTCTTCGGGGCGCAGCTCGCCGCCACCCTGCACTTTGCGGTATACCTGCGTGGCGCGGAGGAACGCGGAGCCATTGAACAGGCCCATCGCCAGCAGGAAGAGACCGGAGACACCGCTGCCGATCAAGCCAAGGACCGTGTTACCGGTGGTGCCGTCCTCCATGAACTGCCCGATCAGCGTTGCCCCGGCAACCACCAGCAGTCCTGCCAGAATGACTACCGAACTGTGCCCCAGGCTGAACGCAAACCCCACGCTCACCGGGTCCTTTCGCTGGGCAACGAACTTCCGGGTGGAGTTGTCGATCGCCGCGATATGGTCCCAGTCGTAGCTGTGCTTGATGCCTGCAACATACGCAGTGACCACCAGCCCCAGCGCCAACGGCTGCGCCGCACCGACCGTACCGATCAACAAAAGCACGACGGCGGCAAGGTGCAATGCGCCCACGGCACCGAAGGTGAACAGCAAGCGGGTCCGGAGCGACAGGGCGTCCCGCTCCCGGTACATGGCGGCGAAATCGGTCAGGGCAGTCACTAATATTTCCTCAGATTCAGGGGCTCCTGCCCGTACCAACGTTCCCGAAGGAACCCAGTGCAGGCACCCAGCAGCGTGTTCAGTTCCTCAGTGCTGTTCGACAACGATCGCAGCACAAGCCCTGTGGTCCCGGCAATAGTCCTGGTCAAGGAAACTCCGCTGTACGCCTCAAACTCCGCGGCCTTTCGCGCCAGCTCATCAGCCAGCACCTGGTCCACCCTCGGGTCCACCACCACCAGCGATCCCAGATGGCTGAAGCCCTCCATGAACCCCAACCCCGCCACATCGCTGACAGGTGGGCGAATCAGGAGATTGTCCAACGCCAGCAGCTCTTCACCGTGGGCGGCTTCCACACGGATCTCGTTCCGCAACCGCACTTCCTCGTAGCGAAAAGCCCCGCCGTCCGGCGACCACCCCGGCGTGATGACTTCGGCCATGACAAAGCATGACGTCGGATGGAGACTGATGTGCGAATTCTGCCGATAGCTGGCCTCCCGGTAGGCGATCAACTGGTCCGGCAGCAACTCCAACCTGGCGCCCTCCCCCAGTTTGATGTTCATCCGCTGCTCAGCAAACGACCCCGGAGTCCGATACACCTTGGTAGCCGACTGCGTGGTCAGCAACAGATCCGCCCCGGCCTCCACCTCGACTTCAACAACAAACAAATCCGCCCCAAGATAAGCCCCGCCCGGATTGACCATGACATAACAAACCTGGCCGGACCCATCCAAGTAGTGCGGCCGCAACACCCGCAAAGCCCCCTCATGAAACTGATGCGAGGCAACGGATTTCCCGCCCCGCACACTAACTCCGAGCTGCAACCGCCCCCGCACTGGGCGGTGAGCGGACGCGGATGAAGGGGGCCGCGGCGTGGCGGGCATCGCGAAGCGGGCACGGCCCCCTTCATCCGCGGGCGCCGCCCCAGGTGAGAACAGCGCGGACTTGGTTACGCTCATTGAGCCAAGTCGAGCATCAGGACGTCGCGGCGGATCCAGTTGAGCACACTCTCCAGCCCCTCATCGGTCTTGAGGTTCGTGAAGCAGAACGGCTTATCACCGCGAAATTCCTTGGAGTCCCGTTCCATGACGGACAAGTCCGCTCCCACATGGGGTGCCAGGTCCGTTTTGTTGATGATGAACAGGTCGGACTTGATCATGCCCTGGCCGGCCTTGCGGGGGATCTTCTCTCCTTGGGCGACGTCGATGATGTAGATGGAGAAGTCGACCAGTTCGGGGCTGAAGGTGGCGGAGAGGTTGTCGCCGCCGGATTCGACGAAGATCACCTGCAGGTCGGGGTGCCGGGTTTTAAGTTCCTCGATCGCGGCGGTGTTCATGGAGGTGTCTTCACGGATGGCGGTGTGCGGGCACCCGCCGGTCTCGACGCCGATGATCCTGTCTTCGGGCAGGATTCCGTTGGCCGCAAGGATTTTGGCGTCTTCGATGGTGTAGATGTCGTTGGTGATGGCGGCCATGGAAATGTCGCCGCTCATGTGGCGGGTGATCCGCTCCACGAGCTGGGTCTTTCCGGCTCCTACGGGTCCGCCGATGCCGATCTTGATGGGTTCAGTCATGTGTCCTCCTGCTTTAGCTCATGAACATGCGGGCGCGTTGCCGTTCGTGCCGCATTTGTGAAATTTCCAGCCCGGGGCTCACAGCCCCAAAGTCGTCCCAGCACAGCTGTGCTACATCCCGGAGGGCGGCAGCAACGGCGTCGTGCGCTTGGCGAAGTACCCGCTGCCCGGCGTTCTGTCCCAGCGGAATGGCACGCACGGCGTTCTGCGTCAGTGAAGTGACCGTGGCGAACAAATAGGCGGAAAGTGCCTCTTCAAATGGAACGCCCAGGGACCGGGCAATAAGCCCAAAAGCCAAGGGTTGATGTCCCCCGGCCGCCCCCGCGCCAACCAACTCCCGGTAGGCCTCCAACTCCCCGGAAGGAAACACTTCCCCGCCGATCTCGAGCAAACGCCCACCCATCTTCAAAGAAGCCTCCCGAACCTCCCGGGCCAACAGCTGCGCAGACAAAACCCCATCCAGCAGCCCAACATCCACCCCCTCATAAAGAAAGCGGATAGCCAACCCATCCGAATAAGTCAGTTGCTGCCCCACAAACGCCGAAAGCCAAACCTCAAAACTCTCCTCATCACCAACCAGCCCACGCTCGATGTAGCCCTCAAACCCCAAAGAATGAGCAAACGCCCCGGTAGGCAACGCGGAGTCGGTCAACTGTTGAAGAGCCAGCTGATACGAGGTCATGCCGCCTCGCAGGTGAGCCAAAAAGCCGGAGCCGTGCCGGGATTTTGGGCCGCGGCGTGGCGGGCATCGCGAAGCGGGCACGGCCCAAATCCCGGTACGGCGCCCCAGCCACGGTCACCCACGAAACGCGACATGACCGCTGAATTAGTGCGAATGCTCAGCATGGCGGAACGGCACCGGCATGACCCGCTCTTGCCTGTCGTAGGGGACGTTGACGCTCTTCAGGTAGTCCTCGACCGTGTGATCGTACTGGCACACCATCACGTCGGCCCCGTATTCAGAAGAAGCATCAAAGAACTGTGCCTGCAGGTGCCGGTTGCCGAGTGAATGCGCCACGACCCCCATTTCGTGGATGCTACGCGGGGCAATGACCAGGACGTCGGTCGCCAGCACGGAGATGACTATGACGTTGCGGTCGTCCTGGGCCAGGATGTCGCCGTCGCGGAGGTCGCCGGAGCCGCTGGGCAGGCGGATGCCGAGTTCTTTGCCGTGGTCGGTGGTGACGCGTTGGATGCGTTTGACCAGGAGGTTGCTGGGGAGGACCACTTTTTCCTTGTGCAGGCCTGAGTGGGCTCCGGCGGGCTGTTCGTGGATGTTGCCCAGGATGCGTTCGATGATCATGTGGCTCCTAGAAGAGGAAGTAGCGCTGTGCCATGGGCAGCACGTCGGAGGGCTGGGAGGTGACTTCTTCGCCGTCGACCGTCACTTGGTAGGTTTCGGGGTCGACGGCGATGTCCGGGGTTTCGCCGTTGTATTTCAGGTCCGCTTTGGTGAGGTTGCGGATGCCGGAGACAGGTTTGATGATGCGCTCGAGGCCGAGTTCGGCCGGGACGCCGGCGTCGATGGCCGCCTGGGACAGGAAGGTGATGGACGTCTGCTGGAGCGCCTTCCCGTAGGTGGCGAACATGGGCCGCATGGTGCGTGGCTGCGGGGTGGGGATGGAGGCGTTGGAGTCGCCCATGAGCGCGTAGGCGATCTGCCCGCCTTTGATGACAAGTTCGGGTTTCATGCCGAAGAAGGCCGGGTCCCACAGGACGAGGTCGGCGAATTTGCCTTCTTCCACCGAGCCTATGGAATCTGCCATGCCCTGGGCGATGGCCGGGTTGATGGTGTATTTG
Source organism: Paenarthrobacter sp. NPDC089307 (assembly GCF_040685055.1). Taxonomy (NCBI): domain Bacteria; kingdom Bacillati; phylum Actinomycetota; class Actinomycetes; order Micrococcales; family Micrococcaceae; genus Paenarthrobacter; species Paenarthrobacter sp. NPDC089307. Next base: position 65,471 of record NZ_JBFBHE010000009.1, read on the forward strand.
GCCACGTAGCGCTTGAGCCTGAAGTTGTCGCTATCCGGGGAACCGTGCACGGCTCCGGTGGGGTCGTGCAGCACTCCTCGCTGCCGTTTCATGGCATCGGCCACCTGCCAGGTCCTCGTCACGACTTCGCCTACCCTGCCCATGGCCTGGGAGTCGGAGGAGGTGATGGCGAAGATGCCGAGGTCGTGGAGGACGTCTTCGGCGGCGATGGTTTCGGCGCGGATCCGGGAGTCGGCGAAGGCCACGTCCTCGGGGATGTCCGGGTTGAGGTGGTGGCACACCATGAGCATGTCCAGGTGCTCTTCGAGGGTGTTCTTCGTGTAGGGCAGCGTGGGGTTGGTGGACGCGGGGAGGACGTTGGGCAGTCCGGCGATTTTGATGATGTCGGGGGCGTGCCCGCCGCCGGCGCCTTCGGTGTGGAAGGTGTGGATGACGCGGCCGTCGATTGCCCGGATGGTGTCCTCGACGAACCCGCATTCATTGAGGGTGTCGGTGTGGATGGCCACTTGTACGTCGTATTCATCGGCGACGCGCAGGGACATGTCGATTGATGACGTTGTTGAGCCCCAGTCCTCATGCACTTTCAGCCCGACGGCGCCGGCGCGGATCTGCTCTGCGAGCGGCTCGACGGCGGATGCGTGGCCCTTTCCGAAGAGGCCGATGTTCACAGGCAATCCCTCGGCGGCCATCAGCATCCTGGAGATATGCCAGGCGCCGGGCGTGACGGTTGTGGCCTTGGTCCCTTCGGCCGGACCGGTGCCGCCTCCCACCATGGTGGTAACGCCGTTGCACAGCGCCGCGGGGACTTGTTCCGGCGAAATGAAGTGGATGTGGGTATCGATGCCGCCGGCGGTGAGGATTTTCCGTTCGCCAGCAATGATCTCGGTGCTGGCTCCGATGACGATATCCACGCCATCGGTGATCTGCGGGTTCCCGGCCTTGCCGATCTTGAAGATGTGACCGTCCTTGAGGGCAACATCGGCCTTGTAGATGCCGCTGTAGTCAAGGACCACGACATTGGTGATGACGGTGTCCGGAATGTCTTCCGCGCGGGTGAGCTGGCCGTTCTGGCCCATGCCGTCGCGGATCACCTTGCCCCCGCCGAACACCACTTCTTCGCCGTAAACCGTGTAGTCCTTTTCGATTTCAAGGAACAGTTCGGTGTCGGCCAGTCGGATGGCGTCACCCGTGGTGGGCCCGTAGAGCTCGGAGTATTGCTTGCGGGAGATCTCGAAGCTCATTTGTTTACTCCTTCGGTGACAGTGCCGCCTGGCCGGGTGCCGCCGTCGAGCTTTCCGTTCACTGCGTTGCTGAGGCCGTAAACCTCGCGTTCCCCCACCAGGGCGATCAGCTGGACAGTCTTCCTGTCCCCCGGTTCGAAGCGTGCGGCCGTGCCCGCCGGGATGTCCAGGCGGCGGCCGTAGGCGGCATCGCGGTCGAACTCCAAGGCGCGGTTCGCCTCGGCGAAATGGTAGTGGGAGCCGATCTGCACGGGCCGGTCGCCACGGTTCACAACCTCGACGGCGATCGCCTCACGGCCGCTGTTGCAGGCGATGGAACCGGGCCGGAGCCTGTATTCACCGGGGATCATGGGGGCTCCTAACGGATGGGGTTGTGGACGGTGACGAGCTTGGTGCCGTCAGGAAAGGTGGCCTCGATCTGGACGTCGTGGATCATCTCCGGGACACCCTCCATCACGTCTTCGCGGGTGAGCAGGGTGGTTCCGTAACTCATGAGCTCAGCGACGGTCCTGCCATCCCGGGCGCCTTCAATGAGCTCGTAGCTGATGATGGCCACGGCCTCGGGGTAGTTCAGCTTGAGCCCGCGGCCTTGGCGGCGCCGCGCGAGGTCGGCGGCCACCACGATCATGAGTTTCTCCTGCTCACGGGGCAAAAGGTGCACGACATCTCCTTATGGCTGGGCACAGCTGGCACTGATGTGACCAGCGTAAGGAGCGGACGTTACAGCCACATTTCCGATCCGTCTCGGCAGGGGGTCGAATCGGCCCGAATTGACCTCAACTAATGTTGAGGTCCTAGCATCGGTTACGGTGCCTCCAGCGGCGCCGTTTTCGATCACGCTCCACCAAAGGTATAGCAATGACCCAGCACAATCCCCTGCCGTCCCCGGCCGTCGGCGAGCTCTTCAGGGCCGCGTTCCGCGCGCACCCGGCGGGAGTCGCGATCGTCACTGCCTCAGGGCCCGAGGGACCGGTGGGGCTCACGGCGTCCTCGGTGGCGTCCGTTGCCGTGGATCCGCCGACGCTTGCCTTCTCCGTCACTGGTGGCCGTTCAGCTTCAGTCGTTGCGGCGGCGCAATCGCTCGTGGTGCACCTTGTTAGTGCCGACCAGCTGGAACTCGCACGCACTTTTGCCGACCCTTCGGCTCCCCGGTTCACCGAAGACATGGACTGGAAGTGGCTGCCCACGGGTGAACCCGTGCTCCTGGAAGCCCAGTGGGCGTTGCGTTGCGAGATTATTCACCGGGCGCCGCTTGGAGGTTCCGTGCTCCTGGCGGCTACCGTTCAGGACATCCGCGCCACCCCGGGACCGTCGGCGCCGCTGGTTTACCACAACCGGATGTTCCACACCCTCTTGGAGAGCGTCCCGGTACTGGGCTAGTTGTTCCGGCCCCGCGCCGCCACAGTCCACGTGTCCACCACGGCACCACCGCGCACCACTGAGACCTCATCCACGAGGTTCATGGTGAGGCAGACGTGGTTTGGGATGACCCGAAGCCTGGTGCCCAGCGCCGGCAGTTCCGCATAGTCCGGCCACACCACCGTGGCGTGGTGCTCGGACAGCGCTGTGATCCTCGCTTCCGGAAACTCGGGAAGCCGGCCGTAGCCTGTGGCCCAGTCGGGACGGTCGCTGCCCAGGACCTTGCTGCCGGCATCCACCACTACGCGCCGGACGTTACCGTGGCGGGCCTCATGGCGGCTGACCACAGTCGCTGCAACCGTCAGTGCGATGTCGTCCCACGCGCACCGTTCGAGTTCCAGTTGCTGGGCGTCGCCGAAGACGTAGACGCCGGGACGCAGCTCAGTTGCCGCCGTTTCCCCAGCCAGCAGGGCCGTGGGCGTGGAACCACCACTGATGGTCCGTACCTCAAACCCCGCTGCGTCCAGGGCCGCAGCAGCCTGCCCCAGTGCCTCGTTTTCGTTGTTGGCCGCACCCGTGGGCATGCCTGGCTTGTAGCTGTGACCAGGGAACGTGAAAACCCCCGCCACGCTGAGCCCTGCGGCTGCCGCAGCGCGGGCCACGTCCACTGCCTCGTCCGGCATTACGCCGCTGCGGTGGTGTCCGCTGTCCACTTCGATCAGCACCTCAATGGTGCCGGCGTCCGGTCCCAGTTGGCGACCCATCGCCGTCGCGCCTTCCGCCGAATCCACGCCCACTGCAAGGCGGGCCGTCGCGGCCAACGCCCGGAGGCGGTCGGCGTGATCGGCTTCGACCCAGAGCGGGTAGGCGATGAAGATGTCCTTCACGTCGTCGGCCGCGAAGACCTCGGCCTCGCCAATAGTGGCAACGGTGATCCCCACAGCCCCCGCCGCCAACTGCTTACGGGCAATCTCCAACGTCTTGTGCGTCTTCACATGCGGGCGGAGCCCTAGCCCCCGGCCCTGCACGCTTGCAGCCATCCGCTGGACGTTGCGGTCAAGGATGTCGACGTCGACCATGACGGCGGGTGTGCGGATGTCCGCTGGGATCACGTTCATTCCTCAAACACTAACTCCCCGGACACCAACGTTTTACGGCGCGGACTTCCTGACGCGCAGCTCAAAGGCAGCCTCCAGCTGCCGTACCGCGGGAGCGGCCTGGTTACTTTCGATCCGCTCGATCAGGAGCTCGACGGCGCGCTCCGCAATTTCCGCACGCCCCGGCGCCACAGTAGTCAGCGACGGCGACGCGAACCGTGCCTCTTCAATGTCGTCGAAACCGGCCACGGCGATCTCCTCCGGCACGCTCTTGCCACGGACCAGGAGTTCATGGAGGGCGCCCAGGGCCAGGGCGTCGTTGAGTCCGAACACGGCGTCAAAATCCGCACCGCTGTCCAGCAGTTTCGCCACGGCCTCGGCTCCCCCATCACGCCGCCACTGGCACGGCACCACCAACTCCGGGTCGTATTCCACGCCGGCGTCAGCGAGCGCAGCCTTGTACCCGGTCAGGCGCAGGCCACCGCTGCCGGTTGTGTCGCCGTCGTCCGCTCCCAGGACAGCTATTCGACGGCGGCCGCCCGCCAGCAGGTGCGTGGTGACCGCGGCGGCGGCCTCGGAGTTCTGGATCAGGACCATGTCCAGGCGTGGGTCCTCCACGGACTCGCCCAGGAGGACCAGAGGCTTGCTTCCGGCTGCCTGGATGATTTCCTCCGCGTCCAGGGCCAAGGGGATGAAAAGGAGTCCATCGGTGAGGCTGCGGAATTGCCCTTGGATTGCTGCTTTCTCGTGGCCTGCCTCGTTGCCGGACTGTTCCACCAGGACGCGGTAGCCGCGGTTCCATGCTGCCTTCATGATGTCCGAGGCAAGCTCCGCGTAGTACGGGATGGAGAGGTCTGCCAGGACCAGGCCAAGCATGTTGGTTTTTCCGGAGCGCAGGCTGCGGGCCGTCAGGTTGGTTTCGTAGCCCAGCTGGTCGATCGCATCGAGGACGCGCTGCTTGGTTGCGGGACGAATGAACTCGTAGTTGTTGATGACATTGGAAACTGTCTTCAACGAGACCCCGGCAGCTTTCGCGACGTCGTTCATGGTGACGGCCATGCGGGCACTCCTTAACTGCTGGTGGACTACATCGTTGCAAACAAAGAACGCACGGTGGGCTGTATCTTGTTGCCAGCCACAAGCGTAGTGTCTGATGTAGGAGATTTCGGGTGGTGACGGTCCGGGGTTGAATATCCGGGCAGTGCGCGAACACGAGCGCACCGCCGCCCAGCCGGAAATGCGCGACGTCCGGTCTTTCGAATTGAGGCCTCATGGCCCAGAACGATGCAGTACCGACCTCCGACCATCTGGAGTATCCACTCCTTGACAGCCCTGGTTCCGCGTTTGTTCACCCCCAAGTGGATCTGACGAACTTTTTGGAACGCCTCCAGGATTTGCTTGTCGAGAATGCCGACATCCGTGAATTCCTTGAAGACTTCGCCGAAATGACGGCGGAGAAACTCACCACTCCAACGAATACGGTTGCCTGTGGGGTGACTGTCATTCGGCAGAAAAAGCCGGTTGCCATCGCGGACAGCGACCCCCTGGCCCGCAAACTGGATGACATCCAAAACAGTTTCGGCGACGGGCCCTGCCTCACGGCCCTTCGGACGCGGACAATTACCCATGTGCCCGATATCCGGCAGGAAAGCCGCTGGCCGGACTACATGAAAGCGGCAACACGCACCGACGTTGGCTCCATTCTCGCGTTGCCCATGGAGTTGAACAGCACCGCGGAAGCCGTGGTTAATCTCTACTCGACGCATCCCCATGGCTTCGGCGAGGAAGACGTTCTTGCCGCTCAGCGGGTAACCGCCACGGGAGCAAAAGCACTTCACCTCGCGTTGAAAATATCCCAGTTGCGGGATGCCCGCGAAAACCTCGCGGCAGCCTTGGAGTCCCGGACCACCATCGATACGGCCGTGGGCATCATTATGGCGCAAAACAGGTGCAGCAGGGACGGTGCCTTCCAGATCCTGGTGAACGCATCCAGCCATCGAAACATCAAGCTCAGGGCCGTGGCAGAGGGCGTCATCGCGCGGATAGCCGGTGACCGGCACATCTGTGCCTCGTTTGAGGAGTGACCCTGCCGGATGTGGACGCTCCTGTAGCCGTCACACGTCGCTCATACCCCTGCAACGCGCCCGCAACATAGTTGCGGGAAGGTGGAACCAGCAAATGGCGGAGCCAGCTGAGGAGGCAAACATGAGCATTGCAAACAGGGACCTTTTCCAGGCGCTGAAGACACAGGCCACCCTGGCCCAGGCCTTCGGCGCCATGCCCGGCAGCCAGGAGGAACCACACCCCCTGAACCAGGGCGACTACATCGAGGCGTGGCACAACGGTCGGCTTTACCACCAGGGCACCGTGGTCAAGACCGTGGCGGGCACGGACCTTTTTTGGCTCAATGACCACACCGGAACCCGGCGGCTGCTGGACATGGATTCCATGGAGATCATCACGGTTGAGGGGCCGGCTCCGGTGCCGGCATCGCAAGCACCAAAGCCGGCTCCCGCAGCCGTCGTCACGCCCATCTCCGCGTTCCCCACCTTCCACGACGGAACGCAGCAGATCGCCTAGCCGGTTGCCCTAGGACTCCAGGGCCAGCCTGATCATGGTCCAGCTCACGGCCGGAAGCCCGGCGGTGAGGTTGCCGCCGTCGAGCTTTACGCTGACGTTTTCGGACGGCAGGACCGACGTCGAATCGTCGGCTGTCGCCTGCCAGTAAGGGTCCTTGTTCGTGTAGGTCACGGCTTCGATGACCCGGCTCGCCTTGAGGCTTCCGACGGCGGCGTCCAGGGTCAGCGTGTCGGTCGCCGAGCGGTTCACGGCGAAGACGACGGCTTGGTTGGCGTCAGCGTCGTAGGTTGCCACCGCTGACAACGCACTGAAACCCTCTGTCTTGTCGCTGCTCAGTTCCGGCGATTCGACGGCCAGGTTCAGCACCGCGCCCGAGGCGTGCTGGGACGTGAGGGCGAACGGGTGGAACGTGGTCTGCTTCCACGCGCGGCCACCGGGCTCGGTCATGATGGGTGCAATCACGTTGACCAACTGCGCGAGGCTCGCAGAATGGACCCGGTCCGTGTTGCGAAGCAGGGTGATGAGCAGGTCCCCCACCACGACGGCGTCGGCCACTGTGTAGCGGTCCTCGAGCAGTACCGGCGCAACCGGCCAGTCATCGCCGGTGGGTGCCTTGGATTCGTCGCGGGACATGTGCCACACGTTCCACTCATCAAAGGAAATGTTGACCTGCTTTTCGGACTTGGTGGCCGACTTCACGTGGTCGATGTGGGAGACGATGTCCTTGATGAACGCTTCCATCCGGTGCCCGGAGGACAGGTGTTCCTGCAGGTCCCCGAAGTCCTCGAAGTACTGGTGCGCGGAGATCAGGTCCACCAGTTCGTACGTTTCGTTGAGGACAACCCGCTCCCATTCACCGAACGTGGGCATGGTGGGTCCGGAGCTCCCACAGGCAACCAGCTCCAGGTCGGGGTTCACCATACGCATCGCCCGGGCAGTCTCTGCCGCCACGCGGGCATATTCGGCCGCCGTCTTGTGACCGATCTGCCAGAAGCCGTCCATCTCGTTACCGAGGCACCACATGGTGATGTTGTGGGGTGCGACGGCGCCGTTCGCCTTGCGCTGCTCGGACAGGGCCGTGCCGCCCTTGATGTTGGAGTACTCCAGCAGGTCCAGGGCTTCCTGCGTTCCCCTTGTTCCCAGGTTGACTGCCATCATGGGTTCCACGCCGGCCTTCGCTGACCACTTGGCGAACTCGTCCACGCCCACCAGGTTGGGGTCGCTGGAGTGCCAGGCCAGGTCCAGGCGGGTGGGGCGACCTTCCTTCGGGCCTACGCCATCCTCCCAGCGGTAGCCCGAGACGAAATTGCCGCCCGGGTAACGGACGGTGGAGACCCCGAGTTCCTTGGTGAGCTCCAGGACGTCGGTACGGAATCCGTCCTCATCGGCTTTGGGGTGCTCGGGCTCGAAGATGCCCGTGTAGACGCAGCGGCCCAGGTGCTCGACGAAAGCCCCGAAGGTTTTCCTCCGGACCGGGCCTATGACGAATGCGGGGTCGATGGTGATTTTGGCGGTGTTGTTCTGGTCTCCCAAAGCGTGGGTCCTTGTCTGCTGGGTCTTCCGGGTGCATGAGTCAATTTACAACGTTATAGAAACCATGCTGGGGGGACGGAGGGTTCAGAGTCAAGAGATTTCTTTGCTTCGGCCGTGCCGTTGTTCTCCGGGCAGCCCCTGTGCGGCGGGAAATAAGAACAGGCCGGAGACTCAACGTCTCCGGCCTGTCTTGGAGGGTGGGCCCTGTGGGGATCGAACCCACGACCCACGGATTAAAAGTCCGATGCTCTACCAACTGAGCTAAAGGCCCCTCCAGCTGTAGAAACAGCCATGAATACTGTACCCCAACGTCAAGGCAGGTAAGGAACCCAAGGTGCGGTGCGCCGTCGTGACCTTCTTTGGGCGCGAGTCCGACGACGGCGCGCGGCAACGGCGGCGTGTCGGGCCACCGGCGGTGGCAAAGCGGGTGGTGAAGGTGCACCCGCGCCCAAGCCTGCGGCCAAACAACCGTTACTCGACCCCACCAAAGCACAGGAGTACGGTGAACTCATGAGCGAACAGCAAGGATCACGCGCGTACGGCGGAGCAAACCGGCATCACAAGCCCAAGCCCTTCGCGCCCATCGATTTCGAACCGTTCGCAGGCGGGGCGGATCCGGCACGCGTATCCGAAGCTGCACATTTGGCCGCGCAAGCCCTGGTGAAGCGCGGCCGTGACAGCGACGACCCCAAAGTAACGCGCCGGCTGGTGAAGCTGGCCGACGAACAGGGCTTGGACGCCATCGCCGAGATGTGGGCCGAGAGCCCCGCGCGCAGCCTGCCCGGTGCGCTCTGGAGGCTGTACGCCCTTCGCGCCGCGACCATCCAGAACCCGGAGCGAATCTCCGTCTACTTCAGGGCCGGCCGCGACACGGCGCAGGTTTCCAACGTCGTGGCTGGGGCCGCGGAGCCGCCGGGAGCCGAAGAAATGAAGACCATGGCGGACGCCATCCTGTCCGGCGCTTTCGACGGCGAGTTCGACGTCGCGCTGGAACGTTCCGCCGCTTTCTGCCGCGTCGTGGCACTCGGCCAGGCGACCCTCGCCGACGGTGCCGAGCACAGCAATGAAGGCCACGCGAGCAAGCTCACCCGCAACTCCCACCAGTTGGTGAAAACGGCTGAAGACCTTGAGCACGCGGCCAACGCATGGCGGCTGGGCGAGCTGGACTAGCCGGCAAAAGGGCTGAAAGCTACCCACGTGCGGCCCGGACTGTCAATGTTGACTTCGCCAGCCATCCGGGGAAAACTAAAACTGGTGTCGAACCGCGAAACCCCCGGGCTTCAACTTATAGCCGCTTCGAGCGGCCTACCGCCGAGAGGCGTATCCGGTTCGGCACCATTTTTATGCCCGAACGCAGTTCGCCCGGGCCTGTACTGAGACAGCCCGGGCACCCGCGGCGTGGAACTACTTCAGTGTGACCGTGGTTTCGGCCGTTTCCTTCTTGTCGTGGTCGAGGTCGCCGGACGCGTGCTGCGGGGTCATCGTGGCGCTGATCTCTGCTTCCTTGCCTGGCGTGTAGGCGAAGTTCTCGGCGATGTTGAACGACTCACCTGGCTTCAGCACGAACGGGTCCTTTTCCTTCAGTTTGATTCCGGAGCTGGTGAGGCCGTGCTTCTTGAAGCCGTCGCTGCTGGAATCGGACGGCATGCCACCAAGGTACTTCCAGTCCGTGTACTTGGCGTTGGGCGTCACCAGCGAGTGGCTCAGGGGGATGTCCGCCGATGAGGTGTTGGTGACCACGTAGTTCACATAGACGATCGGAGCGCCCTTCTTCAGCAGGTTCTCCTTGGTGTCCTTGTCCACGAACATGCTGTCCTTGGAGGCGACATCCGTGGCCACCTGGAAGACGTCGACGGAGAAGCTGTCACCCTTCATGCTGCCCAGCTTGTCGCCCGCATCCGAGATGGGGAGCGCCCAGGAGGCAACCTTGTAGGCCCCAGAGGAGGTACCTTCCGACGAGGAAGACGAGCTGGAAGCGGACGACGACGTGGAAGACGAGGCAGCCGAAGAGGAGGACGACGACGATCCGGAACCTTCCGCCGTCGGGCTTGACGCTGCGGGGCCGCAGGCACTCAGGGCCAGCATCGCGGCAGCGGCCAGGCCGGAGATCTTTACTACATTGTTGAGACGCACAGTTCCCCCATTGAATTGATTAATTATTTGACTTGCCAAGTCTCGCACGGAAGTGAAGCGCCCCGCGATGGGGACAACTTCCCGCCACGTCCCTGCGCGCTGCCCGCGCCACTCCCCCGGACCGGTAAAGTTGGGAGCGAAACGGACCGCGTCAAGTCAAGTGGTCCGCGCCCACCCGTCCCCACCCCGGAAGCGACATGAAGCTGCGCCTTTTCCCCCAGGAACCTGCCGGGCTCGTGCTGCTCGCACAGATGGCCGGCGTCATCGTGGCCGCCACCGGAACACTCTCCGAAATTCTTGGCGCTCCCGCCACTGAGCACGAGCGCCTCGCGGAGGAACTGCACGAGCACGAGTCCAAATCCCTGGACCTCCACTTCGCCCTGCTGACGCACATGCGCACGAGTTTCGTGAACCCCCTCCCCCGTGAGGACATGTACACGCTGTCCCGACACCTCAACGAGGCCATGGAGAAGCTGGATGCCGCCGGTGACCTGGTGGCCCTCTACAAGCTGGACCGGCTTCCCAAACGTGCAGCTGACCAGCTGGAGATCATCAGCCGCCAGGCCGAGCTGACGGTGGACGCCATGCGGAAACTGGAAGACCTGGATGAACTTGAGGACTACTGGATCGAAATCCTCCGGCTCACCAAGCGCGCAGAAAGGACCCACCGTATCTGGGTGGCCGAGATGCTCAAGGACATGAAGTCCGCGCAGTACGCCCGTCACCGGGACATCGCCAACCAGTTGGTGGAAGTCACCAAGGACATGCGGAAGATTGCAACCCAGGTAGGCAGCATCATCGTCAAGGAATCCTGACGTGACCACTGCCATCCTGGTCCTGGTAGTTGGTTTGGCCTCCGGTTTCGCGTTCCTCAATGGCTTCCGCGATGTCTCCAACGCCGTCGCTCTCTCCACACGCACCCGGGCCCTGACGCCGTCCGTTGCCGTTCTCCTGGCTGCTGTCTTCAACTTTGTAGGTGCCATGCTCAGTGGCACGTTCGTCCTTGCCTTCACGCAGTCATGGATCACCCTGCCCGAAGGCACCAGCGGGCTCACCATGCTCGCCTCGGCCTTGGCGGCCTCCATACTGTGGGGGATTTATGCGTGGTGGCGGGGCATCCCGTTGTCCTCCACCAACTCGCTGGTTGGCGGCTTGATTGGTGCCGGCAGCGCGAGTCTCGTGGTGGGGGGAAGCTCCATCGGAGGCGTGGACGGCATCGTTGCCACGCAAGTGGTGCTCCCGCTGGTGCTCTCCCCATTGTTGGCCTTCGGCGCGGCCTACCTGTTGGTGTGGCCCGTAACCTGGGCCGCCCGCTATACGCAGCCGAACGTGGTGGACAGGCGATTCCGCCGTGCACAGGCTGTTTCCAGTGCGGCTGTTGCGTTCGGCCATGGCCTTCAGGACGGGCAGCGCACCGCGGCCGTCATTCTCCTCGCAATTGTGGCCGCCGGGTTGTCGGGCGGCGACGACGTGCCCCCGTGGATCCTGCTGCTCACGGCCGTCATGCTCACGGCGGGGACCCTCCTGGGCGGATGGAGGATCTCGCACACGCTGGGGCACAAACTGATCCGGGTGGATCCGCTGCGTGGATTCGTGGCCCAGACTCTGACGTCCGTCATGCTGTTTGTCGGGGCCATCGGCTTTCAGCTCCCGCTCTCCACCACGCACACGCTCACGGCATCAGTGTTGGGCGGTGGGGTCAACCAGCGGTTCCACACCGTCAACCGGCGCCTTGTCCGCAGGATCTTGTTGTTCTGGGTAGCGACGCCGCTTGTCACTGCCGCGGCGGCGTTCATCCTGGAACTCGCGTTCTCCCCTCTCACCCGCCTCTGACGAAAAAACGACGGCGGCCGTACCCCCAAGGCGACGGCCGCCGTCGTTATGTGCCGACTCCCCCCATGAAAGCCGGAACCTGCAGAACCCTTATCCGAAGCGGCCGGAGACGTAGTCTTCGGTGGCCTTCTGGGACGGGTTGTTGAAGATGGACGTCGTGTCCGCGAACTCGATGAGCTTGCCCGGCTTACCGGTGCCCGCGATGTTGAAGAACGCGGTCTTGTCCGACACGCGGGCGGCCTGCTGCATGTTGTGGGTCACGATGACCACGGTGTACTGGTCCTTGAGCTCATTGATGAGGTCCTCGACCGCCAGCGTGGAGATGGGGTCCAGGGCAGAGCACGGCTCGTCCATGAGGATCACCTGGGGCTCCACGGCGATCGCGCGGGCGATGCACAGACGCTGCTGCTGGCCACCGGAAAGGCCGGAACCGGGCTTGTCCAGGCGGTCCTTGACCTCGTTCCAGAGGTTGGCGCCCACTAGGGACTTCTCCACCAGGGCATCGGCTGCGCCCTTGGAAATCTTCTTGTTGTTCAGCTTCACGCCGGCCAGCACGTTGTCCCGGATGGACATGGTGGGGAACGGGTTGGGCCGCTGGAAGACCATGCCCACCTGCGTACGGACGGTCACGGGGTCCACGCCGGGCCCGTAAAGGTTGTCGCCATCCAGGAGGACCTCGCCCTCCACGCGGGCGCCGGGAAGGACCTCGTGCATGCGGTTCAGCGTGCGGAGGAAGGTGGACTTGCCGCAGCCGGACGGGCCAATGAAAGCCGTCACGGACTTGGCCTGGATGTTGATGTTGACGTCCTCGACGGCCAGGAAATTGCCGTAGTAGACATTCAGGTCTTTGACGTCGATGCGCTTGGACATGGTGTTCCTTTGTTCCTTGGGGGTTCTGGAAGTTTGTGGGGCAGCCGGGCTGCCGGCCCGGTTAGCGGCCCGTCTTGGGAGCGAACATGCGGGCGATGAGGCGGGCTCCGAGGTTCAGGAGCATCACTAGGATGATCAGCACCAGCGCGGCGCCCCAGGCACGCTGGTCCGAAGGACCAGGGTTGGACGGCGACGTCGGGTTGAGGATCTGCGTGTAAATGAACGTCGGCAACGAGGCCATCCAGCCACCGAACACATTGTTGTTGATGGTGGTGGCGAACCCTGCGGTCACCAGGATGGGTGCGGTTTCGCCGATAACGCGGGCGATCGCCAAGGTGACGCCGGACGCGATGCCGGAGATCGCCGTCGGAATAACCACCTTGGTGATGGTGCGCCATTTACGCACGCCCAACGCGTAGGAGGCCTCGCGGAGCTCGTTCGGGACGATCTTCAGCATTTCCTCGCTGGAGCGGACCACCACCGGGATCATCAGGACTGAAAGCGCGACGGCGGCTACCGCACCGGTCTTGGTGCCGGGGCCAACGATGGCGAAGAAGAACGCTGCCGCGAAGAGGCCGGCCACGATCGACGGGATGCCGGTCATGACATCCACGAAGAAGGTGATGGCGCGGGCCAGCGGACGGTCGTTTCCGTATTCCACCAGGTAGATCGAGGTGAGCAGGCCTACAGGCACCGAGATGACGGTGGCCAGGAGCGTGATCTGGATGGTGCCCAGCAGCGCGTGGTAGATGCCACCGAGGACCGGGGCTCCATCTTCGGCTGCCTTGTTGTCGAAAGCTCCGGTGACGCCGTTCATGGACGTGCCCAGGAAGCCGGGGGTGACGAGCCCGGGGATGCCGTTGACCAACACCGTGACGATCACCGAGATCAAGGGCAGGAGCGCGATCAGGAAGGCTCCCACCACGAGGCAGGTCGCCAACTTGTCCTTGGCCTTGCGGGAGCCTTCAACAGCGCCGCTCCAGGAAACCAGGCCCACGGCGAAAAGGATCGCCGAGACAATCCCCCAGCCGAAGGCGTTGAAGCCGATCAATGCCAGTATGGCTGCGCCAACAACCAGTGCTACGGCCAGGACGATGTAGGGCGCGAACTTGGGCAGCTGGCCCTTGGTGAGTGCAGAGCGCTTGCGGACTACTGTGGCGGTCATTTAGTTGGCTCCCGAGAATTCTTTGTGCCGCGTGATGATCCAGCGGGCGATCATGTTCACGCCGAGGGTGATGACGAACAGCACCAGTCCGGCGGCGATCAACGTGTTGACCTTCAGGCCGCTGGCTTCGGGGAAGTTCAGGGCGATCTCGGCGGCGATGGTCTGGTTGCCGGATTGGACCAGGCTGGCGGTGAGGACGCCGGAGGAGAGCACCAAGGCGACGGCCATGGTTTCGCCAAGTGCACGGCCCAGGCCAAGCATGATGGCGCTGATGATGCCGGGACGGCCGAAAGGCAGCACGGCCATTTTGATCATTTCCCATCGGGTGGCTCCCAGTGCCAGTGCTGCTTCTTCGTGCAACTTGGGGGTTTGCAGGAAGATCTCGCGGGACAGGGAGGTAATGATGGGGAGGACCATGACGGACAGGACGATGCCCGCGGTGAGGATGGTCTTGCCCGTGGCGGAGGCTGGTCCTTCGAAAATCGGGATCCATCCAAGGTACGTAGCCAGCCAGTCGTAGGCGGGGGAGATTTCCTTGGCCAGGAACGCGGCACCCCAGGCACCGTACACAACGGAGGGGATGGCGGCCAGGAGGTCCACCACGTAGCCCAAGCCGGCGGCTAGCCTGCGCGGGGCGTAGTGGGAGATGAACAGGGCCACGCCGATCGCCACGGGGGTGGCAATAACCAGTGCGATCACAGCGGCGATGAGCGTACCCACCACGATCGGGGCGATGTAGGCGAAGAAGCCGTGCCCGCCCTGGATGTCTGCGGGCGGTGCGGTGAGCGCGGGGATGGCCTGCACCACGAGGAACAACGCGACTCCGAAGAGAACCGCGAGAATAAGGCACCCTGCGGCCATGGCGGCCCCGGAGAAAACCTTGTCCCCGGCGCGTCCGGCGCCTTGGGAGGTTGTCAGGGAGTTGGTGGTCACTTCACGGTCCTTCAGTCTGGAGTGAACTGGTCTTGCATGGCTAAGTTCCCTGCCCCGCTCCGGCGGCCTAAGGGCTACGGGAGCGGGACAGGGAACTTCAGTGTTCAGCCGGGTTCAGCAAACCCGCCGGAAACCTTAGGCCTTCGCCTTGATGGTTTCGATGGCGGCCTTGGCCTTGTCCTGCAGCGTCTTGGAAAGCGGTGCGGACTTCGCGGCGTCAGCGGCGGTCTTCTGTCCCTCGTCGGAAACCACGTAGCTTTCGAAGGCCTTGACCAGGTCAGCGACTGCCTTGGTCTCGTACGTGGTGCAGACGACGTGGTAAGAGACGAGGACTACCGGGTAGGCGCCCGATGCCGTGGTCTTGCGGTCCAGCTTGATGGCAACGTCGTTGGCGGCGCGGCCGTCAACGGGCTTGCCGGCTTCGACGGCCTTGGCTGCAGCGTCGGCGGAGATCTTGACGAACTCGTCGCCGACCTTGATGGAGGCGGTGCCCAGCTTGCCCGAAACTGCGGAGTCGTCAGCGTAGGTCACGGCGCCCGGGGTGTCGGTGACGGTCTTGACGACGCCGGAGGTCCCCTTGGCGTTCTCGCCCTTCAGGCTTGCGGGCCATACGCCTGCGGCCTTGTCCGTCCAGACCTCGGGAGCAGCGGATGCGAGGTAGTCGGTGAAGTTGGTGGTGGTGCCGGAGTCATCGGAGCGGTTCACCGGGGTGACCTTGAGGTCCGGGAGGGTGACGCCTGCGTTGAGGGCAGCGATGGCGGGGTCGTTCCAGTTGGCGATTTCGCCGCGGAAGATCTTGGCGACCGTTACGGCGTCGAGCTTCAGTTCCTTGACGTCGGGGATGTTGAAGGCGACGGCGATCGGGGAGATGTACACCGGGATGTTGATGGCGCCTTCGGGACCGCACTTGGCCTTGGAAGCGTCGAGCTCTTCGTCCTTGAGGTAAGCGTCGGAGCCAGCGAACTGTGCCGAGCCGTCGATGATGGCCTTGCGGCCCGCGCCGGAACCGTCCGGGGAGTACTGCACGGTGGCGCCCTGGTTTGCGGTGGCGAAACCGGCCTTCCAGGCGTCCATGGCTGCGCCGGTGGAGGAGGCGCCAATGCCGGTTAGGGTGCCGGTCACCTTGGTGCCGGCTGCTGCGGACTGGGTGCCGCCAGTGGTGCCGGTTGCGTTGTCAGAACCGCAAGCGGTGAGCGCGAGTGCGCCTGCTGCGATGACCGCGAGTGCCGCGTTGCGGCCGAAGCGAGTTGCCTTCACTTGGATGTGCCCCTTCCAGGGATTTCTCAGGTGCGTTCCGAACGGAGATTTCGGCGTGCGCGAGCTGTGGACCGTTTTGTTCCCTTACTGAAGGTAAGGAGCGCAGGTAACGGGATCGGCGGTGGCAGGTGAACGGAAGATGAACGACGGCGGACCATTGGGTTATGTGGCGCGTGCCACCTTGAGTGGCACCCGGGTTGGGCTCGTCGTTCTTCGGTTGAACGCGGCCGGGCAAATAGACTGAAGGGCATGGCTGACGCTAAGGGACTGAACGCAAGCAAGAGGTTCCTGCGTGCAAGGGTCCGGACCGGCCTGGTCCGCAGCCGGAATTCGTTGACCCCGGCCATCCAGATGACCGTGTGCGCTGTAGGCGCCTACGCCTTCGCCGAGTACGTCCTTGGCCACCAAGGCCCACTGTTTGCGGCAACTTCTTCCTTGATCGCCCTCGGCTTCTCCCGCGACCCGCGCCTGCGCCGGGTGATTGAGGTTGGCTTGGGCTGCACACTGGGCATCGTTGTTGGTGATCTGCTGCTTCACTGGCTGGGCGCCGGGATCTGGCAGGCCGCCGTCGTGCTTCTTTTCTCCATCCTGCTGGCCAGGTTCCTGGACAGCGGCACGATTTTTACCACCCAACTGGGGTTGCAGTCGTTGCTTGTGGTGCTGCTGTCGGCGCCGGCTGGCGGTCCGTTCACCAGGAGCCTGGACGCCGTGGTTGGTGGTGTTTTCGCGCTGCTGGTGACCATCCTGGTGCCGAAGGATCCGCGGAGGGAACCCCGCAAGGATGTCCAAAAGATCCTGCACGAACTCGCCGAGGTATTGCGCGAGTGTGCCAAAGCCATGATCGAAAGTGATTCCACAACTGCCTGGCATGCCCTCATCCGGGGCAGGAATTGCCAGCCCTTGGTGGACCGCATGCGGCAGACCTTGCGGGCGTCCGGGGAGGTGGCCACGCTGGCCCCCGCGCATCGCAGGCATCGCGATGAACTGGCCAGCCTGGAGCACTCGCTGGAGTACATCGACCTCGCGCTCCGTAACAGCCGGGTGTTCGCGCGCCGCCTGACCAGCGCCATCAACCACGCCGCCTTGTCCGACGAAGCGATAGACAGCATCTCGGAGGTGCTGCAGGAAACCGCGGCGGCAATTGACGAGATGACCATTGGGCTGTCCGAACAGAGCGAAGGCACGCGCAGGGTCCACCTGAGGCGCGCCCGGAACGACCTCTCTGATATCGCAGCGCGGCTGCATCCCAAGATCCTGGATGTCCAGAGGCTTGAAGGCGAAACCGTTGTGATGCTTTTCCGGCCGCTCATGGTGGACCTGCTCGAGGCCAGCGGCATGGAACCGGAGGAAGCCCGGGCGGTACTTCCAGCCCTGTAACGCCCCCCGGGCCGCTCCCAGCGGGGTCACATATGCAGTGTGGATAATGGGTCGATGCTTTCCGTCCCCTCCACACGGTTGTCCCTGCGCGCCAAACCGGCCCCTGCCCTTCGCTTACGGCAAAGGGTGCTGTTCCTCTGGGCGGCCGCCCTGTTTGTGGCCGGGGACGTGATCTTCTGGTTGATGTTCGCGGCCGTTTTGTCCTCAAGCGGCCTGGCCACGCTCGACGGCGCTGTCCACTCGTTCATGGTGGATTCACGCAGCGCCGTGCCCACCGGCCTCCTGGCCGGCGTCTCGGCGATCACCTCCCCAACCGTCATGTCGGTGGTTGGCGGGCTGGTAGCCATGGTCTGGGCCGTGTGGAAGAAGGAACTGTGGCGTCCGGCCGTCCTGATCGGTGCCATGGGGCTCTCCGTGGTGCTCGCGGCTGTAATCAAGTTCGAAGTTTCGAGGTCGCGGCCGCCGTCCGCGGACTTCCTCCTGGGTCCCGACGACGCCCTCTCCTTCCCGTCCGGCCACACGCTGGGGGCAGCGGTTTTCGCTTCGGTCCTCGCCTATTTGCTGGTGTCCCGTGCGGGAAAACGGACGACGACGGTACTTGCCTATGCAGGCGCCGCGGTGCTGGCGTTGCTGGTCGCCTACAGCCGGCTCTACCTGGGATATCACTGGCTCACCGACGTGGTGGCGTCGATCGGCGTGGCGCTCGGTGTGCTTGGCTTGGCGGTGTTTGTTGACGCGGTTCGCTACGGCCGCGCTAATCCTGTCAGTCCCCCCGACTAATCTGGAACCCATGGCTTCAAAGACCTCCCGCGCATCCAAGACCCCCGCCTACAAGTGCGCCGAATGCGGCTGGACAGCCATCAAGTGGGTGGGCCGCTGCGGCGAGTGCCAGGCTTGGGGAACCGTTGAGGAATACGGCGCCACTGTTGCACGCACGACGGCGGCCGCCACCGTTTTGGAACCCGCCCGGCGTATCGCGGAGGTGGATGGGACAACAGCGGCATTCCTGCCCACGGGCGTGGACGAGCTGGACCGTGTCCTTGGAGGAGGACTGGTACCGGGTGCCGTCATCCTGCTGGCTGGGGAACCCGGCGTCGGAAAATCCACCCTGCTGTTGGACGTCGCAGCCAAGTTTGCCCGCACCGGCCAGGACGTCCTGTACATCACGGGAGAAGAGTCGGCGGCGCAGGTGAAGCTGCGCGCCGAACGGATCGACGCCGTCGCCCATACGCTCTATTTGTCGGCAGAGACTGATCTGGGCCAGGCGCTGGGACAAGTGGAGAAGCTTGAGCCCAAACTCCTCATCGTGGACTCCGTCCAAACGTTGAGCAGCGCCGACGTCGAGGGCAGTGCAGGCGGTGTTTCGCAGGTCCGCGAGGTTGCGGCTTCCATCATTGCCGCAGCCAAGAGGCGGAACATGACAACGCTGCTGGTGGGCCACGTGACCAAGGAGGGCACCATCGCCGGGCCGCGCTTGCTGGAGCACCTGGTGGACGTCGTGTGCCAGTTTGAGGGCGAGCGCCACTCGCGCCTCCGCCTGCTCAGGGCCGTCAAGAACCGTTATGGCGCCACTGACGACGTCGGGTGTTTCGATCTCAACGAGGCAGGCATCGAGGGACTGGCCGACCCCAGTGGGCTGTTCGTTTCCCGCACCCGGGAGCCGGTCTCGGGGACCTGCATCACGGTCACCATGGAGGGCCGCCGTCCCCTGCTCGCCGAGGTCCAATCGCTCCTTGCGGAGAGCCCCAATTCCCAACCACGCCGCGCTACCAGCGGCTTGGAGAGTTCCCGCGTGGCCATGCTGTTGGCAGTCCTGCAGCAGCGTGCCGGCTGCATGCTGCACAAGGATGACTCCTACGTGGCAACGGTGGGCGGGGTGAAACTTACCGAACCCGCCACAGATCTCGCCGTCGCACTGGCGGTTGCTTCCGCCAAGTCCCGCAAGGCACTCCCCCAGCGGCTGATAGCTTTCGGTGAAGTGGGCCTGGCCGGTGAGGTCCGGCCGGTTCCCGGGATCAACCAGCGCATCCAGGAAGCCCACCGGCTGGGCTTCACGCACGCGATCGTTCCGGCCAGCCCTGCCGGAGCGGGGGTCATTCCGGACGGCTTCTCCGTCCGGGAGGTTGGCCATCTGGCTGAAGCGCTTGAACTGCTGATCACTTAACACTTTCGGGGTGTTGGGCGCGCGCCTGTGTTGACCATCGGCAAGGATTGGCCCATGACCAAGAGAAATCTTCTTATCGGGGGACGCTTCTTCTTCGGCCTTTTGACGCTGGTAGCAGTCGGGACGCAGATGGCGGTCCACGTGGGGTTGAATTACGACGTCTGGAATTTCTTCAGCTACTTCACCAATCTCTCCAATATCTTCGCCGCCATAGTGTTGCTCATCAGTGGTTACAGGGTCCTGATCGGCAAGCGCCCCAGCGAGGCCGACGACGTCACCCGCGGCACTGCCACGATTGCCATGGCGATTGTGGGCATTGTCTTCGGCCTCCTGCTAACCGGGCAGGACCTGGGCTCCATGGTTCCCTGGGTCAACATCGTGGTGCACTACGTGATCCCGGTGGTGATGGTGGCGGATTGGCTCTTCCAGCCGCCGCGGACCCGCCTGGAGCCCAGGCACCTTTGGTACTGGCTGATCTACCCCGTTTTCTATCTGGTCTACAGCCTCGTCCGGGGCGCCTTCGCTAACTGGTACCCCTACTGGTTCATCGACCCGGCGCGCGCAGGTGGTTGGGGCGGTGTGGTGGTGTTCGCCTTGGCAATCGCTGTTGGCTTCCTTCTGGTGAGCCTGGCGATGATGTGGTTGGGGAACAAGTTGAAGCGCAACGTGGATTACTGACCTGCGATTCACAAAGTGCAGCTGCCGGGCATCCTGCAAATCCCACCTTCGGAGCACCTCGGAACATAACGAAATGACCCACTTTGGGGCTTGCTGGTGCGGTTAACGGTGCAATGAAGCCCTATTATTGAGCTTGGCGTCACATGGCCATTTTTCGGATGCGCCAGCTGATGCCGGATTCAGCATGTCTGTGAGCCGTGGCTTGCACCTTTGAAGGGAAACCCTATGGCCCGGAGCCCGGAAGAATCGCTCAAGGCGACTCTGGCCAGAGTCGCACCCGGAACTCCGTTGCGCGACGGTTTGGAGCGCATTCTCCGCGGACGCACCGGCGCACTGATTGTGCTGGGTTACGACCGCACCATCGATTCAATTTGCTCGGGTGGCTTCGATATCGGCATCGACTTCTCCCCCACGCGACTGCGCGAACTGGCCAAGATGGACGGGGCCATCATTTGCGACAAGGACGCCAGCAACATTGTCCGCGCCGCCGTCCAACTGGTCCCGGACTCCAGCATCGAAACCCAGGAATCGGGCACCCGGCACCGCACCGCGGAGCGCGTGGCCATCCAAACGGGTGTCCCCGTCATTTCGGTGAGCCAGTCAATGCAGATCATCGCGTTGTATGTGAACGGCCTGCGCCACGTCCTTGAAGGATCCGAGAAAGTCCTGGCCCGCGCCAACCAGGCTCTGGCGACGCTGGAACGCTACAGCGCAAGGCTGGACCAGGTCACCAGCTCGCTTTCGGCCTTGGAAATCGAGGCCCTGGTGACAGTCAGGGATGTTGCTGTCACTTTGCAACGCCAGGAAATGGTCCGCCGCATCTCCGAAGAAATCGCCCAGTACGTGCTTGAACTCGGCGAAGACGGCCGCCTGTTGTCCTTGCAGGTGGAGGAACTCACGGTCGGGCGCGGACCGGGGAGCGAAGTCATCATCCGCGACTACTCGGATCCCAATGCCACTCCCGAGGACATCGAGGAAGCGGTCCAGGCCCTCCTCAACCTCGGACCGACGGAACTGATCGACCTCGGTCGGATCGCCCACATCATCGGATTCGCTGGCGGCGTGGAGCAGTTGGACGCAGTGGTCCAGCCCCGCGGCTACCGCCTGCTGTCCGGCCTCAAGTCCGTGCCCAAGGCAGTAGCCGATCGCCTGGTGGACTACTTCGGTGGGCTGCAGAACCTCATGGCAGCCACCATCGATGACCTCATGACCGTGGACGGCATCGGTGACCAGCGTGCCCGCACCGTGCGTGAAGGGTTGAGCCGCATGGCCGAGGCCAGCCTGCTGGACCGGTTCCTCTAAGCCGCCTGCCGCCGTCGGGCGTTATCCGCGGACGATGCTTTCGGGCCCCTAGTTCAGCTGGAAGACGGCCTTAGGGCTCGCCTTGTTCCCCAACCGGGCCTCGAACGTGTAATAGGCGCCGCCGGCGCCGGGTTTGGCGTTGATCACGCCGCAGCCTTCCAAGGACCTGTTGCGTTCCCACGGGAAGTTGGCGGTTTCGCTCTTGCCGGGCTGGATGGTCTTGACCAGGTCCACGCCGCCGGTCTGGCAGTCCTTGGAAGAGAAGATCCGGTCCGAGCCGCTCATCACCAGGTATTCCATTTGCGACGTGCCCACATTGACCTCACACGGGGCTGCATTGCCGTTGGTGATGGTCATGGTCAGCAGCGGCTTTTCATCGGGACCGTAGGCAGGCTTGTCGGTTTTTGCTGCGACGGTCATCAAGTTGAAGTCGCAAACGGGGGTTGGCGAGGCCGACGGCGACGGCGATGCTGACGGCACGCTCCCCTGGGTGGGCGCTTGCGCAGCTTGGGAGGTGGGCACAGCTTCAGGCTCAGGATTTCCGGCGAACATGCCGGTCAGGGCCACCACGCCGGCAACCACCAGGACGATCACCAGCAGCAGGCCACCAAAAACGACCTGTCGCCGACGGCGGTACACGGCTGGGCTGGGCCGCCTCGCTTTGGTTGCGGATGAGCCGCGGGCAGCACCCTTCGCCGGCGCTTTTGAGCGCGCGGTCGACTGTTGCTTACCGTTGGTGGCCATGCTTCTAGGCTAGGCTCGTGGCCGTCGGGGCACCTAACCTACACGCCGCAGGAGGCCAATCCCGGCCTGTGTGACGTCTGACATGGGCAGCTGCAACCCGTAATTCCACTAGAGTTGAGGCAGTATGACTGTCCCCGATTCCGATGAGCTTGCCCGGCTCCACGACGCCCTGGACCGCTGGTTCGCCGAGACAGCCCGGGACCTTCCGTGGCGCCGGCCGGCCTGCAGCCCGTGGGGCATCCTGGTCAGCGAAATAATGCTCCAGCAGACCCCCGTTGTTCGCGTACTTCCGGTGTGGCTAGACTGGATGCAACGCTGGCCCACTCCGGCCCACCTCGCTGCGGAACCATCCGGGGAAGCAGTCCGCCATTGGGGCCGCCTGGGTTATCCGCGCCGCGCCCTGCGACTGCACGCAGCCGCCGTCGCCATTTGCGTTCAGCACGATGGCAACGTTCCCGACACGTATCCCGAGCTCCTTGGGCTTCCCGGCGTGGGCAGCTACACAGCTGCCGCCGTCGCCGCTTTTGCCTTCGGCCGCCGGGAAACCGTGGTGGACACCAACATCCGGCGCGTCCACGCGCGCCTGGTTTCCGGGCACGCCTTGCCTGCGCCGGCCCTCACTGCGGCTGAAATGCGGCTCGCCGATGCCCTTCTCCCAGAGGATAAGGGCCTCTCCGTTCGCTGGAACGCCTCTGTCATGGAGCTCGGCGCCTTGGTCTGCACGGCCCGGAATCCCAAGTGCGCTGACTGCCCGGTCCGCTCCAGCTGCGCCTGGCTGGCGGCTGGCGAGCCGCCGCCGTCGTACACCCCCAAGGGGCAGTCCTGGCACGGCACCGACCGCCAGGTCCGCGGTGCCGTGATGGCAGTCCTGCGCGAGGCAGCCCATCCTGTTCCGCGCGAGATGTTTGAGCGGGCGCCCGCAGATCTGGGGTTCGCGGCGTCGGGCATCGGAGTTCCGCTGGCCGCCCTGCACCGGCTCAACTCAGCGCCGGAGCAACTTGAGCGTGCGCTGGATGGCCTGTTGGCTGACGGCCTGGCGGAACTGCACGACGACGGGTTGCGGCTTCCTGCCTAGCGGCACGGGGGTTGCCGTCCTACGCTGAAGCATGGGCAGAATCGGGGTGGCCTTGACCCTTTCGGGCGCTGCGGCGCTGCTTTCCGGCTGCGTCTTTGAACCCGTTGCGTGCCCGGCTGTCGGGCAGGTGGCGGGAGTGTCTGTGACCGTCGCGGCCGACTACGCCAACCAGGTTGGCTCGTTGCGGCTGAAAGCCTGCCAGTACGATGCCTGCACCGAAAAGAACGTCATGCTGAATCCCGGGGCAGTGACCGCGGACGAAAGCTGCACACCGGATGGGGTGTGCTCGGCAAGGTCGTCTCCTGATGGAACCCTCCAGGGCTTCCTTGAGCTGCCGGCAATCAGCGAGTCTCCGCTCGAGGTGACGGTGACCGGCACCTCGCCGTCCGGCGTCGTGCTTCCCGTCCGCACCGTGGAGTTCACGCCCCAAGGCCGATACCCCTTCGGCGAGCAGTGTGGGCGGTTTATTTCGGCTGGCGTATTGCTGGATGCTACGGGGTTGCGGCAGCGGTGATCCTCAATCTATTACTTCCACATTGTGGAAACTTCATTCCGATATTAAACACAGCCGGACCTTGGAATTAGCATTCCGGAAACAACCCTTCCATAGCGTCTTGTGTGACCCCGGGCCGTGACCCTGCACGGCCATCGCACAGATAGGCGCCATTTTGAAGATCCCAACATCCGGCTCCCCCGTGAGCCAAGCGGCGAAGAAGCCTTTGTACAAGTCCTTGTTCTTCCAGATCCTGCTGGCGGTCGTGTTGGGGATCGCCATAGGTTACCTCTGGCCTGACCTTGGATCCGCTCTTCGCCCACTTGGCGATGGCTTCATCCAGCTCATCAAGATGATCATCGCCCCGCTGATCTTCCTGGTCATCGTTACGGGAATCTCGGCAGTGGGAGACGTAAAGGCCGTAGGCCGGGTAGGCGTGAAGGCCCTGGTCTACTTCACCGCCGCCACCCTCTTCGCGTTGGCCTTTGGCCTTGTGGTGGCCAACATCGTGCAGCCGGGCGCGGGCCTGAACATCGATCCCGCCACGTTGAGCGCGGACGCCGTGAACGCCAAGACCACCACCGCACCGCCCAAGGATGCGGGACAATTCCTGCTGGGCATCATCCCCACCAGCGTGGTGGGGGCTTTCGCCTCAAACTCATTGCTTCAGGTCCTGTGCTTCGCCGTCTTCTTTGGAGCGGCCATCGTGGTGGTGGGCCGCGAGAAGTGCAAGCCCGTCATTGATGTCATGGAGACGACCCTGGAGCTTTTCTTCAAGATCATGGCGTGGGTCATGCGGGTGGCCCCGGTGGGTGCTTTCGGTGCCATGGCCTTCATCATCGGCCAGTACGGCCTCAGTTCGCTCAGCACTTATGCCCTCCTGATCGCGGCATGTTACGGCTCCGCGCTGGTCTTCATCGCCCTGTTGTTCGTCGTGGCCTGGGTTTATCCTCGTGTCCCGCTGTGGAAGTTCATCAAGTACTCCCGCGAGGAGTTCCTTCTGGCCTTGGGCACGGCCTCCACGGAATCCGTGCTTCCCCGCATCATGACCAAGCTGACCAACGCGGGCTGCTCCCGGGCAACCACGGGACTGGTGGTTCCTACCGGATACTCCTTCAACCTCGACGGCGCAGCGCTCTACCTGTCCATCTCCCTGCTTTTCCTCGCCCAGGCCTTCGGCCACAACCTGGACCTCGGGCAGCAGCTGGCTGCACTCGGGGTACTGATGCTGACATCCAAGGGCATGGCCGGCGTGCCTGGGTCAGCTTTCCTTGCCTTGTCCGCGACGGCGGGCGCCTTGGGCATCTTCCCCGTTGCCGGCGTGGCCCTCCTGCTGGGAGCTGATCGGTTGATGGACTCCATGCGTGTTGTGGTCAATCTGCTCGGCAACTGCGTCGCCACCTTCGTGGTTGCCAAGTGGGAAGGACAGTTCGACAGGCAGGCCATGCTGGAGGCATTTGAGGGCAGGGTTCCGGCCGTGTCCCCCGCAACGGTTCCGGCCGGGTCCGCGGCAACGGTTCCGGCGTCCTGACGGAGAAGCGGAACGGGCGGCGCCGCGTCCACTCATGATCAGTTAAGCGCGTGCCCAGGTAATTTCGCTTCTGCTGGCACGGTCCCTGCTTGTGCCGGGCGAGGTGACGTCACCAGCCGCATGGGCAGCGACGCCGAACGCCGTCATCGACGTGACTTCCCAGTGCGGCGGTACCGCGAACTCCGCGGCTACCGCTGCGCGGTCGAAGGCGCGGAATTGGTGCGCATCCAACCCAATCGACAGCCCCTGGATGGTCATGTGCGCTACTGCCTGGCCGAGGTCGTATCGAGAGAATTCCGAATACTCCCAGTCGTTGGTGTCCTCAACGAGCACATGGGCAACGTTTACAACTAGTAGCGACGCTGACGGAGCCCATACCAATGAACTCCGGGCCAGATGCCGCACGATCCGTGAATGCACCCCGTCTCCACGTAGGCCCGCAATAAACATCCAAGGTTGGGAGTTTCCAGCCGAAGGTGCCTTGCGTGCGGCATCGAGCAGTGTGTCGAGCTGTGCCGATGTGGCCGTCGCCGCCGGATCAAACCGGACGGGGCTGAACCGGCTCAGCAAGGCGGGATGGACCTCTGGATGGGAAGGCACTTCACAGACCGTCATGCATACAGTCTGTGGCATCCCTTGCCCGAACAAATCCTTCGACACCGGCATCGATGCTGAAGGGGAACTGCCACCGCCGATCTGCCGACCCCTACACCTGTCCAGTCATCGGGGCATCGGGGGGTCCGCTCCCCCGCTGTCCTCCGGTACATACTCGGCGTGAACCCCAGGTACCTCCGGAAGTCGTTGCTCAGGTGCGCATGGTCTGCATAGCCAAGTTCGACGGCGATCGCGGCCAGGTCCGCTGATGGATCGGACCGGGCGCGCTCCGCAGCATCCTGCAGTCTTCGACGCCGGATCAGCGCCGATGGGCTGAGTCCCACGTACTTCTTCGCGACCCGCTGCAGGGTCCTCGGTGAGACCGCCAAACGACGCGCCACGTCCTCGATCAGGAGTACGTCCGGTTCGGAAGCAATGACGTCCACCATACGGTTTGCGAGCAGCGCTTCCTCGGATGGGACAACTTCCAGGGAAGCCAACCACCCAACGTAGGCGCCCACTGCGCGCTCACGGCGGGAGCCGCCGTCGGGCGTTTCTTCATCGGGAGGCGCATCCATGGCCGCCGAGACGGCGGCGTGAAGTTTCTCCAACGGCAACGCTGTTTCCTGGTCGCGCAGGGCACCGGGGTCGTCGGTGAAGAGCGGCACGGCGGCGGGGCGGAGCAGGGCGCCCACTGCCCAACCCTTGCCGGTGAGGTCGCGGTGCGCGGCCCGGGTTGTGGGGCCGGAGAACTCGACGGCGTCGCCCTGGACCACCAGATTGGAGGCTGGGTAGGCGATCACGTGCTGACGGGACGACCGGCCCGGCTCGATATCCCATTCCGGGAGCCAAAACCACTGGACCAGGTGGGCAACGGCGTCGGGGGCCGCAAAGCGATGGAAGGTGGGCAACCGCGCCGGATAAAGGATGCCCTTGAAGGAGCTCTCCACCAGGACCCCCTTCCGCGTGCCGGTGTCAGCGACGAATATACCCCTCCCGCGCAATGGGCACACGCTGCAGCTGTCAGCCTTGAAGTTCTTCCGTGGCCCATCCGATGAGCTTCAGCTCGAAAGCAGGGGGCCTCAACGCTTCATGCACGTAGGCATCCAGCTCCAGGAGGCCGGCGCTTCCGCCTTCGGCCCAATAGCTCATCCACAACCGTTCAATCGTCACGGTGTCCCGCCGGAGAAGATTCCGAGCTGATCGCCGTGGGTCCTTCATCACCGTTGTCCCTTCATTCCGCGCGTGTATTTGGTCGGTGCCGGGTGTACCCCGGGGATGGAAGCTGTCGCAAATCTGCAAGCGTCACGGCACCCGGGGCGCGTAGCGTCATAGCCATGACGGATACAGCAAACACAGAATCAACCACTGCCGCCCACGGCCAGCACACCACCCATGGCGTACCCAACGGCCTGACCAGCCTCACGCCGTTCCTCGCCGTGCCCAACGCGAAGGAAGCCATCATGTTCTACCGCGACGTCTTCGGTGCCCGCGTCGTGGGCGAGACCGAGATGGGAGGCGTGGTGGTCCATGCTGAGTTGGACTTCGGAAACGGCCACCTTCAGCTCGGGGAGCCAAACCCCGGCTATCACCTGGTTCCGGCACCGGACGGCGAGGACGATTGCTACTCCATGGGGCTCTACTGCGCCGACGCGGACAGTTTGGTCCAGAAGGCAGAGCAAGCCGGAGCAACCGTCCGCGAGCCTCTGACCACATTCGTTTCAGGTGACCGGTACGCCAGCATCCGCGATCCCTTCGGCGTTCGCTGGTCCATCATGACGCGCGTAGAAGACCTTTCCGAGGAGGAGAGCAACCGCCGGGTGGAGGAATGGGCCGCCCAGCAGGGCTAGCGGCCAGCAGCTGGCTGGCCCAGCAGCTAGCTGGCCCAGCGGCTAGCTAAGGCAGAGGCAGAACGGGTGTCCGGCCGGGTCAAGAAGTACCCGGAATGTTTCACCCGGCTGGTGGTCAGCCTTGGTCGCACCGAGGGACAGTGCGACTTCCTCGCCCTTGTCCAGGTCCTCCACCACCATGTCCAGATGCATCTGCTGCGGGATGGTCTGCCCGGGCCACACGGGGGCCTGGTACACATCCACCTGCTGGAACGAGATGCAGTTGCTGCCGTCGCTGGGGCGGATGTCGAACCAATCGCCCTTGTCCTCTACTTCCCAGCCAAAAAGCTCGCTGTAGAAGCCGGCCAAGGCGGCAGCGTCGGGACAATCGATGACAACACTCGGGAATTTAGCTATAGCCATGGTTAAACCTCGTCTGCGGTCTCTTTCATGCGGGCCAGGGCGCTCTTGGTGCCCCGTTGGGTAAGGACGTGAACCACTGCGCCAACGCCGGCAGACACAATGGCGAACACCAGGACACCTGGCAAGGAGTCGTTGAGGTCAGTGCCGTCCTTGGGCGCTGGCTTGCCGGTCTTCTTCTCCCAAAGGCCCTCCAGCGTCTTGTTGGCGATCGCTCCAGCGCCCAGGCTCACGGCGAGTCCAAGCAGCTTTACCACTATGTTCACGAAAGTCCTCCATCAATCAGCGCACCGCCGGAGCGGCGCTTCGCACAAGAAGTTCATAAAACAAGACAGGGCCGCTGCAACCGCAGCGGCCCTGTCCACATTCCTAGTCCTTCTTGAATGCGTCTTTCACCTTTTCGCCAGCGCCCTTGAGGTCTGCTTTGACCTGGTCGCCCTTGCCTTCAGCTTCGAGGCCTTTGTCGTCGGTCAGCTTGCCGGCAGCTTCCTTGGCCTTGCCGCCAAGCTTCTCGCCTGCATTCTCCATCTTGTCGTCAGCACCCATGTCGCACCTCTTTCGTCGTAGGAACCTTGTACCTCTACAACATCACTAATCAGTGTACTTAGCAATATTTGGACGAAAATCGCTGAAAACTAGAGCTCTCCGAAGCCCTCCTTCACCAGCCGCCCCACGTATTCAACCGCTTTGGAGGCGTCCTTGCCGCGGGCTTCCACGTGGAGGCTGGACCCCTGCCCTGCAGCGAGCGCCATCAGCGCCATGATGGACATGCCGTCGACGCCGTTCACCGTCACCTCGGCGTCCAGCCCGGATAGGCCGCCGGCGATCTTCGCCGCGGGCCGCGCGTGGATACCCATGGGGTTGATCAGTTCGAAGTCGCCGCTCGCATCGGGCTCATCCTGGCCGTACGCTTCGGGCAGGTCAGCGCGTCGGGCCGGTTCAGGCACGGCGCCGAAGCTGACAGCCTCGGCCGCCTTGCGCACATCGTCGACGCCGGCACCTCCTTGCGCGGCGACTGCAGCAGCCACGAGCCCCTCCACCAAGGGTGCATCCGCCAGCTGCACGGCGTCGGGATTGCTGGCAAATTCCACCGCCGACTCAGCCGTCATCACCGCCGAACCCAAGTCGGTCAAGACCACCACACCGTCACCACCGGAATCCACCAACGACTGCTCGACGGCGGCCAGCACCTTCTCCAGGCTGGTCCCGATCCGCTCGTCGTCAGTGCCCCCGGCGGCGACGAGTTCGACGTCGGGCGCCATCTGTGCGGCGAGTTCAACAGCTCCTTCAGCGATCTTGCTGCTGTGCGAAACAACTACGATCCCAACCGTCATCCGGCGTCTGCTCCCGTCCGGCCGGGAGAGCCGGCCGCTGCGTCAGCAGCCGCCCGCAAGAGCAGCGCGGTTGACGCCGCCCCCGGATCACGATGGCCGGCGCTACGCTCCCCCAAGTAGCTGGCCCGGCCCTTGCGCGCCACCAACGGATCCGTCGCCTTGGCCCCTGCCTCGGCAGCTTGCGCAGCAGCTTCCAGCACGGCCGAGGGCTCCGCGCCGCCCTGCGCCGCCTTCACGGCAGCCTCCACCGCAGGAGTCCAGGCATCGATCATTGTCTTGTCGCCGAGCTCAGCCTTGCCGCGCGCCACCACGCCATCCCGTGCAGCGGTGAGGGCTGCCGCGAGCGCGTCCGCGTCGACGTCGGCGGTATCCCCCAACGATGTTGCCGCCCTCAGGTAGGCCGTTCCGTACAGGGGACCGGCAGCGCCGCCTACTTTGGACATGAGCGCCATGGCGGCGGCCTTCAACGCAGCACCAGGAGTTTCGGGCGGAGTTTCAGCGAGCTTCTGCAGCACTGCCTGGAATCCGCGGTCCATGTTCTCGCCATGGTCGGAGTCGCCGATGGCACGGTCCAGCTCAATGAGCTCCACCCTGTGCTCGGCCATCGCCTCGGCCGACAACCTCAACCAGTCCTGTGCCCACGTGGTGCCCAGGCCCATGCTCAGGCCCCCCATCGCAGGGCTGCTGTGTGGACGGGAGCATCCCAAAGCCTGGTCATCTCTTCGTCCAGGCGCAGCACGGATACTGAACAGCCCTGCATTTCCAGGGACGTCACATAGTTGCCCACCAGCGAGCGCTCCACCGTGACGCCCCGCTCGGCGAGGACCTGCGCAGCCCTCCGGTAGACGATGTACAGCTCGCTTTGCGGGGTCCCGCCCATGCCATTGACGAACAACAGCACCTTCTCGCCCGAAGCCAGGCCGAGGTCCTCCAGCACGGGATCAAGCAGCCGGTCCGTGATGGCATCCGCGCTTTCCATGGCAATCCTGTGCCGGCCAGGCTCTCCGTGGATGCCGATGCCGATTTCGATTTCGTCATCGGCCAGCTCAAAGCTCGGTGTTCCCGCGTGTGGCACTGTGCAACCGGACAGGGCCACACCCATGGTCCGCACGTTGGCCACTACCCGTTCGGCGACGGCGGTGACGGCGTCAAGGTCGTCTCCGCGCTGCGCCGAGGCACCGGCAATCTTCTCCACCAGGACAGTTCCGCCAACCCCGCGGCGCCCGGCCGTGTACAGCGAGTCCTCCACCGCGACGTCGTCGTTGACCAGCACTGAACGGACGCGCACGCCTTCGGCCTGCGCCATTTCGGCTGCGGTTTCAAAGTTCAGGACGTCACCGGTGTAGTTCTTCACGATATGCACGACGCCGGCGCCTGAGTCGACCGCGACGGTGGCCGGAATGATCTGGTCCGGGGTTGGTGAGGTGAAGACTGCGCCGGGGACAGCGGCGTCGAGCATGCCGAGCCCGACAAAACCTGCGTGCAACGGTTCGTGGCCGCTGCCGCCACCGGAAACGAGGGCAACTTTGCCCTCAACCGGGGCGCCTTTGCGGACGACGTATTTGGGCTCGGGGTGGACGTCCACGATGTCGGCATGCGCCATGCCGAATCCTTCAACGGACTCGTCCACCACTGCCCGCGGATCATTGATGAGCTTTTTCATTGGATGCTCCTGGCGTGCTGTGGCTGGTGCTCTGACCCTACTACCGGCGGCCGGGACCCCGGTAGGTCTTCCAGTGCTGGAAGGGCACTTAAATAGCGGCAGGGACAGCCCTTCTGACCGTCCCTGCCGTGTGGATTTTCGGGCCGCTACTCCTCGCCGGGAGGCGCCGTCACTTCGCCCGTCTCCTGGCTCGGCCGGAACTCCGGCCAGAACGCCGAGTAGAGGTCCGGATCGGAATGCCTGTCCCCCGCCCAGGAGGCGTCATGCGGCCACGCACCGTAGGGAAGGTCGATCTGGAAAGCGGAGAAATCCGGGAACGTGACCCTATGGTCCATTGTCCGCATCCCCTTCAGCTGTTCAGCACGGCGTCGCCGCCTGCAGTGGCAACGTCTTCCAGCAGGACGGCCTGGTCGATGACCGGCAACCCAACGACGTGCCCAAAGCTGAACATGTTGTGCGGATCCACTTCGGCCTTGGCCTTGCGGAGGCGCTCACGGATACTTGGGCCCCACGGCCGTTCCCTGTCCTCAGCGTCCACGAAGTGTCCATGGAGGTTAACGAATGTCCCGCCATTGGAGGCGTCGCGCAGGTCTTCGCGAACGGCGTCGAACACTGACGGAAGCAGCTCCGCCACCGGCGGGACCATCATGCCGGCCATGAAGAAGCTAAAGGCGGCATCGCGCGCCCCGACACTGTCTTCACCATCGGCACAGGCGGCCAAAGCCCCGCCCAGGAGCCTGATTTCGGCCATGAGCACAGGGCTGGGTACCCCGGGTCCAAAGTGCCGGAGGATGGCGGCCTTGGCGTCCTCATCGAGCCGGTCCAGGAGGAAACCGCGCTCCCGCACGGGCACGGGCTGCTCCGGATCCTGGTGGACCATGTCCAGCTGGGTGGAGTCCAGGGGCCCGGTTCCGTCCATCATGAATGGGGCGCTCCGGCGCATCGGTTCAAGCAGCTGCGTGGCAACGGCCGCATCGCCTTGGTAGGCGTAGCGCAGGTGAACTACGAACTTGCCGCGAAGCGGCTCGGGAACGATGTCCATGTCCGGCAACCGCAGGAAAGCCAACGACGCCGATGCCTCCTTGGGCAGCTCCGGCACCCATTCGCTGAACTTCTCCAGGACCGCGGGGGCGTGCTCGCCGTCATAGTACAGGCCGCCGGCAAAGAGGTCTGAGCTTGGGAACAAGTGGAATTCCATGGCAGTGACAATGCCCAGGTTTCCCTTGCCGCCGCGCAGGAGGTAGAACAGCTCAGAGTCCTCGTCCTTGGTCACTCGGCGTTGCGTTCCGTCCGCGGTGACGAGCTCAAAGGCGATGACGTGATCCGAGGCGAAACCGTACTTGCGGCCCAGGATGGGCAGCCCGCCGCCCAGCGTGTAACCCACCACGCCGACGTCGGTTGTGGAACCGCAGAGCCCCATCAAACCGAAGGTTGCGGCGTGATCCACCACCGCCCGCCATCGGACACCTGCGCCTACGCGTGCCGTCTTCTCGACGGGATCGATGCTCAGTTCGAGCATCCGACGGGTACTGATGAGCAGGCCACCTTCAATGGCGTTGGTGGCGCCGTGTCCGGTGGACTGAACGGAAACGGGCATTTTGCGTTCTGCAGCCCAACGGACCGCTGCCGCAACGTCCTCTGCGTCGAGGGCGCCGAAGGCGAGGTCCGGCTGGTGCTGTGTGGACAAATTGAAGGCCGCTACTTCTGCGGCGAAACCGGGATCGGTAGGCGTGAACACTGGACCGCGAACACTGAGTTGGAGTTCTGAAACATCTGAAAAGGACGCGTGGGACTGCATGATCTTCTCTCACATTGACCGAGTAGTGGAAGCTTCCCCAGCAAGCCTTGATCAGTTTATCCATCAACTTTAGATAAGAGAAGAGGTTTTAAATCACCCATAATCGGGCAAGGAAAATTACACGTCCAACAGACGTGGAGGGAGTGCGCCGGTGCGGCCTAGAGCTGCTTGATCATGCGGGTGTTGCCCAGGGTGTTGGGCTTTACCCGGGCCAGGTCCAGGAACTCCGCCACGCCTTCATCATGCGAGCGCAGGAGTTCTGAATACACCTGTGGGTCCACCGCCGATTGGTCGGCCATGACCTCAAAGCCGTGGCGCTTGAAGAATTCCACTTCGAAGGTCAGGCAGAAGACGCGGCTGACTCCAAGGGCTTTGGCTTCTTCCAGCAGGTTCTCCACCAGGACATGACCCACGCCGCGGCCACGCCACGAGTCGGCGGCCGCCAGTGTGCGGATTTCGGCCAGGTCCTCCCACATCACGTGCAGGGCGCCGCAACCAATGACCTCGCCGTCGCTGGACTCGGCAATCCGGAATTCCTGGAGGCTCTCGTAGTAGGCCACTGTTTCCTTGGCCATGAGGATCCGCTCTTCAGCCAAGGGCGCCACGAGCCTCTTGATAGCCGCCACGTCACTGGTGCGGGCAGGGCGAAGGCTGAAGGTCGAATTCACTCCCCCATCCTAACGAGATGCGCGGGGGTGACCCCTTCATGAACGCAAGCGTGGGCCCCACACGGCAGTAACCAACATCTATGGGGCTAAGTGTTGAAACGTGCGTCTTATACCAACACTTAATATCTTAAGTGTTGGTATGGTGGGACCATGTCCGCATTTCCGCAACCGCGCCTTGCAGTTGATCCGGTCTCGTTTGAGACCTTCGACTGGAAGCCTCGCGTGCCCGGGATGTACTCACGCGCAGAGGTCGAGCGTCAGACCGGCCCTTACCAAGCCGCCGTTACGGCGAATATCGCGCACTGGACACCCGAAGTTTCCGGCGAAGATGCCGCCGACGTCGAAGACGCGACTCGTCAGCTCGTGAACTTCGACAAGCACGCCCAGCAGACGCTGGGTACGGACAACCCCGCGCTTGGTCCGATGACGGCAATCCTCTTGCGCACGGAGTCGGCATCCAGTTCGCAGATTGAGCAGCTGACAACATCGGCGAAACAGCTTGCCCTCGCCGAGATCGACGCCGGCCACAAGACCAACGCGCTAACCGTCGTCGGAAACGTCCGGGCCATGGAGGCGGCCCTCCAGCTGGCCGACAACATCAGTGAAGACTCCATCCTTGCGATGCACAAGGCCTTGATGCTCCACCAGCCTGGATTCGACCCGGTCGGGGCCGGTCGCTTCCGGGATGAGCAAGTGTGGATCGGCCCCGGCCAGGCCGGACCTCGAACCGCCGAATTCGTGGCCCCGCACCATGACCGCATTCACGGCGCGGTTACGGACTTGGTTGAGTTCATCCGCCGCCAGGACGTCTCTGTGCTCGTTCAGGTGGCCGTCAGCCACGCGCAGTTCGAAACTATCCACCCGTTCCCTGATGGAAACGGCAGAACCGGGCGGGCACTGGCTCAGTCGATTCTCCGCAACAAGGGCCTCGTCGGCTCCACAGCCGTACCGATCTCGGCCGGCCTTCTGGTCGACACAGCACACTACTTCTCTGCACTCGGGTCATTCCGGGAAGGGGACGCCGGACCCATTGTCCGCGGGTTCGCGGGGGCAGCCCGGATCGCCGCAACTACCGGATCACGGCTCGTCGACGACCTTGCAGCCCAGCTCGAAGAGTCCCGCGCGAAGTTGGCAGGCCTACGGGCCGACGCGGCGGCCTGGCGGGTCCTGCCGGCACTTATTGGCCAGCCCGCGGTCAACACGAAGTTCCTCATGACCGAACTCGGTCTCGGAGAGATGGCAGCACTTCGTGCGCTGGATGCGCTTAGCAGTCGTGGAGTGCTCGCTGAGACCTCAGGCCACGGCCGCAAGCGCGTCTGGCAGCACCACGGGGTTCTTGAAGTCCTCGACTCCTACGCCGCCAACATCCGGCGGATGTCGGGAGGCTGATCACTCAGCCTCCCGAGCTGCCTAGACGCCCAACTCCTCTGGCAGCGCGACGTCCTCACCCAGCACCTGCTTGGCCAGGAAGTGCTCAACCACTCCGTACCAGACCTTTGCGTGCTGCGGTTGAAGCACCCAGTGGTTTTCGTCCGGGAAGTACAGGAAGCGGTGGGGGCTCTGGCCGTTGTCATCGGCAGGCAACTGCGATGAGGACAGGAGCTCGTACCAAAGGCGCAGGCCCTCGCCAATCGGCACCCTGTAGTCCTTGTCGCCGTGGATCACCAACATGGGCGTCTTGATATTGCCCACGTTCAGGTGCGGGGAGTTGGCCATGGCCATCTCAACGGTCATTTCCTTCAGCCAATATTGGGCCGCATCCGTGGTGGGCCCAAATTGGTCCAGCGCCCACAAGCTCGCATGGGTGACGATCGCCTTGAAGCGGTCCGTTTGTCCGGCGACCCAGTTGGCCATGTAGCCACCGAACGAGCCACCCATGGCAGCAGTGCGCGTCTGGTCAATATCCGGCCGGCCCCCCACTGCATCCGTGATGGCCATCAGGTCCGTGAATGGCCTGCGTCCCCATTCGCCCCACCCGCGCTGGATGAATTCCTGGCCGTAACCCGTGGACAGGGCGGGATCCGGCAGCAGCACAGCGTAGCCCTTGGCCACCAACAGCCAAGGGTTCCAGCGCCAGGTCCAGGCATTCCACGAACCCAAGGGTCCACCGTGGATCCACAGCAAGAGCGGGGCGGGGTTCCCGGCTGAGGCGCCCTCCGGAAGGGCGAGGTAGGCAGGGACGCGAGCACCGTCGTCGGCCTTAGTCTCCACGCGCTCAAGGCGGCCCTTGTATTCGGGCCGTTCCGCCGGCGCCGGAAGCCGGACCACCTCACCGCTGGCGAGGTCGATCCGCACCGCTTCGGGCGGGAACTCGTAGGAGCTGCGCAGCGCATACGCCGTGGTTCCGTCCGGGGAAACCACGACGTCGGTATACGCCGCGCCGTCCTTCGTCACCTGCGTCACGCCGCCGTCAGCGACGTCGATCCGGAAAACCGGCGACGCGCCGTCGTCGTCCGCTTTGGCGAGGATGGCAGAGCCGTCCGGGAGCCAAGCGAGCGCGGTCGCCCAGCGGTCCCAGTGGTGGGCCAACGGTTCAAGGTCCGTGGTCTCTCCGCCCGCCGCGTTCAGCAGGTGCAGTTTCACCTGTGGCGCCTGGGTGGGAGTGGTGTCGCTCTCGCTTTCCACCACCAGGGTGCGGTTGTCCGGGCTGACTGGACCGGGGAAATAGCTCATTCCCTCGTGGTCCAGCAGCACTTTGACCGCGCCGGTGGCGGTATCGATGGCGGCCAGGACCTCGCGGCTGTCCGCCTTCGCCAAGGGTTTGGCCATGCTGGTGTAGATGGTCTTGCCGTCAGGGCTCACCACGGTTTTCGCTTCCCGCAGCGCACCGCCGACGCCGGGCGTCAGGTTCCGGAGCTGGAGCGGCGCGGTGGCATCCACCGTTGAAGGCTTGCCGGGTTCCTTGTCCTCCCCCGGTTCCACTGCAAAGATCCGCGGTTCGGCGGGCCCAAGGTCGGCGTCCCAGTACCGGACGGGGTAGCCGCTGTGCAGGATGGCGGAGACTTTGTTGTCCTTGCGTGCCTTCCTGCGTTCCTCGTCATTCCCTTCATCGGTGGAGCCGGCCAGGACCTCGGCGTTGATGAATGTTGCGTCTGCATTCTTCGCGGTCATGACCAAACTGATGCCGCCCGCACGCGAATGGATCACACGGGCTTCTCCGCCGTCGGCGGGAAGCAGCCACAGCGCGTTGACGGGGTCCGCGTCCGGGCTCTCCGGGTCAGGGCGGGCGGAGGTGAAGTAGAGGTCGCCGTTCGCAGCGAAGACGGCGCCGGCTTCGCCCTTGGAGCTGCGCGTGATGCGGCGGGCGTGGTTGCGACCGGCAGGATCGAGTTCCCACAGGGCAGTGGCGAATTCGGTCCCCTTGGCGTTCAGCGTGGTAACTGTAGTGACCAGCCGCTGGCCATCGGGGCTGAGGGTGAGGCCACCAATCCGCGGGATGGACAGGTAGTGGTCCAGATCGTGGAAGGGGGTTTCGGGCTGGGCGTCCTTGGCGTGGGTGTCAGCAGAGTCCATGCTCTGATTCAACACTGAATGTGCTCCGCATCACAGGTGCGTTCACTTACAGTGAAACAGTACTTTCACATATTGCCTTGTTGAGGCAGCTTCCGCAGCACCTCCACTACGGCGGCTGTCCCGTCCTCGGCGGCGATCGCGGTCGCGATTGCCTTGGATCTCAGGCGGTACGACGGCGTGGTGACGGCTTCCGCGATGGCCTCGCCGAGGCGCACGGGAGTGAGCTTCCTGTGCGGAAGCGGTCGAGGGCCGGCGCCCAGGGCGGCAACCCGCGAGGCCCACAAGGGTTGATCGGTGTACACCGGAACGGCCACCGCAGGCACGCCCGCCCGGAAGCCGGCCGCCGTCGTCCCTGCGCCCGCGTGATGAACCACCGCAGCCATGCGGGGGAACAGCCACTCGTGCGGCACATCCCCGACGCCAACCGCATCGTCGCCAAACGCACCCTCCGCGCCCTGGATTACGGCCCGGACACCCGCGCGGCGCGTGGCCTCGAGAATGATGCCCGAATCAACGTCGGAACTGCTCCCGAACCCGACAAACACCGGGGGCGGCCCAGCTTCCAGGAAGTCCACCAGGTCCACGGGCGGATGCCAGTCATGTTTAGCTGCGGGCCACCAGTATCCGGCCATGACCAGGCCGTCGTGCCAATCAGCCGGCCTCGGGAGAACCGTAGGGCTGATGCCATGAAGGATGGTCGCCCTGGCCTTCCGCCTGCGACGCTCTGCGGCAGCACGGCTTTGCTTGCCCAGACCCAGTTCCTTGCGAAGGCGCGCGCTGGGTCCGTCGTAAGGGGCAGGTCCGCTGGCGGCGCGCTCCCCAATGATCCTGTTGCCCCATGCGCCCAGGCTTCGGGCCGAGTTCATGATCACCGGCGGGTAGGCCGAACTCGGTTCCGTGGGCTGCAGATGGGCGCCGATGACAGGGATGCCAAATGCCTCCCCGACGTCGTAGGCGTAGGGCGACACAGAGTTGGCCAGGACCACGTCAGCGCCCGCCTCAACGGCCGCGAGCGTACCCCTGGCCGCGTTGTCCATGTACTCGCCAAGCTGCCGCCAAAACGCAACCAGGCTTCCGGACGTTGCCTTCGCTCCCGGGGCCGGCCTTTTGATGAGCTGCGCCAGGTCGCCCTGAAGCGGCCGGAATTCGCACCCGGATCCCACGACAAGTGGCGAGTACGCAGGGTTGGCAGCGATCGCTACCTCGTAACCCAGATCCTGCAAGCGGCTGCCCAACCCGGCCATGGGCGCGACGTCCCCCCGCGTACCGGGAGCCACCATCAAAACGCGCATTCGTCCCTCCCCCGCTGGAGTTTTTGTACAGATAACGCCCTTATCAAGCCACCTTAACGTCATTAGGTGTACAAAAACTCCAGCGGGGGGTGGGAAGGAAAAGGAAAGCCCCGCCCAGTCCTTTCGGAATGAGCGGGGCTTCAGCTGTTCGCCGTATTCAACCTACGCGGTCGGAGCAATCTCCGGGATGCGCGGCTTGGCGTTGCCTTCGAAAGTGAACTTGGCGTCGTCACCTTCGCCCTCGACGTCCACCACAACGATGTCGCCCGGGTGGATATCGCCGAACAGGATCTTCTCGGACAACTGGTCCTCGATCTCGCGCTGGATGGTCCGGCGCAGCGGCCGGGCACCCATGGCGGGGTCGTACCCACGTGTAGCCAAGAGCACCTTGGCGGCAGGCGTGAGCTCGATGCCCATGTCCTTGTCCTTGAGGCGACGCTCCAGGCGGGTCACGAACAGGTCCACGATCTCGATGATCTCGTCCTGCGTGAGCTGCGGGAACACCACGACGTCGTCAACACGGTTGAGGAACTCGGGACGGAAGTGCTGCTTGAGCTCTTCCGTGACCCGGGCACGCATCCGGTTGTAGCCGGTCTGGGTGTCCGTGCCGGACTGGAAGCCCGTGGCCACGCTCTTGGAGATATCGCGGGTACCAAGGTTGGTGGTCATGATGATCACGGTGTTCTTGAAGTCCACCACGCGGCCCTGGGAGTCGGTCAAACGGCCGTCTTCCAGAATCTGCAGCAGCGAGTTGAACAGGTCGGCGTGAGCCTTCTCAACTTCATCGAACAGGACTACGGAGAACGGACGCCGGCGGACCTTCTCGGTCAGCTGGCCGCCTTCTTCGTAGCCGACGTAGCCCGGAGGAGCACCGAAGAGACGCGAAACCGTGTGCTTCTCGGAGTACTCGGACATGTCCAGCGTGATGAGGGCGTCCTCTTCACCGAACAGGAACTCGGCAAGCGCCTTGGCGAGCTCGGTCTTTCCGACGCCGGTGGGGCCGGCGAAGATGAACGAGCCACCGGGACGCTTTGGGTCCTTCAGGCCGGCACGGGTGCGACGGATAGCCTGCGACAGGGCCTTGATGGCCTCGTCCTGGCCGACCACGCGCTTGTGGAGTTCTTCTTCCATCTTGAGCAGCCGCGAGGACTCTTCCTCGGTGAGCTTGAAGACCGGGATGCCGGTGGAGTTCGCCAGAACTTCGGCAATCAGGTCTTCGTCAACCTCGGAGATGTCATCCATGCCGCCGGACTTCCAGGTGCGCTCCTTCTCTGCGCGTTCGGCAATGAGCTTCTGCTCCTTGTCGCGCAGCGAGGCGGCACCCTCAAAGTCCTGGGCGTCGATGGCGGATTCCTTCTCCATCTTGACGTCGGCAATGCGCTCATCCATGGCCTTCAGCTCCGGCGGAGCAGTCATGCGGCGGATGCGCAGGCGTGCGCCGGCTTCATCGATGAGGTCGATCGCCTTGTCCGGAAGGAAGCGGTCCGAGATGTAGCGTTCGGCAAGCTGCGCGGCCGAGGCAAGTGCGCCGTCGGTAATCGTTACGCGGTGGTGGGCCTCGTAACGGTCCCGCAGGCCCTTGAGGATCTCGATCGCGTGCGCGACAGAGGGTTCCTTGACCTGGATCGGCTGGAAACGACGCTCAAGGGCGGCGTCCTTTTCAATGTGCTTGCGGTACTCGTCCAGGGTGGTGGCTCCAATGGTCTGGAGTTCGCCGCGGGCAAGCATTGGCTTCAGGATGGAAGCAGCATCGATGGCGCCTTCGGCTGCACCTGCACCAACGAGGGTGTGGATCTCGTCGATGAACAGGATGATGTCGCCACGGGTGCGGATTTCCTTGAGGACCTTCTTCAGGCGCTCTTCGAAGTCACCGCGGTAGCGGGAGCCGGCAACCAGGGAACCAAGGTCCAGCGTGTAGAGCTGCTTGTCCTTGATGGTCTCCGGGACATCGCCGCGGACGATCGCCTGGGCGAGGCCTTCGACGACGGCCGTCTTGCCGACGCCTGGCTCACCGATCAGCACGGGGTTGTTCTTGGTACGGCGCGAGAGGACCTGCATGACGCGTTCCATCTCCTGCTCGCGGCCGATCACAGGATCGAGCTTGTTCTCGCGGGCAGCCTGGGTCAGGTTGCGGCCGAACTGGTCCAGCACCACCGAGCCGGCGGGGGTACCCTCGGGCTGGCCTTGGCCGGAGCCGCTGCCTGCGGTTTCCTTGCCCTGGTAGCCGGAGAGCAGCTGGATGACCTGCTGGCGGACCCGGTTCAGGTCCGCGCCAAGCTTGACCAGCACCTGGGCGGCCACGCCTTCGCCTTCGCGAATGAGGCCAAGCAGGATGTGCTCAGTACCGATGTAGTTGTGGCCGAGCTGCAGTGCTTCGCGGAGCGAAAGCTCAAGCACCTTCTTGGCACGCGGCGTGAAGGGGATGTGGCCGGACGGGGCTTGCTGGCCCTGGCCGATGATCTCCTGCACCTGCTCGCGAACGCCATCGAGCGAAATGCTCAGGGACTCGAGCGCCTTGGCAGCAACGCCTTCACCCTCGTGGATCAGACCCAAGAGGATGTGCTCGGTACCGATGTAATTGTGGTTGAGCATCCGTGCCTCTTCTTGGGCAAGGACGACCACGCGACGGGCACGGTCCGTAAATCTCTCAAACATTTCGCCACACTCCTAGCTACGACGTACTTTGATGCTACGTGCCCGGGCAACACTTTTGGGGCGTGTTCGCCACAGGGGAAACATGACGCCCTTACGGAATAAAACAGGGACTGCCCTTGACCAGGGACGACGGCGGTGGGACCCTCCCGCGTGATGCCCGCCGGAGCAGCAGATCACCAGGGCGCCACCCTCTGCGGTCCGGGTGAACGGCAATAAGGGCACCAAGCGTCTTTCCGTGCGACCGTGGATTCACAGAAAATTCCCAGCCATGGGCCATGTGGCGCACAAAAACCGGGCTTAAACAACGAATGCCCCGGCAGCAGTTGCCGGGGCATTGAAGTGATGAATCAGGAATTGGCCTTTTGGTAAGCTTCCTGAATTTCCGCCTGAATACGCCCGCGGCTGTTGACTGTGTAACCGTTGTCACGAGCCCACTGGCGGATCTGCGCGGAATCCTGGTTGCGTGCCGTTGTTGCACGGCCCCGCGTTGCGCGGCCAGAGGTCTTCCGGGCCTTGGCGACGTAAGGTTCCAGGGCTTTCCGAAGGGAAGCTGCGTTGGCCGTCGACAGGTCCATTTCGTAGCTCACACCATCCAGGCCGAATCGGACAGTTTCGTCCGCAGCCCCTTCATC
Source organism: Paenarthrobacter sp. NPDC089307 (assembly GCF_040685055.1). NCBI lineage: Bacteria > Bacillati > Actinomycetota > Actinomycetes > Micrococcales > Micrococcaceae > Paenarthrobacter > Paenarthrobacter sp. NPDC089307. The sequence goes on from NZ_JBFBHE010000009.1 coordinate 107,234, forward strand.
CAGGTCATCGACGAGGATGATTTTTACTTTCTGTGCCATGAGTTGCCTCTCATTCGGAGGGTTGGATAATCAGAAATTCCCCGGGTTTCTTTCTTGATTATCTGTCACGGCAAGCACGCGCGTCAAAGCACAATTGGATTCCTTTGCTTAGCGGAAGCCAATTTCGGGTTATTTTGTGGCTGGACCTTCCGGGGCCGGGCCCTGATTTCTCAAATTGGCCTCCTCCTGGGCGCGGGCTTCGGCCTGACGCTCTGATTTGTCCGCATTGAAGATGGACTTCATGGCAAACCAGAAAATCAAACCCACCACCACTGAGGGCGCCAGGACTGCGATGTACTCCATGATCAGTGTCCTTCAGGCTTCAACAAGGGGAACAGAATGGTTTCGCGGATACCGGCGCCGGTAAACAGCATGACCAAACGATCAATGCCGAGCCCGATTCCACCCATGGGCGGGGCACCATATTCCAAGGCGCGGAGGAAGTCCTCGTCCAACTGCATGGCTTCTTCATCACCGGCGGCCGAGCGGCGCGACTGTTCGGTGAGGCGTTCGCGCTGAATCACGGGGTCAATGAGTTCCGAGAATGCAGTACCGCGCTCCATGCCACCAATAATGAGGTCCCATGCCTCGATCAGCCGGCCATCCTCGCGGTGCGGGCGCGCCAGCGGCTGGGCCGAGGGCGGGTAGTCGTACACAAATGTGGGATTAAGGAGCGTGGGTTCAACGATTTCCCCGAAAAGTTCAACGACGATCTTCTCGGCGTCCCATTTCGGGTCCACCTTGACGTCGTGCTTGGCGGCGATCGCCAAGAGCTCTTCCACAGTGGTGTCGGGAGTAATTTCCACGCCCACTGCTTCTGAAATACCCGGGTAAACCGCAAGCCAGGCCCATTCGCCGTCGAGGTTTATTTCACCGGCTTCGGTCTGGATGGTGCGGGTACCAACAACGTCTGCCACATTCAGGATGATTTCCTTCATGCGCTCGGCCATGACGAACTGGTCGGCCCATGCTTCGTAGCATTCGAGGGTGGTGAATTCCGGGCTGTGGGTGGAGTCCACGCCTTCGTTGCGGAAGACCCTGCCCATGTCGTACACACGGTCAATTCCGCCCACTACTGCGCGCTTAAGGAAAAGCTCGGTGGCAATGCGGAGCGTCATTTTCTGGTCGAAGGCATTCATGTGCGTTTCGAACGGACGGGCTGTGGCACCGCCGTGGACCAGCTGCAGGATGGGAGTCTCCACTTCCACATATCCGTGGCGGTCCAGGGTATCGCGGACCGAACGGGTGATGGCGGCACGCTTGTAGACCATCTCGCGGGCTTCGTCACGGACCATGAGGTCCACGTAGCGCTGGCGGACGCGGGTTTCCTCGTTCAGCTCCGCGTGCAGGACGGGAAGCGGACGCAGTGCCTTGGAGGCCATGGACCAGGAATCGGCCATCACGGACAGTTCGCCGCGGCGCGAGGAGATGACCTCACCCTTGATGAACACGTGGTCACCCAGGTCAACCAAGGCCTTCCAGTCCGCAAGGGCTTCCTCGCCGACGTTCGCCAGGCTCAGCATGGCCTGCAGCCGTACGCCCTTGCCGTCCACGCCGCCTTCCTGGAGCGTCGCGAAGCAGAGCTTGCCGGTGTTGCGCACGAACACCACGCGTCCCGTAACGCCTACGACGTCCCCGGTGGTCTCATCAGCCTGGAGATGCGCGTATTTCTCGCGGATCTCGCCCAGGGAATGGGTCCGCTCAACACCCACCGGATAGGCCTCGGTGCCGCGCTCGATCAGCTTGGCGCGCTTCTCCATACGGATGCGCATTTGCTCGCTGGCATCGATGGGCTCTGCGGAGGTGTTCAGGGCTGGGGTGTTTGCGGAAGTCACAGTCCTTAAGTTTACCGTTGATTACGGACCTTCACTTCCGGACTTCCCCGACGGGGAAAAGCATAGACTCGGACGGTGGAGACATGGACGGTTGAGACGCACGACGGCGGCGGCCAGCTTGAGGTGCACAGCTTCAGGCCGGCGTCGGCTGCTTCGATTCCCGGTTCGCAGGCACCTGCGGAACCGGCCGGCGTCGTGCTTGTCCACGGCACTTTGGTGACCGATTCCCTCTACTGGCCCTTCGCCCGGACCCTGAGTGTTTTGCTGGGCCGTCCGGTCCACAGCTATAACCGCCGCGGCCGCGGCCATTCTGCCCCGCAACCCGCGGGGTATTCCGTTGACACCGAGATCGCCGACCTCCAGGCAGTCATGGAAAAGAGCGGTTCCACCGACGTTGTGGCGCACAGTTATGGCGGCTTCGTGGCGCTCCAAGCCGCCAGGCGGGCCAACATCAACAAGTTGGTCACCTACGACGCCGCAGTCTCCCTGTCCGGTAACCTGAGCAGCCGCTGGCGGCCGGAGCTGGAGGAGGCTGTCACCGCCGGACAGCTGGACCACGCATGGGCCCATCTGGTTCAGGGTCTGGGCACTGCCGGGCCGATTTCCTACCTTCCGATGCGGGCCCTGCGTACGCTGAGCGTTCTCTCGGCCCAAACCCGGCTCGGCCTGGAGATGCGCTCCCTGCTGCCCACCGCCGTCGTGGAAATGCGTGCGGTCCTGGACGCCGACGCACACCTCAACGACTTCAAGAAACTCTCCACGCCCACGCTCATGCTCAGTGGTGGCTGGAGTCCGTCGTACTTTGCTGAAACCGGCCGCGCGCTGGCAGGTGCGGTGCCTGCCATCGAGTTCGCGGTTGTGCCCCTGCAATTCCATGAGGGGCCCCTGCGCCCCGGGCGTCGCCTGGCGGCGCGGATCGCCCGGTTCCTTTCGGGGAACAACCTCCCGGCCGGAACGGTGAATACCCCCTAGGATGTTCCGGTGAAGGAACGCGGGATCAAGACGCACGACGGCGGCCGGCTCGCCTTGTACAGTTACGGCGCGGAAGAGGCGCCCGGGGAACGAAGAGTGGTGCTGATCGGCGGCGCGTTCCTCACGGCCCTCATCTACCGGCCATTCTCGATTGCCCTGGCCAAGGGCCTCGGTGATGGCTGGGCCGTGGACGTGTACGACCGCCGCGGCCGGGGAAACTCTACTGAACAGCCGCACGATTACTCCATGGCCACGGAAGTAGAGGATGTCCGCACCATCATGGACGCCACCGGTGCGCGCAACATCCTTGGCCATAGCCTTGGTGGCTCGGTCGCGCTGAACGCGGCCCAGGCCTTCGCGGGAACTGCCCACGAACCTGACAAACTGGCTGTCTACGACGCCGCCGTCAACATCGACGGAAGCATGGACACCGACTGGCTGGCCGGATTCGCGGATGCGGTCGACAAGGGCGACGTGAACCGTGCCATGGCGCGCATGAGGCGGGGGATGCAGCCTGGAACAGCCCTGGCGCGCGTACCCGAGCCGATCCTTGCCGGGCTCATGGCCGTGGTTTCGCGGACCAAAGTGAACAAACTGTTCCGCGAACTCCTGGCTTCCGGCGTGGGCGAGCTCAAGGCCGCCTTTGAAGATGCCGACACGCCCCAGGATTTTGCGGTGCTTCCCTCGAATACGCATTTCATGGTGGGCAAAAAGAGCCCGCAGTTCTACAAGGTCACTGCAGCGAGGCTGAACAGGGCCGTACCGGGCAGCACCCTGGAAGTCTCCCCCAAGGGCTTCCACGGTTCCGTCCCCGCGGCCGTCAACGAACTGGTTTCGGATATTTCGGGGTACTTCAAAAGCTGATTCGTTGTCCACATACGGGGTGGGCATGCGGCCCGCTGTCAGGTGCCTCGGTTAGGCTCAAGACATGACGCGCGACATCATCATGACCCACGACGGCGGACACCTCGAAGTACTCACCACGGGTGCTGGGCTTGCATCGGCAGGTTCCGGCGTCGTGGTGGTTCCTGCCTCCATGGTGACGGCCTCGGACTACACGCGCTTCGCCCAGAAACTCAGCGAAGCACTCGGCCGGCCGGTCCACACGTTCAACCGGCGTGGGCGTGGCGACTCATCCCCCCAGGCCGAGGATTACACTCTGGAAGCCGATATACGGGATCTTGAGACCGTCATGAAGCACACCTCCAGCACGGATGTGTTTGGCCACAGTTTCGGCGGTGCAGTGGCATTGCACGCAGCACGCACCCTCCCCGTGGAGCGGCTGGCGGTTTACGATCCCGCCGTCTCAGTGAACCACAGCGTCAAAGCCGAGTGGACGCCCGATTATGAACGTGCGACGGCGGCGGGAGACTACGACCGCGCCCTCGCCGTACTCATCAAGGGCGTGGAGACCGGCGGCGCCTTCGCCCGGATGCCGCTGTCAATGCTTACTCTCGCGAACAAACTGGCGGCCGGCACCCCCGTCGGAAAACAAATGCGTGAGCTCATGACCTGTGGCGTCCGTGAGATCAAAGCGGTCATCGCTGCCGACATGCCTGCCGAGCCGTTCCTGGCACTGCCCTTGGAAACCTTGATCGTGGTGGGCGAAAAGAGCCCCGCGTACTTCGGTGTGGCCTGCGGGCAGATCCACGATGTCCTGTCGGGCTCCAGCTACACCATCCTTCCGGGGTTCGGCCATGACGGGCCGAACCGGGCGCCGGAGAAGTTGATCTCTGAGTTGTCGGAGTTCTTTTCGGGCTAGGCCCCCGGGGCCTTCGGGCCGCGCTGGCTTGGTGTGGTTTCCGGGTGTGGTGTTGTTTTAAGTGCGAAGAGCCCCGACCGTGTGGTCGGGGCTCTTGCTAATGTGTGTCCGGCGGTGTCCTACTCTCCCACACCCTCCCGG
>NZ_JBFBHE010000010.1:0-13745 GCF_040685055.1 Paenarthrobacter sp. NPDC089307
GTACTGCACCCGGGAGGGTGTGGGAGAGTAGGACACCGCCGGACACACATTAGCAAGAGCCCCGACCACACGGTCGGGGCTCTTCGCACTTAAAAACAACACCACACCAAGACCAGAACAGGCCAGCACCGGCTTGTGAGACTTGCCACGAGACGGGCGAATGCGGCTTCGCGCGTTCGGTGCCTGTGGCGGCGTCGAATAGAATTGCATAAGACATACGAGTCGGTGGCGTGGCGCCTCCGGCGGCGTGACAACGAAATAAGGGTTATGAGCGACTACGCACGCGCCAGTGGTCGGCTCGCAACAGGAGGAATCCACTATGGCTGAGCACAACGGCGGCAATCGCGGCGGTAATCGCGGAAACTTCGGCGGAAACAGGGACGACCGCGGCTCGTACCGCGCCAACAACAATTCGGGTGGGGATCCCCGTGGATTCCGTTCCAGGGAGAACCGGGACGGAAACGACCGTCCGGCCCGCGACGGTGAACGTCGCCCCTTCAACAATGATCGCAAGCCATTTGGCGACCGCCCTGATCGCGGCGCCCGGAGCTTCGACGGCCCTCGTCGTGACAACGCCGACCGTAAGCCTTTCGGCGATCGCAGCGACCGTCCGGCCCGTGACGGCGAACGCCGTTCGTTCGGCAGTGACCGCGGTGACCGCAAGCCGTTCGGCGACCGCAATGATCGTGGGGAGCGCCGGTCCTTCGGCGATCGCAGCGAGCGTCCGGCCCGTGACGGCGAACGCCGTTCATTCGGCGGTGACCGCGGTGACCGCAAACCGTTTGGTGACCGCAACGACCGCGCCGACCGCAAGCCCTTTGGTGACCGTCCTGAGCGTGGCCCGCGCAACTTCGATGGTCCCCGTCAAGACCGCGGTGACCGCAAGCCGTTTGGCGACCGCAACGACCGTGGCGACCGCAAGTCCTTTGGCGATCGCAGCGAGCGTTCGGCCCGTGAGGGTGAACGCCGTCCGTTCAACAGCGATCGGAAGCCCTTTGGTGACCGTCCTGAGCGGGGTCCCCGTAACTTCGATGGCCCTCGTCGCGACAGCGGCGACCGCAGGCCCTTCAACAACGACCGCAAGCCCTTCGGTGACCGCGGTGACCGCAGTGAACGTCCGTCCCGCGATGGAGACCGCCGTTCGTTCGGCAGCGACCGCGGAAACTCCTGGGAAGAACGCCCTGCCCGCGTCCCCAACGCGAAGGACATCCGCAGCTCGAACCGTCCTGACCGCGAACGTTCTCCCGAAATTGATGATGACGTTACGGGCAAGGAGCTGGACCGCGCCACGGGCCACCAGATCAAGACGCTCGAAGAGCAGAGTGCCGGCTGGGTTGCGAAGCACCTTGTCATGGCTGGCCGTTTGATCGACATTGAGCCGGAGCTTGCCTTCCAGCACGCGCTGGCCGCGAGCCGCCGTGGGGGCCGTCTCTCCGTAGTTCGTGAAGCTGTAGGCCTTACTGCCTACGCTGCCGGCCATTACGGTGAAGCCCTGCGCGAGTTCCGGACCTACCGCCGCATCAGCGGGTCCAACGTCCATCTGCCGGTAATGGCCGATTGCGAGCGGGGCCTTGGCCGTCCGGACCGTGCATTGGACATGGTGCGTTCTCCCGAAGCCCAGGATCTTGATGCTCCGGGCAAGGTGGAATTGGCGATCGTCGCTTCAGGTGCCCGCACGGATCTGGACCAGCTCGATGCTGCCGTCAGCGAGCTTGAGATCCCGCAACTGGACATCAACCGCGCGTTCTCTTACAGCCCCCGCCTGTTCCGTGCGTACGCCCAGGCGTTGTCTGCCGTTGGCCGTACCGAAGAAGCAGACAAGTGGGCACGCCAAGCGCTGGTGGCTGAGAATGCTTTGGGTGTCGGCGACTTCGCTGAGCCTGAGATCCTTGACCTCGGTTGGGATGAGCAGGAAGAAGAAGCCGCGCGCAAGCCGCGTTTCCAGAAGCCGGTTGCCGATGATGACGCCGTGAGGCCCGAAGCGGAAGAGGTCATCGCTGAGGCTGCCGCGGCTGACGTTGCGCACGACGACGTTGAACTCGACGACGCCGAGTCGGACTACTTCGAATCTGACGACGCCGAGTCCGATGTCGATTCTGCCGAAGATGACGACGAGTCCGGCGACGCAGAAGCAGGCGACGAGGGTACCGACACCCAGCATGGCTGATTCGCTGATTTCCTCCTTTGACGCTGTCCTTTCCGATCTGGACGGGGTTGTCTACGCAGGCCCGCACGCCATTCCGGGCGCCGTAGAGGCACTCCAGCGGCTGGAGTCCGTGGGAGTTGGCCTGGGTTACGTCACCAACAACGCTTCCAGGACACCTGCCCAGGTTGCGGCGCACCTGCGCGAGCTTGGGGCACCCGCAGAGGATCACCAGGTGGTCAGTTCGTCCCAGGCAGCAGGGGAGCTTTTGGCTTCCATGCTGCCTGCGGGCGCCCATGTGCTGATTACCGGCAGCCCGGCTTTGGCCCATGAGATCGAACTGGTGGGTCTCAAGCCTGTGCACAGCGCAGCGGAGTCTCCGGTGGCCGTTGTCCAGGGTTTCAATCCGGAGATCGGCTGGAAGGACCTGGCGGAAGCTTCTTACGTCGTAGCCGGCGGTGCCATGTGGTTCGCGACGAACACTGACATGTCCATTCCCCAGGCTCGTGGCATGGCGCCGGGAAATGGAACGCTCGTAGCTGCGGTGGCAGCTGCCACGGGCAAGACTCCGCTGGTGGCCGGCAAGCCCGAAGCGCCGTTGTTCCATGCAGCGGCGAAGCGGCTTAACGCCGAACGTCCGCTGGTGGTGGGGGATCGCCTCGACACCGACATCCTGGGTGGCAACCGCGCGGGATTCGCGACGGCGGCCGTCCTCACCGGCGTCGATACCACCGGCACCATTCTGGCCGCACGCACCGAGGAACGGCCTGACTACCTGCTCGCGGACCTGGAAGGTCTGTACGTTCCGTACCCAGCGGTTAATGCCGACGGCGGCACGTTCCGTTGCGGAGCCGCTTCGGCTGTTGCTGAGCACGGCACCGTGACAGTAACGGGTGACGAGGACGACCTCGATGCCTGGCGCGCTGCTTGCGCTGCCTGGTGGGCGGCTGTCCCCGAGACTTCCGAGGCCCGGGCTCCGCAGTTGGAATGGCGTACTCACTAGACTGGTGCGATGACCGAGCCGAACGAAATCACAGCGCCCCAGCCGGACGCCGGGGTCCAGTGGCCCGATGCCGCGAATGCCACAGGTGATGCCTTGGTGGACGGGGCGCTCGGACTCCTGGACAGCGTTCCGGATGCTCCACTGGAGGAACACGGCGAGCTGTACATCCGGATCCATGATTCCTTGTTGGAGGCCCTGGATGCCGAGCCGGGCCTCCCTGGCAAACCCAGCCCACAAATTCCGGAAGGCAACAGCTGACGCATGGCACGACTCGATCAGGAACTGGTCACCCGGGGGCTTGCCAGGTCCAGGACCCATGCCGCGAAGCTGATCAGCGATGGCAAGGTCACATCCGGCGGGTCAGTCCTGGTGAAATCCGCACTTCAGGTGGACGGCGACACGGACTTGGCCGTCGAAGCCCATCTCGAGGACATTTACGTCAGCCGTGCCGGACATAAGCTGTCCGGCGCGCTCGAGGCCTTTCCCGCCGTCGTGGTTCCCGGTATGCGGTGCCTCGACGCCGGTGCCTCCACGGGCGGTTTCACTGACGTGCTGCTTCGACAGGGTGCGTCGAAGGTGGTAGCGGTCGATGTTGGCCACGGCCAGTTGGTCCCGCAGTTGCGGGAAGACCCCAAGGTGGAAGTTCATGAAGGGCTCAACGTCCGGTATATGACCCCGGAGCAGATCGGGGGTCCTGCCCAGCTGACGGTGGCGGACCTGTCGTTCATCTCGCTGACCTTGGTTTTGCACCCGTTGGCGCAATGCACGGAACCGGGCGGCGACCTCGTCCTGATGGTGAAGCCGCAGTTCGAGGTCGGCAAGGAGCGGCTCAGCCGGACAGGCGTGGTTTCTTCGGACAATGAACGACGCCGGGCTGTTGCCCAGGTTGCCCGCGCCGCCGTTGATGCGGGCCTGGATCTTCAGGGCCTGGCGGCCAGCCCGCTGCCGGGCCAGGACGGAAATGTTGAATACTTCCTGTGGATGACGCGCAGGATGTCGGTCGAGTTGCCTAAGATCGAAGAGCGGGACCAGCACGTAGCTGCCTTGTTGAAGACCCTCTGGCCGAACCACTAGAAAGCAGAACCCGATGAGCAGGCGTGTACTTGTCCTTGCCCACACTGGGCGGGAGGAATCGCTCCGCGCCGCATGGGATGCCTGTACGCAATTGCACTCGTCAGGTTTGGTTCCTGTGCTGCAGAAGTCTGAGCTTGCCGATATCGAGCGGTTCTTCGGTGCCCTTGACACTCCCATTGAGATTTTGAACGACCACGTCAGCCTGGAAGACGTGGAGCTGGTCATGGTGCTGGGCGGCGACGGTACTATCCTGCGCGCCGCTGAGTTGGTCCGCGAGGTCGATGTCCCGCTGCTTGGAGTGAACCTCGGGCATGTGGGCTTCCTTGCCGAAAGCGAACGGGCCGACCTCGCCCAGACTGTTGAATGGATCGCGAGCCGCCAATACACGGTGGAAGAACGCATGACCATTGATGTCCAGGTGTGGATCAAGGGCCAAAAGATCTGGCACACCTGGGCACTGAATGAGGCTGCGATCGAGAAAGCAAACCGGGAACGGATGCTCGAGGTCGTCACAGAGGTCGATGAGCGTCCGTTGACGTCCTTCGGCTGCGATGGTGTGGTCATGGCAACCCCTACAGGGTCCACTGCCTACGCCTTTTCCTCGGGCGGGCCGGTTGTCTGGCCCGAGGTGGAAGCCTTGGTGATCGTGCCGATCAGCGCCCACGCACTCTTCGCCAAGCCGTTGGTGGTGTCTCCGCGCTCCAAGCTGGCCGTCGAAATCATGAACCGGACCGACGCCCTGGGTGTCCTTTGGTGCGACGGGCGGCGCTCGGTGGATCTCCCGCCTGGCGCCCGCGTGGAGGTGACCCGCTCGGCCACCCCCGTGCGCCTGGCCAGGACGCACAAAACCCCGTTCTCAGCCAGGCTGGTCAGAAAGTTCGAGCTCCCCATCCACGGCTGGCGTGGCCCGGCGCCTCGAAGCAGCGAAGTACACACAGGCCCCATCCCGGTCATCAGGACCCTGTCTCCGGCGCCTTTGCCCAGCCCGCGGGCTGTAGACGGTCCCCGGGACGGTGACCCTTCCGACCCCACGAATGCGAAGTGAACCATGCTTGAAGAACTCCGAATCCGTGATCTCGGCGTCATAACGGACGCCGCCTTGCCCCTGGGGCCGGGACTGAGCGTCGTCACCGGCGAAACCGGTGCCGGCAAGACCATGGTGGTGACCGCCGTCGGGCTCCTGCTGGGTGCCCGTTCAGACGCTGGTGCTGTCCGCAGCGGTGCCAAGTCCGCGTCCGCTGAGGCCGTATTGAAACTTGATCCGGCGCATGGCGCTGTAGAGCGGGCCAAGGAGGCCGGCGGTGAGGCTGAAGAGTTCGACGGCGTGGCTGAACTGCTGCTGGCCCGCACCGTGGGTGCGGATGGCCGCAGCCGGGCGTACGTTGGGGGACGGGCGGCACCGGTTGGGGTTCTGGCCGAACTTGGCGAGAGCCTGGTGGTGGTGCACGGCCAGTCGGACCAGATCCGGCTGAAGACCGCCACGGCACAGCGACATGCCCTGGATCGCTTCGCTGGCGCACCCTTGGCAAAGGTCCTGGGCGAATACCAGGAGCTGTACAGCCACTGGAAATCGATCCAAGGCGAACTGGAAACCCTTCGTGGCGAGGCCCGTGAGCGCTTGCGGGAGGCAGAGTCACTGGATGCGGCCCTCAAGGAAATTGACGACGTCGATCCCCAGCCGGGAGAGGACGAGACCCTGAAGGCCGAGGCCGTAAAACTGGCCAACGTCGAAGAACTCAGGCTCGCTGCCGCGGCGGCCCACGAATCGCTCATCGCGGAGGAATTCGGGGATTCCGGGGACGCCACCACCATGGTCGATGCCGCAAAACGGACCCTTGAGCATGTTGCCGACCACGACGAAGAGCTGCGATCAGCGGCGACCAGGCTGGCCGAAGTGGGTTTCCTCCTCAACGACATCGCGGCCGAACTGGCCAGCTACCAGGCAGCGTTGGATACCGAGGGTCCTGAGCGGCTGTCCGAAATCGAGGAACGCAGGGCGGCCCTTGCCAAGCTCATCCGCAAGTATGCCCCCAGCATTGATGAAGTCCTGGAGTGGGCGGCCACGGCCAGGAAGCGGCTGGACGAGCTGCAGGACGATTCCAGCCGCATCGAATCCCTTGATGCCGAGGTGGCGTCCACGGAAGTGACTCTGCGCAAGCAGGCAGCAGCCATCAGCAAGGCGCGTTCGAAAGCAGCCAAGGACCTTTCCGCACGCGTCAGCGCGGAACTGAAAGCCCTGGCCATGGCTGATGCAACCTTGGTCATCGAAGTGGAACGCAGCGATGTGCTGGGCCCCTGGGGGACTGACGAGATCGCCTTCCTCCTGCAGCCGCACTCCGGCGCCCCAGCCCGTCCCTTGGGCAAGGGAGCCTCCGGAGGTGAACTGTCCAGGGTCATGCTGGCCATCGAGGTTGTCCTCGCTGCCGTCGATCCTGTTCCGACGTTCGTCTTCGACGAGGTGGACGCTGGGGTAGGCGGACGGGCCGCCGTCGAAATCGGACGCCGGCTGGCCATGCTGGCACGCCACGTCCAGGTCCTGGTGGTTACCCACCTGCCCCAGGTAGCGGCCTTCGCCGACCAGCACATCCGTGTCACCAAGACCTCCGTGAGGGGTTCGGATGGCAAGACGGCCACCGGCTTCACCTCAAGCGACGTGCAGCTGCTCAGCGACGACGAACGCGTCAAGGAGCTGGCGCGCATGTTGGCCGGGCAGGAAGACTCTGAATCCGCGCAGGCACATGCGCAGGAACTCCTGGACGACGCCAAGCTCCTGCCGCAGCGGGCCTGACACCACAGCCGTGGGCAGCACTGGAAGAGAACGAATTTCGAGTGCGAGCACCATCACATCAACATACTTTTGGCCGCCCGGCTCTTGATTGGAACGCGGTCCTGGGCAACTATTGACCATTTGGGGAATCCGAACAGGACGCTTGGAAGGCGTAATTGATGATAAGCTCGAATTCCGTGGTGCAGCGATCAAATTCCCGTGTAAATTCCCGGTTCCCGGGCTCGTCCAAGACGACCAAACACATCTTCGTCACCGGTGGTGTGGCGTCCTCGCTCGGTAAGGGTCTGACGGCTTCCAGCCTCGGCCACCTGCTGCGGGCACGCGGTTTGTCTGTAACTATGCAGAAGCTCGATCCCTATCTGAACGTGGATCCGGGCACGATGAACCCCTTCCAGCACGGTGAAGTTTTCGTGACGGATGACGGCGCCGAAACCGACCTCGACATCGGACACTATGAGCGCTTCCTCGATGAGAACCTTGAAGGTTCGGCCAACGTGACGACGGGACAGGTTTACTCCACCGTCATCGCGAAGGAACGTCGCGGCGAATACCTCGGAGACACCGTCCAGGTCATTCCGCACATCACGGATGAGATCAAGCGCCGTATGCGTTTGCCTGCCGAAGGCAAGAACGCTCCGGACGTCATCATCACCGAAATCGGTGGCACCGTGGGCGACATCGAATCCCAGCCGTTCCTTGAGTCGGCGCGCCAGGTCCGCCAGGACGTGGGACGCAACAACGTGTTCTTCCTGCACGTTTCGCTGGTGCCGTACATCGGTCCGTCCCAGGAACTGAAAACCAAGCCGACGCAGCACTCCGTGGCAGCCCTGCGCTCCATCGGTATCCAGCCTGAAGCCATTGTGATCCGTTCGGACCGCGAAGTGCCTGACGCCATGCGCGAAAAGATCGGCCGCATGTGCGACGTCGACATCGACGCCGTGGTCAACGCCGCAGACGCACCCAGCATCTACGACATCCCCAAGACCCTGCACTCCCAGGGCCTGGACTCCTACATCGTCCGTGCCTTGGACCTGCCGTTCAAGGATGTTGACTGGACCAAGTGGGACAAGCTGCTTGAAGCCGTCCACAACCCCAAGCACGAGGTCGAAATTGCCCTGGTGGGCAAGTACATCGACCTTCCGGACGCTTACCTTTCGGTCACCGAAGCCCTCCGCGCGGGTGGCTTCGCCAACGAGGCCAAGGTCAAGATCCGTTGGGTCCCCTCGGACGAGTGCGAAACCCTGGCCGGTGCCACCAAGTCATTGTCCGGCGTGGATGCTATCTGCGTTCCTGGCGGATTCGGCATCCGCGGCCTTGAAGGCAAGCTCGGCGCCTTGAAGTTCGCCCGCGAGTCCAAGCTCCCTGTCCTGGGCCTGTGCCTTGGCCTGCAGTGCATGGTGATCGAGTACGCCCGCAACGTGGTTGGCCTTGAGGGTGCTTCCTCCAGCGAGTTCGAGCCCGATTCGAAGTACCCGGTCATCGCCACCATGGAAGAGCAGCTGGACATCGTTGAAGGCAAGGGAGACCTCGGCGGCACCATGCGCCTTGGCCTGTACGAAGCAAAGCTGGACGAGGGCTCGGTCATTGCCGAGACCTACGGCACCACCACGGTCAGCGAACGCCACCGCCACCGCTACGAGGTCAACAACAAGTACCGCGACCAGATCGCGGCGGAGGGCCTGGTGTTCTCCGGTACTTCTCCTGACGGCAAGCTCGTGGAGTACGTTGAGCTTCCCCGTGAAGTCCACCCGTACTACGTTGCTACGCAGGCGCACCCGGAGCTTAGCTCTCGCCCGACCCGCCCCCACCCGCTGTTCGCAGGGTTGGTCAAGGCCGCGCTGGAGCGTCGCGAAGGTAGCCCCGTTGCCACCAAGACCGGCGCCCGCACGGTAGCAGCCAAGTAAAACGCAACAACAAACGTAGGACGGCGCGATGCCCGGTATTTCTGAAACCCCCCGCACCTCAAGGCAGGTTTCGGACATGCCGAGCCCGCGCCGTCTTTTGTCCACCAGCAAGGTTTACGAGGGCCGCATCTGGGACGTGGTCAGTGACTCGTTCCAGCTCAGCGAGGGCACGGACACGCTGGTCAGGGACTATATCGACCACCCGGGCGCCGTTGCCGTCCTCCCCATGAACGTCGACGGGGAAATCCTGCTGCTGAAGCAATACCGTCACCCGGTTGGCATGGACCTGTGGGAGATCCCGGCCGGTTTGCTGGACGTTGAGGGCGAGGATTTCGTGGTGGGTGCTGCCCGGGAACTGGCTGAGGAAGCCGACCTTGTGGCTGCGACCTGGAACGTCCTGGTGGATTTCTTCAACTCGCCTGGTTCTTCCAGTGAGGCCGTGCGCATCTACCTGGCACGTGGCCTGCGGGACGTCCCGGAAGCTGACCGCCATGTCCGCACGGATGAAGAGGCGGAAATCGAGCTGCACTGGGTCCCCCTCGACGAGGCTGTGAAAGCCGTCATGGAAGGACGCCTGCACAACCCGTCCGCCGTGCTGGGCATCCTCGCAGCAGCCGCTGCCAAGGCAGACGGCTTCACCAGCCTGCGTCCTGCCAACGCGCCGTGGCCGGCACACCCGAGCCAGCGCTGAGCATGGCGGAGGCCGCCACCAGAGCCACCAACGCGATTGACCGCGCGGTGACGGACTACCTGCAGCACGTTGGCGTGGAACGCGGACTCGCAGCGAACACCTTGGCCGCATACCGTCGTGACCTGGCACGCTACTCGAATTTCCTGGCAGCACAGGGTGCAGAGAAGCCTGGCGAGATTACGCGCCATCACGTGACGGCTTTTGTCCAGGCGCTGTCCGATGGTTCCGATGGTGCAGCAGCGCTGGGCGTCCGCTCGGCGGCCCGCACAGTGGTTGCCGTCCGGGGCCTCCACAAGTTCTGGGCGCTGGAAGGAACCACGACGGCGGACCCCGCCAGCGATGTCCACCCGCCTATGCCAGGCAAGCGGCTTCCGAAAGCCATCAGCGTCGGCGAAGTGACGCGAATCCTTGAAGCAGCAGGTTCGGACAGTGCTACCGGCCTCCGGGACCGCGCTCTCCTGGAATTCCTTTACTCCACGGGAGCCCGCATCAGCGAAGCCGTTGGACTGGACGTGGACGACGTCTCGCTCGAAGACAGCGGCGTCGGGCCGGCCATCGTACGGTTGTTCGGCAAAGGCTCCAAGGAACGGTTGGTTCCCCTTGGCTCCTACGGTGCACGCGCCGTCGGGGCCTATGTTGTCCGCGGCCGTCCGTTGCTGGCATCCAAAGGCAAAGGCACCCCTGCGCTTTTCCTCAACGCGCGGGGCGGCCGCATCAGCCGGCAGAGTGCCTGGACCATCCTGAAGACTGCTGCGGAGAAGGCAAACATCACCAAGGACGTCTCGCCCCACACCTTGAGGCATTCCTTCGCCACACACCTTCTTGAGGGCGGCGCCGACGTCAGGGTGGTACAGGAACTGCTCGGACACGCCTCTGTTACCACCACACAGGTGTACACGTTGGTCACGGCTGACACCCTGCGTGAAGTGTATGCGGCGGCGCACCCCAGGGCCCTTGGATAGCCGACGGGCTACTCCAGGACGTGCAGCGTCACTTCGACCGCGTCCACGAAAATCGCCAGCAGCGATGTCCCCAGCCCTGCAACGAGCAAAAGACCCGGGTGGGCCAGTCCCACTACTACGCGCTTAAGCCGTGGCCGGCCGCGCAGGAACTTCTTGGGGACGCGAGTCTTGACGGGCACCTGCCGCCAGCCCCGCAAACGCCGCAGGAACCACGCACACCGCACAATGAAGGCCATCCACAGGATGGAGACCACCAGCGGAACGGCCGCCAGCATGAGGTTGAAGCCCAGAGCGGTGACTTCCTTCTCCGAATCCCCGATCACTGACTGGACAGTGGTGGAGATGGATGCGCTGAGCACTACGGAGGCCGCCCACACCATGAAAGCCGCCACCAGGCCCAGGAACCGGACAAAGAAGTGGCCCAGTACGGTCGCGTCGACGGCGCGTAAATGGCTCCGCGGCGTCGCGTGCAGTACCACCAAAGTGGAGATCACGGTGGGCAGTGCCGCCATCAGGACCAGCAGGTACCAGGTCCAGCCTGCCAGGTCCACCACTTCGTCCAGGACGATCAGTCCGGCCCACACCACGGTC
Source organism: Paenarthrobacter sp. NPDC089307 (assembly GCF_040685055.1). Lineage (NCBI taxonomy): Bacteria > Bacillati > Actinomycetota > Actinomycetes > Micrococcales > Micrococcaceae > Paenarthrobacter > Paenarthrobacter sp. NPDC089307. Next base: position 11,157 of record NZ_JBFBHE010000010.1, read on the forward strand.
CATGCCCAACCCGCGTAGAGGGGATGTGACACCAACCAGCCGGGCAGCCAGGCGTCGCGTTCGACCCTCGATTTCCGGACAGGCAGCTGAACAGCCTCGTCGACGGCGGCCACATCGGCTTCCGCGCTACCCCCACCTTCACTCATGGGGTCACTGTAGCAATGGCCGCTGCAGCGGGGGAGAGCAGGTTAAGGTAGGCAGCATGACTGCAGCCCATGTGACCTTGTGCTTCCTGCTTCGCAGCGGATCCGACGGCGAACACGTCCTTCTGGGAACCAAGAAGACGGGATTCGGACGCGGCAAAGTCGTGGGCGTCGGAGGACACGTCGAAGCAGGGGAGACCGCCATCGAAGCGGCGTGCCGTGAGGTGATGGAGGAGATCAATGTCGAGGTCCGGGCCGCTGACCTGGTTCCAGCCGGGACCGTTGATTTCGTATTTCCGGCCAGGCCCGAGTGGAACATGGCTACCACGGTTTTCCTGACCCGCACGTGGGTTGGCGAGCCGTCCGAAAGCGAGGAGATTGCTCCCGCCTGGTTCCCTGTTGGCAGGCTACCGGTGGAGCGGATGTGGGCCGATGCTGAACACTGGCTCCCGGCGATGATTTCCGGCCGTCGCATTGCCGTACGCGTGGCCCTGGCAGCGGACAACGAGAATGTGGCGGACGTACACACCGTGGAGTGGGTGGAACCCAGTGGGTAAACGACGGCGGCCCGGTCGCCTTTCGGTGACCAGGCCGCCGTCGTCCCTTTGCCGGAGAGGGCAGTCCTACGGCACGTGCCGTTCTTCTGGCCCGTTGTATTCGCTTAGCGGGCGGATCAGGGAGTTGGAGGCAACCTGTTCCATGACGTGCGCCGTCCAGCCCGTGATGCGGCTGGCCACGAACAAGGGCGTGAACGTCTGGGTGTCGAAGCCCATCAGGTGGTACGTGGGCCCGGCCGGGTAGTCGAGGTTGGGCTTGATGGCCTTGGCTTCGTCCATTGCCTGCTCCAGGCCGTTGTAGAGACCCAGGAGCTCCGGCCGGCCGTAGTGGGCAATCATCTTGTCCAGTGCGGCCTTCATGGTGGGCACCCGGGAATCGCCGTGCTTGTAGACCCGGTGACCGAAGCCCATGACCTTCTTCTTCTGGGCCAGGGCATCTTCCATCCACGTCTTGGCGCGGGAGGCGGCCTCTTCGAGGGATTCCTCGCTGCGGATGCCGATCTCATCGAAGGTGTGCATGACTGCTTCATTGGCACCACCGTGCAGAGGACCTTTGAGCGCGCCGATAGCAGCGGTCACGGCTGAGTGCAGGTCCGCGAGCGTGGAGGTGACTACCCGGGCGGTGAAGGTGGAAGCGTTGAAAGAGTGTTCCGCGTAGAGGATCATCGAGACGTTGAACGCCTCCACGACCTCATCCACGGGTTCTTCACCGAACGCCATCCACAGGAAGTTCGCGGAGTAGTCCAGGTCATCGCGGGGTTCCACTGCTTCCTGGCCCCGGCGCCGGCGCTGGTCATACGCCACAACGGCGGGCATGGCCGCCCACAGGTCAATGGCCTTCTTCATGTTGGCCTCGGGCGATGAGTCCTCGGCAAGCTCATGCCGGGCGCCCATAACGGAGGTGGCCGTACGGCACACGTCCATCGGATGGGCCGTGGTGGGCAAGGCATCAACTACCTGCTTCACCACAGGATCCAGGGCCCGGCCTGCGCGCTCGCGGGCAGTGAATTCGGCCAGCTGCGTTTCATTGGGCAGCTCCCCGTTCCACAAAAGGTAGGCAACCTCTTCGAAGCTGCATTTTGCGGCCAGTTCCTGGACCGGGTACCCGCGGTACAGCAGTGAGTTGGTGTCCGGGTTGACCTTCGAGACAGCGGTGTAGTCCACCACGACGCCGGCAAGGCCTTTTTTGATGTCAACAGCTACCATGCTGAACTCCTTCGTTCCTAGTGCGGGCGCGCCGGGGATTTCCGGCAGGCCCGCGTTCCCCTTGATGATTCCGGAACCTAGCGGACGCCAGGGACCTGGAAGTTGAAAACGCCGGTATCGAATTGGTTGTATGCCTCGTAGTCAACGAGTTCGTAGAGGCGCGCTCGCGTGAGCATCTTGTCCACGTGCGCTTCCTGGGTCCCCTCAGCCTTGATCGATTCCAGAGTACGCTCTGCAGCGCCCATGGCAATGCGGAGGAGTGTGACGGGGTAGATGACCATGTTCACGCCGACGCTTTGCAGCTGCTCGACGGTGAAGAGCTCGCTTTTGCCGAACTCGGTCATGTTGGCCAGGATGGGCACATCCACGGCGTCGCGGATTGCTTGGAACTCGTCCAGATCGCGCATGGCTTCGGGGAAGATCGCGTCAGCGCCTGCGTCCACCAGGGCACGGGCCCGGTCCTGGGCTGCCTGTATTCCGTCGGTGGCGCGGATGTCGGTGCGGGCCATGATGAGGAAGTTCGGATCCCGCCGCGCGTCTGCTGCGGCGCGGATGCGCTTGGCAGCAGTGTCGACGTCCACAACGTTCTTGCCGTCCAGGTGCCCGCAGCGCTTGGGGTTGAACTGGTCCTCGATGTGGCAGCCGGCCAGGCCCGCGTTTTCGAGTTCCTGGATGGTGCGGGC
>NZ_JBFBHE010000011.1:0-5382 GCF_040685055.1 Paenarthrobacter sp. NPDC089307
GTTCCTGGAACGGTTGTTGTTCGGGAACCACATAGTGGACGCGTGCAGTGTGTGTTGTGTGGTGTAAGTTGTTGGCCTATTAGTACCGGTCAGCTTCACGAGTCTTTAGTCCTCGCTTCCACATCCGGCCTATCAACCCAGTGGTCTGGCTGGGGGCCTCTCACACATGTTGTGTATGGAAATCTCATCTTGAAGCGAGCTTCCCGCTTAGATGCTTTCAGCGGTTATCCCATCCGAACGTAGCTAATCAGCGATGCACTTGGCAGTACAACTGACACACCAGAGGTTCGTCCGTCCCGGTCCTCTCGTACTAAGGACAGCCCTTCTCAAATTTCCTGCGCGCGCAGCGGATAGGGACCGAACTGTCTCACGACGTTCTAAACCCAGCTCGCGTACCGCTTTAATGGGCGAACAGCCCAACCCTTGGGACCTACTCCAGCCCCAGGATGCGACGAGCCGACATCGAGGTGCCAAACCATGCCGTCGATATGGACTCTTGGGCAAGATCAGCCTGTTATCCCCGAGGTACCTTTTATCCGTTGAGCGACGGCCATTCCACAATGTACCGCCGGATCACTAGTCCCGACTTTCGTCCCTGCTCGAGATGTCTCTCTCACAGTCAAGCTCCCTTGTGCACTTACACTCGACACCTGATTGCCAACCAGGCTGAGGGAACCTTTGGGCGCCTCCGTTACTTTTTAGGAGGCAACCGCCCCAGTTAAACTACCCATCAGGCACTGTCCCTGACCCGGATCACGGGCCGAAGTTAGATGTCCAAAGTGACCAGAGTGGTATTTCAACGATGACTCCACCCGAACTGGCGTCCGGGCTTCAACGTCTCCCACCTATCCTACACAAGCCACTCCGAACACCAATACCAAACTATAGTAAAGGTCTCGGGGTCTTTCCGTCCTGCTGCGCGTAACGAGCATCTTTACTCGTACTGCAATTTCGCCGAGTTTATGGTTGAGACAGCGGGGAAGTCGTTACTCCATTCGTGCAGGTCGGAACTTACCCGACAAGGAATTTCGCTACCTTAGGATGGTTATAGTTACCACCGCCGTTTACTGGGGCTTAAATTCTCAGCTTCGCCCACAAGGGGCTAACCGGTCCTCTTAACCTTCCAGCACCGGGCAGGAGTCAGTCCGTATACATCGTCTTGCGACTTCGCACGGACCTGTGTTTTTAGTAAACAGTCGCTTCCCCCTGGTCTCTGCGGCCCACACCCGCTCACGGAGAGCAAGTCTCCATCACGGGGCAGGCCCCCCTTCTCCCGAAGTTACGGGGGCATTTTGCCGAGTTCCTTAACCATAATTCTCTCGATCGCCTTGGTATTCTCTACCTGATCACCTGTGTCGGTTTGGGGTACGGGCGGCTAAAACCTCGCGTCGATGCTTTTCTTGGCAGCATAGGATCACCGGATCCCCCCATACGGGAGTCCCATCAGATCTCAGGATCGTGCTCGAAACACACAGGAACGGATTTGCCTATCCCTGACCCTACATCCTTAGACCGGGGCAACCATCGCCCGGCCCGGCTACCTTCCTGCGTCACACCTGTTAATACGCTTACCTCCCGGGATCAGGTCCCGCGCTCGGCCAAAACCCACAACACCACAAGGGTGAGCGGGCAGGCTCCGGGCGGTTAGTATCCCCCGCTTGGCATGGGCGGTTTTTCGCCGGTACGGGAATATCAACCCGTTGTCCATCGACTACGCCTGTCGGCCTCGCCTTAGGTCCCGACTTACCCAGGGCAGATTAGCTTGACCCTGGAACCCTTGATCATTCGGCGGACGGGTTTCTCACCCGTCTTTCGCTACTCATGCCTGCATTCTCACTCGTGTAGGCTCCACCGCTGGTTTCCACCGCGACTTCACTGCCCACACGACGCTCCCCTACCACTCCACACCCCTGAACCACGAAGGCTAGGGTACTGTGTGAAATCCACAACTTCGGCGGTGTACTTGAGCCCCGCTACATTGTCGGCGCGGAATCACTTGACCAGTGAGCTATTACGCACTCTTTCAAGGATGGCTGCTTCTAAGCCAACCTCCTGGTTGTCTTCGCAACTCCACATCCTTTCCCACTTAGCACACGCTTAGGGGCCTTAGTTGGTGGTCTGGGCTGTTTCCCTCTCGACTATGAAGCTTATCCCCCACAGTCTCACTGCTGCGCTCTGACTTACCGGCATTCGGAGTTTGGCTGACGTCAGTAACCTTGTAGGGCCCATCGGCCATCCAGTAGCTCTACCTCCGGCAAGAAACACGCAACGCTGCACCTAAATGCATTTCGGGGAGAACCAGCTATCACGGAGTTTGATTGGCCTTTCACCCCTACCCACAGCTCATCCCCTCCATTTTCAACTGAAGTGGGTTCGGTCCTCCACGACGTCTTACCGTCGCTTCAACCTGGCCATGGGTAGATCACTCCGCTTCGGGTCTAGATCACGCCACTACACTCGCCCTGTTCAGACTCGCTTTCGCTACGGCTACCCCACACGGGTTAACCTCGCGACGTAACACTAACTCGCAGGCTCATTCTTCAAAAGGCACGCCGTCACAGTAACCAAGACTGCTCCGACGGATTGTAAGCACACGGTTTCAGGTACTGTTTCACTCCCCTCCCGGGGTACTTTTCACCTTTCCCTCACGGTACTGGTCCGCTATCGGTCATTAGGAAGTATTTAGGCTTATCAGGTGGTCCTGACAGATTCGCACGGGATTTCTCGGGCCCCGTGCTACTTGGGATACTCTCCAGGCGGCACACAACATTACGGTTACGGGGCTCACACCCTCTCTGGCCGGCCTTTCAAGACCGTTCACCTATGCACGCACTCTCACCTCACTGGCCCGGCAGAACCAGAACGGAAAGTCCCACAACCCCGCCCATGCAACGCCCGCCGGCTATCACACATGGAAACGGTTTAGCCTCATCCGCGTTCGCTCGCCACTACTAACGGAATCACTCTTGTTTTCTCTTCCTGCGGGTACTGAGATGTTTCACTTCCCCGCGTTCCCCCCACGCACCCTATGTGTTCAGATGCGGGTCACACAATCACCTTTAACAGCGTTGTGCGGGGTTTCCCCATTCGGACATCCTGGGATCAACGCTCGGTTATCAACTCCCCCAGGCTTATCGCAGATTCCTACGTCCTTCTTCGGCTCCTAATGCCAAGGCATCCACCGTGTGCCCTTAAAAACTTGACCACACAAACATGATCAAAAACTTACTCGAGAGAACCACGACCACAAGGGCCAGGTTCATTCATAAGAAATTGCTGTAAGAACACACACCCCACCAACCCAAAAGAGCCGGCACAGCATGCATCCTCGATGCTCGCGTCCACTATGTAGTTCTCAAACAACAACCCCATCAACCAGACCACCACACCCACACAAACGGGGCGCCGCGGAACCGGAAGCAGGAACAAACAAAGAAACACCAGAACTGTGTCCCCTGCATTGCTGCAAAAGGTCCTGTTGCCTCAGGACCCAACAGTGCGCCAAACACAACCCACACAGACCACACCCCGGAACGTTCCCAACAACCACCACCCACCCCCCACAAGGAGAGCAAACAGACGGCCGCCGTACTGGCACCAGGACACAACCACACAGGCCATGCCAAAAAACATTGATTCGTTGATATTCCACCCATGAGCACCCACCGCAGAACAAACGCCTGCGCAATGGGCAACACTGACAACCACCACATGCCCGCATGTACGGACACCAGCAATTGCAAGCAGCTCCTTAGAAAGGAGGTGATCCAGCCGCACCTTCCGGTACGGCTACCTTGTTACGACTTAGTCCCAATCGCCGGTCCCACCTTCGACGGCTCCCCCCACAAGGGTTAGGCCACCGGCTTCGGGTGTTACCAACTTTCGTGACTTGACGGGCGGTGTGTACAAGGCCCGGGAACGTATTCACCGCAGCGTTGCTGATCTGCGATTACTAGCGACTCCGACTTCATGGGGTCGAGTTGCAGACCCCAATCCGAACTGAGACCGGCTTTTTGGGATTAGCTCCACCTCACAGTATCGCAACCCTTTGTACCGGCCATTGTAGCATGCGTGAAGCCCAAGACATAAGGGGCATGATGATTTGACGTCGTCCCCACCTTCCTCCGAGTTGACCCCGGCAGTCTCCTATGAGTCCCCGGCCGAACCGCTGGCAACATAGAACGAGGGTTGCGCTCGTTGCGGGACTTAACCCAACATCTCACGACACGAGCTGACGACAACCATGCACCACCTGTAAACCGACCGCAAGCGGGGCACCTGTTTCCAGGTCTTTCCGGTTCATGTCAAGCCTTGGTAAGGTTCTTCGCGTTGCATCGAATTAATCCGCATGCTCCGCCGCTTGTGCGGGCCCCCGTCAATTCCTTTGAGTTTTAGCCTTGCGGCCGTACTCCCCAGGCGGGGCACTTAATGCGTTAGCTACGGCGCGGAAAACGTGGAATGTCCCCCACACCTAGTGCCCAACGTTTACGGCATGGACTACCAGGGTATCTAATCCTGTTCGCTCCCCATGCTTTCGCTCCTCAGCGTCAGTTACAGCCCAGAGACCTGCCTTCGCCATCGGTGTTCCTCCTGATATCTGCGCATTTCACCGCTACACCAGGAATTCCAGTCTCCCCTACTGCACTCTAGTCTGCCCGTACCCACTGCAGAACCGGAGTTGAGCCCCGGTCTTTCACAGCAGACGCGACAAACCGCCTACGAGCTCTTTACGCCCAATAATTCCGGATAACGCTTGCGCCCTACGTATTACCGCGGCTGCTGGCACGTAGTTAGCCGGCGCTTCTTCTGCAGGTACCGTCACTTACGCTTCTTCCCTACTGAAAGAGGTTTACAACCCGAAGGCCGTCATCCCTCACGCGGCGTCGCTGCATCAGGCTTGCGCCCATTGTGCAATATTCCCCACTGCTGCCTCCCGTAGGAGTCTGGGCCGTGTCTCAGTCCCAGTGTGGCCGGTCACCCTCTCAGGCCGGCTACCCGTCGTCGCCTTGGTAGGCCATTACCCCACCAACAAGCTGATAGGCCGCGAGTCCATCCAAAACCACAAAAGCTTTCCACCCCCCACCATGCGATGAGGAGTCATATCCGGTATTAGACCCAGTTTCCCAGGCTTATCCCAGAGTCAAGGGCAGGTTACTCACGTGTTACTCACCCGTTCGCCACTAATCCCCCAGCAAGCTGGGATCATCGTTCGACTTGCATGTGTTAAGCACGCCGCCAGCGTTCATCCTGAGCCAGGATCAAACTCTCCGTTGAAAACAAAAAATCAAACAGACACAACCACACCCACCGGAAATAACGGTAGAACGCGGCTGCACAAAATTCGAAACCAGCTGAAAACCAGACCACCACACACGGGGGTGC
>NZ_JBFBHE010000012.1:0-1637 GCF_040685055.1 Paenarthrobacter sp. NPDC089307
GAGGGTGTGGGAGAGTAGGACACCGCCGGACACACATTAGCAAGAGCCCCGACCACACGGTCGGGGCTCTTCGCACTTAAAAACAACACCACACCCGGAAACCACACCAAGCCAGCGCGGCCCGAAGACCGGCCGGTTCAGCGCAGCCCGAAAACCCCCGGGGGCCTAACCCGAAAAGAACTCCGACAACTCAGAGATCAACTTCTCCGGAGCCCTGTTCGGAGCGAGCTGGTGTCATTGACGGCGCACAGTGCTTGCATACGAATCAGCCGCCCGTTGAGCCCAAAGGTGGGCGACCCGGCGTCGAACGCTGTTGTTATCAGCTCCTGGCCGATATCGGCTGATTGCCAAGGCGCCCAGGGCCGCGTTCGAGGCCTCCAACTGAACCCAAGTACCGCCTCTTGACTAGCGGTGGCAATCCTGGCCGAGCCGAGGGGTCCCGGCGGCGACTCCGTTAGGCGGGCCAAGGCCAGCAAGGGACGGTCTTCTTGCGCCACGGATTCTCCTCCACCTGTGCTTCCAGCATGGCGATGACCTCCGCCGGCGGGCGGCCTTCCAAGCACGCAGGGGCGAAGTGCTCGACGACGGTCTGCCGCATCCCGATCAGTCCTCTCACCTCAAGAACCGCTCAGACTCCGCACTCTATTACGTTGCGAGAGGAAGATTCCCGTGCTTACCGAACTCCCAGCATGGCTATGGGAGATCCCGGGGACTCCATGCCCGATGCTATTTACAGCGGGCTGATAACCAGGCAGGTACCCGAAGACTTCCGATCAAACACTGAGAGTAGTGGCAAAGCCGAGCCATGGTCCGGTAGGCCTCTTGCGGCGCCCCTGAATGACGGCGGTTATGGCTTAGGGCTCGTCGCTCGAATGAGCTCGCAAGGAATTTTGCTCGGCTACTTCTTCGCCCCGAAGTGGGCGCAGGTCCCGAGCCTCCCAGAAGTGAAAAGCCTCTCTCCGAACGACTCCGTCCTCATCGGAAGGTTCAGCTCTCTGGGCCTGAAGCAAGGAGCGTGGGAGGTGCTTGGCTCCGTGCTGGGCTGGGTACCGGAGGAGTGGCACTTGCCCGTCTTCGCGCGGACGGAACTGATTACTGGCCGGTCAATTCGGGTGCATTACGACGACTCCGACCCCAGTTGGCGCTTGGGCGAGGAGACAGCCCCTGGTGGCGACAATGAGGGAAAGCCCGAAGACGGACTAATGGGTGCCGGATATGTAGAGAACGTTCTGATGGGGCTACTCGCACAGCCCTAAGGTGACCCGTCCTCCCACCGGGCGGGGCCCGGGTCACGGCTGTGTGGTGGTGGTGTGTTCGACGGCGGTTGGGTGGGGTTTTGGGGGTATGTGGGGTGGGGTTTGGGGTGGATTTGCGTTGGGGGTGTGGGGCGTGTATTGTTTTCTGAGTCGCCGGGTGCGAAACGGAAAGCCGGAAGGTGTGTACGGTTCGGTAGGCGGCCAAAAATAACTCTTCTTTTCCAATGGCCCTGTTGTGGTGCGCTGCTTTGTGTGGTGTTCCGGTCGGGGTGATGTTTTGGGGGGTCTGTTGTTTGAGAACTCAATAGTGTGCCAAGTTTGTTGATACCGATTGTTTTTTGATTGGTTGAATTTATGCCAGGTTGCTGCGCACCCCCGTGT
>NZ_JBFBHE010000013.1:0-1356 GCF_040685055.1 Paenarthrobacter sp. NPDC089307
CCTGTTGCCTCACGTCAATAGGTCCGGGAAGTCGGCTTCGTTGCCTCATGTGAAAAGGTCCGGTTCAGGGGCTTGTTGAACCAGGTGTTGGTTTTGTAGTCCCGTGCCGGTGCTTTTGCTTTGGCGAGGGTTTCGAGTTCGCTGGTGAGGGCGAGGATCTGCCGGGACAGGGCGGCGGGTTTGATCCGTTTGAACGTGGCGTTCATGCCGATAACGGCTCTTTTCCGGGCTCCGGGGTGCGCGGCGGCGCGTTGGTGCGGGGTGAGGGCATGGTCGTGTTTCTTCACGACTTTCGCACCGTGGCGGGTTTTCGAGAGGAGTTTCTGCTGGGGCAGCAGGTAGTTCGTGAAGAGTGCATCTAGGTCCCAGATCTCGTTGAGCTTGGCCAGTTCCGCCGGGGTGTCGTACCGGTAGTAACCAACGAGCTCGCGGACCCGGGCCCAGTTCTTCTGCTCCACATGTGCGCCGTCGTTTTTGTTCCCTGGCCGGGAACGGGTGAAGGTAATTTGCTGGGCATGGCAGTACTCGAGCATGTAATCGTTGATGAACTCGGTGCCGTTGTCCGAATCGATCCCCACGATGGGGAACGGGAACCGATCCAGTGCATACTGCAGGGCCTCGAACACCCATTTCTGGGCCTTGTTCGGCACGGACCGGTTCACCGTCCAGCCGGTGGCAATATCGGTGACCGTCAGCGTGAAACAGAACTGTCCCGATGCCACGCCGCCTTCATGGCCCACCAAGTCGATCTCCACGAATCCAGGGACCGCACCGTCCCATTCAGCCCAGGTGCGGATTGGGATCTGTGACTTCAACAGCGACCCCGGCTTGGTATGGGAGCGCCCACGCAACACCAACTTCGCTCGCTCCGGTGCCAGCTTCCGGTCAATCGTCGCGGCGCTCATCCGCATCAACAACACCGCTTCATCATCATTCAAGGACAGCTCACCATCACGACGAAGCATGGGAACCAGAACCGGCAGCATCGGGGCCAGACGTTTGCCCGCCGGAGCGCGCAGAACGGCCCAGCACACCACCAAGGCCTCCACGATCCGTGGACCATACACCGGCACCGGAGCCGGCCGGGTCCGCACGGGCCTGAGCTCCTGCGCCTTTCGCAACGCACGCCGGGCATAATCCCGATTCCAACCCGTCAACTCCACCAACTCATCAAGGATCCGGACCTTCTCGGCGCGCGTTCCCCGGGCGTAAGCACGTGCTTTGATCACAGTGACGGCCCTGCGCTGGCTCATCGTCAAACCCATCCCTCAAGGATGTCCGCGACCAACCTCAACCGGACCTTTTTCAATGAGGCAACGTATCCAGTTCCACGGACCTTTTCCATGAGTCAACGCG
>NZ_JBFBHE010000014.1:0-1021 GCF_040685055.1 Paenarthrobacter sp. NPDC089307
GTACACACCTTCCGGCTTTCCGTTTCGCACCCGGCGACTCAGAAAACAATACACGCCCCACACCCCCAACGCAAATCCACCCCAAACCCCACCCCCACACACCCCCAAAAACCCAACCAACCGCCGTCGAACACAACCGTGACCCGGGGCCGGGCCGGTGGCAGGATGGGAGGCATGGAACTGCACATCACCGGCGACGCCGCCGCGGACCAGCTGCTCAGCGAGGATCCTTTTGCCTTGCTCACCGGCATGCTCCTGGACCAACAAGTCACTATGGAATCGGCATTCGCTGGCCCCGAGAAGATCCGCAGCCGGCTCGGAACCTTGGACCCTGGAGTTCTCGCAGAACAGGACCCGCAGAGCTTCGTCGAGCTCTTCAAGGACAAACCTGCCGTGCACCGCTTCCCGGGCTCCATGGCCGGCAGGGTCCAAGCCCTCGCCGCCACCGTACACAACGACTGGGACGGCAACGCAGCGGCTATCTGGACCAAGGGAAACCCGGACGGCCCCGAAGTGCTCCGCAGACTTCAGGCATTACCCGGCTACGGAGAACAAAAAGCCAAAATCTTCCTGGCGCTGCTCGGCAAACAGTACGGCCTGACAGCTCCAGGTTGGCGGGAAGCGGCCTCCCCCTACGGTCAGGACGGGACCTACCTCTCCGTCGCCGACATCATCGGCCCGGACTCCCTCGTCAAAGTCCGCGCCAGCAAACAAGCCGCAAAAGCCGCTGCCAAGACGGCCAAGACTGCCACCTCGTAGCGGCCCGCCTTCGGTCGGAAGAACACACCCAACGGGAACGGGCGGCCTGGTGGGAAATCCCACAGAAGACCCCTACGAGTCATTAAGCCGGGAAGCCAACACCAGTCGTTGGCACGAGCGACGGCGGTAGTGGCTGGTTGGTTGTTTGGGTGGTGTTCTGGTTTCCGGGTGTTGTTTTAAGTGCGAAGAGCCCCGACCGTGTGGTCGGGGCTCTTGCTAATGTGTGTCCGGCGGTGTCCTACTCTCCCACACCCTCCCGGGT